>JAFYZW010000006.1 GCA_017548545.1 Bacteroidales bacterium | reverse complement strand
TCTAAATGTAAAATACGACAATGGTAATTTTCTTCTAAAAAATGGTGCCGTCAGCGCGAGGATTGACGACACCATCTGCAGATCTCTGGAGCGGTACTATTTCATGTGCTACAAGCGGTACTGTTTGAGAGCTATGATCATAATACCTCAAATTACAAATTATATTTGGCAAAACTCCAATCTTAATCCATAAAAAATTGTAAATAGAACTTTTTTTCTGTTTAAATTTCTTTATTTGTCCGAATATATATATATTTGCAACAATTTAATAAGCAGTTAGGTATGTGTACTTACTTGTGTGCCATGCCTAGCGTAGCTTTACATTATATTTTAGGCTACATCATCATTTCATATGTAGCTTATTATTTCCCTCAATGTTGAATAGTCTTTAGAATGCTTCATTCCAAACTAAATCGTTCTCATCTTTTTACTGGCTTCATGAAAGTCTGGAACAAGGTCTTTTCATGGTACTTGTCTAGAAATGCATTACCCTATTGGTGCATTTTAGCTGTTGATTGCTTATCCATCTTAGTCGCTGGAATGCTTGCCATCTATCTTAGTATGGGAGGCGAAGCCCTAGTTGCTAATTTCTGGCATTTCATGTTTGTATGGGCTTGTTCTCTGCCTATGTTCTGCATAGGTATGCGTTATTTCCACACTTATGCAGGAATCTTCCGATATTCCAGTTTCGCGGATCTTTTGCGAGTTACTTGTGCTGTCTTTGTAGGTATTGTTCTCACAGCTGTTGTATATTACTTCGTAGGAATTCATTTCATTGCTGGTTTCCCAAAGTTCCGTGTCTTTTTTATCACCTTCTTGTTGGCAATGTTCTTCATGTGGTGTATTCGTATCGGCGTCAAATATCTTTACGATACAGCTGTCAAGGATCAGGCCACACAGAATGTCTATATCTTTGGAGTCCAAGAAGGAGGCATTGCTCTTGCCAAGAGTATGCGTAATGATAATCCTCGTCAGTACATGGTCAAAGGCTTTATTTCAAACAAAGCCGAGTACATAGATAGGTTCATACTCGGTGTTCGTGTTCATAAGGCTAATGAAACCGTTGTGAATGCTATGCAGTCGAGTCAGGCTAATATGCTTTTCGTTTCTCCATTACTATCCGAAGCATTCCGAGAAAATGATAAGCTTGTCAATGCCCTCACAAAGGCTGGAATCAAGATCATGATGCTTCCTGCTGCTGAGACATGGGATGGCAAATCAAGTCTGCAGCATAGTCGCCTCCATGAGGTTGATATCGAAGATCTTCTCCCCCGCGACAAGATCGAAGTAGATCTTAACGCCATTGGGAAGCTTCTCTACAACAAACGTATCCTTATCACGGGTGCCGCGGGGTCTATCGGTTCCGAGATGGTGCATCAGATAGCATCTTTTAAACCTGCCGAACTTGTTTTGGTTGATCAGGCCGAAACGCCTATGCATAAGGTGCGCCTATTTATGGAACGTAACTATCCGACGCTCAAGAGCTGGACCATAGTAGGCTCTATCTCCAATCCTACACAGATGGAGCAGATTTTCAAGTTGCATCGTCCAGAATACGTCTTTCATGCAGCTGCTTACAAGCATGTGCCAATGATGGAAGACAATCCTGCCATGGCTATTCAGAATAACACTTACGGCACTCGTGTTATCGCCGATCTTGCTGTCAAGTATGGTACCCGAAAATTCGTTATGATTTCGACCGACAAGGCTGTTAATCCCACAAATGTTATGGGTTGCTCGAAGCGCATCAGCGAGATCTATTGCCAGTCACTCGACCGTGCTATTCAGCAACAGCGTGTTCATTCGACTTCTTCGTCAATTATACTCAAGCAGATTGATGGTTCTCCTGCTGTTACCCAATTTATCACTACTCGTTTTGGAAATGTCCTTGGTTCCAATGGTTCCGTTATTCCGATCTTCCGTGAGCAGATTCGTAGGGGAGGACCTGTTACCGTCACTGATCCTGATATCATCCGTTTCTTTATGCTCATCCCTGAGGCTTGTCAGCTTGTTCTCGAAGCTGGTACCATGGGCAAGGGTGGCGAGATCTTCGTCTTCGATATGGGCAAGCCTGTCCGTATTGCAGAACTAGCTCAACGTATGATAGATCTGAGCGGTGCCAAGAATGTAGAGATTAGATATACGGGACTTCGCGATGGTGAAAAGCTTTATGAGGAAGTCCTTAATGATAATGAGCACGCTAAGCCCACCATGCATCCAAAGATCAAGGTCGCCTCCGTTCGCGAATATCCATATGAACTGGCACTCAAGAATGAAGAGGAACTCTATCAACTATCCTTCACATACGATGATATGAAGATTGTCGCCAAAATGAAGGAAATAGTCCCTGAATACAAGAGTCACCATTCTAGATATGAGGCTCTTGACTAATCTTATTTGCTTACTGTATCAATCTGGTTCTATAATACCAAATTAATCCGATGGAATATCAATATCACATTTTTTCTCCTTATCGTGTTTGCCCTCTCGGCGCTCATGTCGATCATCAGCGTGGTTTAGTTACAGGTTTCGCAATTGACAAAGGAGTGGATCTCTTTTTTAATATCCGCGAGGACAGTCAGGTCAATCTATCCTCTGATAATTTCGAGGGTGAGGTACATTTTCATTTGGATACACCATCACAGGTGCGAGAGAAGCACTGGGGCGATTATGCACGAGGAGCGAAATATGCACTGCGCAAGCGTTTCGAACTAACCAAGGGCATAGATGGTTGTCTTCATGGAAGCCTCCCCATTGGTGGACTCAGTTCGTCGGCTGCTGTGCTGATAGCCTATGTGATGGCCTTTGCCAAGGCTAATGGCATCAGGCTTAAACCATTTGAAATCGTCCAGATTGCCTCTGAAGCAGAACGTGAGTATATTGGACTTAACAACGGAATTCTCGACCAGAGTTGCATTGCACTTGGCAAAAAGGATGGCCTTTTGTTCCTCGATTGTGATTCGAACGAATACCGTATTGTGAAACGCAATCCCAAGATGCCACCATTCGAGATCGGCATCTTCTTTTCGGGCCTTACACGTTCGCTCATCAATAGCGATTACAATCTGCGAGTCTATGAATGTAAGGTTGCAGCATGGAATATGTTAGCATATACTGGACAGCCGCTCAAGACCTTCGACAAGACCTTCCTGCGTGACATTCCCAGATCTACGTTCGACAAGACAAAGATAGCCATGCCCGATCGTTTTGCTCGTCGTGCCGAGCATTTTTACACCGAGTATCGCCGAGTTCGTCAAGGAGTAACAGCATGGGAGAGTGGCAACATAAAACTCTTCGGGAAACTCAGTTTCGATTCCTGCGAATCGTCGATGAACAACTATGAATGTGGTAGTCCTGAGCTTATCGCCATCTATCAGATCATGTCCAAATTGCCAGGTGTCTATGGAGGGCGATTCTCAGGAGCCGGTTTTAAGGGGGCAGTGATTGCATTGGTTGATCCCGCTTATAAGGAAAGTATCGAACGATCGCTTACAGACCAGTATTTGGCAAAGTTCCCAGAGTACGAAGAGACATTCTCGGTCAACTGGGTCAAGCCTGATGATGGTGCTCGTTTTGTAACGGAATGAGGCATGATTGTTCTTTTCTCAAGTTTATGTAATTAATTAATACTTTTTATATGGTAAACTATAATATTTCTCTCGAGGGTAAGACCGTGTTGGTAACAGGTGCAGCTGGCTTCATTGGGAGCAATCTCGTCAAACGATTGTTCAATGACGTGCCTGGTATTCGAATCATCGGTATCGACAGCCTGAATAACTATTACGACGTGAATATCAAGTTCGAACGTCTCCAGCAACTCAACGATCTTGTGTCCAAAATACATTCTGGCAAGGACGAGCGGGAGATGTACTGGAAGTTCGTTAAGGGTAACATCGCCGACATGCAAATCCTTAATCATCTTTTTGCGGAAGAGAAGCCTTCGGCAGTGGTCAACCTTGCTGCTCAGGCTGGTGTGCGTTATTCGATCACCAATCCCGATGCCTATATCGAAAGCAACCTCATCGGTTTCTACAATATTCTCGAGTGCTGTCGTCATCATCATGTGGAACATCTTGTTTATGCTTCGTCCAGCTCCGTCTATGGTTCGAACAAGAAGGTGCCTTACAGTACGGATGATAAGGTGGATAACCCTGTTTCGCTCTATGCTGCAACCAAGAAGAGCAATGAATTGTTGGCACATGCCTACTCCAAACTCTATAACATACCTTCTACGGGCCTCCGTTTCTTCACAGTCTATGGTCCTGCTGGACGCCCAGATATGGCTTATTTTGGCTTTACTAACAAATTGCGTCGTGGTGAAAAAATCCAGATTTATAACTTTGGCAAGTGCAAGCGTGATTTCACCTACGTTGATGATATAGTCGAGGGCGTTGTTCGCATCATGCAGCATGCTCCCGAAAAGGCAGATGGTGAAGACGGTCTCCCTATCCCTCCATACAAGGTATATAACATTGGCAACAACAACCCAGAAAACTTGCTTGACTTTGTCGATATCCTTCAACAGGAGCTTATTCGTGCCAATGTCCTTCCTGCTAACTACGATTTCGAGAAGCACAAGGAACTCGTTCCTATGCAGCCAGGTGATGTTCCTGTTACATATGCTGATACTACTCCCCTCGAAGAGGACTTCGGCTATAAGCCATCCACTAGTTTGCGCGAAGGGTTGAGATCTTTTGCCGAATGGTATGCTAAGTATTATGGAACAGCAACGAGTGCACCTCAATAAATAATATCCATTTGGTAGATAGTTGAGATAATTATGAATGATTATGATTTCTAATAATTTTATATTGACGTTCCTTTTACGCTTTTTTCTCAAGGTCCTTTTGTTGATTAAACAACTATTATCTTATTATGAAAATAAGGTATTGATTTATCGTCAAAAACAGTTTTGGGAAGAGGAGGACCAGAAACGGATGAAGGGTGTTGAGTTGCCAGAATTATCCAAAGAAGCAAAGAAGAAGGTAGATGATTTTTGGATTAAATATATTCGTCGCCCCATTGGATATACCTATTTCCGTACAGTAGTCTATTTTTTGGGTAAAGAGCCCCAAGACCTGTGTTTATATATGCCCCGATATATTTGGTATACATATATGTATAATATCATTAATCCTTCTTCTATTTCTAAGGCTTTTTCAGATAAAATTTTATTTCCTTTATTATTCCCTTCAGTTAAGCAGCCTCGTATAATAATTGGATATTATAACGGTAGTTACATCACGGATAAATACAGTCCCATAACCGAGGAGCAAGCTATAGCAAGAGTATTGGACTATGGTAAACCTATTATTATCAAACAAAGTGTTGAGACAATGGGAGGAAAGGATATTGAATTTCTAGACCAATATGACAATGAGATTCTTCGAAAGTCTTTCGATTCTCGCAAAAAGAATTTTGTCGTTCAGGAAATAGTTGAACAATCAGATGATATCGCATTCTTTAATCCATCTTCTTTGAATACTATCCGTATTGAGACTTTACATTTGAATGGGAAATGTACAGTAGTATTTCGGATGTTAAGACACGGAATTGAAGGAATGAGGCTCGACAATTTGAGTAGCGGAGGGTTGGGAGTCGGAGTCAATGAAGATGGAATACTCTCCTTCGCAGTTTCAGATCATGTTAGTGAGAAATATGATACTCATTATTCAGGAAAGAAATACAATGAATGTAAGATCCCAAATTTTTCAACCATTTGTGAAACTGCTCGCAGATTACATTATAATGTTTCTCAAATCGGGTTCATCGGTTGGGATTTTGCATTAGATAAGAATAACGATCCTGTATTGATTGAAGCCAATTTCTATCGTCCTGGAACTATAGATCAATATTTGGATGATAAACCATTGTTCGGTGATCGTACTCAGGAGGTTATAGATTATTGCTTTAATAGAAAAAAAGAATGAAAACCATCGTCATAGCTGCAGGTTACGCCACCCGTCTTGGTGAACTAACCCGAAACTTTCCGAAACCATTGCTCAAGATAGGGGAGAAGTCAATCCTCGACCGTATGCTCATCGATATAGACAAGATTCCTGACATCGACGAACACATCATCATCACTAATCATAAGTTTGCCTATCACTTCGAGACTTGGAAGCAGAATGCTTGCTATACCAAGCCTATCACCATCCTCGACGATGGTACTGAAACCAACGAAACCCGTCTTGGCGCTGTTTGCGATTTGCTTTTAGCCATCAACTATCTGGACCAGCGTGACATGCATGAATCGTCCTTGCTTGTTGTAGCTGCCGACAACATCCTTTTCTTCAGTTTCAAGGAGTTTGTAGATTTTGCAAAATCAAAACAGACCAGTTGCATCATGTGTCATGAGCAACCCGATGTAGCCAAACTCCAACGTACGGGTGTGGTCGTCCTCGACGCGAACGATAAGGTCCTAAACATGGAAGAGAAGCCCGCTGTGCCAAAATCTCATTGGGCCGTTCCGCCATTCTACATCTACCTTCGGCATGATCTTGACCTAATTCGTCATTCTGTTGAGAACGGATGCGGCAAGGATGCCCCAGGAAACTTGGCTCATTACATGGTTGATCACACTACCATCCATGCCTGGCATATGACTGCAGGACGTTTCGACATCGGTTCGCTAGACACCTACAAGGAAGCTTGCCAGCGCTTTTGAAATTGCCTTGATGATATTATCTTAATCATTTCTATTCATCATACATACAAATGGAAAGAAGAGATAAACGTATTTGGCTTTGTCTGGCTCATATGTCTGGCAATGAGATGAAATACGTAAAAGATGCATTCGATACAAATTGGGTCGTCCCGCTTGGCCCCAATGTCAATGGTTTTGAAGAAGACCTTCAACGTTTTGTCGATTCTTCCGACCCGAACTCTTCTCAACCCGAGTCGCCCGTCCATTGCCCATTATCTTTCGATGAGGAACAAGGTTGCCCTTTGACAATTAATGGATGTCCCAAACGGCCTCATTCGGTAGTGGCCCTATCATCTGGCACTGCTGCCGTTCATTTGGCTCTCATTGCTTGTGGTGTGAAGGCAGGTGATGAGGTTATTGTTCAAAGCTTCACATTTTGTGCCAGTTCTCATCCTGTAACCTACCTCGGAGCTACACCTATCTTTGTCGATTCTGAACGAGACTCGTGGAATATGGATCCCGATATACTCGAAGAAGCTATTCGCGACCGTATATCCAAGACCGGACACAAGCCTAAGGCCATTATTCCAGTGGCACTTTATGGAATGCCTTATCGGATAGACAAGATTATGGAGATTGCCAGTCGCTATAACATCCCTGTCATCGAAGATGCTGCAGAGGGTTTGGGATCTCGTTGGAATGGTCGCGTCCTAGGTACTTTTGGCAAGTATGGCGTTCTTTCGTTCAATGGAAACAAGATGATTACAACTTCGGGAGGTGGTGCTCTAATCTGTCCCGACAAGGCTGCCCGAGACGAAATCATGTGGTATGCTACCCAGGCACGTGATGCTTATCCTTATTATCAGCACTCTGCTATTGGGTACAACTACCGCCTATCAAATATCTGTGCGGGTATTGGTCGAGGTCAGATGACGGTTCTTAACGACCACATTGCTCATCATCAAAAGCTTGCCGCTCTATATGAACAGCTTTTTAAGGATGTTCATGGTATCAAATTCCACAAGAATCCCGATGAGCGTTTCGATTCAAATTATTGGCTTAACACAATCACCCTTGATCCAAGCCTTAAGGTGAAAGGGGAGAAGTATGCCTATAAAAAGGTCGTCACAAGTGCTATTGGAGGCGCTGGGGGTGTCATCCATACCGTTGATAATCCAACGACCGATTGTCAACCCAATAATAACGTCGAGGCTATGCGAATGGGCTTGGATGCCTTCAATATCGAAGCACGTCCACTTTGGAAGCCTATGCACAAGCAGCCGATTTACAGTGATAGCCCTGCTTACGTCAGTGGTGTTGCAGAGTCGCTTTTCAAGGTTGGTCTTTGCTTACCTTCTGGTCCCTACGTATCTGAAGATGACGTCCATTATATAGTCGAAGCTGTCAAGTCGCTCATCATCACTGAATGAAGCAACTATTATACTTGTTAGTCATCGTAAGGTGTTGAGGCATTATCCCAACACCTTTTTTTGATGTGCCCAATAACTGTCTCACTGAAAAAATAATCAAAAAGAAAACCACTCCAATGAATTGGAGTGGCCTGTAAGTCATCCCGGTTTCGGGATTCTTGAATTCCAAGGTTTTAAGCCTCAGCGATTGCTTCGTTAGGGCAGCTGGCTTCGCAAGCACCGCAGTCAATGCAAGCATCAGCGTCGATGGTATATACATCACCCTCTTTGATGGCCTCTACAGGGCATTCACCAATACATGAACCGCAAGCAACACACTTTTCGGGATCAATAACACGTGCCATATTAGTTTGGAATAGTTTAAGAAGTTAGACAATATTTACTTATTAATTTGATGAGCACCTTGGGAGGAGCACTTTTGTTTTTGTTGGCGCAAAGATAGTATGTTCTCATTACAAAACCAAATGTTTTGTGTTTTTTTTTCAAAAAAAGTGTTTTTTTTACCCTGAACATACATTATTTGCGGAAAATGCCTTATATTTGCGAGTCAAATTATCAATTTATCATTATCTCATACCAATTGATAGGTATGTAGAGTTAGTGTAACATATGCTGCAATTTCACAGATTTGACGATAGATAATCAATAATGACTATCCGAAATGATTAGTTTTCTTCTCGCATTAGCCGCTCTCATTATCGGCTATTTCGTCTATGGAAGGTTCATCAGCCGTGTTTTCGGCGTCGATGATTCCCGACCTACTCCATGCTACACCCGTCAGGATGGCATCGACTACATCCCCCTGCCGACTTGGAAAGTGTACATGATTCAATTTCTGAATATCGCAGGTCTTGGACCTATCTTTGGTGCTATAATGGGGGCTAAGTTCGGTACGGCTTCTTACTTGTGGATTGTGCTTGGTACCATCTTTGCTGGAGCGACGCACGATTACCTTGCGGGTATGATTTCGTTGCGAATGAATGGTGCCTCTTTACCAGAGATTATCGGGTTTTTCTTAGGACGTCATTCTCGAAGGTTAATGGGAATCTTCATCACTGTACTGATGATTCTCGTAGGTGCTGTTTTCATCAGTGGACCTGCAGAATTGTTGGGGAATTTGACATCAGGGTTTGGTATTACAACCTATTGGTGGATTGGTATTATCTTTATATATTATGTGATAGCCACCCTCTGTCCCGTTGATAAGATCATTGGTCGTATCTATCCTTTTTTTGCCGCCTGTCTCATCTTCATGGCTGTAGGTATCTTGTGTTACCTTCTATTAGTTCGTCCCAAGTTGCCTGAACTTTGGAGTACGGGTTCGTTGGTCAACAAGGAGTGGGAGGTTAATCCACTCTTTCCGATGATGTTCATCTCTATTGCGTGTGGTGCTATTTCAGGATTTCATGCGACACAGTCTCCTTTGATGGCTCGATGCATAAAAAACGAGACGATGGGACGCCGATGTTTTTATGGAGCTATGGTTACCGAGGGTGTCGTTGCCCTCATTTGGGCAGCAGCTGCTACTTGTTTCTTTCAAGAAAATGGCATCGTCAATCCTGTTACTGATAAGGCTTATACGGGCGCTTTCGTGGCCTCATCTATATGCAACAACTGGCTTGGCATGGTTGGTGGTATTTTGGCAATTTTGGGTATCGCCATTGCACCAATTACCTCGGGTGACACTGCATTACGCAGTGGCCGACTCATCATAGCCGACTTCTTTAAGAAAGAACAGAAGTCCATGAAGAGTCGTCTGCTCATTGCTATCCCTATGTTTATCCTCACTAGTACGGTGCTCATCTGGTCGATGAACGATGCCAAGGGTTTTGGTATCTTATGGCGCTATTTCGCTTGGTGTAATCAGGCACTCTCGGTCTTTACCCTTTGGGCTATCACTGTTTTTCTGTTGCGCGAGAAGAAGCCTTGGATTGTCACCTTTGTTCCCTCCGTGTTCATGACTTGTGTCTGCTCCACTTATATCTTGGTTGCCCCCGAAGGTCTCGCTTTACCCTATCACATCGGCATAGGAATCGGGGTAGTGTTCTCACTCTTCATTTCTGTTTCTACACTGATAGGTCACTTCCAGCATGTCAAGCATAACAGGGTTTATCCTAAATTGTCCTAAGGCAAAGGTCTAGATTAGCTGATAGATAACATCGAACAAGAACATTAATATTCCATTTAATAGTACTATATTATGGTTAGTTTTCTCGTAGCTTTAGCCGCTTTGATTGTCGGCTATCTCACCTATGGGCGCTTTGTTAGCCGTGTATTTCATCCAGAGGAGGATCGCGAAACTCCTGCCTACACCAAGGAGGATGGTGTGGATTATGTGCCTATGCCAACTTGGAAGGTATATATGGTTCAGTTCCTTAATATTGCAGGTTTGGGTCCCATCTTTGGAGCCATCATGGGAGCCAAGTTCGGAACTGCATCATATCTATGGATTGTCTTTGGCTGTATTTTCGCAGGCGCAGTTCATGACTATTTGACCTCGATGGTGAGCATCCGTATGAATGGTGCTTCACTTTCTGAGATTATCGGTGCCTATCTCGGCGATTTCGCACGCAAAGTGATGTGTGTCTTTATCTGTGTCTTACTTATCCTGCTGGCAGCCACTTTCGTCAGCGGACCTGCCGAATTGCTGAGCGGTATGACTTCTCAGTGGGGGCTCAATGCCTACGGGTGGATTGTCATTATCTTCCTCTATTACGTGATTGCCACGCTTTGCCCGGTTGATAAGATTATTGGAAATATCTATCCAGTCTTTGCTTTCTGCCTAATTTTTATGGCTGTTGGTATTGGTGCATATCTCATCGTCGTCAATCCAGGTCTTCCAGAACTTTGGGATGGTTCGCTGGTCAAAAAGGAATGGCAGTCAGCACCTGTATTTCCGATGATGTTCATCACCATCGCCTGTGGGGCTATCTCCGGGTTCCATGGTACTCAGTCTCCGCTTATGGCACGCTGCCTGAAGAACGAACGAATGGGGCGTCGTTGTTTTTATGGCGCTATGATCACCGAAGGTATTGTAGCCCTCGTTTGGGCGGCTGCCGCCACTTGTTTTTATCAGGACAATGGCGTGGTGAATCCCGAGACCGGTAAGGCGTTCAGCGGTGCCTATATAGCAAACTTTGTCAGCAATAATTGGCTTGGTGTGGCAGGCGGCATCTTGGCTGTGCTGGGTATAGCTGTAGCACCCATTACGTCGGGTGACACAGCGCTACGTAGTGCCCGACTTGTGGTCGCCGATTTCATTAACTTTGAGCAGAAGAGTATCTGGCGTCGTCTTGTAATTGCTGTCCCCATTTTCATTCTTACAGCTGTCGCATTACTGTGGAGCTTGAGCGATGCTGATGGTTTCAATATTCTTTGGCGTTATTTCTCTTGGACCAATCAGACACTCTCCGTCTTCACGCTTTGGGCTCTTTCCGTCTATATGCTTCGAGCTAAGAAACTATGGATCATTGCATATTTGCCTGCTATCTTTATGACCTGCGTTTGCACCACCTACATCCTCGTTGCTCCCGAAGGTTTCCAGCTCAACTATGCATTAAGTCTCTTTATAGGAATTGTCGCCGCTATCATTGCTGCCTTAGCATTCTTGAGGTATCGTAGCTCTTATTTGAAGAAGAACATATAATGGCATTGAGCGACCTTCAGTATATACCTGGCGTTGGGCCCAAAAAAGCCGATCTCCTCGAGAAGGAATGCAATTTGCATTCGCTCGAGGAACTGTTGGGCTATTACCCATATCGCTATGTAGATAAATCGAAGGTCTATCGTATCTGCGATGTCCCCTCAATGAATCCCAGCCCAGGCAGTGGCACGACGTTGCCGCTAATTCTTCTGAAGGGTCAATTTACACTCTTCACCGAAGAGGGCATCGGCATGAAAGGACCTCAGCATCATCTGAAAGCGCTCTTCGCCGACGGAACGGGTGTCATCGAGTGCATATGGTTCAATGGCATCAAGTACATTCAAGGTAGTGTCCAGAAGGGGAGAGAGTATCTGATTTTCGGACAACCGAAGGAGTTTAATGGCACCTATAGTATCTCTCATCCGGAAATCGAAACGGTAAAACCTGACGAAGATCCAGAAGAGAAGACCGGACTCTATGGTATGTACAATACCACAGAGAAGATGAAACGTATCGGATTGAACTCCAAGACTATTCAAAAGATAATCCTCAACTATCTTCAGAAGAACCCGGCCCCTTTTTCAGAAACCCTTCCTTCCTACGTTGTTGAGCAGCAGAAACTGATGCCTTTTAATCAGGCCATTCGTCAGATCCATTTCCCTGCCAATGCCGACAACCTTCGTCGGGCGCAGTATCGATTGAAGTTCGAGGAACTATTCTACCTACAACTTTATCTGGTGAGGTCGTTCAAGATGCGCCATCAGGTTAATGGTGGGTTCCATTTTGCTAGGATAGGAGATTACTTCAATAATTTCTACAATCTTATTCCTTTTGAGCTAACCAATGCCCAAAAACGTGTCCTTCGCGAGATTCGCGCTGATGTTGGATCGGGCAGGCAGATGAATCGTCTGTTGCAGGGTGATGTGGGTTCTGGCAAGACGATGGTAGCCACACTGACGATGCTCATGGCTCTCGACAATGGATTCCAAGCCTGTCTGATGGCACCTACTGAGATTCTTGCCACACAGCATTTCGACGATCTTAGTCCTCAATTGGAACATGTGGGCATCTCTGTGGCCCTCCTGACAGGAAGTACAACGAAGAAGAAGCGTCAGCTCATTCACGAGCAGTTGGAGAATGGTCAGCTCAATATCTTGATTGGCACTCATGCTTTGATTGAGCCTGAAGTGAAATTCCAGAATCTTGGCATAGTGATTATCGACGAACAGCATCGTTTCGGTGTTGAACAGCGTTCGAAACTTTGGACCAAGAATGTGCGTCCTCCCCATGTCCTTGTGATGACTGCCACGCCAATACCCCGTACTTTAGCCATGACTGTTTATGGCGATTTGGACGTTAGTGTTATCGACGAGCTGCCGCCTGGTCGTAAACCGATAGCTACCATTCATCGATGGGATACGCAACGTTTGGGTTTGACACGTGCAATCCGAGGAGAACTCGCAAAGGGACATCAGGCTTATATCGTCTATCCACTCGTCGAGGAGAATGAGAAACTGAAGTATAAGGCGGTGGAACAGGGTTTCCTCGATGCCCAGCGGCAGTTCGGTCCTGAGTATCGCGTAGCTATGGTGCATGGTCGCATGAGGGCAAAAGACAAGGATTCTGCCATGGGTCGTTTTGTGCGAAACGAAGCACAGGTGCTGGTGGCAACCACCGTCATCGAAGTCGGCGTTAATGTGCCCAATGCCTCCGTCATGGTTATCGAAAATGCTGAACGTTTTGGTCTTAGCCAATTGCATCAGCTCCGTGGACGTGTCGGACGAGGTGCTGAACAGTCATATTGCATCCTTGTCACAGCCGACAAGTTGTCGAGCGATACACGTCAACGTATCGATGTAATGTGTCGCACCACCGATGGCTTTGAGATCGCTGAGGCCGATCTTCGTCTTCGTGGCCCTGGTGATCTTGAGGGCACACAGCAATCGGGACTGGCTTTCGACCTCAAGATTGCATCTTTGGCTAAAGACGGCCAAATTCTTGAATCTGCTCGCCGATGGGCGAAAGAGATCATTGATGCAGATCCAATGCTTGAGGCTCAACAGAACGGGATTTTGCGTCGTAGAATGCAAACTTTGTTTGTAGGAAAGGTTGACTGGTCTATGATTTCATAGATCAGTTTTCATTTTTATGTTAAAAATGTAATAAATTAAGTTAAATTCTTGTTTTTTCTCATTTTTCTTATTACCTTTGCGTCATAAAATATCCTAAAATCGTCCATTATTACGTTTTAGCGTCTTTTTATTGTCTATATCATGTTATCACGTTACGACATTCAACGAATACTAAAGCTTCTGCGCAAAGAAGTTGTACCAGCCATCGGCGGCAACGAGACGAGGATGGTGGCTTTTGCTTGTGCTAAGGCACGTGAAGTATTAGGCCAGGAACCCGATATGGTGAAAACTAAATTGAGTGGTCATATCATCAAATATGCCATGGGTGTGGGAATTCCTAACAGTGGTGGTTTGGTCGGTATACCTGCAGCTATAGCACTTGGAACTTTAGTCGGAAATACAGACCTTGGTATTGAATTATTGAAGGATATAACTCCTGCTGAATGTGAGAGAGCCAAGCAGTTTGTTGCCGAAAAGCGATGGTCCGTGGTTCAAGCCCGCAATACTTTTGAAATCGTCTATGCAGAGGTGAAGGCCATATCAGGTGATCATCAAGCAAAGGTAATCATTGCCAAGGATTACACCAACATCATATATGTGAAGCGCGACAATCAGATCCTATTGGACGAACGTTGCACCTTAGCTACCGAGCACGATCGAAATCACGAGTCGGAGTTATCTATGGCTAGGATCTACGAGTTTTCTACCAAGTGTCCGCTTGATGAATTGCAGTTCCTGTTGAAGGGAGCCCAGATGAACAAGAAGGTGGCCGAGATGGCATACGCCCCTGACGCCAATTACGGACTCAATCTTGGCAAGATGCTTAAAGGCGAGTTCGAAGAGCGAATGGTAGGACAGAATGCAATGCCGCGGGTAGTGAGTTATACTTGTGCCGCCTGTGATGTGAGAATGAGTGGTGTCGCCGTGCCCATTTCCACCAACTCTGGCTCAGGCAATCAAGGTATTGCAGCCACTCTTCCCATTTTGATTTTCGCCGAAGAGACTCAATGTACTGAATCAAAGACCATGAGGGCGTTGGCCATTGGAAATTTGGTGAATATCTATATCCGTCAGTTGCTTGGTAAGCTGTCAGCCCATTGCAGTTGTGTACTGGCGGCTACGGGTGCAGCATGTGGTATCACTTTCTTGATGGGAGGCAGTTATGAGCAGATTACCTACGCTGTGAAGAATCAGATTGCTGGGGCCACAGGAATGATCTGTGATGGTTGCAAACCATCTTGTGTGTTGAAGCTCTCTTCAGCTGTGAGTTCTGCCTTCCAGAGTGCCATGATGGCCATGGAGAACATCCACGTAGCATCGACTGATGGTATCATTGAGGATGATGTTGACAAGTGTATCGACAACTTGGCTAGCATCGGACGAGATGCAATGCTTGAAGTCGATAATGTTGTATTGAATATTATGACTGATAAACACTTTTTTTGATGGCAACCATGTACGATCTGCTGATGCAGCTACCGGTGTTCCAAGGCATCAGTGTTGAACAAATGACTCACATTCTGGAGGTCATCCCTTTTGACTTCCGTACGTATAAGGTGGGTGACATCATCTTTTCTGGAGGTGATTTGTGCCCAGGTACAACTTTCCTCCTCTCGGGCAGAGTTCGTCTTGAGACTCCTGTTTTCAATCATCGAGTAAAGATTACACAATTGTTCGATGCGCCATATACTTTCTCGTTGCATCATCTCTTCGGTGCTGAAATGCAGGTACATAGCACGATGACGGCATGTGCAGAAAAGACTGGTATAATGATTCTTAAGAAAAAGGATTTTCTTCGCATCCTCCATGAAAACGAGGTTGCCCTCATCAATACGCTTAATATGCTTTGCACACGTGCACAAAAGCAGCACAAGGCCATTGACTTCTCGGGAGAGACTGATCCTGTGCTAAAGTTGGCCTCATGGATGCTTGCATTTACCGAACGTTCGGCTAAGGAAGTGGTCATCGAGGCCAAGGAGTCAGATTGGTGTGACATGTTGCAACTAGATAAACCTTCATTCTGGCGTTGTGTCGCTTCGATGGAAGGTCAGCACATTCTCGAAACCGAAAACGGAAGGTTAAAATTGTTAGATAGATATGGCTTAAAAAGCCTCGTTGGTAACAAAACGGTTCAAAAACAATAATTTTTGAGCCGATTTTTGTTTCTATTCATTTTTTTCAATATATTTGCACCAATATATTTGGCCCAATTTCGACTATTATTATTGAGCCGTCTTATGGAAGTCTAATAAATTATTAAGATATAGCATAAAGTGGTAAATCTAGAATTAAGCGAGCAGGAGTTGATCCGCCGCAGTTCACTCGAAGAGTTGCGCAAGCTAGGTATAGAACCCTATCCGGCAGCTGAATTTGTTGTAACTGACTTTTCCAATGAGATTCGTGAGAACTTCGTAGATCTCCCGATGACAAAGAATGATGCAGGCGAGGATGTTCCTACACCCGCCAACGCTGACAATTCGCGAGGAGTATCAGTGGCTGGTCGTATCATGAGTCGTCGCATCATGGGCAAGGCAGCTTTCATGGAATTGCAGGACTCTAAGGGTCGTATCCAAGTGTATGTGAGTCGTGATGCTTTGTGTCCGGATCCTGAAAATACTGTTATGTACAACACCGTCTTTAAGAAATTGCTTGATATTGGCGATTTCGTAGGTGTCAAAGGGTATGTGTTCCGCACACAGACTGGCGAAATCTCAGTTCATTGTCAGGAATTAACTGTGCTCAGCAAGAGCATACGTCCTCTGCCTATTGTCAAGTATAAGGACGGAGTGGCTTACGATGGCTTCAACGATCCCGAACTTCGTTATCGTCAGCGTTATCTCGACCTTGTGGTCAACGAAGGTGTGAGGGATGTGTTCCAGAAGCGAGCCACCGTCATCCGTACCATGCGTCAGGTGTTCGACGAGGCAGGATACACCGAAGTCGAGACACCTATCCTTCAGCAGATAGCAGGTGGAGCTAGTGCGCGTCCGTTCATTACTCATCACAATGCACTTGATATCGACCTCTATTTGCGTATCGCTACCGAACTTTATCTAAAGCGCCTCATTGTGGGAGGCTTTGAGGGTGTCTATGAAATTGGTCGTAATTTCCGTAACGAGGGTATGGACCGCAGTCATAATCCCGAGTTTACCTGCATGGAGCTTTACGTTAGCTACAAGGACTACAATTGGATGATGGAGTTCACCGAGAACCTTCTTGAGCGTATTTGTATAGCTGTCAATGGCACCACTGAGGTGAAAATTGGCGACAATGTAGTCAGTTTCAAGGCTCCTTACCGTCGTATCCCCATCCTCGAGGCCATCCGCGAGAAGACGGGTTACGACCTCTCGGTCATGACCGAAGACGAGTTGCGTGCCACTGCCATTAAACTCGGTGTCGAGGATACCGAAAACATGGGTAAGGGAAAGCTCATCGACGAGATTTTCGGTGAGACGTGCGAGGGTTCCTTCATCCAGCCTACCTTCATTACCGACTACCCTGTCGAGATGTCTCCTCTTACCAAGATGCATCGCTCCAAACCTGGCCTAACTGAGCGTTTCGAATTGATGGTCAATGGCAAGGAACTAGCGAATGCCTATTCGGAACTCAATGATCCGATTGACCAATACAACCGTTTCGTTGATCAAATGAAACTTGCTGCCAAGGGCGATGACGAGGCTATGGTTATTGATCACGATTTCGTACGTGCCCTCGAATATGGTATGCCTCCTACATCGGGTATCGGCATTGGTATCGACCGCCTTTGTATCCTTATGACAGGACAGCCCTCCATACAAGAGGTTTTGCTCTTCCCTACGATGAAGCCTGAGAAGGTTGAGAGGAAAGATCCCATCGAAAAATTCCTCGCCTTAGGCGTTCCCTCAGAGGATTGGGTGGCTGTGCTTTGGAAGGCAGGCTATCTCACTACCGAATGCCTTGCCAATGAGAAACCAGGCAAAGTCTTCCAGCAGTTAATTGATATCAAAAAGAAGTATAAGGCGCTCATCGGCGAACTTCAGAACCCTTCGCAGGCCGATGTCCAGGCATGGATTGAGGCAGCGGCAAAATGATTTGATTATGAATATTCCCGGTATTGTAGCCATCCTCGGCAGTGGTTCCTGGAGCACAGCTATTGCAAAGATTGTCCAGGATAATGATGCCGACATTTGGTGGTATATGCGTAATCCGCAGAAGATCACTGAGTTCAAGCAGTTGGGGCATAATCCCACTTATCTGTCGAGTGTGCGTTTCGATTTGTCGCGCATCCATTTCACAGATGATATTAACGAAGCCATTCGCAACTCCGATATGGTTATCTTTGGTATGCCTTCACCTTATTTGAAGCAGCATGTCGAAAAGATAACCGAGTCATTCGATGAGAAGCTGGTTATCTCTATCATCAAAGGCATTGTTCAGGACCTTAATATCCCCATCAGTCAGTACTTGACCGAACGTTTTACTCTTAAGCCTGGTCAATTCGCCACTCTATCTGGCCCTTCTCATGCTGAAGAGGTCGCTTGGGAACGACTCACTTATCTCACTGTTGGTTGCACAAACAAGGAAATCGGACAGGAAGTTGCCGATTTCTTCCAGAACCACTATGTGCATACTACTGTCAGCGACGATGTCATAGGTGTTCAGTTCGCTGGCGTATTAAAGAATATTTATGCCATCGCTTCTGGTATTTGCTCGGGACTCAAGTATGGCGACAACTTCCAAGCAGTGCTTGTAGCCAATGCAATGCGCGAGATGAAACGCTTCATCAACGGCATCAATCCTGAAGGAAAGGCCACTCGACACATCTCCGAATCGGTTTATACAGGCGACCTTCTGGTGACAGCTTATAGTCGCTTCTCACGCAATCATATGTTTGGTGCGATGATTGGCAAGGGGTACAGCGTCAAGAGCGCACAGCTTGAGATGGAGATGGTGGCCGAAGGTTATTACGGCACCAAGTGTATCAAAGAGATCAACCAGAAGTACGGCATTCAGATTCCTATTGTCGATTGCGTCTATAATATTCTCTACAAACGTATGTCTCCCTTCGTAGAGTTCAAGCTCTTAAGTGATATGTTGAGATAATTATTTTCCTTCATATTAATTGTAACGCTTTATTTGATTTATCCATTATGAAACTATCTATCGAAAAGGCTCAAAGTTTTGTTCCTTCAGGAACATTGGCAGCCATAGCTGCTCAGACAGCAGCTTGCAACGAACTTCTCGAGTCGGGCAAGGGTGCTGGTAACGACTTTTTGGGTTGGGTGCACCTTCCTTCTAGCATCACCGAAGAGTTCCTCAATGATGTACAAGCTACTGCCGACCTCCTTCGCGAAAAGTGCGAAGTGGTAGTTGTAGCTGGCATCGGTGGTTCGTATCTTGGTCCACGTGCCGTCAACGAGGCTTTGGCAAGCGCATTCGATGCTTATCAGACATGCCGCAAGAATCCTATCGTTGTTTATGCTGGTAACAATATCGGTGAAGACTACCTTGCCGACCTCTTCGACATCTTGAAGGAGAAGGAGTTTGGTATTATCAATATCTCCAAGTCTGGCACTACAACTGAGACTGCGCTCACATTCCGAATCCTTAAGACCATGCTCGAAGAGAAAGTGGGCAAGGCTGAAGCACAGAAACGCATTGTTGCTGTCACCGATGCCAAGCGTGGTGCTCTCTGCACTCTTGCTACCAAAGAGGGTTACAAGAAGTATGTTATTCCCGATGATGTCGGTGGCCGATTCTCTGTGCTCACCCCTGTGGGACTCATCGCTATCGCAGTTGCCGGTAACGACATCAAGGCTCTCGTCAAGGGTGCACAGGATATGGAGAAGGCGACGGGCGTCGATGTTCCTTATGCCGAGAACCCAGCAGCTCAATATGCCGCTATGCGCAATGCCCTTTATCAGTTCGGTAAGAAGACCGAGATTCTGGTCAACTATCAGCCTAAGCTCCACTACATGTCCGAATGGTGGAAGCAACTTTACGGAGAGTCCGAAGGCAAGGATCACAAGGGTATATTCCCCGCCTCTGTCGATTTCACTACCGACTTGCACTCTATGGGCCAGTGGATACAGGAAGGTGAGCGCTCTATTTTCGAGACTGTGATTTCGGTCAAGAATCCCAATCGCGAAGTTGTCGTTCCATTTGACGAAGAGAACCTCGACGGACTTAACTTCCTCGCTGGCAAGCGTGTCGATCAGGTCAATAAGATGGCTGAACTTGGCACTCAGATAGCTCATGTCGACGGTGGCGTGCCCAATCTAAAGATTGAGATTGACAAGCTTGACGAGTACAACCTCGGTCAGCTCATCTACTTCTTTGAGCGTGCCTGCGGCATTTCTGGCTATATCCTTGGCGTCAATCCTTTCAACCAGCCAGGCGTAGAGGCTTACAAAAAGAATATGTTTGCCCTGCTTGAAAAGCCAGGCTATGAAGAGGCCACCAAAGCCATTAAGGCTCGTCTTGCAGAATAATGCTGAAAGCTTTTTTATTCGATATGGACGGCGTGCTTTTCGATAGCATGCCACACCATGCCGAAGCATGGTATCAGGTCATGGGCGAACACTATGGGTTCGCCTGTGACCGTACTTTCTTTTATCAGGTCGAGGGTTCGACCGGGCAACAGGTTATCGATGACTTCTTCGTTGAACAACGTGGACGTCATGCCGAACCTTGGGAAATTGAGATGATTTATAAGGAGAAGTCGCAGGCTTTTGTCCAACTAGGTCCTGCTAAGCCCATGATTGGGGCGGCTGAAGTACTTCACAAAGTGGGAGAGAAGGGGTTAACGCGCGTATTGGTAACTGGCAGTGGACAGCCTTCTCTCATCAACAAGCTGAATTATGTCTATCCAAATGTCTTCGACTGGAGTCGCATCGTTTCAGCCAAGGATTGTCCCATTGGTCATGGCAAACCGATGCCCGACCCCTATCTTATGGGTTTAGTCAAAGCAGGAAGGC
This sequence comes from Bacteroidales bacterium, assembly GCA_017548545.1. Taxonomy (GTDB): domain Bacteria; phylum Bacteroidota; class Bacteroidia; order Bacteroidales; family UBA3663; genus Liminaster. Next base: position 58,961 of record JAFYZW010000006.1, on the reverse strand, counting down.
TTAAACCTTCTGAGGCCATCGTCGTTGAAAATGCTCCTCTGGGGGTACAAGCAGGCCATGCTGCAGGTATTTTCACTGTAGCTGTCAACACGGGTCCACTCGATCCGAAGGTTTTACGTGATGCTGGTGCAGAGATTGTCCTTACTGGGATGTCAGAACTTGCCGAACGCCTCGACGAAGTGATTCAGATGCAACAGCACTTCAAGCACTAATCACTTTGTCCTGTGAAAGTATTACAATAGTAGTTTCGTGCTGATTACGTCGGTCATCAATATCATTATCGAGCTGATAACAACTGCTTGTGTCGAATTACGACCAACTTGCAGTGCACCTCCCTTTACCGTATATCCGAAATAACCTGGGACAGTAGAAATGATAAAACCAAAGATCATCGACTTTTGAATAGCATAATCGATATGGCTGATATCGAAGTAGAACTGGATGCCCGAGACGTAATCATCAACTGTGGGGGTGCCTGTCAGCATGCAAAGGATTCCACCACCTACTAAACCCAATGAAATCGATAAGATGACAAGGATAGGCATCAAAGAAATCACGGCACAGACTTTAGGTAGAATCAGATAGTTGGCCGAATTAACACCCATGATCTCCATAGCGTCAATCTGTTCTGTCACGCGCATCGTGCCAATCTCCGAAGCGATGTTCGACCCCACTTTGCCAGCAAGAATCAAACACATAATCGCCGACGAAAACTCCAGCATCAACATCTCGCGTGTCGCAAAACCGATGAGGTATTGGGGGAGGAACGGGTTATCAAGGTTTTTCTGGATCTGAATGCATGAGACGGCGCCGATAAAAAGTGAAATGATGCCGATGATGCCAATCGAGTTGATCACCAATCCTCCGCTTTCATGAAGATACTGGCGACCGAACATGTTCCAACGGTCTGGCTTGGTGAAGACCTTCTTCATCAAGAGCACGTAACGACCAAAGTCACTTATCCAATTTGTCAGCAGCATATCAACTTTTCTTTTTTTTGCGGTGCAAAGATACTAAAAAATATGATAAAGTGGAAAAAAAAGTGTCGATATTGAGAAAAAAACACTATCTTTGCACCGAATAACAACGTTTTCGTTAAGCCGAAAGTATAATCGACCATAGATATATATAAAATCGACAATGGAAGAGAATGTAAGTGTACTTCGCACAGATAGCCTTGTCAAACGATATGGACCACGAACAGTGGCTGATCATGTCAGCATCGATGTTCGTCAGGGCGAGATTGTAGGTCTCTTGGGGCCCAATGGCGCAGGCAAAACTACGACATTTTATATGACTACAGGATTGGTAACTCCTAATGAGGGCCGTATTTTCCTCGACGATCAGGAGATTACCAAGTTGCCCGTCTATCGTCGGGCCAAGTTGGGCATTGGTTATTTGGCACAGGAAGCATCTGTTTATCGCAAAATGTCGGTCGAGGACAACTTGCGTGCTACGCTTGAGATGACCACAATGACTCCGGAAGAACAGCGCGACAAACTTGAATCGCTCATTGCTGAGTTCCGTTTACAGAAAGTGCGCAAGAACCTGGGTGATCGTCTTTCGGGTGGAGAACGCCGTCGTTGCGAGATTGCACGTTGTTTGGCCATTAGCCCTAAGTTTATCATGCTCGACGAACCTTTCGCAGGTGTCGATCCGATTGCTGTCGAAGATATCCAGTATATTGTTTATAAGCTCAAGGACAAGAATATCGGCATACTTATCACCGACCACAATGCTCCCGAGACGTTGTCCATTGTCGATCGTGCATATCTACTCTTCGAAGGTAAGATTCTTTTCCAGGGTACTAGTGAGGAGTTGGCTTCCAATCCAATTGTTCGAGAGAAATACCTCGGTCGAAACTTTGTATTTATACGTAAAAAGTTCGATCAACCTTCTACCACGGAAGAAGTCGCTATGCGCGCTGCTGCTGAGGCTGGTGAGGGATAATTTTTTATTTCGAATAGACTATTTCATGAACGATTATGGTCATAATAGCCAACAATCTTTGTGATGCTGACTTTTGGAGATTCTTCATTATTGACCCAATAATACTGTATTTCTCAAAATAATTCTCCAAAAATTTGGAAATATCAAAGATAATCCCTATCTTTGCGCCCGCAAAAAAAGATGGTTCGATAGCTCAGCTGGATAGAGCAACTGCCTTCTAAGCAGTCGGTCCGGGGTTCGAATCCCCGTCGAATCACTTGCAAACATGAAGAGGGTCTTTTGGCCCTCTTCTTCTATCTTTCAAAACTAAGAGCATGCTTGCATTCGAGTTATTGCTTACTACATTATTTCAACCATTTATGCATTTTACAACTTTTATTTCTCTCTCGTGTATTGTATGTTTGAAATGTAAGAGTGGCATTTTGAGCAGATAATAAATAATTCTTTACGAAATACTACATAAATTGTTGGAGGATTGATAAAAACTAATTATATTTGCACTGAAAAAGGGGAGGGAAGGTTATTCCTGAACGACCTTTTTTCATTGGTGTGTAATTAACAATAATCTTAATCTTAATTCTTACTTATTAATATTTTAAAAGGTATTATGGCAAATTTGGATTTGACAAAGTATGGTATCACGGGTTCAACCGTGATTGCTCACAATCCTTCTTACGAAGAGCTTTTCAAGGCTGAGACCGATCCTGCTCTCACTGGATATGAGAAAGGTCAGGTAACTGAGCTCGGTGCCGTGAACGTTATGACTGGCATTTTCACCGGTCGTTCGCCCAAGGACAAGTATATCGTTGATACTGATGAGAGCCACAACAACGTGTGGTGGACCACTGAAGGTTATAAGAATGACAACCACCCCATGACCGAAGAGGTTTGGGAAACGGTTAAGAAGATTGCCCAGAAGGAGCTTTCGAACAAGAACCTTTATGTAGTTGATGCTTTCTGCGGTGCAAACAAGGATACCCGTCTTTCTGTTCGCTTCATCGTTGAGGTTGCTTGGCAGGCTCATTTCGTAGAGAACATGTTCATCAGGCCAACTGCTGAGGAACTTGCAGCATTTGAACCGAACTTTGTCATCTACAATGCATCAAAGGCAAGGGTTGAAAACTACAAGGAACTCGGACTTAACTCTGATACCTGTGTGGCTTTCAACACCAAGACACGTGAACAGGTGATCCTGAACACATGGTACGGTGGCGAGATGAAGAAGGGTATTTTCTCGATGATGAACTACTATCTCCCTCTCAAGGGCATTGCTTCAATGCACTGCTCGGCAAACTGCGACATGAACGGCGAGAACACTGCCATCTTCTTCGGCCTCTCTGGTACTGGCAAGACTACCCTTTCAACCGATCCAAAGCGTCGTCTCATTGGAGATGACGAGCATGGTTGGGATGACAATGGTGTCTTCAATTTCGAGGGTGGCTGCTATGCCAAGGTGATCAAGCTTGACAAGGAGTCAGAACCAGACATCTACAACGCTATCAAGCGTGATGCTCTTCTTGAGAATGTAACTGTTGATGAAAATGGCAAGATTGACTTCAATGACAAGTCGGTTACTGAGAACACTCGTGTATCTTACCCGATTTATCATATCAAGAATATCCAGCCAGGTTCCTCTGCTCCAGCAGCCAAGCAGGTGATTTTCCTTTCTGCTGACGCATTTGGTGTTCTTCCTCCAGTATCGATCCTGACTCCAGAGCAGACCAAGTACTACTTCCTCTCTGGCTTCACCGCTAAGCTTGCTGGTACAGAGCGCGGCATCACTGAGCCAACTCCAACCTTCTCGGCTTGCTTTGGCCAGGCATTCCTTGAGCTCCATCCAACCAAGTATGCTGAGGAACTGGTGAAGAGAATGGAGAAGAGCGGCGCCAAGGCTTACCTGGTGAACACCGGTTGGAACGGCACTGGTAAGCGTATTTCTATTCGTGACACCCGTGGTATCATCGATGCTATCCTCAATGGTGCTATCAACAACGTTGAGACCAAGCACATCCCATACTTCAACTTCGAAGTACCTGTGATTCTCGAAGGCGTTGACCGCCGCATCCTCGATCCACGTGATACCTACGCTTGTGACTGCGAGTGGGAAGAGAAGGCAAAGGATCTTGCTGCACGCTTCATCAAGAACTTCGGCAAGTACACCACCAACGAAGCTGGCAAGGCTCTCGTAGCTGCTGGTCCCCAGCTCTAAGACTCAAAAGGTTTACAGCTTGCTGTAACCTGCCTCTAATTTGGTCCGTTCTTCTTTTTGAAGGGCGGACCAAAGTATTTAATTTAATCATTCTATTCACTCGATTCGACGACTTTTTTCTTCCCTAATAACCTAAAGATATTCCAGAAAAACATGTTATAGAACCAATTTTTTGTCTTGATTAACCCTAAAATCAAAGAAATATAAAAATTTAACGATTTTTTTGCTAATTTTACTTTGCAAATCAAAGTTTTTTTTGTATATTTGCACCGCGAATGAGCAAATAATAAATTGTAATAATATATAACAGTGGAGACGTTTTATAGAACACACAAGTATTTGGTGGAACATGTTTATTCACCAGTACGTCGTGAACTTATTGACGAGATTAATTGGAGCAACCGCTTGATTGGTATCAAGGGTAGTAGAGGTGTTGGAAAAACTACTTTCCTGCTGCAGTATGCGCTTGAAAAGTACGGTCCCGATGACCGCAGATGTCTCTACATCAATATGAACCACTTCTACTTCTACACCCATTCTCTTCGCGAATTTGTTTCACAGTTCCAGCAGCAGGGAGGGCGTACGTTGTTGATTGACGAGATCTTCAAGTATCCAGATTGGAGCGAAGAACTGAGATTTATTCACGACCAGTATCCGAAGGTGCAGATTATCTTCGCTGGTTCTACTGTGATGCGCTTGAAGGAGGCTAATCCGATGCTCAATGGTATCGTTGAGTCTTATAACTTGCGTGGATTCTCGTTCCGTGAGTATATCAACCTGATGGCAGGAACAAATTTCCGCAGCTATTCCTACCAGGACCTCATTGCAAATCATCAGGAGATAGCCAACGACATTTGCTCTCAGATCAAGCCTCTGAACTACTTCAAGGACTATATCCATCATGGATATTATCCATTCTTCCTTGAAAAGAAGAACTATTCGGAGATGCTGATCAAGAACATGAACACGATGCTTGAGGTAGATATCCTTTTCTTGAAGGAGATTGAATTGTCCTATCTGCCTAAGCTGAAGAAACTCCTTCACATCCTTGCACAAGAGGCACCATGCTCGCCCAATGTCAGCCTATTGGCCAAGAGTATCGAGACAAGCCGTGCAACGGTGGTGAACTATCTTTCGTACCTGAAGGAGGCTCGTCTAATCAACATGCTTTACACTTGCGAGGAGCAGTTCCCCAAGAAACCCGCCGTCGTTTACATGCACAACACGAACATTCTGTTCCCCACTTGTTTGAACGACGTAGAGCCTCGTCAGCTGCGTGAAACGTTCTTCTATAACATGTTGCACAAGGACAACAAACTGAACAAATCGAATGAACGTAACGTGCAGTTCCTGGTGAACGGCAAGGATCGTTTCCGCGTATGTGATTGGGTAGTTCGTACCAAGAATAACCCAGAGTACTATTATGCAATCGACAACTTCGAGATCGGTCATGATAATGTCATCCCGCTCTGGTTGTTCGGTTTCCTCTACTAATTGAATTATTCATAGTCAAAAAGACCATTATTAATTTTACACTAACTTTTTAATTCTTAAACAAAAAACAAATGGCAAAGAAATTCATGACATGCGATGGTAACACCGCTGCTGCGCATATCGCGTATATGTTCAGCGAGGTAGCTGCTATCTATCCTATTACGCCATCTTCTCCAATGGCAGAGAATGTTGACGAGTGGGCTGCTCAGGGCCGCAAGAATCTCTTTGGCGAGACTGTTCTCGTCCAGGAGATGCAGTCTGAGGGTGGTGCTGCCGGTGCCGTCCATGGCTCGCTTCAAGCTGGTGCTCTTACCTCTACATTTACGGCTTCTCAGGGCTTGCTTCTGATGATCCCGAATATGTACAAGATTGCAGGTGAGTTGATTCCAAGCGTTTTCCATGTTTCTGCCCGTACATTGGCCTCTCATGCTCTCTGTATCTTTGGTGACCATCAGGACGTAATGGCATGCCGTCAGACAGGCTTCGCTATGCTTGCCGAGGGTTCTGTCCAGGAAGTAATGGATCTTGCAGCCGTTGCCCACCTTGCCACCCTGACCAGCCGTGTTCCTTTCCTTAACTTCTTCGATGGCTTCCGCACATCGCACGAGTATCAGAAGATCGAGGTGATCGACCAGGAGGATCTTCGTCCATTGGTTGATTGGGATGCTGTTAAGGCTTTCCGCGAGCGTGCTTTGTCACCCGAGCACCCTGAGATGCGTGGTATGGCCGAGAATCCCGATGTGTTCTTCGCACACCGTGAATCTTGCAATCCGTACTACAATGCTGTGCCTGATATCGTAGCCAAGTACATGGATCAGGTGAGCGCCCTTACTGGCCGCAAGCATCGTCCATTTGACTACTATGGCCCAGCTGATGCCGAGAACATCATCATCGCTATGGGTTCGGCAACAGATTGCATCAAGGAGGTAGTTGACTACAAAGTTGCCAAGGGCGAGAAGGTCGGCCTGATTTCGGTTCACCTCTATCGTCCATTCTCGCTCAAGTACCTGAAGGAGGCTCTTCCTGCATCTGTGAAGAAGATCTGCGTTCTCGACCGCACAAAGGAGCCTGGCGCCAACTCGGAGCCACTCTACCTTGATGTTGTCGATGCTCTGTCGGAGCTCGGTTGCCTCGGCCAGATCAAGGTGGTGGGCGGTCGCTACGGCCTCGGCTCGAACGACACCACACCAGCTCAGATCATCGCTGCCTTTGACAACTTGGCCCTCAACGAGCCAAAGAACCACTTCACGTTGGGCATCGTGGATGACATCACCTTCACTTCGCTGCCAGTAGGCGAGGAGGTATCGGTTGCTCCTGCAGGCATGTTCCAGGCCAAGTTCTTCGGCCTCGGTGCTGACGGTACCGTAGGTGCTAACAAGAACTCGGTGAAGATCATCGGCGAGACCACCGACAAGTACTGCCAGGCTTACTTCTCGTATGACTCGAAGAAGTCAGGTGGTTTCACTTGCTCGCACCTCCGCTTCGGTGACGATCCTATCCGTTCGACCTACTTGGTGACCACACCTAACTTCGTGGCTTGCCACCAGCAGGCTTACTTGAACATGTACGATGTTACCCGTGGCATCCAGGAGGGCGGAACGTTCCTGCTGAATACCATTTGGGATGGCGAGGAGCTTGTCAACAACATTCCCAACAAGGTGAAGGCTGTTCTTGCTCAGAAGCATGTGAAGGTTTATTACATCAACGCCACCAAGATTGCCCACGAGATTGGCCTTGGTAACCGTACCAACACCATTCTCCAGTCGGCATTCTTCCGCATCACAGGTGTGATCCCCGTTGATCAGGCTGTCGAGGAGATGAAGCACTTCATCGTCAAGTCGTACGGCAAGAAGGGCGAAGATGTTGTGAACAAGAACTATGCTGCCGTTGACCGTGGTGGCGAGTACAAGGAGCTGGTTGTCGATCCCGCATGGGCAAGTCTTACCGCTGAGCCAAAGGTTTACAGCGATGGCGATGCCTTCATCAACGAAGTTGTTCGTCCTATCAATGCTCAGGATGGTGACCTGCTTCCAGTTTCGTCGTTCAAGGGTATCGAGGATGGCACATGGCATCCAGGTACTGCTCGTTTCGAGAAGCGTGGCGTAGGTGCATTCGTCCCCGTTTGGGATGCTACGAAGTGTATCCAGTGTAACAAGTGTGCATACGTTTGTCCACATGCTTGCATCCGTCCATTCGTTATGACCGCAGAAGAGAAGGAAGGCTTCACTGGCCAGACCATAGAGATGAAGGCTCCTGCTGCCATGAAGGGTATGTTCTTCGCTATTCAGGTTGGCGTGAAGGACTGTCTGGCATGCGGCAACTGTGCTGATGTTTGTCCTGGCAATCCGAAGCTCGGTGGCCCAGCTCTTAGCATGAAGCCATACGACGATTCTTCTGCTGAGGCTCAGGCCGAGGCTGCTCGCTGGAACTACTGCGTGGAGAATGTAACCTCTAAGCAGGATCTCGTTGACATCACAGCCAACGTCAAGAACTCGCAGTTCGCTCAGCCACTCTTCGAGTTCTCGGGCGCTTGTGCAGGTTGCGGTGAGACACCTTATGTGAAGCTCATCTCGCAACTCTTCGGTGACCGTGAGATCGTTGCCAATGCTACCGGATGCTCATCCATCTATTCTGGCTCAGTTCCATCTACTCCTTACACTACCAACGCTAAGGGTCAAGGTCCAGCTTGGGCCAACTCTCTCTTCGAGGACTTCTGCGAGTTTGGTCTTGGTATGGCCATTGCTCACAAGAAGATCAAAGAGCGCCTCGTAAAGCTCATGGTAGAGGCACAGGCTTGCGAGTGTTGCAGCGACGAGCTCAAGGCACTGTTCAACAAGTGGATTGAGAACAAGGAGAGTGCAGCTGAAACCAAGGTTCTTGCTCCACAGATCGTGGCAGCATGTGAGGCTTGTGGTTGCGACAAGTGCAAGGATATCCTTACCTACAAGGATCACCTTGTAAAGCGCAGCCATTGGATCATCGGTGGTGACGGTGCATCGTACGACATCGGTTACGGTGGTCTCGATCACGTTATCGCATCGGGCGAGGATGTTAACGTCTTCGTTATCGATACCGAGGTTTACTCCAACACTGGAGGCCAGTCGTCGAAGGCTACTCCTCTCGGCGCTATCGCTAAGTTTGCTGCTGCTGGTAAGCGTGTTCGCAAGAAGGATCTCGGCATGATTGCTACGACTTACGGCTACGTATATGTTGCTCAGATCGCCATGGGTGCTGACCAGGCTCAAACCCTCAAGGCATTCAAGGAGGCTGAGGCATATCACGGACCATCGCTCATCATTGCTTACGCTCCATGTATCAATCATGGCTTGAAGGCAGGCATGGGCAAGTCGCAGGCTGAGGAGGCTAAGGCTGTTGAGTGTGGCTACTGGCAGCTGTGGCGCTTCAATCCAGAGCTTGAAGCACAGGGCAAGAATCCATTCATCCTCGACTCTAAGGAGCCGAATTGGGAGAAGTTCCAGGACTTCCTCAAGGGTGAAGTGCGTTACGCATCTGTAATGAAGCAGTTCCCAGCTGAGGCAGGTGAGCTGTTTGCCGAAGCAGAGCTGATGGCTAAGAAACGTTATCAGACTTACGTTCGTCAAACTAAGCTCGAGTATTAATCTTTGAACCTATTTGTTGGGGCGCGTGTCATCAAGGCACGCGCCTTTTGTTTGCTTAATATTCCATAAAAAGATAAGGGCGTGTCCATCGTCAAACTATCTGACTTTGGACACACCCTTCTTTTTGTTAATGATGAAAAAAACTAATACTGGTTTATTTTTGTCGTGCCGATTATGACTTGTGTTCAAGATACTTCTCATCGTCGGTCCAGTCCTTGTAGGGATGACGGCAAAGGGCATTGTTTCGATAACGTCGGTCAAACGAGACGTCTGCGCCTATCCAGTTGGGTATTTCGAATTCCGCTTCTTCGCAGGGTATTTCAATCTCGGCTAAAATAAGTCCTTCATTGTCGCCATGGAAGACATCGACTTCCCAAAATAATCCCTCTATGGGGGTGCCATCAGGGAGATGTCCTTCGACATTGGGGATAATGTAGCGTGTCTTCTCTACCTGCGGTTTTTCGCAAAGCAGGTCGAGCATCTCGATTGCATCCTTTTCGGGGATGGGATATTCGAACTCGTGACGGGTGAGTCCTACGGCATGGTCCTTGAAAGTGATGTATCCTTGTGTGCCGGCAAGGCGCACACGAACAGTCATTCCATTACGTGTGGGGATGTAACCCTGACGATAAAAAGTGCCCTTGCCAAGTTTTTTAAAATGGTTGGAAGTGACTAGATATTTGTGTTCAATTTCTTGTGCCATATTGTATTATTGTAACCTTTGATTGATTGTTTTTGCTAAAAAGAATCGAAATAATATGTTCTTCAACATGTTTCGTTATTTTTTTTACAATATTATTTTGAAAAATGATAAGAAAGTGTTATCTTTGTACCGACAAAAAGATACAATAAACCATCTTTATAATCTTAAATTTTTCCATATAAGAATAACACATGAGGTCTTGACTCGTGAGAGTCGGGACCTCATTATTTCTTTGGAGCGACGATACTGAGCACATCTTCCTTTATTTTGCGTATCTCCTCATACTCGTCGAAGCATAGTTCCTTAAGCATCTCCTTCTCAAACTTGCGCTGTATGCGTGCGCCAATTCTGACGACCATATCGTAGAGTTGATGTCCACGGACAAAGAGATAACAATTGTCACGACGCACCCCCATCGCATTGCATCGCGCCTCGAACCATGTATTGTCGGCATCAGGATAGGAGCGTTTGAGGTGGGAGAGGAACTTGTGGCAACGTGTCTTGAGAACACGGAGCACCGAGAGCCCGTTGTTTTCTGCCGAATGAGCACCGACAGGGAGGGTGATAAGTCGATGGAAGGTCGCTTGAGGGAAGGCATCGGGGCTTACCTCGCGAAGATAAAGCTGCCAAACAAGCAGGGGATAAACCTGTCGTGAATATGTCTCGAGAAAATACTTCCAGTCAAACCGGGTGTCATGTCGTGACATGGTCGTCTCGTCAAGGTCTTCGGTGTCGGTTTTGGGTTCTTCCTCTTCGTTAAAATCGAAATCTTCGACAGCTGTATCTTCAGGTTCGGAAAGTTTTTCCTGCATCTGTTGGAGTAGTTCGGCTTCTGGGCTATTTTCCTCGTAAGCCTCGGCGGCTTGATTGCTGGCATCGGTGACACGCTGGCAGTTCTTCCAGTAGCAGAAATGGTTCTCGAAGGAGTAGGTGTAGGTCTGGAGAATGAAGTGCTTGGCGTCGATGTTAGGTTCTTCACTAAGATAGCGGTAGTCCGAATCAATGGCAATCCAGAAATTACGATCTAGGAAATCTCGGTACTGAAGGCATTGGGTGCATCCACTGGTCATGTTGCCACCGATACTGCGGCTGCCTGAGATGAAACGGAACTTGCCTTGAGGATAGGCATCGTGGAGCACTTTCCACCAGAAGACCTCATCGTTCTTGTTCTCGATGTGAACAGCCGCAGTGCCACCACGCAAACGAAGCTCCGCCTTGAAACGCTTGGCGGCGCTTTCGTAGAATGCATGCTTTTCCGCATTGGAATAATGTGGCCTGGGGTCGAGATTCATGGGATTTAGGGATTTGGTAAACTAGCAGTATCACACAGCCAGGACAATGTTGTGCTGTTCGGCCATCTTGCGCATATTCAGTATCGCATAACGTACACGGCCAAGGGCGGTGTTGATGCTGATCTTCTTGATGTCGGCAATTTCCTTAAACGACATGCCCCTGTAGAATCGCATCATGATGATCTCCCGTTGGCTTTCAGGCAGGTATCCGACGAGCCGACGGATATCCTCCATGGTCTGTTGCCCGGAAATCTCATCTTCGAACGAAGGAGAGCAGAGTTCCTTGTTGTTGAAGATGTCGTATCCAGCTTCAGTGGGGTTGACGAACTGTGCATTCTGCTCCTGGCGATAAACATCTACTATCAAATTATGCGCTACACGAAAAAGGAGACCTAAGAATCGGCCTTTCTCGTTGTAGCGTTTCTGTTTGATCGTAACGATGACTCTGGTGAACGTATCCTGAAAAATGTCTTCAGCCATTTCGCGATTCTGTACAAGCATGTAGATGTAGGTGTACAGTTTCTCCTTGTAGCGATTCAATAGTTCATCGAAAGCCTCATTCATCCCCTGTTCATACAGGGTGACGAGTCTGTCATCTGAAAGATTTCTCATCTGATCTCTATATTAAATAATACTAGAGTAGATGTTTTCTATAGGCGTTTCGTTTTTGTTGTTTGTTAATTATAATCCGTTGCAAAGATGATAATTTTTTTAATACGTTGGTCAAAATTAACAAAGAAATCGTCATTTTTTAACGATTTTATATTTTTTAAGCATTTTTTTGGCGAAGTTACACAATATTTTTGTATATTTGCAGTACAATATAAGCACAATTCTTGGATGATGGAAGCATTGTCCGAATTAGAGAAAGAAGTAACACGTCAATTTGTTGACACATTATTTATATTAAAAAGAAACACAATGAAACCTACACTCTTTGTTCTTGCTGCCGGTATGGGTAGCCGTTACGGTGGACTGAAGCAGCTCGATGGTCTTGGACCCAATGGTGAGACCATCATGGATTATTCAATTTATGATGCCATTAAGGCCGGTTTCGGCAAAGTCGTTTTCGTCATTCGCCGTGTCTTCGAGAAGGACTTCCGCGAGAAGATTGTTTCGAAATACGAAGGTCGCATTCCTGTGGAGCTCGTTTTCCAGGATTTGGATAATCTTCCTGCAGGCTTCAAGGTTCCCGAGGGCCGTGAGAAGCCTTGGGGCACCAACCATGCAGTGCTGATGGGCAAGGATGTCATCCATGAACCATTTGCAGTTATCAATGCCGATGACTATTATGGCAGCGAGAGTTTCCAGGTACTTGCCGATTACCTTACCAGCGTGGAGGGAACCACAGGCAATTATGCCATGGTGGGCTATCGTGTATCCAACACTCTTTCCGAGGGTGGCACGGTAGCACGTGGTGTCTGCGAAACAAATGCCGAGGGTTATCTGACCAAGGTGACCGAGCGCACCAAGATTATTCGTGAAGAAGATGGTAAGATTCGCTTCATCGAGCCAGAAGGCAAGACTGAGATTGCCGAAAATACGCCTGTCAGCATGAATATGTGGGCATTGACACCCGATTACTTCAAGTATTCCGAGGAGTGCTTCGTAGAGTTCCTCAAGGCTCATGGACAGGAGCTCAAGTCTGAATTCTTTATCCCATTGGTTATCGACACCCTCATCAACAGTGGCAAGGCTACTTGCAAGGTGCTTGATACACCATCTCGTTGGTTCGGCGTGACCTACGCCACCGATCGTCCGGCTGTGGTTGCCAAGTTCAAGGAACTGCACGACACTGGTCTCTATCCTCAAAAGTTGTTCTGATTAACCCTTCAGAATTTCTCTTCACCTTTCAGAATTTCTAAATTATTCAGCACTATGGTATATATTAGAGACATCGTTATCGACACCATGTGGGGCGATACATCGCTTGAATGGCGCGGGTTGGATCCTCATATCAATATAGTGGTGGGACAGAATGGTTTCGGCAAAACAACCATGCTGAATCTTATCCGTGCGGTGTTGATGAAAGATGACAAGTTCATCAGGCAGTTGAAGGCCAAGGTTCACATCAACACACTGATTACCAATAAGGATACGGGGGAGAGTTCGGAGGGTGAAATGTATTTCGATGGGAAGCAGGTGATCCAAAAGCCGACTTTCGGAGGATATGATTCGCAGTCGTGTTTCTACTATGTCAATACATTTGATGTCCCTGCATCAAAGAAGTCATCTTTGTCACAACTTGGCTTGACCCTCGATCAGGTACTCTATCAGCGCAATCCTGATGTGTTCAGCTTTTCCGACTATCGTTTGAGCATGCTCAAGGATTTGCGTGCTGCCATGCATATGCAGGAGAGAATTGACAAGTTCTTCGATCTTATCAATTCGCTCTTCCTGATGACAGGAAAGACCATAGATATCGACGACAAGAATCGCGTTATCTTCCGCAAAGGGCGTCAAATCATTGACATGGAGAAACTCTCGGCGGGAGAGAAGCAGATCCTGCTGCTCCTCTTCACACTCTTCCTGATGGAGGATCGTTCGACAGTACTATTGTTGGATGAACCCGAGATCTCGCTTCATATCGAATGGCAGGATAGGCTTATCCAACTGATGCTCGACTTGAATCCCAATTGTCAGATTATCATGACGACTCACTCACCCAATATCTTTGCCGATGGGTGGGAAGACAAACTGGTATTTATTTCCGACTTGGTAAGAGTTTAACAATTAAGGCTGGGTGAATAATTCACTCAGCCTTAATTATATCAGATTGGATGGTTGTTCGATGAAGATAATTACGAGAGTCCCGTGATGTTGCCATCGGCATCAATTTCGATAAGCTCGGCCGACGGGGCTTTAGGAAGACCTGGCATACGCATCATTTCACCTGCAATAGCGACGATGAATTCAGCACCTTGGTTGATAACCACGTCATTAATGACGAAATTGAACCCTAAGGGTGCGCCCACTTCTTTGGGGTCCTGCGTAAATGAGAACTGAGTCTTGGCAATGCATACGGGAAGGTGGTCCAGACCTTGTTCATGAACCAAGGTTAACATCTTCTTGGCGTTCTCACTGAAGGTGATGCTGCCTGCTCCGTAAATCTTCTTGGCAACAGCCTTGATCTTTGTCTTCGGAGTATCGTAATCCTGGTAGGTGAAGTTCACGATGGGCTTGGAAGGGTTCTTTTCGATGGTCTCAACGACGACCTTTGCAAGTTCTTCTGCACCTTTACCGCCGTGTGCAAAGCCATCATTTACGATACATTGTACGCCGAGTTCATCTTCGCAGTGGTCGATGAGACAACGAATCTCTTCTTCCGAGTCATTCGCAAAGCGATTGAATGCCACAATTACCGTTTGCCCGAATCTCTGCATGTTGGCCACATGACGATCGAGGTTTGAGAAACCTCGCTTTAGACCTTCGAGGTTAGGTTCCTTGATGCGGTCGATAGGTACACCTCCATGCATCTTAAGGCCGTTGCAAGTGGTAACGATGACAGTAAGCTTTGGACATAGGCCTGCCTTGCGGCACTTGATGTTGAGGAACTTCTCAGCTCCCAAGTCGGCGCCGAATCCTGCTTCGGTGATGCAATAGTCGGCTATCGACATGCCGAGTTTCGTGCCCAAAATCGTGTTGCAGCCATGAGCAATATTTCCAAAGGGGCCTCCGTGTACGATGGCTGGAGTATTCTCAGTGGTTTGCACAAGGTTGGGCAGTAGAGCATCATCGAGCAGCACACAGATGGCTCCGGCACAACCTAGATCCTTGACAGTGAAGGGTGTTCCATCGTAACGATAGCCGAGGAGGATATTCTCGACACGGCGTCGCAGATCCTCGCGACTGTTAGCCAGACAGAGAATGGCCATGATTTCGCTGGCAGGTGTGATGTCGAAGCCGCTTTCTGCAGGCACGCCGTTGGGCTGTCCTCCAAGACCCATAATGATTTTGCGAAGACTGCGGTCATTGACATCGAGCACACGTTTCCAGAGCACCTGTTTCAGGGGCGGAATCTCCTTGCGGCGCTGATAGAAATAGTTGTCAAGCAGAGCAGCGATGGTATTATGGGCCGAAGTGACTGCATGGAAATCGCCTGTGAAATGAAGGTTGATCTTCTCCATGGGCAAAACCTGGGCATAACCACCACCTGCAGCTCCCCCCTTGAAGCCAAAGCATGGTCCGAGGGATGGCTCGCGAAGCACAACGATAGATTTCTTGCCAATACGGTTAAGACCTAGCGAGAGGCTTATCGAGCCCGTAGTCTTGCCGATACCTGCCTTGGTGGCAGAGATTGAAGTGACGAGGATGAGGTTTGACTGTCGTACCTTCTCTTCGTTGATATACTTTAACGGCACTTTGGCCATATAGTGGCCATAGGGATAGATATCCTCACCTGCGATTCCACACTTTTGGGCAATCTTTTCGATGCGTTCCAGTTTACATTCTTGAGCGATTTCGATGTCGCTTTTCATATTATATAAGTTTTGTTGTTTTACTTCAGATGTTCCAGTTTTTCGGAAAGCATGAGCATGTAATCTCTCAGATTGGCAGCTTCCATAAAGTCGAGCGCCTTGGCGGCAGAAAGCATCTTTTGTTTTGTCTTGTCGATTTCAGTTTGCAGGAATTCCCTCGTAAGTGGTTGTAACTTATTGCGATTATCGAGCGAGCTTCCATCAGCCACTTGCAGGTTGTAGAGGCTTTCGTCCAAATGGGATGCCCTCGACTTCTGCTTTTGTGCTTCGAAGGCAGTACGAGTGTCAGTGAGCTGTTCGTTGTCGAGAAGACTCTTTCGTGGCTTCACAATCTGGGTGGGAGTGATGTTGTTTGCCTCGTTGTATTTCATCTGTTTCATTCGACGACGTTCTGTCTCGTCGATGCAGCGTTGCATTGAGCCGGTGATGGTGTCTGCATACATGATGGCACGGCCATGAATATTGCGTGCTGCACGTCCTACTGTTTGTGTCAAACTCCTCTCATTGCGCAAGAAGCCTTCCTTATCAGCATCGAGAATGGCCACCAACGAAACCTCTGGGAGGTCCAGTCCTTCTCGCAGCAGGTTGACACCGACAAGGACATCGTATGTGCCTTCTCGTAGTTCGTCCATGATTCGTACACGGTCCAAGGTATCGACGTCGGAATGGATATAAGCGCAATGAATACCATGTTCGCGGAGATATTCGTCGAGTTCCTCGGCCATCCTTTTTGTCAGCGTAGTGACCAGGGTGCGTTCACCGGCTTCGATGGTCTTCTGAATCTCTTCCATCAGGTCGTCAATCTGGTTTTCCGAAGGACGTACCTCGATTGTCGGATCCAGAAGCCCTGTAGGACGTATCAACTGCTCGGCTACAATGCCTTCGCTGCGTTCCAGCTCATAGTCGGCAGGTGTGGCGCTGACGTAGATCGTGGTAGGAGTGAGGGCTTCGAATTCCTCAAATTTAAGCGGGCGGTTGTCGATGGCTGCAGGAAGACGGAATCCATATTCCACAAGTGTGGTTTTACGTTTGAAGTCGCCTCCACTCATGGCGTGAATCTGGGGAATGGTGACGTGGCTTTCGTCCACGATGAGCAGAAAGTCCTTCGGGAAATAGTCCAGAAGACAGAATGGCCTGCTTCCTGGTGGACGTCCGTCGAAATAGCGGGAATAATTCTCCACGCCCGAGCAGCATCCCACTTCCTTGATCATTTCCAGGTCGTAAGTCACGCGTTCCTTGATGCGTGCAGCTTTCTCGGGTTCGCCAATGCTTTCAAAATAATCGATTTGTTTGCCAAGATCCAAAGCGATTTCATCCACTGCGCGATCCACACGGTCCTTTGTGGTTGTGAAAATGTTGGCTGGACTGATGACGTATCGATCCATCCTCTGTAATGTATGTCCCGTCATGACATCGAGCGTTTCTATCTCTTCGATTTCGTCAAAACAGAAGTGGATACGTACAATAAGGTCCGTGGCAGCAAGGAAAACATCTACGGTTTCACCCTTGCATTGGAAATTACCGCGCTGCAGGGCAACATCGTTGCGAGTATATTGTGCATTCAGAAGGGCGCGGAGCAACTCGTCACGGCCAATCTGTTGGCCCACTTCCACGGTAATCATATTGTTGTGGAAGTCCTCAGGGTTGCCAATACCATACAAACAGCTGACCGAAGAGACTACGATAACATCTCTTCTGCCTGACAGCAGAGCGTATGTGGCGGATAGTCTGAGCTGGTCAAGCTCCATATTGATGTCCAGATCCTTCTCGATATATGTGTCGCTGGCCGGCAGATAAGCCTCAGGTTGGTAGTAGTCGTAGTAGCTGACAAAATATTCGACCTGGTTATTGGGGAAGAAAGCGCGCATCTCGCTGTAAAGCTGTGCAGCGAGTGTCTTGTTGTGGCTTAAGATGAGGGTAGGGCGTTCGGTTTGTTGGATAATGTTCGCCATAGTGAAAGTTTTGCCGGAACCAGTTACGCCCAGTAGGGTTTGAGCAGGGATGCCCGACAATACGCCCTCCGACAGTTGACGGATGGCTTCTGGCTGATCGCCCATTGGCTTGTAATCGGACTTTATGTCGAAGATCATGAGAATAAAGAGATGAACACCTCAAAAAGTGCGCAAAGATAAGTATTCTCGCGCGTACCACAAAATATTAAGAAAGAAAAATGCCAAATAATAACATAAATTAGTATTTGGCATCAAGGTTATCATTTGTAATTGTCATCCTGTGAACGGAACATATTACTAAATATATCACGGAAGTCGTCGAGGATGGACTTGTTGTAGCTGTCGTCGTAGAAATCTATTTGTTGCACGTCTTTAGCGAAGTTGCGCACCTGGTCAGTACTGCTGATCTTCTGCTTGAATTTGAATTCCATCTTATCGGCACCAAGCGGAAGGGGGAGGTAACTGATGTCCCATTTGTCGCCTGGATCCTGTGGCTTTGTCAGTATGTAAATGACGGCGCGCTTCTCGTCGTGCTCTTCGGGTTTCAGTCGGATGGCGACATACTCCACCTCTCCATACTCCTTGGGTTGAGGGAGTATGAAGGTAAGAAGTAGGGTGCGATCCTGGAGATCGTAGCAAGTGAACTCGACATGTTCCCAATCGATCTGATTCCCGCGTTTACGCTTTTGGTATGGGTAAACTTTTTTCCAAGCATCAATATCGACCAGCGCATGTGGTGGTAGTGTGCCCCTTAAGTATTCAAAGACGATGTTTGGGAGAAATATTTTTGAAAATTCTGTGGTGTCCATATAAGCTGAGGTTTGTTTTCGACTGCAAAATTATAAAAAAAAAATGATATCTCCAAATCTTTTGGCCAAAAAAAACAAAAAAAATCATTACATATTTTGACCCTGAAAAATGGGTGTTTAAAGGGGTTAGGAGGAATGCATAAAGTATGCAAAACGCATAATTATTTGCAGATTTATCCCACTAAAAGATGAATATTTCATTATTATATGCATAAGTAAAATATGCGGAATATACAAGTGAATGTAAATTACTGAAAATGAGCACAAATCGCCATTGAATCTAATTTTATTTTCAGATTTCCGCGATCGAATATATGCAAAAATATGCAAAATGATAAAATTGTCAATTTTTCACTAATTGTAAGTTGCTAAAAGTCAGTAGAAAATGCCATGTTAAGTATAATTGCATTCTATGATTGGATCGCAATGTTTCCTGCCTTATTCTGGTTTGTCTAAAAATCCCCTAATGATAAAAATCACCCGCAATAATCCCCTTGTTTTTGCCAAAATGAATAATGCAAAAATTCGCCAGAATCGCACTTCACACAATAAAAGTATGAGATGTACGTTTAAAAGAAGAACGTTGATTCTGACGCAAATTCTTAAGTGATGAAAAAGTACATAACTGACTTCCATGTTGTGACCAACGAACAGTTGTCCGATCGGCTCTTCATCTTGCGCCTTACACCGGCCGATGGAACGCCTATCGCGACTTGTCTTCCTGGTCAATTCGTAGAGTTGAGAGTTGATAACGAACCCAAGGTATTCCTCCGACGCCCAATCTCCATTCATCGTGTCGATCGTGAGTCCAACG
The DNA here is from genome assembly GCA_017548545.1 of Bacteroidales bacterium. Classification (GTDB taxonomy): domain Bacteria; phylum Bacteroidota; class Bacteroidia; order Bacteroidales; family UBA3663; genus Liminaster. Next base: position 39,640 of record JAFYZW010000006.1, on the reverse strand, counting down.
AGCTGTGGCTCCTCATCCAACGTGCTGGAGATGGCACCAATAAGCTCGCCAACTTGCGCGCGCGCGATCTATTAAATATTTTATATCCTCTTGGCAGTGGTTTTACCATCGATGTCGATGATCAGGTGAAGAAATATCTCTTGATTGGTGGCGGCGTTGGTGTGGCTCCCCTTCTCGAGACAGGGTATCAACTGGTGGAGCATGGCGCTCAAGTCAGCTTCCTTTTAGGAGGAAAAAGTTGCGCAGAAATAGCACAAGTTGCGCAGTTCCGTAAAGTCGGAAAGGTATATATCACAACCGAAGATGGATCAATCATTGAGGGGGTGGATTGCCAACGTGGATTTGTTACCCAGCATTCCGTCCTTCGTGAAGGTTCTTTCGATGCCATTAGGGTTTGTGGCCCTGGTCCGATGATGATGGCTGTTGCCCGGATGGTTTCCTGTTGGAAGCAGAATGAGCGTCCCCACTTCTGTGAAGTCTCCCTCGAGAACAAGATGGCCTGTGGCCTTGGCGTTTGCCTCTGTTGTGTCGAGGATACCAAGGACGGACACAAGTGTGTCTGCACCGATGGCCCCGTCTTCGACATCAAGGACCTCAAGTGGTAGGTAGATATCTGTTAAACTAATGACATTTGAAAGATATGGCAAATCTGTCGACAAATATAGCGGGTCTCACATTGAAGAATCCCGTACTTACAGCCTCTGGAACATTTGGTTATGGCACGGAGTTCAGCGACTTCATCGACCTTGAGCGTCTCGGAGGTTTCATTGTCAAAGGCACAACGCTCCTTCCACGTCAGGGCAATCCTTACCCGCGTTTGGCCGAGACGCCATCGGGAATGATCAATGCGGTGGGGCTTCAGAACAAAGGCGTGGAGTATTACATCACGCACATCCATCCTCAGTTGGCCTCATTGAAGACCAACGTGATAGTCAACCTCAGCGGAAGTTGTATCGAGGACTATGTGGAAGGGGCCAGGATGCTGAACGAAGTGGAGACGATTCCTGCTATCGAACTCAATATCTCCTGTCCGAATGTAAAGGCTGGAGGAATGGGCTTTGGCACCCGTCCCGGGATGGCTGCCGAAGTTGTGAAGGCTGTGCGAGCTGTGTACAAGAAGCCCCTCATCGTCAAGCTGACGCCGAATGTGACCAGTATTGCCGAAATTGCAAAAGCGGTCGAGGGAGCTGGCGCCGATTCGGTCAGTCTCATCAACACGGTGCTTGCTATGGCTGTCGATGCCGAACGTCAGCGTCCCGTGCTGAGTACAGTCACTGGAGGCCTTTCTGGCGCTGCCATCAAGCCCATTGCCTTGCGCTGTGTATGGCAGGTTTACAACGCCGTAAAGATTCCGATTGTGGGCCTTGGAGGCATCATGGACGCCACCGATGCCATCGAGTTCATGCTATGTGGAGCCAGGGCAATCGAGGTGGGTACAGCCAACTTTATCGACCCTGCAGTAACCATGAAGATTATCGATGGCATAGATGAATATCTTGACCGGCATGGCTGTCAAAATGTGTCCGAAATTGTCGGAGCGCTGAAAGTTTGATTAAAAAAATGCGGTTTTTAGGCGATAAATACAAATATTTTATTATATTTGCGCCCGAAAATCGCAATTTTTTATAATTATATATGGGAAAAATCAAAGGCATGGGCATAGCCCTTGTCACTCCTTTCAAAGCCGACATGTCGGTTGACTACGAAGCGTTGCAGCGTTTGGTTGAATATCAGGTGAGCAGCGGTGCGGACTTTCTTTGCGTCCTTTGCACTACTGCCGAAACGCCAACACTTACCCCCGAAGAACGAGCAAAAGTGCGCCAACTGGTCACCGATCAGGTACGTGGACGTATCCCCATCGTCATCGGATGTGGTGGCAACAACACCATGGCCATCGTCAATGAGTTGAGGTATACCGATTGGCGCGGCATCGATGCTGTGCTCAGTGTGGTTCCGTATTACAACAAACCCTCGCAGGAGGGCCTCTATCAGCATTTCTCTACCATTGCCAAGGCTTCGCCGATTCCTGTCATTCTGTACAATGTGCCAGGTCGTGTCGGTGTGAATATGACTGCCGAAACGACGCTTCGTCTTGCTTACGACAATCCAAACATCATCGCTATCAAGGAGGCATCGGGCAACTTCGACCAGATTGATGATATTATCAAGAACAAGCCTCGTGATTTCACGGTGCTCAGTGGTGACGATGGCATCACTTTCCCGCTCATCACTTTGGGTGCCGAAGGTGTGGTATCGGTCATCGGCAATGCCCTTCCTGGCGAGTTTGCTCGCATGGTCCGATTGGCGCTCAATGGCGATTACCAGAACGCCTTGACCATCCATCATCGTTTCAAGGAGCTCTTCTCGCTGCTCTTTGTCGATGGCAATCCTGCGGGCGTCAAGGCTATGCTTAGCGCCATGGGATATTGCGAGAATGTGCTGCGCTTGCCGCTCGTTCCCACACGAATCACCACGTTCGAAAAGATTCAGGCTATTCTACGTCAACTTTAATTGATATGAAATTTAAGCAAGTTCCGGTCCTTCTGCTCACCGGTTATCTGGGCAGTGGTAAGACAACCCTTCTCAATCGTATCCTTACCAACGAGAAGGGTATTCGCTTTGCCGTCATCGTCAACGATATTGGCGAGGTGAATATCGATGCCGACCTTATCCAGAAGGGTGGCGTTGTGGGTCAAAGCGATGATTCTCTGGTCGCTTTGCAAAATGGTTGTATCTGCTGCACTTTGAAGATGGACCTCATCCAGCAGTTGACCGACCTCGTCAATCAGAGTCGTTTCGATTATATTGTCATCGAGGCATCGGGTGTTTGCGAGCCAGGTCCCATTGCTCAAACCATCTGTTCCATCCCTGGCGTTGTGTCTGAGGAAGCCTTGAAGGGCGGCATTCCTGTGTTGGATTGCATCGCCACCGTCGTCGATTCTCTTCGCATGAAGGACGAGTTCCAGGGTGGTGAGTCACTTACCCGTCAGAACCTTGATGAGGACGATATCGAGAATCTGCTCATCCAGCAGGTCGAGTTCTGCAACATGGTCCTGCTCAACAAGGCATCCGAAGTCACCAAGGAGGAACTCCGCCGACTACACGAAATTATTCGTGCCCTTCAGCCAAAGGCAAAGATTGTGGAGTGCGATTATTGCAACATTCCTCTCGAAGAGCTTATCAATACCCGGATGTTCGACTTCGATTCCGTAGCCACTTCGGCCACTTGGATTCAAAAGGTCGAAGGTGAGCTTGACGAAGATGCCGAGATACAAGAGCATCATCACCACGACGACGATGATGACGACGATCACGATCATCACCACCACCATCACCACGATGATGACGACGATGACGATGACGACGAGCATGAGCATCATCATCATCACCATCACCATCATCTCGATGGGGAAGGAGAAGCCGAAGAATACGGCTTTGTCACTTACGTTTACTATGCCCGCCAACCCATCATCCTGGGCCTCTTCGATGACTTTGTGGCACGTCGTTGGCCAAAGAATATCATCCGCGCCAAGGGCATCTGCTATTTCTCCGACGAGCAGGATGTGTGCTATGTCTTCGAGCAGGCAGGTCGTCAAACCACCGTTCGCAATGCCGGCAACTGGTTCGCTACCATGCCCAAACGTGAGCTCGAAATGATGTTGGAACGCGATGCCAACCTCCGTCGCGATTGGGACGAGTTCTATGGCGACCGTATGCAGAAGATTGTCTTCATTGGTCAGAACCTCGACAAGGCCCTCATCAAGAAGGAAATGGACGCCTGCCTGGTTCAGTAGGTTCCCGATGTTTTCATCAATTATCCTAATACCACACCATGAACGTACGACGAACAGTATCTATCGGGTTGTTCCTCATGGCCTTCACATGTTTGAATGGCCTTTTGGCAAACCCGCAATCCAGTGATAACAACTATCGTCCGGAGGTCGTTGACCTTGCTGGACGATGGCGTATGGGCTTCGATAGCGCCCAATATAATTTTGCCGTGACCTTGCCAGGCACGACCGACACCAATGGCTTGGGCGAACCCTGTGCCGATAGGAGCGAAACCACCCGTTTATCGCGTCGTTTCAGCTACAAGGGGCAGGCTTGGTACAACAAGTCTTTCGAAGTTTGGAACGACACCGCAAATTGGACGCTGCTCCTCGAACGCACCAAGTTGACCCGCATCTACGTGGATGGCAAATATGTCGGTACTTCCAACAATATTTCCACCCCTCAACGCTTTGCCTTGGGGCGTCTTGCCCCCGGTCGTCACGACCTTGCCATCATGGTCGATAACTCCAATGGCGTGCCCGAGCAGATCTATGGCAATAGCCACGCCTACACCGAGGATACGCAAACCAATTGGAATGGCATCATCGGCAACATCTGCCTGATAGCTGGCAATGAACCTGCCAAGGTGCGTCCTGCCAAAGTCAATCCCGCGTTCAACGACTTCCACATCGAAGGTCGTCATTTCTACGCCAATGGTCATCGCATCTTCCTTCGTGGCAAGCACGATGCCTGTGTATGGCCCCTTCATGCCCATGTGGCCATGACGGTCGATGAATGGCTCTGGTATCTGGGTATCTGCAAGGATTATGGCATCAATCACATCCGTTTCCATTCCTGGTGTCCCCCCGATGCAGCCTTTGCAGCAGCCGACAGCTTGGGCATCTACATGCAGCCCGAACTTCCCTTCTGGGGCGATTTCAACGAGAAGGATTCCGTTCTGATGACGTTCCTCCATAAGGAGGGCATCAATATCCTCAAGGAGTACGGCCACCATCCGTCGTTTGTCTTCATGGCGCTCGGCAACGAGTTGTGGGGAAGCATCGACGCCATGAAGCGTTTTGTCGATGAGCTGCGCGCCCTCTGTCCCGACAAGCTCTATACCTTCGGCTCCAATTATTACCTAGGTTATCAGGGCGTCAAGCCGGGCATGGACTATTTCACCACCTGCCGTGTAGGAGGTGAGGGATGGGGCAATTACAATACTCACACCCGTGGCTCGTTCTCGTTTGCCGATGTGGCCGATGGAGGTGTGCTCAATCATTTCCGTCCGTCCACGACACGCACCCTCGAAGAGGGTTGCCAGTTGTGCGATGTGCCGGTCATCAGTCACGAGACAGGTCAGTTCCAGATCTATCCCGACTTTGCCGAAATCGAGAAGTACAAGGGCGTGCTCTATCCCTATAATCTTGAGGTCTTCCGTCAGCGTCTGCACGATTCCGGATTGGCCGACATGGCCCTAGCCTATCATGAGGCCACAGGTCGTTGGAGCGCACAGCTCTACAAGGCCGACATCGAGCTCGACCTCCGCACACCTAGCATGGCGGGTTATCAGTTGCTCGACCTGCAGGATTATCCCGGCCAGGGCTCTGCCTACGTCGGCATCCTCGATGCGTTCATGGACAACAAGGGCATCTGCAGTCGTGAGGAATGGCGCCAGTGGTGTTCTCCCGTCGTTCCGATGTTCATCACCGACAGCTACTGTTACACCTCAGGAGCTGGCCTTTACGGACAAATCCAGATTGCCAACTACGGCGAATCCTCCCTCAAGGGTAAATCCCTGAAATGGACCCTCAATGCCAGCGACAAGATTATCGCGAGTGGCAAGATCACCATCAGTTCCGACATCATCGGCCTGTTCACTGCAGGCACCTTGCAGGTCAATCTCTCGCAAATCAAGAAGGCTACCCGCATGGACCTCCGACTCGAGATCGAAGGCGTCGAGGCTTCCAACAGCTATCCGCTTTGGGTCTATCCTTCCTGCCACGACGACAAGTGGATTGGCAAGCTCTCCACCGACATCGTGCGTTGCGATAGCCTGACCTCCGAAGTCCTCGCCCAGTTGCAGTTGGGTGCCAAGGTGCTGCTCACGCCCGCCGAGTCGCAATGTACCGTTGGCCCGTTGTTCATGACCGATTATTGGAACTATCGTATGTTCAAGACGATTTGTGCCAACAACAATCGCGAACCTTCGCCTGGCACCATGGGCATCCTCACCGATCCCGATCAGCCACTCTTCGCAGGGTTCCCCACCGATGGATACACCAGCTGGCAGTGGTTCCCCGTACTCCATCACAGCCATCCTCTTATTCTCGATGCCTGGCCCAAGGAGTTCCTTCCCATGGTTCAGGTGGTCGATAACTTCGAGCGCAACCACAAGCTTGGCCTTGTGTTGGAGTGTAAGGTAGGTGAGGGCAGTCTGCTCATCGTCATGAGTGACCTTGACGAGGCAGCCAGGTACCCCGAAGGTCGTGCCTTCTTTGGCAGCGTGCTCAGCTATATGCACAGCGAAGCTTTCCAGCCGAAGTTGAGTTTGACACCCCAGCAGCTCATCACGTTGCTCAGTACGCCCGCTGAGGAGGTGAAGATGAAGAACCTTTACAATATCAGCCAGTATTAGACATAAGTCTAAACAAGCGTATCGACTTGTCACTTTCGGCGCAAATACGTTGCATTTTCGGTATTTTTCGTTAATTTGAATAAAAATCTGTTCAAAAACATCTTTTTGCCGAAAAAAAGCTTTATCTTTGCACCCAAGTTGCCGATGTGAAGTCTTTGTTTGCCTGGATTCATCGGCTATTTTTGCTCAATGAGAACAGTTTTTGTCATCATAAATCCTATTGCCGGAGTTCGTCCCAAGGACGAGATGCCTCGACTTGTAAAGCAGATACTGAAGCCCGAGGATGGTTTCGACGTCGAAATCCGGTTCACCGAATATGCTGGTCATGCCAGCGAGCTTGCCAAGGAAGCGGTCGAAAAGGGTGTCGATACGGTCATCGCCATTGGTGGCGATGGCACCATCAACGAGACAGGTCGTTCGCTGGTAGGTTCGTCGGTCAAGTTCGGCATCGTTCCCATGGGAAGCGGCAATGGCCTTGCGCGCCATCTGCAGTTGCCTCTCGACACTACCAAGTCGCTCGAATGTATTCGCTATGGTTACAGCATCAAGGTTGATTACGGCTCGGTCAATGGGCACATCTTCTTCTGCACCGCAGGCATTGGTTTTGATGCGCAGGTCTCTGCCAAGTTTGCCGAGGCTGGTACGCGTGGTCCACTCACTTACCTTCGTTGTTTCAGCGACCTCGTGGCCGAATATGAGCCAGCCTCCTACGTCATTTACACCGACGATGGCCGTGTGAAGGAGAAGGCGTTCCTCATCGCCATTGGCAATGCTTCACAGTGGGGCAACAACGCCTACATCGCCCCCCACGCCTCGATGTCCGATGGCCTCTTCGACGTCACCTTGGTCAAGCGCGCTCCGCTCATCGATATTCCCAAGATGGCGGTACAGCTCTTCACACGCGAGCTCGATCAGAACGAGAATGTGATGTCCTTCCGTTCTAGCCATCTGCGCATCATCATGCCCCATGCCAATCCCGTGCACGTCGATGGCGAACCCATGCAGATGGATGGCGTGCTCGATATCCAGATGCATCCCGGGCAACTCACGGTCATTTGCCCCGAACATCCCACTTCGAGTGTCATCGAACCTGTTCGCTATGCCTTCGAGGACATCCACTACATGATCCTGGGCAATCTGAAGAAGGGTGTGAAGCAGATCAGCGACTTCAATCGCCCGGTGATCGAGAAAGCCGAAAGCCTCCTCAATCCCTTCTTTACCCGCAAGTCTCAAGCTCCTGCTCCCGACGACGACGAGCCGATGCAGGAACCTTGACAATTAACAGTCAACAATTAACAATTAACATTTCTACAACTATGGCAGAGAATTTCGAAGACAGCATATACGACGACGATGTTGCCGTGCGTTTCATCCAGACACATATCCCACAGGAGATCCAGGGTAAATATACCGACGACGACATCCTGCTCATCACCGACACGATGGTCGATTACTATCAGCGCAATGGCTGGCTCGATGCCACCGATCCCGACGAAGAGATCGAGATCGATGTTGATGACATCGTCAATTTCGTGGTGAAGGAATGCAAGAAGGACAAGGATTGCCACTTCGACACCAATCCCGAGTCCATCCGCTGGATTGTCGAGGCAGAGTTGGATTACGAAGAGAGCCTTGCCTGATATGACGCATCGAACGTTGTTTTACCATCCGATTATTGTCATCATGACCTTGGTTCTGTGCCTTCCCCTGAGGGCCCAGAACTATGAGCACATGAGCGAAATCGAACAGGAGCACTACGGCGATTATGCGATGGTCAATGGCGATTATCAGACGATGAAGAATGTGCGCCACTATTGGGTGTCGCAGGCTCAACGGCTGAAGTTCCTCAAGCAGGTCGAGTTCAACCTCACCGGTTCGAACGAAAGCATTCTGAAGGTCACTATCCCCGACCGCATGCTCTTTGCTCAGAACGACAGCACCATGCTCATCTCGGCCGATGCCTACCTTCGTCCCTTGTTGCGCCTGGTGAAGGGCCCTGATGCCGTCGCCACGATGATCATCGCCTCCTACAGCGACAACAATGGCAGCGAAAAGTACCTTCAGCTCATCTCGGGCAGTCGTGCTCGTCAGGTCTATCGCTGGTTTGCTCGTCAGGGTGTAGGTCCCAACGATATGCATTGCTATGGTTGGGCCAACAAGGTTCCTCGCAACGAGAATAACAATATACAGCAGCGCGAGAAGAATCGCCGCGTCTCCCTTTATTTCGTCCCCAATCGCAAAATGCTCCGTTGGGCCAAGCGTGGACAGCTGTAATTCTCAAATTCGTGACAAAGAAAAAAGAAATCATATTCAAGATACAAAAATAACGAAAAATGGCAAAAGAACTAAACAAGATGACCAAGCGTGCCGACGACTACTCCCGTTGGTACAACGACTTGGTCGTGAATGCCGACCTCGCTGAGCAGGCAGCAGTACGTGGCTGTATGGTCATCAAGCCCTACGGTTACGCAATTTGGGAAAAGATGCAGCGCACCCTCGACGACATGTTCAAGGCTACAGGTGTGCAGAACGCCTATTTCCCCCTCCTTATTCCAAAGTCCTATCTCTGCCGTGAGGCCGAGCACGTCGAAGGATTTGCAAAGGAGTGTGCTGTCGTTACCCATTATCGCCTAAAGAATGATCTCAATGGGGCAGGAGTTGTTGTCGATCCCGAGGCAAAGCTCGAAGAGGAGCTCATTGTCCGTCCAACCTCCGAAACCATCATCTGGGCAACCTACAAGAATTGGATTACTTCTCACCGCGACCTACCCATCCTCTGCAACCAGTGGTGCAACGTCATGCGTTGGGAGATGCGTACCCGCATGTTCCTCCGCACCTCCGAGTTCCTCTGGCAGGAAGGTCACACCGCTCATGCCACCCGTGAGGAGGCCGAGCAGCGTGCCATGCAGATGATCAATGTCTATGGCGATTTTGCCGAGAAGTACATGGCCGTGCCCGTCATCAAGGGTCCCAAGTCGCCCAACGAGCGTTTCGCCGGTGCCATCGATACCTTCACCATCGAAGCCATGATGCAGGACGGCAAGGCCCTCCAGTCGGGTACCAGCCACTTCCTGGGTCAGAACTTCGCCAAGGCATTCGATGTGACGTTCACCAACACCGAGAACAAGCAGGAGTACGTCTGGGCAACCTCATGGGGCGTTTCTACCCGTCTGATGGGTGCGCTCATCATGACCCACTCCGACGATAACGGCCTCGTCCTTCCTCCCAAGTTGGCTCCCATCCAGGTGGTCATCGTTCCTATCTACAAGAAGATGGAAGAGCTCGAGACCATCAACCGTCACGTCCAGCCCTGGATCGATGGTCTGCGCGCCAAGGGCATCAGCGTGAAGTACGACAATGCCGACAACAAGCGCCCGGGCTTCAAGTTCAGCGAATACGAGCTGAAGGGCATCCCCGTACGCATCGCCCTCGGTGCACGCGACCTGCAGAATGGCACGCTCGAACTCATGCGTCGCGATACGCTCGAGAAGGAGGTGCTTCCACAGGAGGGCATTGTCGATCATGTTGTCAAGCTCCTCGACGAGATTCAGGACAACATCTTCGAGAAGGCTCGCCGCATGCGCGACAACTTCATCCGTCGCGTCGATACCTGGGAGCAGTTCAAGGAGGAGATCGAGAAGGGTGGCTTCCTGCTCTGCCATTGGGATGGCACCACCGAAACTGAGGAGTACATCAAGGCCGAGACGAAGGCTACCATCCGTTGCATACCTTTCGTTCCACAGGATCCTTCCGACCTCGAGCCCGGTGTCGATATGGTGACTGGCAAGCCCAGTGCCCGCCGCGTCCTCTTCGCACGTTCATATTAATACAATGTCTCGAAACCGCTACATCACCCTATTGCGACTGACGTTCAGGAGTCTCAACTGGTTTGAGATCTTCCTGATCGTCTCCATCATGACGCTTGCCGTCATCTCCTGGGTCGTCAAGGGCAACTACAGCTTCAATGGCATCGTGGCGGGCATCTCCGCCATCCTCGGCGTGTTTTGCGTGGTCCTCGGTGCCAAGGGAGCCATGGCCAATTGGCTCTTCGGCATCGTCGAGGGTGTCCTCCACATCTACATCTGCTTCTGCACCCACATTTACGGCGACTTCCTCCAGCGCCTGCTCTACAACCTGCCCATGCAGTTCTTCGGCTGGAAGTCGTGGAAGAAACGTCGTCGCCACGACGACACCGGGGTCATCAAGACGCGCTACATGACGTGGCGCCAGCGTCTGGCCACCTTCCTCGTCGTCGCTACGGGTACGTTGTGCCTTGGCCTTTTCCTCATCCACTTCGGCCCCTGGATGTTCGAGCAGGTCACTGCCCTTTGGCATTCGATGGGGTGGGGCGAGATCGGTTTCCAGACGTTGAAGCCCGACTACGACACGAAGTCGCAGCTCTGGCTCGATTCGTTCACTACCATCATGTCCATCGTCACGATGTTCGTCTCTGTCAAGGCGTTTGTCGAACAGTGGTACATGTGGCTCTTTATCAATATCGCCTACATCGCCATGTGGCTCATGTCAGACTCCGACTTCTCGTTCATGACCACCGCCAAATACTGCATTTACCTCATCAACAGCTTCTACGGCATCTATATGTGGAACAAGTTGAGCAAATGATTATATGAAAAAGCTCCTCTTCATCGACCGCGACGGCACACTCGTCGTCGAGCCACCCATCACCGAGCAGATTGATACCTTCGAGCAGATCGAATTCCTGCCTCGTGTCATCCAGAACCTCTCGTTCATCCGCCACACCCTCGACTACGACTTCATCATCGTCAGCAATCAGGACGGCTTGGGCACCAAGGACTACCCGCGCAAGCGTTTCGAGCGTATCAACAAACTCATCTTCAGCATCTTCCACACCGAAGGTGTCGATTTCGACGAGTTCTACTTCGATGAGCACACGCCCGACGACTACCATCCCAATCGCAAGCCTGGCACAGGCATGCTCACCAAGTTCATCGAAGGCAACGGCACCGAGTTCGACCTCGCGCACAGCTACGTCATCGGCGACCGCATCTCCGACATCCAGTTGGCCAAGAACCTCGGTTGCCAGGGCATCCTCCTCGCGCAGAACGGAACACCCGAAGAGTGCCGCGAATGGCTGCAGGAGCATCAGTTGGGCCTGCCCGGAGGCAAGGATAGCCATTGTGCCCTCATCGCCGAAAGCTGGGACGACGTGGCTGCGTTCCTCTTTGCCGGTGAGCGTCGCGCCAGCGTGAGCCGTGTCACCAAGGAGACCGACATTCAGATCTCCCTCGACCTCGACGGCACAGGGCGTTGCGACATCTCTACAGGCCTCGGTTTCTTCGACCACATGCTCAAGCAGATTGGCCGTCATTCGGGCATCGATCTCACCATCCATGTGAAGGGCGACCTGCACGTCGATGAGCATCACACCATCGAGGACACGGGCATCGCCCTCGGCGAATGTATCCTCAAGGCGCTCGGCGACAAGCGTGGCATCGGCCGATATGGCTTCTGCCTCCCCATGGACGACTGTTTGTGCCAGGTGGCACTCGACTTCGGAGGACGTCCCTGGCTCGTATGGGATGCCGAGTTCCATCGCGAACGTGTTGGCGACGTGCCCACCGAGATGTTCCATCATTTCTTCAAGTCGTTTGCCGATGCTGCACGCATCAACCTTAACATCAAGGCTGAAGGGGAGAACGAGCATCACAAGATCGAAGGCATCTTCAAGGCGCTTGCACGCGCTCTACAGATGGCCATTCGGCGCGACATTCACCACTTTCAGCTACCTTCCACCAAGGGCGTTTTGTAAAAAACGCCTTTTTTTTGTCCCCCCTCTTGACATTCTTGAAAAAAAGTCTCATTTTTGCACCATCGATATTATTAATTGGAATAGGATGAAAAGAAATCTTTCGCTGCTGGTGCTGACAATCAGCATCATTGCCCTTTGGGGATGTGTCGGCCATGGAAAAAGTGACCCATCAGTCGGCACAACGTTTCAGTTCTCCCCCCAGCCCGCCAATGCCGTGTATCATTGGAAAACCGTGTTCAACCCCACCATCTACGAAAAGGAGTTCATGAAGAAGCACGACATCAGGCGGCTGTATCTGAAGTTCTTCGACGTAGGAGTAGATAACTTTTACGATGGGAGAGGAGTGCAACCCGTTCCTATCGCCACCACCATTTTCAAGGATTCCATCAAGCACCTCGGCGATGTCGAGGTAGTGCCCGTCGTGTTCATCACGGTCGAAGCCCTGCGCCTCGAGCAGCCGTTGGCCGAACGCATCGTCGAACGCGTCGAAGCCATGTGTTGGGCACATCACATCGCCTATCGGGAGATCCAGTTGGATTGCGACTGGACGCGCGAGACCCGCCCCCTCTTCTTCGAACTGTGCACCGAAGTGAGGTCGTTGCTGCGCGAACGTAGCAAGGGACTGAGTGCCACCATCCGTCTGCACCAGTTGCGCGACACGTTGCCCGACATCGACTACGGCGTGCTCATGCTCTACAACACCGAGAACCTGCGTAACCCCGATGTGAAGAACTCCATCCTCAGCAGCAACGTCGTCAAGGAGTATATGCGGCATGTCGAGGCCGACAAGCACCTCGATTTCGCATTCCCCACTTACGAGTGGACGTTGTGGTTTAAGGACCGTAAGTTCAAGGGTATCCTTCGCCCCGGCGACGATACCAACGTCGATGGCACCCTGCGGCACGAGACTAGCGACTACCACGAGATCATCGAGGCAAAACGCGCGCTTCGTCCGTCGTTGAAGGACATCGGTTACCCCTCTTCGAACATCATCTATCACCTCGATTCAGCCAACCTTTCAAAATATACCGACCATGAGATCGCCGAAATTTATCGTCCTTAGTCTCTCGCTGTTGCTCTTCCTCGACGTCTTCGCATGTGGAGATTGGGCCTCCGATGCAGGCAACGTCCTGCTTTACCGCATCATGCCCCTCGACGAAACCGATTACTATGATTATCTCACCACCTGGAGCAGCGACCAAATGCTGCATCGCAAGGTCGATTACAAGGCCGACAACCTCCTGTTGTGGCAGCAGCAGACCTCTCCAGACATCCTTCTCGACGACATCGAGCGCATTGTCTATCGAACCGACGAAGACTACCTCATGCGCGTCAGGGAACATCCCGAGCCGTCCGACGGGCAAAACAATACCTTCATGCGATGGATTCTCGCACAACATCGCACCGACATCCTCGACTTCCTGATTCTGGCGAAACAGAGCGAGAAGGTGCGCTTCTCGATGAACGATCCCTGGTATTACGACGTGAAGGACGGCTACCATTACCGCGTACTTGAGGAGGTAGTCGAACAATGTCGCCAATACACGTCGGGCCCGCTTCTGGGACGTTATGCCCTGCAGATGGTGCGAGCCCTGTGTACGTTGCGCCAGTACCAGGCATGTGCCGACTATTGGGACGCCATCCGTGGGAAACTCGGTAACGATGCCGTCGCGAAGATGACCGAACTGCGTGCTGCTGCCGCGCTCTACAAGGTGGGACGCAGCGACGAGGCCTTCAGCATCTATGCCCGTCATGGCGATGTGGCGTCAATCCGTGCCGTCAAAGGCGGTCAGGTGGGCGACGAACTGACCTTCGTCTATAACCTCGACCCCAATTCCCCCTATTTGGAGGGAGAGCTGCAGAAATGGCTGCTGTACTTTGGCACCTATCGCGCCTCCGACCTTCGACCCAATGGCTATTATTCCTCTTATGAGAAATACATAAGTCTGCGGGACCTGGCTCATCGTGCCGTCAAGGAAAAGAAGAGCCGCCAGCTGGCAATGTGGTATTATGTGCTGGCCGCGCTCTACGACATGAACGGCGAATCGCGCAAGGCCATGCAATACCTGGCGCAGGGACAACGTTATCCGAAGGACCCCTATCTGCGCGACACCTATCACGTGCTGCGCATCTGGCTCGATGCCCAGACCTCCACCTATGACGAAGCCTACGAGCTTCGGCTGCTGAACGACCTGAGGTGGCTCGCCGCCAAGATCAAGCGGGAAGCCACGCCCGAACTGTGTCGCAAGCTCGATGAATACAACGATAAGACGGGCTGCTGTGAAGACGGTTGTTGGGAGATCTATCAATGTGTGTCGAACACCTTCTATTGGAACGATGCCCTGCGGCGCATCCTGTTCAAGGTCGTTTGTCCACGTATGCACGAAGCCGGCAGGTATGTGCGCGAGATACAGTTGGCCAACATGGCCGAAAACCTCTTGGTACAGCCCAGGGGCTACTCGGGGGAGATGTTTATGATCATGGACCGTCTGTCGTATGCCGACACCCGTGCCTACTACATGCGCATCCATCAGCCCGAGGACGACTTCGACCGTTTCCTCAACAACCGCAGCAAGACCGACCGATATTTCTGGTACGACGTCTTGGCCACCAAGTGCCTTCGCGAACGCCGTTATGCCACTGCATGTTACTATCTGCGCAAGCTGCCCCTCAGTTTCCAGCAGACGCTCAATGTCTATCCCTATATGACGAGAGATCCATTCAGTTACGACATGCAGATATTTCCGCACGATGCCTCGTTGGCCCCCGACTACAAGCTGCATTTTGCTGAAGCCATGATGCGATACCAGAACGATATGCGTCACCACCGCGATCCCAACAAACGGGCCGACGCGAAGATACAATATGCCCTGGGACTGCGTAATTCCGTCCATCGGTGCTGGTTCCTCACGCGCCATAGCAGCAGCTGCGACCATGCCTATATCCAGGGACTCCTTCCCGAGATTGCGTATGTCGAAGATTCCACCATCTATCGACACAAGCAATATATCGAGCTTAGCGAGAAGCTCATCCAGGAGGCCATCCGCACCTATACCGACAAGGAGCAGGCCGCCCAGCAACTCCGACGCCTCTTGCGTTTCCAGCGCATCATGGACAGCTATGGCGAAACCGCCACCGCCCACGACATCCGCGCCCATTGCGACAAGTGGAGGGACTATGCTCCCGCCATCACTTCTTTGTAAAGAAGCTTGGCATCACTTGCAGAAATTCTTCCGTTGGATATTGACAACCAGGTTGTCTTCTATTTCGTCACCAAAAGTGTCCAACATCTTGTCGAGGGAATGTTCCATTTTATACTCCAGTTCCTCTTGGTACAGGGGGAATATCTGGAGGAATGCCACCTTCTTTCCGGCGCTCAACTTTAGGGGTTTTACCCACTGTTCTTCCTTACCTGTAGATGGAAGAAGCACGCAGGAGTTGAATTTTGTGTTTTCCGCAACGGAGCTTCCATCCTCTGTCAGTGCGATCGTATGGCCATAGTAAAGCCATTCCTCTGTTCCAACAGTGAGCCGAGCTGCGGTTTTCAGCGCCCTAAATGGCCACCAATCCTCTTCCTTGTCCGATTTCAGATTCCAGTCCTTGGGAAGGAAGATGACATATTCCGCCCTATCACACACATCCGATTTCAGTTCTCTCGGGACATTCATCTTGTATGCCCCCGCACCCATTGTAACGAGCTTATAGAAGGGTTGTTCCTCTGTGGGCGGAACAATAACGATGTCACAGTGGATATCAGGAGATACGATTTCATGCATCACATTCTCATACTCACCATACTGCTGTTCAATGTAATCGGAAACCTTGTTCCATTCCTTTTCCGGGTAATAATACTGCGGAACAGTCTCGTTTCTTTCTTCCTGCATGGCTTTTGTTGTTTTAGCGTCAGTCAGAGTGACTAACGCGGTTATTAATATTATACAGGCAAATAATCCTTTATAGTTCATTTCTTATTCCTTGTGTAATTGAAATATTCTTCGCCGAGAACGCAACAAACAAATTGAACGGCGCAAAATTATGTATAAAATTTAGATTCTGCAAGATTAGGCGATGGTATTTAATGATAATTAACGGGAAGTATAGAGTTTATCTCAAAAACTATGAGCCCCAAAGTTATAATTTCCTATCTCAAATCGAGGAAGCACTCTGACGCGCAACATAATGCTTCCTCTTTTTGCGATAGCATCGTGACGCGCGACAGAGTGCTTTCTTCGATTGAATAGAGCATCGTGACGCGCGACAGAGTGCTTGCTCGGTTGGATAGAGCATCATGACGCGCGACAGAATGCTTGCTCGATTGGATAGAGCATCGTGAAGCGCGACAGAGTGCTTGCTCGATTGGATAGAGCATCATGATGCGCGACAGAGTGCTTGCTTCGATTGTATAGAGTATCATGATGCGCGACAGAATGCTTGCTCGGTTGGATAAAGCATCGTGACGCGCGTCAGAGTGCTTGCTCAATTTGATAGAGCATCGTGACGCGCGACAGAGTGCTTGCTCAGTTGGATAGAGCATTGTGATGCGCGACAGAGTGCTTTCTGTGATTTTTCACCCTTCGACGCGACTATCTTCGCTTCCATCGGCTCGCGAATGCGCGACAAGTCGGGAGAGGTCTAGTTTTCTCTGTCACTATGCTCGGGATTATTTATCACGAATTTGAGAATTTGAGTTTTTTTTTGAGATTAATTCTTCCATCCTTCTTCGTTACTTCCTATTTCATAACTTAAAGGAGTAACATGTGGATAGTCATCTGAATCCGAACCGTGTTTTCTTTCCCACGCTTCTTGAGGAACATAAAGAAGAGATTCAAACTCCAAATTCCACCAATCATCAGGGAAACCATTTTCAATGATGCTTTGATAAGTGTCTCGTCCGTTGATTAATGCCACGCATCTTGAATATAAAAACAAGTCGTCGCTATCATATCCTGAAACTTCTTTGCATCTTTCGTAATTAGCCCGTGTATCTAAGATATATAACAGTTCTGTCATCAGGTCATCAAACAGGAAGATAAGCTCATCACTTTGCTTTGACAGATAAAGGATGACAGGTTCCAATACCTTTTCGTCTTCACCTTCGTGTTCCCAGTCACATAAGTCCATAACTGTCCAAAAGAAAGAATACCTATCTTGTTCTTTCTCTGTTTTGAATATATTATTATTTTGTTCCATAAATTCTGTTTTATAATTCAACAACTGATGAGAAAACCTCCCTTGGCGGAATGCCGAAGGAGGTTTTGTTTTGGGATGGAATGGGATTAGCGTGTGACGATCTCGATGGGGACATTGAGGATCTTGGCGACTTTGACGATAGTGTTGATGTGACGACCAACGGCTGCAGCCATGTGGTGGGTTGGGCCAGCCTCGCTCCAGCGATTGCAGAACTCGCGGCAGGAGATCGAGAACTTGGTGCGCATGTTGGTGTCGCCGAACATAAAGATGGGACCTTCCTCGTTGACGCCTTCGGCCACGACGAACTTGAAGATGCCGTTCTTGTCCTGGGTGATGGCGAGGTAGGTGACGGGACCTACAGGAGGATAGAACTGGGTGAGGTAGCCGCCGCCGGTCTTGCCATGGAACACGGGAACGATCTTCATTGTGGGCTTGTGGGCCTGCGAGATATCGAAGTCGCCCGAACCGCTGTGACCAATGATGCAGATGTCCTTCGGGAAGTCGATGCTGTACATCTCGGCGAGGGTGCCGGTGCCGCTGATTGTCTTAAGGATACTCATGGCCATGGCTACCTTCATATCGCCTTCGACAGCGCATGCGGTGTGCTGCTTGATGAGCATGGAGAAGGCAGGGATGAGCATGGAATCGAGCTTGCCGGCTACACCTTGCGCAAAACCTGCATAATGGGAGGCAATCATGCCGAGTTTCTCGTCCTTAACCCACTGCTCGAAGGCAACGACATACTTGGCCATGTCCCAAACCTTTTCGATGGTGCCTCCGCCTTCAATCTCGAATGTGTCGAGGATGTCCTGAGCCTTGGCGCGGATAGCGTCTTCGTCGGTGATGTTGTCGGCGATTGCCCACATCTGCTCCCAGTCGAACTGCTTGGTATAGACAAACATACGATGATAGAGGTTGGTCTCGTCGATGTAGAGGTCCATCATACCTGGATAGGGACGACCGATCTGTGCGATGTTGGTGTCGCGGAAACGGCGGCGTACCTGGGCAGCACGGCACCAGTCCTCGATCTCGGCTTGTGCACCGGGATCACCACCTTCGACAACGCCAGTGATGACAGCACAACGCTTGCCGGCACGGTTGAGGTCGGCTACCATTTCGCCAGTGGCACCGCAGGCGTAAAGCTCGCCCAGCCAAGTGGGGATATCAGTCTTGTCGTAGTCGGGCGCCAGTTTCTTCTGGAGGTTGACGATGATGACGGGCACGTTGAGGTCGCGCACGGCGGGTAACATGTTGTAGGAGGTGCAGTAGGTGAGCATCTGTAGGATAACGAGATCGACGTCGGCAGCGCGGAACTTGTCGCCTGCGGCCATCGACTGCTCCTTTGTGGTCACCATGCCACCATCGATGACGTCGACAGTGGTGGGGAGGGTCTTTTTGAAAGCTTCATACTGAGCTTCGAACTCGGGGACGAGTTGCGGGAACTGAGGGAGGTATGCGCCGAGAGCGATAGAGAATACGCCGACGCGAGCTTTGGTTTCTACTAGGGGTTTCATGTGGGTGGGTTTGAAGGGTTAAGAGGAGACCCTCTAAATCCCCCTACTTAGGGGACTTTTAAAAAGGGTCGCAACAGAGTACAATATTTAGCTTGTCGGTACTTAGGGGGAGGACCCGCTTGTCGGGGCTTTATTCTTCCCCCTAAGCGGGGGGAATGAGGGGACCTGTTTTTAGCAGGGGCGGGATTTGGGGAGCTTGAATACGTCCTGGACTTCCTGGATTTGGGCGGCGGTCATGCCGTCGGGCTCGGAGCCCATGCTGCGGGCGCACATGTAGATGTTGGCGGCCTTGCAGAGGACGTCGGTCTGGTCGAAGGCATCCATGATGTCCTGGCCTACGGCTACGGTTCCGTGCTTCTCCCACATGACTACATCGTGGGTCTTGATCTGCTCGAGGGTAGCCTCGGCGAGAGCGACAGACGAGGGAAGTGCGTAAGGCACGATGCCGATGCCGAGAGGAGCGAAAGCGAGGGTCTCGGGAATCATCGACCAGAGTACCTTCGTCATCTCATCACCCTTCAGGAAGCGCTGGATATGGCTCATAGCTACGAGTTCGATAGGATGGGTATGAAGGGTGGCCTTGTAGCATGAGCCTGTCTCGATCAGGTAGTTCTGGAGTGCCAGATGAGTGGGCAATTCACTGGTTGGCACCACGTTGACATCGGCAATGACCTCGTATGATGCACAATCGTCGAGGATGCGGATGATGGAGCCGTTCTGCATAGGTTCCTTGGCCAAATCGCGCATGCGTTTACCGGTGCCTTTGCAATAGAAATACTTGCCTTTAAGATAAGGAAGGGTCATGCCGATGGGCTTTACGACCGAGATTGCGGGCATAGCTTTGCATTCGTCATCCATAAACTCGGTGACGTTGACGGTGATATTACCGCCATTGCGCTCAGCCCAACCTTTCTGCCAAAGGTAACCAGTGACCTCGGCAATCTGGTAGATGACTGCCTTGAGGGCGGGGCGGTTTTCTAAGATGGTTTTCATATTTTTGGGGTGTTTGGTTTTGCTTATTGGGGCATCCAAGAACGGCTGCCGCTTTGACAAATGGGGAGGATCAGACGGTGTTGCCGTAGCGCTCGCGGGTGATTTGGTCGAGGGGCTTGCACCGGGTGTTGGGGCAACCGATGAAGCCGACTATGAGGGAGATGGTGAGCAAGGCAATCATGCAGAAGGCAGCAACAGTGAAGCCTTCGCCGTTCTCACCATAGATGATGGTAAAGATGAGACCCCATACGGCTGAGAGTCCACGGACTATGAAGAACATCAGGCCCTGGGCACCGGCACGGAACTTGGCGGGGAAGAGCTCGGAGCCCCAAAGTGCGTAGAAGATCTGAGGGGAGCTGCCACCCTGGATACCCCAGAGTACTGCAAAGAGCCACAGTCCGGCAGGGCCGTTGACGCCGATGGTGACAATGACCACCCATGCGCAGATAGCTACGAGGAGACCGAAAACATAGATGGCCTTGTGGGCTACCTTGTCGATAAACTTCGAGACGATGAACGTCACGCCTACGATGATGGCCCATTGGATGCAGTTCATCCAGTTTGCCTGCTCGTTGGTGACACCACCTGCGGTCTCGTAGATGTGTGGCTGGAAGAAGCCCATCACCGAAGCCACGAGGTTCCAGGTGAGGTAGATGGAGGCCAGGAAGCATACGGTCTTGACGGCGATGTTGTTCTGAAAGAGAATCTTGATGTTGTCGAGAAGGCTGGTCTTCTGTCCAGATGCCTTGGTGGCCTCGAACTCGGCACTCTCCTGGAGACGACGCTGTAGGTTCCATGCAATGAAGGCTACGACGAAGAGCGAGAAGAAGACGATGCGCGAAGAGAAGACATTAACGGCATTCTCGGCGAGGCCAGCGCCACCTACAGTATGTGCTAAAGATTCAACCCAGCTGAAAAGGTATCCACCAGGGGCGAAGAGCATGCCGAGCAACAGGATACACATAGGGCCGAATCCCCACGACATCTGAGAAATACAGATGTTGCGTCCGCGGTTGTTTACCTCCGAGCTTTCGGAGATATAGGTCCATGATGCGGGAACACCCACACCGACGGAGATGCCCGTGATGAGGAATCCGCACAGCAGCATGGGGAAGTTGACACTGAACATGATAGTCAGTACACCCAGCATATAGACCAGCAGGTTGTAGGTGAAGATGAATTTGCGCCCATACTTGTCGGCGAGGAATCCACCGATAATGGCGCCGAGAGCGGCACCAAGACAGTTGGCGCTGATGAAGTTGAGCCAGCCGAGATGTACCTCAGAGAGGCCGAGATAGTTCTGCCATAGTGTCAGACCGCTGGCACCAGCCACGATTGCACCTGCATCAAGATAATTGGTTAGAGACACGGCAATCGTGCTCCTTAAGCTTCCTTTGTTGTTTGCCATTGTTTGATTATTTTTTGGTTTTTCGGAATAGTCGGAATACTCGGAGTGATCGGAATAGTCGGAATACTCGGAGTGATCGGAGTAGTCGGAGTAGTCGGAGGGATCGGAGGATTATTGCTCGCAAAGTTGGGTGTAGCGGGTGTGGGCTTCCTGCCAGGCGAGGGTGTCCTGGGGCTCGTAGCGCTTGAGTTCGATGGCCTTGGCGATGAGGGCGCGCATCTCGGTGATGTCCTTGACCTTGCCGATGGCCTTGAGCTGCATCATGATGTTGCCGATGGCTGTGGCCTCGACGGGACCGCAGAGGGCGGGGCATCCGATGGAGTTGGCTGTCCATTGGGCGAGGAGTTCGTTCTGGCAACCACCGCCGATGATGTGGAGCACATCGAGGGGGAAGGAGGCGAGCTCCTTGAGCCAGTTGAAGACGGTGCGATAGCGCAGGGCAAGCGACTCCATGATGAGACGTGCGATCTGTGCGTCGGTCTCGGGGACGGGTTGATTGGTCTTGCGGCAATATTCGCGGATGGCTTCGAGCATCGAGGGCGGGTTGGCGAACATCGGATCGTCGGGGTTGATGAACGAACGGAAGGCTTCGCCGCTCTGCTCCATCTTGCCGAGGGTCTTGAAGTCGTAATCCTTGCCCATGCGCTTCCATTCTTTGCGGCACTGTTCAAGAATCCACATGCCGGTGATGTTCTTGAGGAAACGTGTGGTGCCTTCGATGCCACCTTCGTTGGTGAAGTTGAGTTCGAAGGAACGCGGGCTGATGATGGGATCCTTCGATTCGATGCCCATAAGCGACCATGTGCCGGAGGAGAGGTAGGCGAACTTCTCGTCACGGGCGGGAACTGCGGCGACAGCCGAACCCGTGTCGTGACCTGCGATGGCAACGACGGGGATGTCGTAGCCGAAGTCGGCCACTTCGGGCTTGAGGTTGCCGATGACGTGACCGGGGAAGACAACGGGCGGGAACTTGCTGATGTCGGCACCTGCTGCCTCGATGAGCTCACGGTCAATCTGCTTGGTGCGCGGGTCGAGGAACTCGGAGGTGGAGAGGATGGTGTATTCGCACACTGCCTTGTCGGTGAGGTAGAGGCTTACGTAGTCGGGGATGAAGACGTACTGAGCGGCCTCCTCGAAGGGACGGAACCCTTCCCTATGGCAGGCATAAAGCTGGAAGAGGGTGTTGAAGTTGATGAACTGGATACCCGTCTTTTCGTAGATCTTCTCGCGTCCGACCTTCTGGATATATTCGTCCATGGCCGAGATGGAATATGGATCGCGATAGGCGCGCGGCTCTTCGATCATCTTGCCGTCCTTATCGACAAAGACGATATCGACGCCCCACGTATCGACACCGATGGAATCGATGTGGATGTCGGGACGAGCGGCAAGGTCCTTGAGGCCTGCCACCACCTCGCCTATGAGGGCGGTCATGTTCCAATAGAATTTGCCATCGTGGTCTTTCTCCTGGATGGCGTTGGGGAAACGACGGACTTCTTCAGTCTCGAGAATGCCTGCATCGTTGAGACGGGCGATGATCATTCGTCCGCTGGTGGCTCCGAAATCGACGGCGCAAACGTAGTGCTTCATGTGGAAAGTGAATTTTTGCGTGTTTATATGGGTGCAAATATAGTGAGTTTTGTCTTTTTCTACAAATAATTCGCGATAAAAATACGTAAAATTTCTCCTTTTGTACAATTGTTATTTACTTTTGGACAAAAATACGGGTATAAAATGGGAGAGATAAGGGTGATAAAGGGCGGTCAATCGGTGAGATGAAGGTAGAAATCGGCGGTGAGGGAGCGATAGGCATCGGTGTATTTGCCCTCGGCATTGCGGATGATGAGTTGCTCGCGAGAGAGTGGGGCATTTTGGAGAGAGTATTCGGCCATGCGGCGCTTGCAGGGTTTGCCGACCTTGGTGAGGATGTCGCAGATGCGGACGGGATGCAGACCGCAGAGCACGGCGGCGGTCATCACTTCGGAATCGTAGTCGGTGGGGTAGATGAGGGATAATCGACCATGGGCGGTAAGGCGATTTGCAGCGTATCGGGCGATATCGGACACGGGAAGCGCGTCCTTGTGACGAGCCACGGCACGCCCAGCATCATCGGGCTTCAAGGTGGCATTGTAGAAGGGGGGATTGCAAACGATGAGGTCGTAAGCCTGAGGGGTGTCGTCCTGCTGGAAGGCCTGCAATGAGAGGGGGAAGACGTTGATGCGACTGGCCCAGGGGGATGCTGCGATGTTTTCCTGTGCTTGCTGGGCAGCCTCTTCGTCAATCTCCACGGCGTCGATATGGAAGTCCATTCCCGTTTCGGCAGCTCTTTGAGCAAGCATGAGGGAGATGAGTCCTGTGCCCGTGCCGATGTCGAGGATGGAGAAAGTACGCTCCGCAGCGTCGGGAGAGTGGTGGGAGAGGTCGGACCATGCGCCCAAGAGGACACCGTCGGTGCCCACTTTCATGGCGCATCGATCCTGATGGATGGTGAACAGGCGGAATTGGAAGGACATTATTTATCTTGCGAAGCGAAGAACGAGGCGAGGATGGTGCCGGAGATGCTGTGGTAGGCGCAGGAGATGGCGCAGGGGACGACGCTGAGGGCAGCCATCGGATTGGCGGCGATGGCGGCAGGGGTGGCAAAGAAGTTGCTGGAGAGGACGGTGGCCATGCCGGCATTCTGCATGCCTACCTCGATGCTGATGGTGCGACGTTTGGCGACCGAGAATCGTGCAGCCTTGCCAATGAGATAGCCCAGCAGGTAGCCGAGGCCATTGTGGCAGGTGACGACGGCTAGGGTGAGGGCGATAAGATTGAACCCGTTTTCTTCGAGGCGTGGATGGACGGTGTAGATGACACCTCCGACGATGAGCGCCAGGCAGAATACCGAGATGCCGGGCATAATGGACTGTATCTGCTTGAAGTTCTCGCGTCGGCCGAAGAAGTAATTGAACGTGCAGCCCAAGGTTACGGGAAGGATGGTCACGAGACAGATGTTCTGGAACATTCCGAAGGCATCGACCTCGATCTGCTGACCTGCCAACCAAAGCACCATGAGGGGTGTGACGATGGGAGCAAGGAGGGTGGAAACGGTGGTCATGCCGACAGAGAAGGCCACGTCGCCATGGCAGAGGAAGGACATGATGTTGCTGGATACTCCACCCGGACAACATCCCACCAGGATGATGCCGGCACTCAGGAAGGGGTCGAGGGCAAAGACCTTGGTGAGCGCGTAGGCTACAAAGGGCATGACGGAGAACTGGGCCAAGGTGCCGAGAAGGATATCGAAGGGACGGCTCAGCACCACCTTGAAGTCGTCGGTGGATAGCGTGCAGCCCATGGTGAGCATGATAATACCGAGAATGATGGAGGGACGTGCCCCCTGCTGCACCCAGGCGAAGGTGTTGGGGAAGAACCCGCTCAGGATGGCGGCGGCGATGACAATCCACGAGCAGTATCGGCTCATGAAGCGGCTTATCGCCTGGAGAGTATCTAACATTTATAAGGGCGTTTAAGGGTTTTTAAGGGGAGTTAAAGGGTGATATTTGCAGGAATT
Organism: Bacteroidales bacterium; assembly: GCA_017548545.1. Classification (GTDB taxonomy): domain Bacteria; phylum Bacteroidota; class Bacteroidia; order Bacteroidales; family UBA3663; genus Liminaster. The sequence goes on along the minus strand of JAFYZW010000006.1, from coordinate 14,779 downwards.
TCGAGCGCAAAGATAGAGCCTTTGGAGAATATTTGCAAAAAAATCACGGAAAAAATGGGTAATACGATGAAAAAAGCTTATCTTTGCGGCGACCTTTTCGATGAAACGCTAACAAAAACGAAGAATATCTAGTCATCAGCGTAGGAAATGCATAAGATTGAACTACTTGCTCCAGCACGAACGGCGGAGATCGGTATCGAGGCCTTCAACCATGGCGCTGATGCCGTCTATATCGGTGCGCCCGCCTTCAGCGCACGTGCGGCAGCACACAATTCGATAGAGGATATCGAACGCCTTGCCCTGTATGGTCATCAGTATGGGGCAAGGACCCTTGTGGCCTTGAATACCATCCTCACCGATCGCGAGCTTGCCGAAGCCGAGAAGATGACATGGCAGCTCTATGAAGCGGGTGTGGATGCGCTGATTGTGCAGGACCTGGGCCTGTTGCAGATGAACCTGCCACCCATCGAACTGCATGCCTCGACACAGACCGATGCGCGCACCATCGAGCGGACGCGTCTGTTCCGCGATTTGGGAATGACGCGTGTGGTGATGGCACGTGAGCTGAGCATAGACGAGATACGAGCCATCCACGAGGCTGTGCCCGACGTGGAACTGGAGTGCTTCGTGCATGGCGCGCTGTGCGTGTGCATCAGCGGGCAATGTTATCTGAGTGCTGCCCTGACCGGACGTTCGGCCAATCGCGGGGAATGTGCCCAGCCCTGCCGTCTGCCGATGGACCTGCTGAGTTCGAAAGGCGACAAGCTGCTGGCACGTCAGCGCCATCTCCTGTCGCTGCGCGACATGAATCGCTCGGCGTACATCGAACAACTCATCGATGCGGGGGTGACGTCGCTGAAGATTGAAGGGCGGCTCAAGGAAATGACGTATGTGAAGAATGTGACGGCCTATTATCGCCGGTTGATTGACCAGATCTTCGAACGACGCGATGACATCAGACACATCAGCGACGGGGTGACGACCTACACCTTCGAGCCACGACTGGAGAAGAGCTTCAATCGCGGGTTCACTTCCTATTTCGCCGAAGGCAAGCGCGAGCCGATGTGGAACTTCGAAAGCCCCAAGTCGATGGGGGAGAAGGTGGGAACGATTGCGAAGGTCAACCGCGACAGTTTCGTCATCGACCTCATGGCCGACACTCTTCATAATGGGGACGGACTGGCCGTGGGGCAGCAGGGATTCAGGCTCAATCGCTACGAGGCAGCTTCGAACGCCTGTTTCCCGCTGGAGGGCGTGCAGGTGTGCCGACAGCTGAAAACGGGACAAACGGTGTATAGGAACCTGGATGTGGCGTTCGAGCAGTTTTTGAGCAAGCCGTCGGCCAAGCGCGCCCTGCCTGTAGATATCCATTACATGGCAAGTCAGGGGAAGATTGTGGAGCGCATGATGTGCAGTGATGGCGTAGAAGCCAGCGTCGAGCTGGAGGGGCCTTTTGAGCTGGCGGAACGTTCGCAAAAGGAGAATATCGAGAAGCAACTGGGCAAATTGGGAGGCACACCATTTGCGATGCGCAGGATTGAAGTGGAGGGCGAGCAGTGGTTCGTCCCCTCGTCGAAATTGGGCGAATTGCGGCGTTTGTGCGTGCAGAAATTGCTCGAAACACGCTTGAAAATGCAAAGTGAAGTTCGCAAAGCATTCAAAATCCCCGATTACAAGGCACGTGCCGAAATGCTCGATGCAAGGGGTATTCTGCCCACCGATTTCCTGGCAAATGTGATGAACGAAAAGGCCCGTGAAACCTATCGGGAAATGCAGGTTGAAAACGTCCTGGATGCCTTTGAACTACAGCCAAATAAGGAAGGAACAGTGATGCAGATGAAACACTGCCTGAAATATGCCTTCGGACAGTGCCCGCGATACCTCAATCCGCAACCCGAAAAACTGCTCGAAGAAAACTACATCATCGGGCAGGAATTGCAGCTAAAAATAGGAAATCGAAAATTTATTTTAAAATTTGGGTGCAAAAATGATTGCATTTCAAAAATTTTTACTATATTTGCGCCGCAAAAATGAAATATATATTGATTCAAAGAAATATGAGTGATCAGAAGAAAATCAAGACCGCACTTGTGTCGGTATTTCATAAGGATGGCCTGGACGAGATTATCAAGATGCTTCATGCCAATGGCGTGAAACTGCTTTCGACGGGAGGCACGCAGAAGTTTATCGAAGGACTTGGTGTTCCCTGCGATGCAGTAGAAGACCTCACCACTTATCCATCGATCCTGGGCGGTCGTGTAAAGACCCTTCACCCAAAGGTTTTCGGTGGCATCCTTGGCCGTCGTGACAATGAGGGCGACAAGGAGCAGATGGCGAAGTATGCCATTCCCGAGATTGACCTCGTCATCGTGGATCTCTATCCTTTTGAGGACACGGTAGCCAGCGGCGCCGATTTCCAGAGCATCATCGAGAAGATCGACATCGGAGGCATCTCGCTCATCCGTGCAGCAGCCAAGAACTTCAAGGATGTGATCATCGTGGCCAGCAAGGCACAGTATCAGCAGTTGGCCGAGATGCTCAAGAGCAAGGGCGCCGTGAGCGACTACGAGGATCGCCTGAGCTTTGCCGAACAGGCTTTCGGCGTAAGTAGCCATTACGATACCGCCATCCATGCATGGTTCGTACAACAGAAGTAATTCGTCAAACGTAAACAACATAACTTAATCCGTTAAGCAAAAGAATGGGATTTTTCAATTTAACCCAGGAGGTCGCCATCGACCTCGGTACGGCCAACACCGTCATCATTCACGGTGGCAAGATTGTGGTGAACGCACCATCAATCGTCGCCCTTGAGGGTGAGAAGATGATTGCCGTAGGCCATAAGGCTCAGCAGATGGAGGGAAAGACTCCAGCCAACATACGTACCGTACGTCCACTCCGCGACGGTGTAATCGCCGACTTCAATGCCGCCGAGCAGATGATCCGCGGCATGGTCAAGATGGCATTCAGCAGCCGTCATTTCTTCACCCCACAGCTCCGCATGGTAGTGGGTGTGCCATCAGGTTCGACCGAAGTCGAACTGCGTGCCGTTCGCGACTCCAGCGAACATGCAGGTGGCCGCGATGTGTATATGCTCTATGAACCCATGGCAGCAGCCATCGGTATCGGCATCGACGTCCTCGCGCCGGAAGGAAACATGGTGGTGGATATCGGTGGTGGTTCGACCGAGATTGCCGTCATTTCGCTCGGTGGCCTTGTGACCAACAACTCCATCCGCATTGCCGGTAATGACCTGACACAGGACATCATGGAGTACATGAGCCGTCAGCACAACATCAAAGTGGGTGTTCCTACCGCTGAGCAGATCAAGTTCAACGTAGGTTCGGCCCTTACCGTGCTTGACAACCCGCCTGAAGACTTTGTTGTACGTGGCCCGAACCGTATGACTGCTCTCCCGATGGAGGTGCCTGTCAGCTATCAGGAGATTGCTCACTGCATCGAGAAGTCGATTTCGAAGATTGAGGCTGCTGTGCTCACCGGACTGGAGCAGACGCCTCCCGAGCTTTATGCCGACATTGTGCGCAATGGTATCTACCTGGCCGGTGGTGGTGCCCTGCTTCGCGGCCTTGACAAGCGCCTGCAGGATAAGATCGGTATTCCTTTCCACGTAGCCGAGGATCCGCTTCTCAGCGTGGCCAAGGGTGTAGGTATTGCACTTCAGAACATCGACCGATTCCCATTCCTTATTCGCTAATAGCTTGTCAGATCCATTTGAATTATGGAGAATCTGATACGCTTCATCACCAAGAACAGCCCGTGGTTTACGTGGCTGTTTTTGGCAATTCTAAGCATAGTGCTGCTATGCCAGACCAACCCGTATCATCGGAGCATCTGGTTCGGCAGTGCCAATTTCATCACGGCCAATATCTATGACGTGCAGAGCAATGTGACCGGATATTTCGGACTGCGTCAGACCAATGATGAGATGCTGGAGCGTGCAGGTGTGCTTGAGGCAGAAAACCAGGCTTTGCGTCAGCTTTTGCAAGAGTATCAGGACCAGGGTATCTACAGGGAGGATTCGGCCAAGCATCAGTATCGATATCTGATAGCCCACGTGGTGGGCAACAGCATCAACCAGGCCGAGAACTACATCACCCTCGACAAAGGTGCTGCCGACGGAGTGCATCAGGACCTTGGCGTGACCGACCAGAATGGCGTGATCGGCATTGTGGCCAACGTCTCGGAACATTATTCTCTCGTGCTCAGTGTGCTCAATCCCAAGCTTCGTCTTTCGGTCATGCTGAAGAATACCGAAGCATTCGGATCGTTGGTGTGGGATGGGAAGGACAGCCGGTATGCGGTCTTTGAGGACCTGCCGCGCAATGTGGATTACAGCAATGGAGATACCATTGTGACTACGGGCTATACGTCGTCGTTCCCGAAGGACATCCCTGTGGGGCGCATTGTCAACACTTTTGATGGTGGTGGCAGTTTCCTGACCCTGCAGATTGAGTTGTTCTCGAACTTCAACCGGCTGAACGCTGTCCATGTGATCTTCAATGAAGAACAGGCCGAGCGCGATCAGCTCCAGGCATCGGTCGGGACCTCCGAGAAACCATAGTGTAATGCTTTTGTTCAAACTATTTAATGTTAGATGAGCATCCTTCTATATATCTTATGGCTACTATTGGCGGTGGTGCTGCAGGTACTGCTCTTTAACCACTTGTCGCTATTCGGCGGTGTGGCGTTGGTGTATGTCATTGCCCTGCTGAAAGCTCCGGTTGAGATCAACCGCGTGCTGCAGATTGTCATGGGTTTCCTGGTGGGTTTTGTGGTCGATATCTTTTGCAACACACCTGGAATGCATTCGCTGACAGCCGTCACGGTCATGGCCCTGCGCGATGTGATACTTCATCTTTACAACGATGATCCTGAATTCAAGAGCGGCATGGTGACGATGCAGCAGATCGGTCTCTCGGCCTTTGCACGTTTCTCTTTGTCGATCATTGCCTTGCACTGCCTGCTGCTCTATATCATCGAATCGTTTACGTTGTTCAACTTCCCCGTCCTGCTGGTCAAAGTGCTGATCAGCGTGGGTCTGACATTCGGCTTCTGTATGGCCTTTGAGTTCGCTGCGTCGAAGAAATAACTTTCATGCAACACAATTTTGAACTTGAAAAACGTCGTTTTGTAATAGGAGGATTGGTTCTGCTGATCTTCCTCGTTTACATCATACGTTTGTTCAACCTTCAGATTGTGGACGACAAGTACCAAGCCATGGCGCGCAACAATGCGTTCCTTACCAAGACCATCTATCCGGCTCGTGGACAAATCTACGATCGCAACGGCAACCTGCTGGTATATAACCAGCCTGCCTACGACCTGGTGGTGACGATGCGCGAGGTGAAGGACCTTGACACCCTTGACCTTTGCAATACGCTGGGTATCACACGGGAAGTTTTCGATGAGCGAATGGTGGAAATCAAGGACCCCAGACGCAACAAGGGTTATTCGAGCTACACGCAACAGACCTTCGCCACACAGCTGAGTGTCGAGGACTATGCCAAGCTGCAGGAGAGGATGTACAAGTATCGCGGGTTTGAGATTCGTCCGCGTACCATTCGCCAATATATGCGGTCGGTAGCGCCCCACATCCTGGGAAATATCCGAGAGGTAACGCCTAAGGAGATCCAACGAGATGACTATTACCAGCGAGGTGACTACACGGGTGACCTGGGTGTGGAGAAAAGCTACGAGAAGTACCTGCGAGGCATCAAGGGGAAGGAGATTCTGCTGCGCGATGCCCATGGTCGCATCAAAGGACATTACGAAGACGGCAAGTATGACGTCATTCCCAAAGCGGGACATAACCTGACCCTTTCGATAGATGCTGACTTGCAGGCTTATGCCGAAAGTCTGATGGTGAATAAGATTGGTGCCCTGGTTGCCATTGAACCTGCCTCGGGAGAGATTCTGGCCATGGTTTCCAGTCCGACCTACGACCCAAGTCTGCTTGCAGGCCGACAGCGAGGCAAGCACTACAAGGAGTTGCTCGACAATCCGTACAAACCATTGCTCGACCGAACCATTTCGGCGGCCTATCCACCAGGTTCGACGTTCAAACCCACCCAGGGCCTGATCGGCCTGGAAGATGGAGCCATTACCCCCGAGACGTTGTTGCCCTGCCGTGGCGGTTTCGTGATGGGACGTTTTAGGATGGGCTGCCACGATGGCATCGCCTCGTGGTCGATCGTCCCCGCCATCGCCGGTTCCTGTAATGGTTATTTTGGCTGGTGTCTGGTGAATATCCTCAATAACAGGAAGTACAAGAATATCCAGGAGGCGTTCGAGGCATGGAAGAACTACATGGTTTCGATGGGCTATGGATACAGGCTAGGCATTGACCTGCCGGGCGAGATACGCGGATTCATTCCCAACCCTGCCTATTACAACAAGATGCTCCGTACCGAGGATTGGAAACCCATCAGCATCATCTCGATTTCCATCGGTCAGGGCGAAATCCTGGCGACGCCTTTGCAGATTGCCAACCTGGCTGCAACGATTGCCAATCGAGGGTATTACTACACGCCCCATGTCATACATTCGATACAGGACACCCTGATCCCTGATACGTTCAGAATCCAGCACAAGACGAACATTAGTTCGAGGCATTACGAATGGATCGTCAAGGGCATGCGAGCGGCGGCGGTGAACGGTACCGTCAGACGTAGTGGCAACCTTGATCCCGAGGGTATCGATTTGTGTGGTAAGACCGGTACGGCGCAGAACCCTCACGGAAAAGACCATTCGGTCTTCATGGGCTTTGCACCCATGAATCAACCCAAGATTGCTGTTTGCTGCTTCGTCGAGAATGGCGGTTTCGGAGCCACGTTCGGTGTGCCTATCGGCACCTTGGTCATTGAGAAGTATTTGAATGGCAAGATCTCCGGACGACGAAAATTCGCCGAAGAGAGTATGCGGCGAAGTTCGACGCTGCAATATACCGATTACAAGAAAAAGAAATAGACTCCTCCATTTATTCACTTATAAAAAATGAATTTCCTTCGTAGTTTTGATTGGCTGACATTGATTGTCTATGTGATCCTGGTCCTTGCGGGCTGGGTCACGATTAATGCTGCCAGTTACAACTTCGACGGAGCCTCGATCTTTGATTTTGGTCGTCCTTCGGGCAAACAGATTGTCTGGTTCGGCTTGGCATTGTTCCTCATTATCGCCATTCTTTGCCTCGACAGCCGATTCTATATGACCTATGCGCCCTTGATATATGTGGGGGTGATGATCCTGCTGTTTGTCACCATTTTCATTGGCACAAACATCAACGGCTCTCATTCGTGGATCAAAATCGGCACGTTCTCCATTCAGCCCGCAGAATTCGGTAAGTTCTCCACGGCGCTGATGTTGGCCTACCTTTTCAACGGGTACAACTTCAAGTTCATCGAACCTGCTAATTTCGCGAAAGCAAGTGCCATCGTGTTGCTCCCCGTCCTGCTCATCATCTTGCAGAACGAGACAGGGTCGGCGCTGGTCTATTTCTCACTTATCCTGTTGTTCTATCGCCAGGGAATGTCGGGTATTGTGCTTTGGGCGGGGTTCTGCTTCATCCTGATTTTCGTCCTGGGCATCAAATACAGTGTCGAACCGCTACCAGAAGGGGTTGTGCTAGGACCCGATGAATCTGCTCCATCCTCGTTGATGGGACAGAACATTGTGCTCACTGTCATTCCTTTCCTTGTGGCCGGTATGCTGGCATTCTTTGCCAACAATTATGGTGCTGCTGGATTGGTGGCCCTTGTGGCCTTTTTGGGCTTTGGTGTGTTCGGCCTGCTCAATCATTTCGTTACATGGCCCTTCCCCTTCCAATACCGTTGGATAGGATGGATCATCAACATCTTTACCATCGGCTATTGTGCCTTCCTCTATCTGCTTCATAAGGTCAAATCCTACATCACCGTCGGTGTCTTCGCAGTTCTCTTCGTCGGATTCCTCTACACCTGTGATTTTGCATTCAGCAAGTTGCAACCTCACCAGCGTGGACGTATCGAGGTGTTGTTGGGCATGAAGGAAGATTTGAAAGGCGCAGGATATAATGTCAATCAGGCGAAGATCGCCATCGGCTCGGGTGGTCTTTTGGGCAAAGGTTATCTCGAAGGCACGCAGACCAAACTTGCCTTCGTGCCAGAACAGGAGACCGACTTCATCTTCTGCACGGTGGGTGAGGAGCAGGGCTTCATCGGTTGTGTTGCCGTACTCTTTCTCTACTTTGTTCTTATCACACGACTCATCTCCTTGGCCGAACGACAACGCACACCTTTTGCACAAGTCTATGGATACTGCGTGGCGTGCATCTTCGCCTTCCACGTCATCATCAATGTGGGCATGGTCATTGGCCTTGTTCCTGTCATTGGTATCCCTTTGCCATTCTTCAGTTATGGTGGTTCGGGCCTTTGGTCGTTTACTATCCTGCTGTTCATTTTCCTGAAACTCGATGCTACCCGCATCCAAAAGTATTGATATCCCGATGAAGTACCTGATTTCCTTGATTCTTGGCATCGGAGTCTGCCTGTCAGCATGGGCCGACAATTTCATCATTCATCATGGTGAAGTTGTGAAGCTCTTCTGTCAGCGTGTGCCCTCGACAGCCATTGAACGGGCTGACCAACTCTTCGAACAGGACTATCATGAGGTATTCGGAGAATATCTGGTGCATGCCAACAACCTCTTCGACGCGAAAATCATCGTTGCCACCTACGATAATGCCGATCTCAAGCGATATGCCAGGATACGAGGCATCAGTTTCGACCAGCTTGCCGACCATCATGGGGCATTCATGTTGAAGGTTCACAACAATGGCCGACAGTTGTTCGTGGTGGGCAGCGATGAGTTGGGTACTGCTTTCGGCCTGATGACCTTAAGCAGGCAGTGGGGCGTATCGCCATTCCGCTGGTGGGCCGATGCTCCTGCGTTGCCGATGGATGCCTATGAACTTGGCGTGGCCTACGAGGAGCTCTTCGAGGCATCGGTGCCCGTCCGTACCCTGATTCTCGATGGTGCTCAACCTCATGACAAGTATTTGCAGGAACTTCTGCTGCGTTTGCGTGCCACGGGGGTAACCGATTCTTCCAATGCGATAGGTGGGGCCTCGGAGGGGGTGTTTCGCTGGACGCTTAAGCCGGCATTGATGCCTTATCTCGGACTGAGTCTTGCCCTTGATGATCCCGAACACATAAGGCTGGAAGGCCTTCGAGCCTTCGATTATGGCCGCAAGGAGGAATGGCAGATGCATTGGATGCATCAACTTGGCGGAGAGCTTCAGCTATTGCTCTTCTTCGATATGGCATGGGACATCAAAACTTATCGTGAGCCCTATTCTGTCGAGGAACTGGAGGATTTGCACTATACCCAGATGAGCGGTGTGAACTGCAACTGGTCACAGCTTTGGAACGATTATTTCGACCTTGCCATGACCTTTCATCCCGACCAACCCCATAGTTTCGAGGCACTGCGTCGTACAATCGGTGAATGTCAGAACCTGCAGTTGCAGCTCTCGTTGGAACTGAATGACAAGGTCGTTCCCAGCGACCATACGAATGCGTTCTTTCGAACGATTGAGTACCCACTCAATATGATGACTACCCAGATGCAACGACTTTGCAACATGCAACTTGTCGAGCACGATGCCGCGAAGCAGTGGGCAGTGGAGGACGGACGTCAACGCATGTCATTACTTGCTGCGGAGTTGCCTGCTCTCGTCGAACCTAAGTGGCGACAGATGTTGGGAGGCGTCGTGATGCCTGAGATTGTCATGGATCATAGTCTTATGCAGTTGGACCGACATGATGTTATGACCCCTATGCAGGTGGGATCGTTGTCATCCTTGCCATCAGACGACAGCACCGACCTTCTCTATCGCAGCAGACGAGCCCTTGGCAACCATGTCGAGCCTTTCGAGGCTCTGAGCCTACCGCTTGTTTATCAGGCCGACAGCGTGCACCTTCGTGTGTGGTTGCTTCCTACACGCAGCTATGGCAAGAGGATGAACTGCATGATCTCGATCGACAAGGGTGACCCCCAATTGCTCCGTATCGATCAGGAGAATGTGGATAAGCCGCAGCAGGTGTTTGACCTTGTATTTGCCATCGACCCAACCATCGACCAGCACGACATTGTGCTGCGTACCACCTCAGATGCCATTTTCCTGCAGCGCATCTGGTTAACCGATATTAAATAATCATTTGTTATGAAAAAGAGGAAACTTGTGTTTGCTACCAACAATGCGAACAAGATCAACGAAGTGAAGGCGCTGCTCGAAGCCTGCGGCCCTGAAGTTTCCGAACGTTATGAGGTCTTATCTTTGCACGATATCGGATGCTTTGAAGACATACCCGAGAACTCGTCCACCTTTGCGGGCAATGCGTTGCAGAAGGCCGAGTATGTCAACGTACATTACGATGTGGATTGCTTTGCCGACGATTCCGGTCTCGAGGTTCGTGCTTTGGGTATGGATCCTGGAGTGCGATCGGCACGATATGCCCAGGACGAAGGTTACGACCACAATAGCGAGGCTAATAACGAGAAACTGCTTCGTAAGCTGAAACGCGTCAGGGACCGTTCGGCACAATTCCGTACGGTTATCGTATTGCTGATGGATGGAAAGATGCAGGAGTTCGAGGGTGTTTGTCGTGGCGAAATTACCACCGAACGTTCAGGAAGTCAAGGTTTCGGTTACGATCCCATCTTCCGTCCCAGTGGATATGATATTACTTTTGCCGAGATGTCGATGGAAGAGAAGAATGCCATCAGCCATCGTGGCAAGGCTGTGCGTGCCCTTGTCGATTACCTCAAGGAACACTGATCAGACGAAGCGTATGCGCCATTCCTGCGGGTACAGGTTGTTGCTCCTTTTGCCAAGGTTCTTGACGAAGCCCAACGCGTGACTTTGATAAGTCACAATCACGTAGCCTGTAGGCGCATCTGCATCAAGGACAATGGCCTCGTGGCGCAGATAGTTGAGGGCTGTATCGAGGTCGATGTCCACAGTGGGGAAGGCACTCTCCTTGCGAACGATACTTAATGCTAAAGCATGGGCCGGGATTATATCTCGGCCTTTTATTGTGCCCATTTCAATTCCGCTTTGCAACAGGTACAGACCTTGGCTCATCAGCGCATCGTGCAGCTCCTTGTGTCCTGTGGGGATAGCACGCAGAGTTCCCTCCTCGGTCAGCTCGATGGTAGCCTCGCAATCAAGTTGCGATAGGAGGGTAGGGCCGATCTTCTTGAGGTCAATTATGGTTTTGTTTCTATCGTTCTTCGCAAAGGGTTTGCTGACACTTTTTCGTTTGTTGAACCCCTTGTGTGAATGAGTCTGTTCATCATCATTCCCATTTTTGCGCACGGCAGCCATAAAGAGGCCTTCTCCCTTCGTGAAGTGGGGCATAAAGCGATAACATGGATGATGGCCGATGAGCGGCGGATGGATATGCCACGATGCTTCGGTCGGTATTTCGAGTGCTTCTGCTCCCTGTGTTTCGCAGATGTACGCGAGCATCTCCTCATCTTCGTGCACGTTGAAGGTGCAGGTGCTGTACACCAGGATGCCTCCAGGCTTCAAGGTGGGCCAGATGGAGTCGAGTATCTCCCGTTGAAGAGCTACACATTCCTTCACTTTCTGTGGCGACCAATCTTTTATGGCGCCTTCGTCTTTGCGAAACATGCCTTCTCCCGAACAGGGCACGTCGGCAAGGATAAGGTCGAAGAGATGGGTGAGACTTTTGTAGTCGGCAGGCGCATTGCATGTCACACTCACATTCGGCCATCCCCATTTCGTGATGTTCTCACTCAGGATTCTCGCTCTACGTCGATCTATCTCGTTGCTCACCAGTTGGCTTCCTTTGGGCAATACGCTCAGCATTGCTGTACTCTTCCCTCCAGGCGCTGCACATAGATCCAAAGCAGTCACCGGCTCCTTGACCAGCGACCTCAGCACATGCGTCACGAACTGCGATGATGCTTCCTGCACATAGTAGCATCCCGCATGCATCAAAGGGTCGAGAGTGAAGTTCGGTCTCTCGTCCAGATACACGCCATCCTCGCTATTCCATCCGATGGGTAGCCCCGTCCTGCCGGTGTATTTTGCACGATTGAACCTTATGCTGGTTGTCTGTTCGCTGTGGCTCAGCGCATGGACAAACAGTTTGAGTTCCTGCACGGGCAGATAAGGTTTGATGTCTTCTATAAAGGCCTCGGGAAGGATCATATTCAATCGTTTTTGATAATAATGCTAAAAATCATTGCAAAAATCGGGATTATTTTTTGTAATACCAAATTTTTTCCGTAATTTTGCACAAAAATTAAGGATAATTTACAACTATCACCGTCTCATGCTCGAGCCTGCTCTCTATTTGATACCCGTCACCCTCGGTGACACTCCCATCGATCAGGTGCTGCCAACCTACAACCGACAAGTAATCGTGGGAATTAGGCATTTCATCGTTGAGAATGTCCGTTCGGCACGACGTTTCCTAAAGAAGGTCGAGCCCACCATCGACATCGACTCGCTTCAATTCAGCGAACTCAACCAGCATACCGACCGCAAGCTCATCGATGCCTATCTCAATCCTCTTCGAAAGGGGGAGCCTGTTGGCATCATCAGTGAGGCTGGTTGTCCGGCAGTAGCTGACCCCGGAGCCGACGTGGTGGCCATTGCCCAACGATGTGGTCTTCGTGTCGTTCCGTTGGTGGGTCCTTCGAGCATTATCCTCAGCGTGATGGCATCGGGTTTCAATGGGCAAAGTTTCGCCTTCCATGGTTATCTGCCCATCGACGAAGGACAGCGCATTCAGCGTCTCAAGCAATTGGAGGCGCGTGTCTATGGCGAAAACCAGACGCAACTGTTCATCGAGACACCGTATCGCAACCTTAAGATGATGCAGACGTTGCTACAGACATTGCGTCCTCAGACCCGTATTTCTCTGGCAGCTGATATCACGTGTCCTGACGAGACAATTCATACCCGCACCGTAAGCGAATGGAAGAAGTTGCTTGGCATTGCTCGCACCGACGAAGAGCGGCAAAGGTTGGTGCCGCGTAGTCCCGCCATCTTTTTGATCTACAAATGATGTATATTATTATATAATGTACGCGCAGATATGTTAAAATTCTTGAGCCTTTCGAGTGGAAGCAGCGGCAACTGCTATTATCTCGGCACCGACCAGCACGCTATACTGATTGATGCAGGTATCCCTGTGCGTACTATTCAGAAGGTGTTGCGTGAGAATGGCCTGTCCTTCGGGAAGATCATGGCCTTGCTCGTTACCCACGATCATACCGACCACATACGTTCGGCCGGTAGCTTGGGCGAACTCTATCATATTCCAGTCTATACGACAAAGGAGGTGCATCTGGGTATGGAACACAACTATGGGATGGCAAAGAAGTTAACCAATGCCTCTCGTCGAAATATCGAACGCGACACGCCCTTCTATATCCCAGGTACCCAATTCCGCGTGACGGCCTTTACCGTGCCACATGACTCTACCGACAATGTCGGGTATTTCATCGAATACGGTGACGGCAACGAGGTGGTGCGTTTCTGTCTGGCCACCGACGTGGGTTATGTCACTCCCGACATCCGCCATTACCTCTCTCTCGCCGATCATCTTGTCGTCGAATCCAATCATGATATCAACATGCTGATGGATGGACCTTATCCCGCCTATCTCAAGAAGCGAGTGCGAGGCGAAGGCGGTCACATGAGCAATAAAGAGTGCGCCGAACTCATCCACGATGTTTGGCATCCTTCGATTCGTCACCTTTTCCTTTGTCACCTCAGTGCCGAGAACAACGATCCCGATCTGGCTTATCGTACTGCAGCCCGAGCACTTCAAAGCGAAGGTGTAAGGGTAGGGCAGGATGTCGTTCTCAGCGTGTTGCTCCGCAACAGCCCCTCCTTGGTCTATGATTTCGACCCACAGCATAATCCACCCCCACCACCTATCCAGCTTGAAATTGATTTCGATTAATCTCACATAAATACCCTTCAACTATGTACAGCGATCCCAAAAACTGTCTCTATTGTACCAACAATGAGACCTTGCACAATCTTATGATCGAGATTTGCCACCTTCGTGTGTCCCGTCTCTTCCTTTTTAAGGAGCAGACCTACCGTGGACGTTGCCTCGTTAGTTACGATCATCATGTCAATGACCTCAACGAGCTCAACGATCAGCAGCGTAACGACTTTATGGCCGATGTGGCACAGGCAACCCGCGCCATGCAGCGTGCATTCAATCCAGAGAAGATTAACTATGGCGCTTATAGCGACAAGCTCAGCCATCTCCATTTCCATCTTGCTCCCAAGTATGTCGATGGTCCCGATTATGGTGGCGTATTCCAGATGAATCCCGGCAAGGTCTATCTTTCCGATGCCGAATACCAGGAACTCATCGATGCAATCAAGGCGAATCTTTAATACCCATTTTTACCCTTAATTCCAGCCTTTGCTGCTAACCGAACATGCCAAATAGAATCCAAAAGAACCTATTTGGCATTTTTTTTGACGATTTTCATCAAATTATTTGGTGCGTACATAAAAACGCTATACCTTTGCACCCGCTGCCCTAAAAAAACGGGCAACAATGTTCTTTGAAACACTGAAGATTGATAGAATAGCAAGTAGTACAAGTAAGAAGTTGGTCAAACCAACTACGAGCTTAAGTCAATTTCCTTTTATAGGATTTGAATTGCCAGCATCAAACAAACGATACAAAGTACAACGAAGAGTTTGATCCTGGCTCAGGAT
>JAFYZW010000005.1 GCA_017548545.1 Bacteroidales bacterium | reverse complement strand
TCGATGATGGTGGTGAGTTGTTCGGCCAATGTCTGTGTGACAGGAATCTCGATATAACCTTCGCTAAGGTCATAGATACCTGAGTTGATGTTGTTGCCGTTGTTAAGTCCGGTGGCAACGCCAATCTCATTCTGTCCGTTCCAATGTCCGTCAAAGAACTGTATCTGCCACCAATCGTTGAAGTTGGTAGCCCAGATGCGGATGACGTCGCCCGCCTGCAGACCCATATCGGCAAAGGCGGAGGCACTCTCACCCGTCGATTGTACATTCTCGCCGAACTGCCAGTTGAAACTCCATGCATCGAGCTTGACAGCACCTGTCCAGATAACGAAGGTCTGCTCGGTGTTCGGGATGACGCTCAAATCATACTCCACTTCTCCGTTCGAAGAGATGAGCTTCAGTACCGACGAGCGGCCTGCATTGTCGGGGATACGGATAAAGAGTTCGTCGTTGACGAAGATATACTGGCAGTCGATGCCATCAATCTGCACGCCGATGAGCTTGTCACCATTGACCACGATGACGCTGAACATCTGGCCAGCTTTGAGTTCCGCATCTTCACCTGGCATCTCGGGGATGAAACAGAAGACGGGAGAATCCACATCAAGATTTTCGAACGTTACGGTCTCGCCATTGCTCATCTTGATATTCAAGGTACCCGAAACGGCGGTGACGGGAACAGTGACAACGAGCTCGGCATCCGTCTGCATGATGAAAGCGTTGACGGAGCAATCTTCGGCAAAGGTAATCTCGCTGATGAGGTCGAGGTTTCTGCCTTCGATGGTGAGTTCGCCACCTGCCGAGACGGGTGAAGGACGGTAGGCTATGAGTTCCGGCTTGGCTGTCTCGATAGCGATATTAAGGTTGGCTCCGCTCTTGCAAATCAGCACAAGTTCGCCGCTCTTTGTTCCCTCGGGAACGGTCAATGTCAATGAAGTGGCAGACTGTTCTGCGGGAGCGACGGTGTTCTCAACGCCCGGGAAGAGGGCACTACTTACCACGTCGAGGTCTTTGCCCGTGATGGTGATTTTCTGTCCGCTACGCAGACCCGTGGCTGGTGTCACCACGATTTCGGTAGGCATCTGCATGCCGATATAGGCTACGACGACCTCCACGCCAGAGGCAGGATATACAGCGATAGTAGCTGCATCGGGTGTGTTCTCGGGAAGAACGAAGGTAATTTCGGTAGCTTCGCTGTTGATGGTGAAATCTATCTCTTGGTCAGCTACGGTGAGCTTTCTGACGAGGTCGAAGTCGGTGCCTTTGAGGGTAATGGCATCACCTGGCTTCTTGCCGGTAAGGTTGACTATCTCACCGACAGCCGGCAGTGTTACGAGGAGGCTTTCTTCACTCTCGACAACCTGTTCGCCATCGCTGACAGCCACGCGTCCTGACTGTGCCGTTTCGGGCACAAAAAGGGCAATCTTGTAGCGTGTATGCTCTTGGAACTGTTCTTCGAAAATGGTGTCGCCCACGGCGAAGACAACTGCATTCATGAGGTTGAGGTAGTCACCCTCGATGGTGAGCAAGTCGCCGGCTTTCACTTTTGAAGGCAAGAACTTGTCGATGCTGATGGGCTCTGTATAGGTGATGTCGCTCTCGGTAAAGAGACTACCACCTGCATACTTGAGTTCGATGCGACCCACTTCTGGTCCGTCCTTGGGAACGGTGACCATGATGCAGTTTTCGCTGATGACGTTGATGTCATTCACCACGACATTACCGGGGAAGACGACGCTGGTGATTTGGTTAAGTCCACTTCCTACAAAGCGGATTTGTCCACCACGAGCCACAGGGCTGGGGCCGAATGCATTGAGTGAAACGCCGCCCTTATATTGATTGGTGTCGAGCTGGTTGTCCTCCGAGCAGGAGACTGCGGCGAACAGCAGCGTAAAGACAGCCGTCAGAACATATAGTATCTTTTTCATAATGCTTGCACTTGATTAGTTCGGTACGACACGGATATTGTCAATCTTCATGATGGGTGTGCAGTCGGTTCCGGCTACGCCACCAGCCGACACGAAGATCTCCAGGTTGGCGAAAGACTCGGCATTGAGGCTTCCCGATGCGGGGCTGCCATCCCAGTAGTAGATGAATTGCGAAGCGATGGGCAATGATACCGTGATCCACTTGTCGCCTGTATCGAACGAACCTGTAGAGGTCCAAGGACGATAGAGCGCACGAGGCAGAGAGATGCCCTCATCGTGGAAGTAGGTGTTGTTGCAACCTGCAAGCTTATTGCCATAGATGTCGGTTGCCCCTTCGTTGCCGTTCGATACGAGGTTAACGCCCGAGAAGATGATCTGCATGGCGCAGGCGCTCCAAGGATAGTCCGAAGGAATATTGAGCTCGAATTTGAGAGTCATATTGGCATAATCGGTGAAGTCAATCACATCGTTCAGACGAACGCAGTCATCGGAGGCATAGGTCTCAGGATCGGCCCAGTTGCCTGCCCAATACTCGAAGTGGAAGTGTGAGTCATCCCAGGTGTCTCCACTGCCGGCCAGGGCTGCATCGCCGGTACCGAGTTGCAGGAAGTTACCCTTGATGGCAGTCTCGTCGGTGGTGATGGTCTGACTGTGCCAGCCGTGATTCGAGCGTACGATGTCGTCGAAGTCGAAGAGCATGCCGCGCGAATCGAGATAGCGGAACGACGATACGGTAGTGCCGTAGATGGAAGTCATGGCAACAGCGCCTTCGGAAGCACCTTCGGGGACAATGACCGTGCACGATGTGTAGTCGTCGGCGATGGACTTGATGTGGGCTTCGATGTCCTTTCCGTCAGCATCGCGGAAGGTGACGGTCAGAGGCACGTTGGGGTCATCGACCATATAGTTGCCCGTGAAAACAACCTCGTCGCCGACAGCTGCATATTCGCAGCTCATGGCCGAAAGCTGAGGAGCGGGGATAACCACCGAGAAGTCGTAGCTGATGGTGTCCTGGCTCTTGGTGATCATGTAGATCTTGTCGGTCACCAGAGAGGGCACGGAGCTTGGCACCGATACAATGAGCGTGTTGTCGGTAATATAACTTGAGTTGAGGATGGCCTTCTTGTCGTTGAAGTACATCTCATAGACCGAGCGCAGGTTTGAGCCCACCAGACATAGCACAGCTTGTGGCGAAGCGCTTGTGACGAGTTGTCCGTTGGTATAGAGGGTATTTTCGTCATCGTTGTAGCCCTTGATTTCACTCGAAAGGCAACGGATGTAATCGACTGTAGGCTTTCCTCCCGCCACTTCGTATGCATCGGGGGTGTCATCGCAGCTGCTCATCGTCATGAGTGCGATGCAGCCGAGAAGGCAAGCGTTGAAATGTTTATATTGAGTATTCATTGTACTGTCTTTTCTTTATCGATGACTTATTCGTAAGAGTAGGTGGCGCGCACATCTACATGCTCACCGTCAACATTGGAACCGAGATTGGGATTGAATGTCACGTCTTCGGTCGGGAAGGGCAGGTAGAAATAGTTTTTGCCTGTATCGGGGTCTTTCTTCATCAGGCCTTCAACGTAAGGCTCGGCCGTATTGGTGTCGTAGCCCATGCTGTTCGTGACGTTCCAGCTTCCATTGCTGTAATAACCAAAGTAGAGGTCGTTGAGTCCCCACAGGGCGTTGCGTTTCTGCCCTTTGAGCTGCTGAATGGCAAAGGTGGGGTTCCAGTAGCTGACGCGTACGAAGTCGTACCAGCGGTCGCCTTCGAGGGCAAACTCCAGGCGTCGTTCTTTCCAGATGTCCATCCAACTGAAACTTGTGACAGGAGTTGCAGAAGGAATGGCACGTTGGTGCACGGCGTTGAAGCAAGCCACGGCCGTGGGGTCGGAGGTCGTAGCATCGATGCCCTGCGAAGCAGGAAGCTTGGCTTCGGCATAGATGAGATAAACTTCCGACAGGCGGAGTATGTGGGTGGCCAAAGAATTGTTCATGTAGGCTGCAGAGTGGCCGGCACCCTGCTGGTGGTCGTATGCATCGCCGTAAAGATGCTTGACGACGTTGGCACCGGTTGCTGAGGCGAGTTCACCACGGCAGCTGGCATAAAAGGAGTCGTCGTAGATGAAACGCAAGTAGTCAAACCCGCCCTTATCCTGCCAGAAGTAATCGTACTTGAAGCCCGGCAGCATCATCGTAGCCTTCAGACGGGTATCGGTAGCGTTGATCCACGAATCGGGAGTCTGCTCCAGGAGCTTTACGCCAAAGGCTTCCTGAAGATCAATCGATGGGGAGGTCCAGTCACCCCAGCAGTCGCCAAATTCGTCAAACCCCGTCATGCCCAGGTCCGACTGCAGAGTATTCTGCGCAGTCCACACATTGCCGTTAGCCGTCCAGCGCCATGCATAAAGGCTCTCCTGGCATTTGTTATTGGTCAGGCGATAGATGTCGCTGAAGTTTTCCATGAGTGAGCGACCGGAGTTCTCGATGACGTGGAGGGCGTGTGCTGCGGCTTGGTCAAGGAGGTTCTGGTTGAGTTCTCCCGAAATACCAGCCATCGACAGGTAGGTCTTGGCCATCAAGGCCTCGGCGCAATAGCGGTCGATACGGCCTGGTGCGCTGTTCTCGGGAAGGAGCTCCATGGCTTTTTCAAGCGTCATGAGGATGTACTCATAGACATCGGCGCGCTTCACCTTGGGATAGGTATTATAGTCGCCGGCATTGAGTGATGCGGTGTTGTCGTGCACAATTGGGACTTCTCCGAAGCTGCGTACGAGGTAAAAGTAAGCCATAGCTTTCCAGGCAAGGCATTCGCCCAGACACTGGTTGCGCACACTCTCGGAGAGATTGCCAGTCGAACCCTTGATGTTGTTATATACCGTATTGCTGTGTCCGATAACAGCCCAGAGGGAATATGACATATTCACCAAGCTCTCGTCCGAACCGTTGACGGTAAAGTTCAGATAGGGACTGTTGCCCATGTAGAGGTTGCCCGAAAGCACTTCGCCTACCTTGAAGTAGCCGCGCTGGAAGTCATACCAAGGCGAGTTGTAGAGATAGTTGACACCAGAGATGCATTGATCGTCGGTTTGATAATAATTGTCGGCGTTGTACGCGTCCTTGGTCGGCTTGTCCAGGAAGTCATCGCACGATGCCATTCCCAAAGTGAGCATTGCTGCCAGTCCTATATATATAAATATTGTATATTTCATAATACGATGTCTTTTGTATTGGAGAGATACATTTAGAAGCCGATGCTGAGACCAACTGAATAGGTGGTTGGTGAAGGATATCGTCCGTTGTCCAGACCCATCACATTGGCACTGGCTGTCGATACACCCACCTCGGGGTCGTAGCCGGTATATTTGGTCAATGTAAGGAGGTTCTGGATGTTGCCATAGATGCGCAGGTTGTCGAGCCTGAGCTTCTTGGTCACTTTCTTGGGGAAGGTGTAGCCCAAGGCAATGTTCTTCAGACGGATGTACGAGCCATCCTCGATGTATCGGTCGCTGAAGCGGTCGTTGTCGTTCGGGTCATTGAGGGTAGCACGCGGCGTGTCGGTGTTGCTGTTCTTCACCCGTACGTTGGTGATGTCGTCGTACCAATGCCAGACGGTCACTCCGTTGACGTTACGGCCGGCAGCATAGTCAATTGTGGCGTCGATGGGTTCCAGGACGGCGCGCTCATTGACATCTTTCAGCTGGTTGGTCCAGCTTGAATTCATATGGGTGAGTTTCATGGCCATGTAGTTGGCCACCTTGTTGCCATACGAACCATTGATGAAGATGTTGAGATCAAAATCCCTACAGCGGAAGGTGTTGGAAAGACCGAAGGTGAACTTGGGAAGTGGCGAGCCGATGTTGGTGCGGTCGTTCTCGTCGATGATGCCATCTCCGTTGATGTCCTTGTACTTGATGTCGCCGACCCAAGTGGTCGAGGTGCGACTGAAGACTCCGTTCGACGAATAGGCATTAGGTTTGGGCGACGTCTCAAGATCCTCGAGGTTCTGATAGATGCCGTCGGTAACGTATCCATAGAAGCTGAAGAGCGACTCACCCACTTGGGTAAGGCTGACGACGTCGGACCACTGTCCGTAGCCGGTGAGGGTGGCGTTGCCCGAACCATCGTTGAGCGAGACAAGTTTATTGTTGTTGAGAGAAAGGGTGACTTCTGTGCTCCATTCGAAATTCTTGGTCACTATGGGACGAGCATTGAGCGTGAACTCCCATCCACGGTTGCGTATCTGACCGTAGTTGCCATAGGGTGCCGACAACGCCGATGATTCGTTGCCCGAGGTGCCCATATAGGATGGCAGCTGCAGTTGCATCAGCATGTCCTTCGATTCCTTGTTGTACCATTCGACCACGAGGCCGATGCGGTCGTTCAGCAGATTGAGGTCGAGGCCGATGTTCCATTGTTCCTGGCTTTCCCACTTGATGCCGGTGTTGGCCACCTGGGCAGGACGATAGGACTTGCCGAAGTCGGTGTTCATGATTGAGAGGGGTACACCCCACTTGTAGCCACCGATGTTCGAGTTGCCGGTCTGTCCCCAACCCACACGGAGCTTGCCGTTGCTGATCCAGTCGATGTCCTTCATGAAGCTCTCTTGGCTGAAGCGCCAGGCGAGGGCAAACGAGTTGAAGGCAGCCCAGCGGTTCTTGGGTCCGAAATTCGACGAGCCGTCGTAGCGCCAAGTATAGGTGGCGAGGTATCGGTCGTCAAAATTATAGGTGCCACGTGCGAAGAACGAGGCCATGGAACTGTCGCCGAAACCGTAGCCGATCGAGGGTGTGCCGTCGCCGAGGGCAGGGTTGTGCACCTCGTCGCTGGGCAGGTTGGTGTTCTGGATGTTCTCGTAGTCCCAGCTGCTCGACCATGCCTCTTGTCCTATCATGGCGGTGAACGAGTGCTGTCCGATTTTGTCGGCGTAGGTCACGTAGTTCTTCAGTGCCCAGAACTTGTTGGCATTCTTCTGCACCGAACTGGTGTTCGAGTCACGTGTCCAAGTGCCGAGATTGACGGTAGGCTTGTAGCGCTGACCTTTCGACCAGCCGAGGTCCCAGTCGTACTCGGTGTGCCAGGTAAGTTTCTTCATGAGCTGCACGTCGAAGAAGACGTTGCCCGTGAGTTTCTGACGGGCGAGCAAGATGTCGTCCATCAGGGCCATTGCGATGGGGTTGGGGTTGGTATAGCCTTCCTGGCTAACCGACGAATAATTGCCGTCGAGGTCGTAGATAGGTATGCTTGGGATGGTGGTGAGCGAATAGTTGATGAGGCCCTCGTCCGAGTCGGCGAGCTTGAGACTCTCGTCGGTGTCGGTATAGCTGACGCTGAGGCCCATCTTGAGCCACGACTTCATTTGCGCATCGACGTTGGTGCGGAACGAGAAGCGCTTGAACTCCGAGCCGATTATGGTGCCGTCCTGGTCCATGTAGCCGCCTGAAACGAAGTACTTCACTTTCTCGTTACCACCTTGTGCACTTACTTGGTGTTGGTGCTGTAGCGCAGTCTGGAAGACGGCATCCTGCCAGTTGGTGCCGATGCCGAGCAAAGAGGGGTCGCTGTATTGTGCATTGGCAGAGCATTCGCCCTGATCGACAAGGTCGTTGTAGAATTGCGCAAACTCACGCAGGTTCATCATGTCGAGGCGTTTGGTCTGTCGGTTCCATGCTACCATACCGTCGTAGGCGAACTTGGCATCGCCGGCCTGTCCGCGCTTGGTAGTGATGAGTACCACGCCGTTGGCACCCTGCGCACCATAGATGGCGGTGGCAGAGGCATCCTTGAGAATCTCCATGCTGACGATGTCGGCAGGATTGATGGTCGAGAGAGGTGAGATGGTAGAGACTTTGCCGTTGCCCAAAGCATCGCCTAAGCCGTAGGAGGCACCCGATGAGCCTTGGCTCTGCACGATGACACCATCGATGACGTAGAGCGGCTCGGCATTGGCGTTGATGGTGGCTGTACCGCGTACACGGATGGACGACGACGAACCCGGAGCTCCCGAGGTCTGCGTAGCTTGCACACCGGCAGCACGTCCTTGCAGAGACTGGTCGAGCGAGGTGATGATCGACCCCTTCATCTTCGATTCGTCCATCGTGACGGACGCACCGGCAAGGTCGGACTTCTTCATCGTGCCGTAGCCGACTACAACAACTTCTTCGAGCAACTCATCGTCGCTCTTCATCTCAACGTTAACAGTCTTGCGTCCGGCAATCTTGACCTCCTGGTCCTCCATGCCGACGTAAGTGAATAGTAGTGTGGCGTTGGCACCAGAGACGCGGAGCGAGTAATTGCCGTCAATGTCGGTAATGGTTCCATTAGTCGTCCCTTTCTCACGAACGGTACATCCGACGACTGGATCTCCTGTGCTCTCTGTCACCACACCCGTCACAGTAACTTGCGCATACAGCACAGTGGACACCATCATCAATAGTGTCACTGCGAGCGCTTTCATGTCTAATGACTTTGTCATGGCGTTTTTGTTAGCAAAATGAATAAAATGTAATGCGTGTTTAGCGGTGCAAATATAGGTGGTTTTGATGATAAAAGGTTATATAATTTTATCCATTTTTGACACAATTATAAATTCCTCGGATTTAGTGTCGGAAATAGTCAAAAAAATATCAATGAAATGGGGTGGCTGATACTTTTTCGAAGAGCATCTTTACGTCTTTTTCATCAAAAGGTACAGATTCGGTCGAGAGGTCGGGGATATTGTACGAACGCAGTTCCCAGTCATCCATTTCGGGGTCGGCTTGAGGCAGCGTCAGGGGTTTGGAGAGCTTGAGGGATGTGGAGGATTCATTAAAGTCAAGGGGCTCAACGTGTGCAAAGAAGACGCGACCATATTGCCCATCGGAGCGCTTCGAGGCGAAGGCAATCCAGCGGGAGTTGTGGCTCCAGCTGTGATAGGTGCCGTTCTCGGTGGTAATCATATCAGCTACGATGTTGTCGCCTTCTATTCGCATGAGACCGAGGCGTGCCTCGCGGTGCCAGATGGGGAAGGTTCCGTAATCCGAGAGGGTGTAGCAAAGGTATTGGCCGTCGGGCGAGCATTTGGGGAAGCTTACCGAACCACCTTCGAGGCGGGCATTGCGGATGGTATCGACGCGGGTGCCGAAGGTTCCCGTCTCAGCATCGAAGGCGATGCGGCAAAGCGAGTAGTTCAGGCGAGAGATCTTGTCGCGAAGCTCGGTGGCTGAAGGAAGTGTGTCGCCGCAAGGATTTTCGGCGGAGCAGAAGTAGATCCATCGGCCATCGGCCGAGAAGGCAGGGAAGGTCTCGAATGAGGCAGGCGTATTGGTTATGAGGGGGCAGAGCAGGATGGTGTCGCGCTCGAAGTCGGCTACGCAGAGGTCTGACAGGGTATCATAGACCTCCAGTCGGCGATGACTCTCGGAATGAAATGCAGGAATGATGACATTGGTAGAGAAGGCGGCATAGCGTCCCGAAGGATGCCAGTCGCCATAGACGGTGCCGCCCTGCATTTGCGGGCTGCGGAGTGTGACCTTGCGCAATCGGCCCTCGCGGTTGAGGATGGTGCCGCCACCTTCGCCGCGCAGATAGAAGAAGCTGTATTGTCCGCGGTCGCCTCCGTGGGTGTGGCAGTTCATGCAGCGGTTGCCCAACTGTCGTCCGTCGGCCAAGAGGCGATGGGCGAAGTTCTCGGTGCAACGTTCTTCGATACAAACATTGTCCCACACTTCATAGCCCGGCTCAATGAGGCGATAGGTGATGAACGCGTCGATGCTGTCGGGCGAGATGGTCCATGAGAAGTCGGGGTATTGTATCCACTGGCCATCGCTTTTGCGTCGTGCCGTCAACGTGACGTGTACTTGCTTGCCGACAGAGCTGCGCGTCATCATTCGCCATAAGTATTCGTCGAGGATGAGTTTCCGGCCTTTGTCACCGAGAGTGAGCAGCGTGTAGCCTTTCGCGTCCTTTATTTCGCACGAATAAGCATCGAAGTCACCTCGCAGCATGAAGTTGAGAGGCGCGATGTTGTATGGCACGGTGACATCCTGGTAGTCGGGATAGATGTCGGCTTTCTCGTCGGACATCACGACATCGTGGGGCGTGGGCACACAACTCGTCCACCCGAGCAACAACCCGAGCGCCAGCAGAAGGATATATGGTGTTTTTTTCATCTTATCGCTACTATTGCGGCTTGAGCCGCAGATAATACCAATAGCTCGTGCCGTAGTTAGGACGGATTTTATCGAGGTGGCCCTTGCTTTCGATCAATGCCTGGTTGAAGGCTTCGAATTCTTCGTAGGTTTGACGGCGTACAAGGGGTTGCCACGCTTCTCGCATTTCTGGACGGCTGGCCATCACGACGAGCATGGCCTCCTCGTAAAGCCTGACGTCAGGAGGACATCCATAACGCTGCACGTCGGAAGTGAACGACAGCAGATCGCGCACCAGCAGGTCGTAGCAGAGCAGGTATTGGAGTGCCATCGCATTGTTGGGCTGTCGATCGAGCGTGCTACGGAGGCAGAGGCGCACTTCGCCTGTCAGACGGAGGGTGTCGGGGGTCGTCAGGTTAAGTTCATTCGGGCATTCGTCAGTTTTTTTCTCCAAAGCCCATTTGCGATGCACCATGCTTTGTTCTAACATGCGCAGATACTTGTCGGCTGCGGCCCGATCACCTTTGGCGAGGTTGATTTCTGCCAAACGCTTCATGTAACGGCTTCCCATCTTGCGGGGCGAGAAGATCTGTCCAAGCAGGGTGGCATGTTCGGCCATTGTCATATCGCCTACAGCCCACCAGGCCTCGCCGGCTGCTCCAAAGAGGAAGTAATTGCCATTTTCGTTGACGGGGATAAAGAGACCTTCTTCACCGTTTTGCGGACGTGTCATCATGGCCTCAGGCAGGCGATTCTGATACGCAAGAGAAAGATTGCGGTAATAGATGTCAACCGTATTGGGCTTGTCATCTTCGGCAAGTTGTTCCACCTTGTTCCAATGTCCGAAACTTGCCTCCACATCGAGGCCCATGAGATGTTCGACGGTCATATTGGGCTTGCCGAAAAGTTTGGTCCCGGGCAACATCTCATAGTCGAGTAGCCAGCAACCGGCAATGATGCCAATGCCGAAGGTCCAGGCTGCCATCTGACGATCTTTGCACCGCAAGGCAAAGAGGAGGATGGTGCTCCATCCGAGCACTTGCAGCGTCGAAGCCAAAGGATATTGGGGCAGACATTCACGTCCTGCTTCCCACAGGGCAACCAAAATCGCGATGACATAGGCTAAAACCTTCCATGATCCTGCATGTTCTTCTCGCGCTTCATCTTCTCCTCCTCGGCGGTGGAACATAATCCCAATACGCATCACTATCTTATACCACACGACACCGAGCAAAGTCACCAGTATGGAGATAATCACCGGACCGGCACCGATGTAATAGAAGAACTGTTGCACGAAGTCGCCCACGAGTCTAACCAATCCGCCATGCTCGAGGCTGAGGTAGTTCTCGCGTATCCAGTCCAAATTCATAAGGAAGAGCATCGTCTGTTCACGATGTCTCAGATGGTAGGGATAGAGCAAAAGGAAGAAAAGCAGCAACATAGCAGCCCCGATGAGGGTCACTATCCAGCCGATGCGTGAGTTATAACGGTTTTTTTGCTGCATTATCGCTTGATTTCGGCAGCGAAGATACGTGTTTTTTGTCAAAAGTGCAAGAATTATTTCTCGTTTTTTGCAAATCAGTGGGATTTTTGCTATCTTTGTGCCCGATAAACGAGTAGCAAATAACAAATAATTATTTTCAATTGAAACAAATGTGGAGGTCTAAGGCCCTAATGACCATACTATTCGGATTGGCGGTGACACTCTTCTTCGCGCTTGCCTATCCGCATCATCTGCATTTCCAGGAGCAGTATCAGCTGTTTCTCTTCGAGGGAAGCTATGTGCGCGATGTGCTTTCCGTCCCGGGTGGTTTGGCTGACCTTTTGGGACGTTTCTGCACCCAGTTCTTCCTCTTCTCCAAAGTGGGAGCCATCATCCTCGGAGTGCTGCTGGTGGTTGTGCAGTTGATGACGGCCCGATTGGTGGGGTGGAACTGGAGTTACGGATTGAGCTTCGTGCCCGCTGCATTGCTGTGGGTCTTCCTGCTCAACGAACATGCCCTGTTGGGTGGAGTGTGGGCGCTCATCCTTGTGATGCTTGCCACGTGGGATGTCGGACGAATAGCCAATCCGCTGGTGCGAAGCCTAGTGACGCTGATCGTTGCCCCGTTGCTCTATTGGCTGGCAGGGCCCGTGGCTTTCCTCTTTGCGGTTCTCATGCTGTTGCGCGAAGTGCGTGACGGCACGTTTGTCAGCCGCTTCCTGGGTCTGGCGTCTGTGCTTTTGCTCTGCGTACTTGCCGCCGTCCTTCCCCATTTTATCTCGGTGGGTGCTTCGAGGTTGTGGCATGGTGTGCATTATACCCGCTATCCCGAAGTTTTCCCCCGATGGTTGTGGTTGGCTGTGTGTGCCGTTGCCGTGCTTTCAATCGCAGGTCTTTTCGTGAAACGATGGTACGAGCCTGCCAAGAAGTGGGTTCGACCCATGGGTAGTACTGTTGTCGTAGCCTTGGTCATCGCTTTGGGTGTACGAGTGATGATGAATCCGCGCACCGAGCAGATTATGGCCTACGACTACATGGCGCGCAACCAGCAATGGAACCGCATCCTGCAAACCGCCGACCGCGAAATGCCCAACAACCCGCTTATGGTCACGGCGCTCAATCTGGCCCTGAGCATGAAGGGACTGATGGCCGACAATATGTTCCGCTATGTGCAGAATGGTGTGGAAGGTCTGCTGCCTACGTTCGTCAGCGACCCCGTTTCTCCTCTCACCACTTCCGAGGCTTATTATCATCTGGGTATGATCAATACTGCCCAGCGTTTCGTCTTCGAGGCACAGGAGGCCATCCCCGACTACCAGAAGAGCGGACGTTGCTACAAGCGCCTGGCCGAAACCAACCTCATCGTCGGCAACTATCCCGTGGCACGCAAATATCTGTTGGCGTTGCAGAAGACGCTTTTCTATCGAGATTGGGCCAATGAGACCATGAAGCTGTTGGACAACGATGCCGCCATCGGCAAGCATCCTGAATATGGCCGCTTGCGCAGCTATATTGTCAACGACGACTATCTCTTCAGCGACCGTGACCTGTCGGCCATGCTGGGACGTCAGTTCATGGCCAATCGACGCAACCGCCTGGCCTTCGAATACCTTGAGGCCACGTATCTTCTTTCGAAAGACCTTGACAGCTTCGTCAATCGCTTCAACCTGAGTGAGTCGATTGGCTATCCTCGTTTCCCCACGGTCTATCAGGAAGCGCTGCTCCTCTGGTGGAGCCGCGAACACACAGCCAACGAGCAGATGCCGCCGGGCATCGATCGTTCCATCTTCCAGCGGCTGAACGACTTCTATGCGATGACCAATCGCAAGGCTCCCGTCGAGCAGATTGCCCAACGTTTCGGTCAAACTTATTGGTATTATTACTTCTTCGTGAAATGAAACATCCCAACCATCATACTTTTCATACTTTGCGGCTCACTTTGCCAACCGGTGTTTCTCCGTTGTGTTCTCTTTGGGAGCCAAAGTTGGCTCCCTGCAACAACAACAGGGGGCGACGGTTTGTCATGCTGCTGCTTGTTGTCGGAGCGCTGATGCTCGCTTCTTGCGCCGAGCAGGTGAGCAATGCCCGCCAAGAGGCGACAACGCCCGAGATATATCCCGATTATGTCGATGTGACCATCCCCGTCGGTATTGCCCCGCTTAACTTTGGCATGAAGAGCGATGAGGCACAGCTTGTCGATGCCGTCATCACCGACGCAAAGGGTCACACGCTGCACGGACAGGGCCGAGAGACCACCGACTTCGACATCGACGATTGGCACAAGCTCGTTTCGCAGAACGTGGGCGACTCACTCAGCGTCACCGTCTCTGCCAAGTTGGCCGATGGTTGGCACACCTACCGGACCTTCCATCTCTACGTCAGCACGGACAGCATCGATTACGGCCTTTGCTATCGTCTTATCGAGCCGGGTTACGAGGTGTGGAGCAAGATGGGTATCTATCAGCGCGACCTCTCGACCTTCGAACAGCGGCCTGTGCTCGAAAATACGCAGTTCCAGGGTTGCGTCAATTGTCACGGCTTCAATCGCGGTGACCCTTCGCGCATGAGCCTCCACATCCGTGGTCCCCATGGCGCCACCTTGTTCCTCGACGAGGGCAAGCTCACTGCATACAATACCAAGACCGACAGCACGCTCGGCTTCTGCGTCTATCCCTATTGGCATCCTTCGGGTAAATACATTGCCTACAGCACCAATACCACACGGCAGGTTTTCCACATTCGTGATGCCAACCGCATCGAGGTGTTCGATGCTGCGTCCGACATTCAGGTCTATGACATCGAGCACAACCAGCTCATCATCACTCCTTCGCTCAAGACCGACTCGCTCTACGAGACCTTCCCCGTCTTTTCGGCCGATGGCAAGTGGCTCTATTTCTGTGCGGCACGTGCGCTCCCCGAAGGAAGCATGAGTCTCGATTCGTTGCATTACAATCTCTACCGCGTGGTCTTCGATGCCGAGCGCGGCAGCTATGGCGATGCCATCGAATGCGTCATCGATGCGGGCGACAGCCTCACCGTCTGCTTCCCGCGTCCCAGTTACGATGGCCGATATCTGGTCTATTCGTTGGCCAACTACGGACAGTTCAGCATTTGGCATCACGAGGCCGACCTTTGGATGCTCGACCTCGCGACAGGAGAACGCCGTCCGATGACGAATATCAACACCAGCGACACCGAGAGTTTCCACAACTGGAGCAGCAATTCGCGATGGATGGTGTTCAGCTCGCGTCGCGACGATGGCCTTTTCACCCGTCCCTATTTCACGCACATCGATGCCGATGGACATGAAACCAAGCCGTTCATGCTACCCCAGCAGAATCCGCGCCGGTTCTACCGCGAGTTGTTCATGTCGTTCAATGTGCCCGACTTCATCCGTGGCGCGGTACAGATGGACAACGTCAAGGCCGTCGAACTCATCAATGCCGACTATCGCGAGCCGATGGGTGTGGTCGAAAGGTGAGCTTTTCCTTTAAAATAATAAAATGAAAGTAGTCATTGCCATCGATTCCTTCAAGGGATGTCTTTCCTCCGTCGAAGCCAATCAGGCAGCAGCCGAGGGCATCAGGAGCGCATATCCAGATGCAGAAATCGTGCAAGTGCCTGTCAGTGATGGAGGCGAGGGATTTCTGGTGGCTTTTCATGCGGCCATCGGTGGGGAACTGATAGCGGTGACTGTGTGTGACCCGCTGATGCGGGAAATTACCGCCCGTTATCTACTGCATGACGAGCTGGCTGTGATCGAGATGGCCGAGGCCAGCGGATTGACCTTGCTCACCAAGGAGGAACGCGATCCGATGGAGGCTACCACTTATGGCACGGGACAGCTGGTGGTCGATGCGGTACGTCGAGGAGCCAGGCACATCATCGTGGGACTTGGTGGCAGTGCGACAAGCGATGCGGGGATGGGCATGCTTCGCGCTATTGTGGATGCTTTTGCAACAAATGATCGATGGGAGGACTTTGAGGAACTGAAGGACGTGCGTTTCACGATTGCCACCGATGTGAAGAATCCGTTATGTGGCGAGAATGGGGCAGCCAGCGTCTTTGCTCCACAGAAGGGAGCAACACCAGAGATGGTAATAAAGCTGGATGAAAGAGCAAGAAAGTTCGCCGAAGTCTCGGCACGTCATTTCGGCTTCGACCGTTCGCAGATGAAGGGAGCGGGCGCTGCCGGTGGTCTTGGCTATGCATTTCTTCAATATCTTGATGCAGCATGCAAGCCAGGTATTCAACTTTTGCTCGACACCATTCACTTTGACCAACTTGTTCGTGATGCCGATCTTGTTATCACGGGTGAAGGTTCAGCTGACCAACAGACTTTGATGGGCAAGCTGCCCGTGGGAATTTTGGAGAAATCCGGCATGGTTCCTGTCTGCCTGATTGCAGGACGAATCAGCGACCGTGAACAACTCCTTCTTGCTGGATTTACTCGCGTGGAATGCATCAATCCTCCAGGCATCACGCTCGAAGAAGCCATGCGCAAAGAGGTGGCACAGCGCCATATCAGCCAAACTGTTCGTTTATTTTCTTCGCAAGTACTCTAACGGCCGACATAGTGCTCTTTCCGTTCGCAATAGCACAATGTTGGCCGAGATTGTGCCAATAATTTCCGCAATAGCACAATGTTGGCCGAGATTGTGCCGATAACTTTCGCAATAGCACAATGTTGGCCGAGATTGTGCCGATAATTTCCGTAATAGCACAATGTTGGCCGAGATTGTGCCAACAAATTTCGCAATAGCACAATGTTGGCCGAGATTGTGCCAATAATTTCCGTAATAGCACAATGTTGGCCGAGATTGTGCCAATAAATTTCGCAATAGCACAATGTTGGCCGAGATTGTGCCGATAATTTCGTAAATAGCACAATCTCGGCCGAGATTGATCTATTTGAGATTGGAAATGGTTATTACTCATTCGGAGCATGCTCTCTGATCTGTATTTGATTGTTTATCACTCAAAAATGCAAAGTCCACATTGCACCAGCTTTTTCCAACATGCAGTTCATCGATAAATTCTTGCATTTCGTCGATAATTAAAAAAAATATTGAAAAAACATTGAAAAAAAATAGGAAGAAATTCAGAAAAACACCATATTTGCAACGGACAACCTTGCATAGAATTCCATTAGCCACGAGATAGTTCCATGATAACCATCCCTATGTGACGTGGCTTAGCGAAGCTGTGGAAATAGTCAACGTCAGCCCTTTCTCGCTCAATGATGCCACCAGAAGATTCTCTCCTTTTGCAACGGATAACCATACATAGTACATGAATTAAACGATTACATATATGAAACAGATTCTCATCTTATTGCTTGCTATTATACCTCTTTCGTCATGGGCATATGACACAGTGGTTAATGGCATTTCATATAACCTGAATGAAAAGACTAAAGAAGCAGAGGTTACATACGGATGGGATAATTACGTCGGGGATGTAGTAATTCCTTCATCGATGACATTTGAAGGCGTTACTTATTCAGTCACTTCGATTGGGAATTATGCATTTGCATATTGCGATAGTTTGTCTTCTGTGGCGATTCCCAAGAGTGTAACCCATATTGGAGAATATGCTTTCAGATCCTGTTTCATGTTAACCTCTTTAACTATTCCAGATGGTGTCACTACGATCGGTCAAGGCTCGTTCTGTAATTGTTGCAATTTAATCTCAATAAGTATCCCAAACTCAGTAACTTTAATCTCAAGTTACTTGTTTTGTGATTGTACCAGCTTGTCATCTATAACCATACCTGACAGTGTAACTTCGATTGGCTATGGAGCATTCTATGGCTGCAAAAGCTTGACATCCATTTTCATCCCGAAAAATGTGGCGTCCATTGAAAACTCAATCTTTTATGGGTGCAGCAATCTTTCATCCATCATTGTTGATCCGAGAAATCCCATTTACGATTCAGGAGAGGGCTGTAATGCCATTGTTGAAACATCGACCGGCAAGTTAATTGCAGGTTGTAAATCTACAAAACTGCCGAACAGTGTAACCTCCATTGGCGATGGGGCTTTTGCCACTAGTGCCCCGTTAATTAATCCAAAAGTCCTGGAATAAGGGCATCAACTTGATCTTTGACATTATTGAATTTAGTCTTGAGAACAGGTCTCGGAGAGGTTTTTTGTCTGTTAAAGAGATGCTCAATATCTGTAGTACCTCATAGGTAGATCTATCCTGTTCATGAAGCAGTACATGCAACAGATTCCAATTCAAACTCAATTGGAGCCCCAAAAGAAATAAGGGAAGAAAATCCTGTCAAAATGGAAATTTAATTTTAAAACAATTAAAAGGTTTAGAATGAAAAGTGTCTTCCCCTGAAATAACTTGACCATATCTCTATCACAAAGCATAAAAAAATCACTGCAATTATCCATGGTATAACAATAGAATAAAATGAGGCGTTTTTTTATATTTTCGTTATTCGTAATAATACTTCTTTCTTTGAAGAGCTGTTCTACGTATCCTATTTCTTTGTCAAAAGATAATTCTATTTCTTTGTCAAAAGATAATTCTCGCTGTCTATGCTCAGACACTCGGCTGTTATGCTCAAAGCAATAACTTCAAGGTCCGAAAAACGAGGTACAACGCCTCTTCGAGGCATATTTCCATGCTCATTGACAAGATTTCCGGCGAATTTCTTGCATATGTCAAGAATTTTCACGTACTTTTCAGCGAAGTTGTGCATAGGCTGTTTGCTTAAGTAAAATATTGTATCAATCTTTAATGTTTTGATCGACACAAAGATACGAAAAATATTTTACATGCACAACTTTTTTAAGTTAAATATTATTACATATTTTTAATTCCGCCAACGGGTTTTTTATGTTCATTTGTGGGATAGTAAGAATCCCATTTCGGTAATAATTCATTTTGTTATATGAAAAAGATCTTCGTTGTAATTACGATTATAGTTGCAATACTATTATCTGCCGGTATTGTGATTATCGCTAACTACCGTTCTTATTGTCATGAAGATTTACATGATAAGGTTTTGAATATGGGAGATTCAATTCTCAGATATGACAATGTCATGCTCAGAGATTCCGTTCTGATTCCTTATATCATGGATTTAAAACTACATAATTATGAAATGGTAGAACTTCCGATAACAGATACTTGTTTGGTCGCTTTTTGTCCAAAGGAATCTGTGCCGGACAGGGTGTTTAGTGTTTTTGCTGAATTCAATGTCGTCAATTGTTGGTCACAAACACTTAAACTGTTTGACGAATTGTATCACCCTACAAAAGAACAAGTCATAAATGAAATTAAAGAAGAATTTGTATTATATTATTGTGGTCAGACCGTAATTTCAAAATCTTTTGACAGTTTTCTTTTTTTGATTGAAGACAGAATTTCACAGATAAAATACGGTTGTATTGTTAAGAAATTAATCTTATTGAATAGTAAAGAAGACATGGTGATGTCTGTTACAGAATTGTACAATTATCAATATTTACCAGATGATATAATTTACGCTCAGACTATTATAGATGACAATCATATTTGCCATTATAAAGAAGTTTCAGTCGCCAATGATTGCGGAGACGAATGGGGCAACCCGATAGAACAAATTGAAACAATAAATTTCAAATTCGATAATAAAGGCCATATAATTGTACTATGAATAGATCATATACCTTCAAAAAAAATAATTCAATGAAAAAACTTTCAATCCTATTAGCTGCCATGTCGCTTAGCGCAATGGCAGCAACAGCCCAGAACAAGGTGGGCGAATTCTCACTCAAGCCGATGATCGGCATCAATGTGTCGGATATCACGACCAACGAGGAGATTACTTACAAAACCAAGTATGGCTTCACAGAAGGGCTGGAGGCCGAATATGGAGTCAAACCTTGGCTTGGCATTTCGTTAGGTGCTATTTATTCGCAGCAAGGTGCTTGGTATAAAGCTTCTGTAATGGGAGAGGGAGTGAATGAGGCAGGCCATCCGGTTGTGACCATGCTCGCAATAAATGGAAGACTGAAGGCCGACTACATCAATCTGCCACTTATGGCTAAC
>JAFYZW010000121.1 GCA_017548545.1 Bacteroidales bacterium | reverse complement strand
TTATCGATGAAATAAACCTGCATGCGAGCCTGCTGGATTGACGCCACCTTGATGATCAACGGGTGATCGGTGTCGTTAATGATCAGGTTCATGCCCGAGAGCCTGATCACCTCATGAAGTTGGTTGCGTCGTTCGTTGATCTGCCCGAATCGAGGCATGAAGGTGCGGATCTCGTGTCCTGCGTCTTGAATGCCTTGTGGCAGCTGGCGTCCGATGCTCGACATGCGTGCCTCGGGGAGGTACGGCATGACTTCGGTGTTGATGAAGAGGATCTTGGTTTTGTTCATAAGTTTATGCTTCTCCTTGGGGATGTGCGGCTAGGAGAATTGGTGCAAAGATACGGTATTTTTTTGAATTGTCCGAATTTTTTAGTCAAAAACGTTTCGCGTGCGTGCGTTTTTAAAGGATTTTTTGACTTTTTGCATTATCGGGAGTAACTTTTTAACGAAATAATGATGCCATTTCTTTTATCTATTGACACTATAATGGACGAAAACATATCATTTGAAAAATGAGAAATGATCGGACCAAAAGGTCTTACCCGTTGCTTGCATTAAGCTATTTTTCTAAGCAAAAAAATGATTGAACCGCCTTGTTGGCGAACAAATATCAACGGATTCTGAAAATAATCTGGAAATAATTTGGATAATTCAAGAATGCCCCGTATCTTTGCGGCGCCATTATTAAACAGATTATAAGTATATTGAGCAAAGTGTTATGAAAAAGGTATTTGTTGTTGTTACTATCGTATGTGCCGGTTTTGGTCTCTCTCCCTCTTTCGCCGAGGAGCCCGAACCATCGGTGACTCTCAGTGTGGGTGCCGATGTTGTGAGTTCATATCTTTGGCGTGGCCAGGAATGTGGTGGTTTTAGCGTGCAACCTTCCGCCACGGTGACATTCAATAAGGCAGGCATCAGCATCGGAGCATGGGCCTCTGCTGAATTGTTTGAGAAGGGCGAGGATGCCTTGAACATGACAGAGTTTGACCTTTCCTTGGCGTGGAACCCCATTGAGGCGCTGACTGTTGGTGTAACTGATTATTATTTCCACACTGATGGCTATTTCGGCACATGGAACTTCAGCAGTTGTTCTTCGCATACGCTTGAAGCCAATCTTGCCTACGATTTTGGTCCGTTGGCACTTGCCTGGAATACTGTAGTCGCCGGCTGTGACGTGGGTCCCAATGATGATCGTGCCTACTCCACCTATGTTGAGGTGATAGCCCCATGGAAACTTGGAAGCGTCGATGGCTCGGCTGCCGTCGGAGCCAGCCTTTGGGACGATAGCTTTACACAGGTCGATACCGATGGTTTCAAAGTGTGCAATGTCACTCTGATCGCCAACAAGGAGCTTTTCAGCCTCCCCTTCTATGGCCAAGTTGTATATAACCCTGCCTCTGATAAGATTTACTTCGCTGTGGGCGTTTCATTCTAAAAAGATAAAATACAAAACTAACAGAATATGAGCAAATTGAGATTTGATGCCATCGAGGCTGCTTTCAAAAAACGGGCTGCAGAATATCCTATTCCCGAAGGCCGACCTTCGGAGTATTTCGGCGAACTGGTCTTCAATCGTGAGAAGATGCAGAAGTACCTTGATGCCAAGACCCTTCGTTCCCTCCTGAACTGTATCGACAATGGCAAGCCGCTCGATTTGGAGGTGGCCGATGGCGTGGCTGCCGGCATGAAGCAGTGGGCTATGGAACATGGCGTGACACATTGCAGTCACTGGTTCCAGCCTCTCACCGAATCGACAGCTGAGAAGCATGATTCGTTCATGGAATATGATGGTAAGGGCGGCATGATCGAAGCCTTCGAGGGCAAGAGCCTTGTGCAGCAGGAACCAGATGCTTCAAGTTTCCCATCGGGCGGCATTCGTGCCACTTTTGAAGCCCGCGGATATACTGCCTGGGATCCCACGTCGCCTGTATTCATCCTCGACGACTGCCTCTGTATCCCCACCGTCTTCATCTCCTATACTGGTGAGGCCCTCGATTACAAGGCACCTCTCAAGAAGGCCCTCAAAGCTGTCAGCAAGGCAGCTGTATCGGTATGCCAGCTCTTCGATCCTGAGGTGAAAAAGGTTCAGGTCAACCTTGGTTGGGAGCAGGAGTATTTCCTTGTGGATGATAATCTATATTCTGCACGTCCTGATCTTATCACCACGGGGCGCACACTCATGGGCCATGGTTCGAGCAAGAACCAGCAGATGGATGACCACTATTTCGGACAGATACCTTCGCGTGTGCAGGCCTTCATGAAGGACCTTGAGAATTTGGGCCTTCGTTTAGGTATCCCGATGAAGACGCGTCATAACGAGGTGGCTCCGAACCAATTCGAGTTCGCTCCTATCTATGGAGAATGTAATCTCTCGGTCGATCAGAACATGCTTATCATGGGCGTGATGAAACGCGTAGCACGTCGTCACGGTTTTCGCGTGCTGCTTCATGAGAAGCCATTCGAGGGTATCAATGGTTCAGGCAAGCACAACAACTGGTCTTTGCAGACCGATACAGGTACGATGCTCTTTGCTCCAGGCAAGGACCCGATGAGCAACCTGCAGTTTGTCGCTTTTTTTGTCAATGCCCTTGAAGCCCTGCGTCGTCATGGGCCATTGCTCAAGGCGTCGATCGCTTCGGCCACCAATGCACACCGACTGGGGGCCAATGAGGCGCCACCAGCCATCATCTCTGCGTTCCTCGGACGCACGATGACCGAAGTACTTCGCAAGCTCCTCACCGTGCCCGATGATACTGATATAGTCATTGCGGGCAAGCATAAGTATGACATTGGTTTGGTCGAGATCCCACAGATCTTCATCGACAATACCGACCGCAACCGTACTTCTCCCTTCGCCTTCACCGGCAATCGCTTTGAGTTTCGTGCCGTCGGCGCCAAGGCCAACTGTGCAAGCGCAATGATAGCCCTCAATTCCATCGTCGCCGAACAGCTCAACAACTTCAAGGCCGAGGTTGACCAAGAGCTTTCAAAAGGAACTAGTTTGAAGATCGCAGTGATGAGGACTCTCAAGCCCATCATCGCACGTATCATCGACACTGTTTGCTTCGATGGCAATGGATATTCAGAGGAGTGGCAGAAAGAGGCGCAGAAACGCGGACTCGACGTGGAGCGTTGTGTACCTAAGATGATCCTCGAGTACGTCAAGCCCGATTCGGTTGAGATGTTCTCCAAGTTGGGGGTTTTCACCAAGCAAGAGTTGCAGGCACGCAACGAGGTGAAGTTCGAGACCTACGCCAAGCTCATCCAGATCGAGGCACGTGTACTTGGCGACCTTGCCATCAATCATATCATTCCCGCTGCCATGAGCTATCAGTCGCAGCTGCTGAAGAATGTGGCCATGATGAAGTCGCTCTTCCCCACCACATGGGAGGATCTCAGCGCACCCGAGATAGCCATCATCAAGAAGATTGCTGCCTACAACTCCGACATCAAGGTCAAGGTCGATGCAATGGTCGATAAGCGCCGTATCGCCAACAAGATTGACGATGCCTATCAGAAGGCACTCGCCTATTACGAGATTGCCGAGTCGTTCCACTCCATACGTCGTCCCATCGACAAGCTCGAGGAGATCTGCGACGACAACATCTGGCCCATGCCCAAATACCGAGAACTGTTATGGATCCGATAAATCTTTTACGCAGGCTTTTTCTGCTCTCACTAACAGCGTTCATATTGACTCCATGTTGGGGTCAATATGAACGTTTTGTGCATAAGCCCGACTTCCAAAACTATTACAAGAACGCCAACTACGACGAGGCGCTGGTGCCTGAATATGAGCTTCCCGACCCGCTTCTCTGTCTCGACGGCACACGAGTGGCCACAGTGAAGGAATGGGAGGAACAACGCCGTCCCGAACTCGTCAACCTGCTCGAATCGTTCATGTACGGCCATGCACCTGCTCCCGATGAAGGGTTTCGTTGGGAAGTGGTAAGCACCGACCCTGCTTTCCGCGACGGTAAGGCCATCCGGCGCGACGTCGTCCTGCATCTCTCTGCCGATGGCCCCGACATCCCCCTCTCCATCGTCGTTCCTAACGAGGGCAACTCGGGGAAAGGGCATCCAGTCTTCTTCGGCCTGACATTCTTCCCCAACGACTCAATTTGGACTTCGCGCTGGGCTCTTGCCAGCTGGCAGCCCGACACTTTGCTTACACACGGCTATGGCCTCGTTACATTCTGTTACACCGACGCCTGCCCCGACAAGGCTAGTGACTTATTTAGCTCCAGTACACTCCATCAACATTTCTATGCTCCTGGTCAAACCTATCCTTTGCCCGACCAATGGGCAGCCGTGAGTTGCTGGGCATGGACGATAAGCCGTGCCATGGACTATCTTGAGACTGATTCCCTTGTCGATGCTTCGCGTGTGGCCCTGCTCGGTCACTCCCGTCTTGGCAAGACCGTCCTCTGGGCAGGTGCCATCGACCAGCGTTTCCGCGTAGTCATCCCAGTCAATTCGGGCTGTTGCGGTGCTGCTTTGTCTCGTCGATGCTATGGCGAGACCGTAGAATGTGTCAACGAATTCAACCATCAGTGGTTCTGCGGCAACTTCCGTCAGTTCAGTCATCACGAAGACCTGATGCCCTTCGACCAGCACGAGGTCATCGCCCTCATTGCTCCGCGTCCAATTTATGTTGCCAGTGCTGAGGATGACCAGTGGGCCGACCCACGTGGCGAGTTCCTCGGTGCAAAGGGTGCCGAACCTGTCTATGCCCTTTATGGACTATCAGGCATCGTCAATACCAAGGGTCAGGCACAGACAGAGATGCCTGCCGTGAATGTTCCAGCCGCAGCAGGTACAATTGGTTACCATTATCGTAAGGGTCCACATGCCGTGTTGCCTTACGACTGGGAGCAGTTCATCCTCTTTGCCGACAGGTACTTGAAGTGAGTCATCCGCAATTGACTTGATTTCGGGGCAAAGATAATCACTTTTTGCGAAATGTCCAACGTTTTTGTTTATTTTTTGTAGAAAATTTGGCATTGTGTCAAATAGTTCGTATCTTTGTCCCCATGATAGAGAAAGTTATTCTTTTGGAACAGGCCGATCCTGTTATTTTCTATGGCACGAACAACTCGAACATCCTGTTGCTCAAAACACTGTATCCCAAGCTCCGTTTTGCAGCACGAGGCCGGGCCATCAAGGTATATGGCGACGAGAAGGACATTGAGATGTTCCAGTCTTTCGTGGATCGATTAATCAACTACTGCAACGAATACAACAAACTCAACGAGGAAGTTATCCTGAGTTTCTTCAATGGCGAAAGCCCCGTGGAGAAGCGGCAGGACAGCCTGATCATCTACGGCGTGAACGGCAAACCTATCACGGCACGCACTGAGAACCAGAAGCGTCTTGTAGATGCATTTGCCAAAAACGATCTTTGTTTTGCGGTAGGTCCAGCCGGTTCTGGCAAAACCTATGTAGCTATCGCTCTGGCCGTGCGAGCATTGAAGAACAAGGAGATTCGCAAGATCATCCTGTCGCGTCCTGCTGTCGAGGCAGGCGAGAAACTCGGATTCCTTCCGGGCGAAATGAAGGATAAACTTGATCCCTACCTACAACCGCTCTATGATGCTCTGGAGGACATGATTCCTACAGCAAAATTACGCGAGCTGCTCGAGACCAACGTCATTCAGATTGCTCCATTGGCATATATGCGTGGACGCACCCTGAGCGACGCCATCATCATTCTTGACGAAGCACAAAACACCACTGCTCCCCAAATCAAGATGTTTCTCACCCGCCTTGGTTTAGGTGCTCGCATGATTGTTACGGGCGACACAAGCCAGGTCGATCTGCCGCGCAATGTGGGTTCAGGGCTGGTGCAAGCACAGCGTATCCTTCGCGGAATACCTGGCATCGCCACCGTGGAATTCGACAAGCGCGACATCGTGCGTCATCGTCTCGTCCAGAAGATCGTCGATGCTTACGACAAGTTTGAGCTTGCGCTAAAACAGACGGCCGACACCCCATCCACTCCTTCGCCCGACACCCTTTAAACCTTATCGTTGGGCTTCAGTCTTAATGGTGAAATATTTACTATAGTCACTATAGTATCGATAGCATCTATCCTAAACATCAAAATACAATGAGAAAATTTATATTAGCCCTTGCGTTAATCATTGCATCGGCATCAGTAGGCTCCAGTTTCGTTTCTGCACAGGAGCAGGACAGCAAGTTCAAGACCCGTTCGCGTGTTGTCGCCGACAGCATTCGTTCGAAGGGCACACGTTTTGGCAAGAAGGTTGCCGATGGCACCGAGGTTGTCATTGATAGCGTGGGCGCCAAGGCTCCCCGTTGGGGCAAGAAGATTGCAAATGGTACGGCCGTTGTTGTCGATAGCGTCGGTTCAAAGGGGGAACGCTTCGGCAGAAAGACCAAGCAAGTGGCCGACACCGTTGGTCGTCGTTCGAAAAAGGCCTGGAAGGTAATGAGAGGCAAGGAATAATGCAAAGGTTACGCACCGAAATAGAACGTACACCCTTGCGACAACTCATCGGTTGTCGTGAGGGTGTCCTGCTTTTGGGCTCGTGCTTTACCGATAATATCGGCACATGGCTGCAAGAGCATTGGTTGCCCGTGCTATCCAACCCCTGGGGTGTGCTCTTCAATCCCGCCAGCATAGCCATGTCCTTGCAACGTATTATTGTGTCGAACGACAAGGATATTCCTTTCGAACTGAGCATTCATGATGGGCGTTATTACAGTTTTGCTCATCACGGCAAGTGGAGTGGCAAGGATGTCGAAGAGCTGCAACTACAACTTGTCGGGCTCGACAGCCAAGTACGCGAGTTCTGGCAGCATACTCAGCATGTGATTGTTACATTGGGTACCAGTTGGATATATGAGCGCGAAGGCAACGTGGTGGCCAATTGCCATAAGTTTCCCGCTAACACTTTCGTGCGGCGGCGTCTCTCGATCGAAGAGATTATTACACTTTGGAATCCTATCATAGAAGTTTCCTCCGATAAGCATTTCATCTTCACCGTCAGTCCCATTCGCCATGTCAAGGATGGGCTGCATGGCAACCAATTGTCGAAAGGGACATTACTCATGGCTATCGATGCCTTGCAGCAGCGTTACGCCGAACGAGTGGAGTATCTGCCCGTTTATGAACTGTTGATCGACGACTTGCGTGACTATCGATTCTATGCTGACGATCTGATTCATCCTTCAACACTAGCAATCGAGGCTGTCAAGGAACTTGTAACCGACTGCTGTTTCTCCGCACCCCTGAAGCAATACATGTGCGAGGCTTCGCCGATTGTAAAAGCATTCCTACACCGTCCGTCCGATCCGGAATCGGAAGAGTACGTGCAGTTCAGACAAGACACTTTGCAACGCAAAGATGCATTATTGGCCAAATATGGTATGGCAGTCCCAACTTTTGTA
Organism: Bacteroidales bacterium; assembly: GCA_017548545.1. Lineage (GTDB taxonomy): Bacteria > Bacteroidota > Bacteroidia > Bacteroidales > UBA3663 > Liminaster. The sequence goes on along the minus strand of JAFYZW010000121.1, from coordinate 374 downwards.
CCTTGATATTTGGAAGTATGCCTTATTTTTCCTAATTTTGCGGCACATTTTTGAAAAAACTCTAAACAAACAAAGATATGAGCGCACTCACTCACACTGACTTCAACTTCAAAGGTCAGAAATCTGTCTATCACGGCAAGGTTCGTGACGTATATAACATCAACGATGACCTGATGGTGATGGTTGCCACCGATCGCATCTCTGCCTTCGACGTCATTCTTCCAAAAGGCATACCCTACAAGGGCCAGGTTTTGAACCAGATCGCTGCCAAATTCCTCGATGCTACTGCTGATATCGTTCCCAACTGGAAGTTGGCAACACCCGACCCGATGGTTACCGTGGGCCTCAAATGCGAAGGCTTCCGTGTTGAGATG
>JAFYZW010000120.1 GCA_017548545.1 Bacteroidales bacterium | reverse complement strand
ATAGCACAAGGGCTCCACCTCTTACCATTCCGAACAGAGAAGTTAAACCTTGTAACGCCGATGGTACTACGAAAGTGGGAGAGTAGGAAGCCGCCACCTTACATGAGAGACCCGAGTTGCTATAGCTCGGGTCTCTTTTTTTGTATTATTTCCTACTTTTAGGCAATAAATTTCTGATTTGTTCGTTAAATAAATATCATTGTCATATTTGAAGACAATGTTACCTTATTTCGTGTCGGATACTCATATTATTTTATTTATGTCTAGGATCAGTCTTTGCATGCTTCCGTTTTCAGCCATTGTCCTTATGGGCATTCTGCTTGCTTCCTGTCACGAGGATCGGCAAGCAGAGCTTCGTGCAAAGGAGGCTCTGCAAAAGGTGGACGAACAATATCATGCCGAGAAGAAAGTTTGTGATTCACTCCTAGATGTAGCAATCAGCTATTATCTGCCCAATTTGGCGAAAGGAGATACAACGCTATCATCCTTGACATCTTCACCGCAACAAGCCGAGTGCATGCTCTTCGAAGGGATTCGTCACCATGACAGGGCACAAGAGGTGAAACCTGATATGGATGCCTACACCTTAGAGATGACAAAGGCTTATCGGCTATTCCTGGAAGTCGAGAGGAATGTGAACCTGCTCCCCGGACCTTATTTGAAGGGAGTGGTCAATGACCGTATCGCAATTATCAATATGCGGAATGGGAATTATTATCTGGCGCCGACTTTCTTCCGCAAGGTTTTGCAAAATGCTTATCAGGTTGGCGATACCACGGATATTGCTTTGTCTTATATGCATCTGGCTTATTCCTTTTATAAGCTTGAGAATGGTGATTCTGCGCTGTATTATTCCGATAAGGCTCTTTTCCTGGCTCCACACCTTCCCAAAAGAGAGCTCGCCGCATTATATGCCAATTCGGCACATTTACATCATTTCTTCGGGCTTGATGATGAAGGCGGTGACTTTTTGTTGAGCCAAATCCCATTTGAGGAATGTACGCGGAATGACAGTTGTCGCATCTATGCCATTATTGTTGACTATTATCAAGAGCACAATCGCTTTGCTGAGGCAGACAGCTTGTTGAATTGGATAATTGCTCATTCTGATGAAAAGCCAGAACTGCTTTCCTTGGCCTATTTGCGTCGTTCCAATCAGTTTGAACAGCTGGGAATGCTTGATTCAGCGCTTACATATCGCAAGGAGTTGGCGGCACAGCAAAAGATTGAACGCCAGTCCAAGTTAGGAACGGAGTTCGCCGAGGCGCAAGGCCGGTATCAAAAAGTACAACAGCAACGGCATTACGAAAATATTGTCATCATCATTGTTGTTATTGCTTTACTTGTTATCCTGATTATGTTCATACTTTGGCTGCGTCGAATCCAGCGGGTGAAACAACTTGAGCATCGTATCTCTGGTATTACTGCGAAGATGAACCAGCAAATAGCTGAAAGCCAAGATAAAGAAGAGAAATGGAAACAGCAATTCAAGGAATCGGTCACAACTAATCAATCTTTGCATGGACAGATAGAGTACATGTTGCGTCGTTTCATTCTTCTTGACTTGAATGCTTCATGGCCTTCATCCATTTTTGAGGAGTTGTTAGCCATTTATCGAGAGTCAACAGCCAAACGTCGCCATCTTATCAATGAGCTCAACAAACTCTCTCTAACTCCTCGCCATAAAGCCATTTGTCTGCTGATTAGTGAACACAAACATGACCCCAAGCAATTGTGGTACTATGCGGGTTGTTCCAACGAAGCGGCTTTTCGTGCCACCAAGTCTCAGATTAAGCAAAAGCTTCTGACGGCAGCTCCCTCATCTCCTGAGATTCAATCGCTTTTGAAGTGCTTCAATCTGGAACGCGGATGCCCTGAAAAACCGATGCCCAATGTTAAAAGTGATGGCAAAAAGTAATTTTTCCACTCTTTCAATACATTTATTTCCAATAAGTTAAAAGCTAAGATGCTTTAACATATTATTGTAACGGTAATAAATTGTTCATATCTTTGCACCACAAAATCAAACTAAATAATACTCAGATGAAAGCAATCAAAAAAATCCCTCTTGTCAGTCTGTTAGCCTTAGTTGTGTTTTGCGGCACTCAAACAATAAAGGCTAAAATCGCACATGCGCCATTAGGCCTCATTCAGTTTACCTATGTCGAAGAGAACGAAGACGATCCTTTTGTCTTCATTCCTTTTGATGGAAGTGCCCGTGGTATCCCCTTCTATGCAGTTATCTATGATGATCGAACCATGGTTATTACATTCCTCTATCCCGTAGGTAGTGCAGATGCAATAATATGTGATGGAAACTTTGTGGTCAGTACGTTTCACAAACCAGCGGGTAGTCAGAGTATGAAATTGAGACTTCCTACCAAACCAGGCAACTATACCATCTATCTCCGTCTCCAAAATGGAATGGTTTATCAGGGGGAATACACGGTGGATTAATCAATTACGAACGTCAGCCTTTTCTCATTCTATTCCTGTTGACAGTAGGCGCGGCATCTTTTGATGTCGCGCCTTTCGTTGTTGGCCTTGTTAAAAGTAATGGTAAAATAACTAATAATCTTCTATCCAATTCTCTTATTATCAGCTATATGTTCAAAATGTTGTGTTAACAATTTCTTGACACATCATTTATATTTTTGTAACTTTGCACCCGAAACAATTATAAAAATATATATCAATGTATAACAAACAGGTAGCGGAAAGCAAAGACAGAGAGGAGGAACTGAAACAAAGGCTCAGTGAGACTGTCATCGACAATCAATCCTTGGACACCCAAATAGACTCCTTGCTGCGACGCTTCATCCTGCTTGACATGAACGCATCTTTACCTTCGTCGGTATTTGATGAACTGCTTGCACTCTGTCGTAAATCTTCGCCGGATTGCTGCCGTCTTCTCGACGAACTTGACAAACTTGCCCTTTCCTCTCGCCACAAGGCCATCTGTCTGCTCATCAACGAGAATAGGCACGATCCTAAAAGTCTGTGGTTTTATGTAGGGAGTACGGGTGAGGCGGCTTTTCGTGCTACGAAGTCGCAGATTAAGCGTAAACTTCAGAAGGCCGCTTCTTCATCTCCAGAGATTCAATCCCTTTTGAAATGCTTCAATCTTGTGCGAGGACGCCCCGAAAAGCCAATGCCCGATGCCAAGAGTGATGGAAAAAAGAATTAGGAATATGTTTTATGATCCGCAAGTGTATTCATAGTATTCTCTCGACCCTTCTGCTAATATATTCTGTAGGAATTGGTGCCGCGCAGTCCCTGTTCTCCGAAGACTCCATCAAGGCCATCGGCTTGCCAGTGGTCACGATAGAGACCGTGGACAGCGAGGAGCCCACATGCGAGTATGTCGCTCATCCCGAGGGAATGGCAGGTTACGGTATTAGGAACGCCACCAAGGTGCCGGGACGATTGACCATCACTTTGGGCGACGAATTGCTCTACGATAGCGGGTCCTATGCCAAAGACACTAGCGGTATGCGTATCAAGATACGCGGCAACTCGAGCGCCTATCCAGCCAAGAAGCCCTACAAGGTGAAGCTTGAGAAGGCGGCTGACCTACTGCTACGGGGTGATGACGAGACTTATTCCGACAAGGACTGGCTGCTCATCAAGGATCCTGACTTCCGCCAGCACATTGGTTTCGAGACAAGCCGCCTCATGGGGATGGAGTGGACACCGGGCTGTCGTTACGTCAATGTGGTGATGAATGGCGACTATCGCGGTCTCTACCTGCTGTGCGAACCAGTGGAACGCAATAAGCGCTGCCGCATCAACGTCAGCGAAACGGGCTACATTGTCGAGTCGGATGCCTACTTCTGGAACGAGGACCTTTATATCCCGTCCTCACTTAGTCCGTTCGGATGGACGCTCAAGTATCCCGACGCTGACGATGTCACGGAAGAACAGCTGGCTTTCCTCACCCGAGACTTAGCGCAGCTGGAGGAGGCTCTTGCAGGGCCGCTATATGCAGAACGCATCGACGTGGAATCCTTCGCCCGCTGGCTGCTTGCCCATGACATCCTCGGCACGTGGGACAGCTACGGCTCCAACCTCTTTGTCGCACGTTATGACAGCCTCGACTCGAAGGCCAGAATGCCCGTACTGTGGGACTTCGATGCCATCTTCATGATGGAGGGAACTTGGTCGAACGTGCATAGGGAGCGCTTCTTCTTCCAACATCTGCTCTCAAGCAGGGACCGTGTTTTTGCAAGCAGATACCTCGCTCTATGGGAGGAACTGAAAACCAGCGTTTTTGACGGCATGCTTTCGTTCATCGACGAATACGAAATCTCGGAGGAGGCAGAAGCCGTTGATGCATCCATGAATTTGGACGCAGAACGGTGGCACTACGAAAACACCAGCCTCCGTGACCATCTTGCCACAGCACGCGCCTGGTTCGAGAGCCGTGAGGCATGGCTGGAAGAGCACATCGCCACGGAGGTGAGGGAGCCGTACCGCATCCTCGATATCGGCAATTCCTATACCGACAACTATACGGGCCTGCTTCCTTCACTCGCGGAGAGCGCTTGCCTCGACATGGGCGGGGTGAGCCTCTTCAAGCTCACGCGCAGCGGTGGGTCTTTCCGGTCGTGGACGGACTGTTATCACGATAGTGACGAACAACCCTACCACTTCCGTCGCGTTCTTGGCGCTCCCGTGGTGACTGCCGACAGCGATGCAGACCCGAATGACGGTTCGCTCTTTCGCCGTGTTCTCTCGGAACAGCCGTGGGACCTCATCGTGCTACACCAGCGGAGCGAGTACGCACCCTACTACGAGCAGTGGACGGGCGAAGGTGATGGCGGGCATCTCGACGACCTGCTCGCCATCATTCGTTGGGAGCAGCCGGAGGCCCGGATAGGCTTTCAGCTCATCCACAGCTATGCCGACGAGCTGACGGGCATCGCAGGGAACGGCAGCCTCGCTCGATGGGAGCAGATAGCCGAATCGGTGAAGCGGCTGACCTTGGAACGCGACATCAGCGTCGTCATCCCCTGCGGTACAGCTGTCGAGTCGCTTCGCGAGCAGCTGCCGGGAAATCCCGCAGACTACGCCAGCGACGGCTCGCATCTGGCAGCCGGACTTGGGCAATACACCGCTGCATGCACCTACTTCGAGGCCGTGCTGGCCCCGCTCTTCGATGTCTCCGTGCTAGGCAACCCTGCACGATACGCCTGCACCGAGGCCGAACTGGAGAATGCCAGGTATCCCGAGGCCTGTGTTGACGTCACCGACGAGAATGCCCCCGTCGCGCAGCAGCTGGCAGTTGATGCCGTGGCCAATCCGTACAGCCTCAGCACCTCTGGTTCGAAACCCTGCGACCGTATGGAACCGGACAGTCCCATCTACAACGCGTGGGGCATCCCCGTCTCACGTGACTACCCGGGCATCCGAATCAGTTGCGGAAGGAAGTACATGCGTACGAATCCAGGCCGGTGATTCATCGACGGCAAGCTCCGTTGCTCATCGTATTCTGAAAAGCAAAACCGGGACATGATATACAATTCGCTCAACTTCATCGTGCTGTTCCCGTTCGTCTTCCTGCTCTTCCATGCCATACCGGCACAATTCGGAAGGATGAGGGGGGTGTACCTGCTGCTGGTGAGCTACCTTCTCTACATTCAGTGGAGGCCTGCTTATGCTCTTGTGCTTCTCGGCGTGACGGCGGTGACCTGGCTCACGGCCCTGCTTGTTCCCTTGACCAGGCATCCGAAGCGGTTATTGGCTTTAGGCGTGACGCTTGCCCTTTTGCCGCTGTTTTTCTTCAAGTACCTTGATTTCGCAGGCGAAGCAGTAAGCAGAGCATTGGCCATGATTGGTTTACAGTTCCATCTGAACGGCCTGAATTGGGCCATTCCTGTAGGCATCTCCTTCTTCACGCTCCAGGCGCTGGGCTACCTGTGGGACGTGTACTGCGGGCGGCAGGAGGCCGAACATGACTTCCTTGCCTATGCGCTCTTCGTGTCGTTCTTTCCATGCATCCTGGCAGGGCCCATCTGCAGGGCCCCGTCACTCCTACCGCAGTTGAAGGAGACGTGCCGCCCCTTCGACCCGGGGAAGGCTACCGAGGGGCTGAGGATGCTGCTGTGGGGCATGTTCATGAAGGTGGTGGTGGCCGACCGCGTGGCACTTTACGTCGATACAGTGCTCGGAAGCTACGTGAACTACACCGGGATGACGTGTCTCGCGGCCAGCCTGCTCTACAGCGTCCAGATCTATTCGGACTTCGCCGGCTATTCGTTGATGGCAGCAGGTGTGGGCCGGCTGCTCGGCTTCGACCTCCCTGACAACTTCCGCCGCCCCTATTTCGCAGTCAGCGTCACCGACTTCTGGCGCCGCTGGCACATCTCGCTCTCCACCTGGCTCAAGGACTACATCTACATCCCGCTCGGCGGAAACCGCTGCCCGAAGCTCCGCAGCTATTGGAACGTCTTAGTGACGTTCCTCGTCAGCGGCATCTGGCACGGCGCAAACTGGACCTTCGTCGTATGGGGATTACTGCACGGTATCAGCCAGGTCATCGAGAAGATGATGGGCCAGCAGAAATGCAATTACGGATGGCTCGGTAGATCCGTCAAGACCGCCATCACCTTCCTGTTTGTCACTTTCGCCTGGATCTTCTTCCGCATGCCCACATTGAGCGATGCCTGCAATGTGATAACAAGGATCTTCGACACGTCACTTCAAAAAACCATCTATTCACCTGGCGGGACAGCCACATTGTACATGCTGCTGGCCGTGGGCTTAATGGTTGTGAAGGATACGGTTGGGGAGGCATTTGGCGAAAAACGTCTTCCCTTCCATAGCGGCAGAAGGATGGTCAGATGGATATCCTACCTTGCCGTCCTCGTCCTCATCCTTCTCTGCGGAGTCTTCAGCTCGGACCAGTTCATCTATGCAAACTTCTGACCTATGAAAGGTTTCCTTCTCAGATTGGGCCTATTCCTTGCCCTCGCCCTCCTGATGGACAGGGGGATTGGGTCTGCGCTCTCCTACATGTCGAAACATGCTGCAGGCGGCTACCTCGGGCACCAGAACTACATTCTCAACATAATGATGGACGACATACTCGTATTCGGTTCCTCACGTGCCATCCATCACTACAATGCAGCGCTGATAGCGGATTCACTTGGCCTGTCATGCTACAACTGCGGGCAGGACGGCGAGGGGATAATCCTTTATCATGCGTGGTGGAAAATGATAAGGAGGCGCCACCGGCCGCGCCTCGTCATCTATGAGGTGACGCCCGCCTACGACATCCTGTGGGGTGACAACTCGAAGCACCTCGGCTGGCTGAAGGGCAGCTACGGCGACGAGGCCGTCAGAAGGGAGTTCGAGGAGATAGACCCCAGCGAAAGGTACAAGATGCTGAGTCTGCTCTATAGGTACAACTCAAGGTTCCATCAGGTATTGCTGGACTACCTGCATCCCGTTCACAACATGGACAGGGGCTTCCTGCCCGTCAATAGCGGGCTGGATACACTGAGGATCAAGGATGAAAGACAGTTGGAAGAAAGTGTCTCCAAGAACGAGATGCAGACCGATTCGTTGAAACTCCGGTATCTCGAGGACATGCTTCGGGAGGCTGAAGGCACAAGGTTCGTCTTCGTATATTCTCCAACGTGGTACGGTATCCACGATTCAGGGGTAGATCCCATCATGGATCTTGCCCACAGGAACGGCTTCCTTTTCCTCGACTTCACCGACAGCGCTAAATACGTGCATCACGACGAATTCTTCTACGATGGTTCGCACCTGAATACACGTGGAGCCGATGAGTTCACGCGGGATGTGATCCGTGAATTGAGAATGCAAAACAACTATTGAAGAAATTTCTATAATTCGATAATTCGTGATAAAAAAGGAAATGAAGGAAGACAAGATGATATCAGAGACCATCGCGCTGCTGCGCTTTCCTCTTACCGTGTTCGTGGTCTTCATCCACTACAACGTCGGTGTACGCGGCTTCTCGCTGCATGGCGTGACCTACGGCCTTGACGCACCCGACTGGTTCCGCTGGATCACCGCCTTCTTCAGCGACGTGCTGCCCCGCACGGCTGTCCCGCTGTTCTACATCATCTCAGGCTATCTCCTTTTTCGCGGCGGGAAGTTTGATGACGGCACATACCTCCGTAAGCTGCGATCACGTGTCGGCACATTGCTTGTGCCCTATCTGCTATGGAACGTCATCGCCGTGCTTTTCATGCTCTCCCATCGTCTTCCCTTCCTTTCATCAGTGTTTCCCAGTGCCCATCTGATGGAGGTGCATCTCACGCCGCTGCGCATCTTGCACACCTTCGTGGACAACTACTGGAACCGAGGCATCCTCGTCAGTCCCGAGTGGGAAGGGATGGTGTCTGCGGAACCCTATCCTGCCGACGGCCCATTGTGGTACGTAAGGGACCTGATGCTGATGTTACTCCTTTCTCCCCTCATCCAGTGGCTGATTCAGCGTGCAGGTCGGCGTATAGTTGTCGCCCTCGGTGCGCTGTGGTGTTTTCGTCCGGTGCTGTTCCCGATGTGGGATGAGGGATGGGGCACGATGCTGCTCGCTGCCGCGTTCTTCTTCACATGGGGATCAGCCTGCGGCATAAGTGGAACTGGCATTGTGGAGGGGATGCGGAGGTGGCGTGCCGCAGTGCTGCTCTATCCGCCCGTAGCCATTGCTGATGCACTGACAAAGGGATGGAAGTGGAACGCCTGCATCCATCATGCCGGCATCGTGCTGGGCGTCATTGCCATCGTGTGTGTCTCCTCACATCTGGTGGCATCGGGACGCGGACGTGCATTGTCGGCGCTCGCTGGCGGAAGTTTCTTCGTCTTCGCTCTTCACACCCTCGTGATGGACGACCTCGGCAAGCTGTTGTTCACAGCCCTCCATCTCTCGGTGACACCATTCACGCTGCTCCTGCTCTACCTCGCTGTCCCCACGCTCACCATCCTCTTCAGCCTTGCCACATATATCGCGCTGAGGCATCTCGCTCCGCCGCTGTGCCACCTTCTCACAGGGGGAAGATGATCTGCCTTCCTTATTGGATAATCGATTTCACAAGTCATTTTCTATGACCTGACATGAAAATATAGTTAAAAATCAAGAGGTTTTAATTGTATAACGAAATATTTCTTTATCTTTGCAACGTGATTTTATATGTTAAATTAATTACTAAATTATTATGAAGACGAGATTACTTGCCCTGATCGCAATCTTGCTGCCAATGGTAGCAAGTGCCGATGTCGTTGAGATCGATGGCATCTACTACAATCTTGTGCCGAAAGCCAAAGAGGCCGAAGTGTCCAAAAATCCGAATAAATATTCCGGGAGTGTGGATATTCCAGCCACAGTAAGTTATGATGGAACTGACTACAGCGTGACATCCATAGGAGAGTACGCTTTCTCTGGCTGCAGCGACCTCACCTCGGTTACTATCCCAAACAGTGTGACGTCGTTAGGTTCTTATGCCTTCAAGGAATGTAGTGGCCTGACATCCGTCACCATCCCCAACAGCTTAACGTCGTTAAGTTCTTATGCTTTCTCCCGCTGTACCGGCCTAACCACTATCACCTTACCAAACAGTTTGACGTCATTAGGAGATAACTCTTTTAGTGGTTGTACAGGTCTCACCTCGGTCATCATCCCAAGCAGCGTGACAAAGATCAATTATGAAGCCTTCTCCGGCTGTACAGGCTTGACCTCGATCTCGCTTGGTGATGGTCTGCAATATATTGGAGAATATGCTTTCCGGAATTGTTACAACCTAACCTCAATCACCATCCCTAAAAGTCTTACAGGAGTAGGTCATTGTGCCTTCACCGGATGTGGCGGACTAAACATGGTAAACATTACCGATTTGGCCGCTTGGTGTGGAATATCCTTCAGTTGGGAAGCAGACAAATTCTATCAGCGCGACTACACATCCAACCCACTCTTCTTGGCGAAACATCTGTTCTTGAATGGAGTTGAGATAACGGAGCTCGAAATACCCGACGGCGTGTCAAAAATAGGAGACATAGCGTTCATCAATGGTACTAGTCTTACCTCGGTCTCCTTCCCACATATTGATGAAATGAGGATTGGAAGTTCTGCTTTCTATCAATGTACCGGCCTGACCTCCGTCAAGATTTCCGATCTTTCCACATGGTTGAATATGCGTTTTGAGTATATTTCGAGCAACCCATTGTTTTATGCCCACAAACTCTATTTGAATGGTAATGAAGTCAAGCACCTGATTATTCCCAGTGGTGAAACAACGATTCGAGGATATGTTTTCAACGGTTGTACCAGCCTCACCTCGGTCACCATCCCCTATAGCGTGAAATCGATCGAAAATTACGCTTTCTACGGCTGCAGCGGCCTGACTTCGCTCAACCTAACCGATGGCTTGCATTCGATAGGCGGTAGAGCCTTTTACGAATGCAGCAGTCTGACCTCGCTCACCCTTCCAAACAGCGTTACATCGATCGAACCATTGGCATTCTACGGTTGTAGCAATCTGGCCTCTGTCACTTTCCCCAACGGTTTCTATAAAATCGAAAACTGCGTTTTTCAGGCTTGTGGACTGACCTCGGTCACCATCCCCAACAGCGTGGTATCAATTGATTATAATGCATTTTCCGACTGCAGCAAGTTGACTACAGTCACCATTGGTAGTAGTGTAAAGTCTATTGGAAATATGGCCTTTGGCTCATGCCCTGAGCTGGCAGATGTCTATTGCCTTCCAGAGAAAGTTCCTACGGCAACGTATTGGGCCTTCCAGGATTCCTACATCGAATATGCTACACTTCATGTACCCGCCAATTCGCTCGAAGCCTACCAGACGAGTGATCCATGGAAGCGATTCAAGAGCATTGTTACCCTCGATGGAAGTACTCCAGTCGATCCAGACACACCTGAGACACCCAAGTGCGCCACGCCGACCATCCGCTACCTGAACGGCCATCTGTCGTACAGCTGCGAGACCGATGGCGTGGAGTTTGTGACCGAGATCACCGATCCGGACATCACCTATCACTATGGCGCAACGGTTCCCCTCTCGGCAACCTATTCGGTCACCGTCTGGGCAACGAAGTCGGGATACGATCATTCCGATCCCGCCATGGCCACCCTCTGCTGGGTAGAGGTGGAGCCAAAGACAGAAGGCATCGAGGACGGCATTGCCCAAGTGCCGGTACGTCCCGTAATGATTCAGGTGCAAGATGGTGTCTTCCACATTACGGGTGTGGAGGAAAACCAAAAGATCTCCATTTTCAGCACAGATGGAAAATGTTTAGGCCAAGGGATTAGTAGGAACGGCTCAGCCAGCATTTCCACAAGCTTGCGTCGTGGCAGCTGCGCCATTGTTAGAATCGGTGACACGGCCGTAAAGGTCATTATTCAGTAATTCATACTATTCAATTGAAGGCGCGACATCGTATGGTGTCGCGCCTTCATAGCTTATTACCTTTGTCAAAGACCAGTATGACCTTTTTGCGCCAAGATTGGTTATTCTTCAGTCGGACTATACCCAATCTTGGCCAAGAATGGTTATTCTTCGGTTGGACCATAACCAATCTTGGCCGAAAATGGTCATTCTTCGATTGGACTATAACCAATCTTAGCCGAAAATGGTCATTCTTCGATTGGACTATAACCAATCTTAGCCGAAAATGGTCATTCTTCGATTGGCGCATACCCAATCTTGGCCGAAAATGGTCATTTTTCGATTGGACCATAACCAATCTTGGCCAAGAATGGTCATTCTTCGATCGGACCATAACTAATCTTGGCCAAGATAGGTCATTCTTCAGTTGGACCATAACCAATCTTGGCCAAGAATGGTCATTCTTCAGTTGGAACCATAACCAATCCTGGCCAAGAAAGGTCATTCTTCGGTTGGACCATAACCAAACTTGGCCAAGAAAGGTCATGCCGTGATTTGAAATAGGTCATTCCTCGTTCTGAGTGATTTTTAGAATAGTTTTTTCATTTTTTTATCGTCGAAGCGACAATATTGAAAGGGTCTCAGTATTATTGTCGCCATATGGCCATCGTGTCGCTACATCATGATCGAAATATGTGGAAAAAACTTGCATGCGTGCGATAATCACCCTATCTTTGCACTGTGAAAAATAAAGATTCACAAAAACAATAATAAAAAATTCAAACATTAAAAATATACTACTATGATCGCTATTGCATTCTTCAGCACCATCGTTCTCTTCTCTATTGTATTGAGAATCGTAGCAATGTGTATGGAACAACGTCATTAGACTTTGTGCCCCTTGTGTGAGTTCATTGGTTAAAATTAGTTATATGTGTGGAAGGCGCTCTGTCGGGTTCGGCAGAGTGCTTTTTAGTTTTTTTGGTGAATGCCATTAAACCTATCGGGATTACTTTGGTCAAAACTCTATTATCGGACGAATATAATTACATTACACAAATCTATTCAAAACAAGTAAAATGAAGAAATTTTGTCTTGTAGCACTTTTCGTGCTTGCCATCACAATGGGTTATGCACAACCTGGTGGCGGAATGTTTGGCGGTATGCCAAAAATCGATGTGACTTTTGATGAGTATGTGGCTGCACCCGAAGGTTTCGATCAAGAGACTGAGGGCATCGACTGTGGTACGATTGTGGAGACCGAATACCCGTCGACGACCGTAGGAACCACACGCAAGTTGACGATCTATCTGCCGCCTAACTACAACGATACAATTCAATATCCGGTGCTCTACCTGCTTCACGGTATCGGTGGCGACCACAAGGAATGGATGCAAGGCGTGCCCAACGTTATCATGGATAATCTTTATGCCAAGGGCTTGGCTCAGCCAATGATCATCGTGATGCCCAATGGACGTGCGATCCCCAACGACCAGCCCGAAGGAAACATTTATGAACCGGAGAAGGTGAAAGGCTTCGAAATCTTCGAGCGCGACCTCATCGACGATCTCATCCCCTTTATCCAGAGTACCTACAGCACCTACACCGACCAGGCCCACCGCGCAATTGCCGGCCTCTCTATGGGTGGCGGTCAGTCGCTTAACTTTGGCCTTGCCAACCTCGACCAGTTTGCATACGTAGGAGGTTTCTCGTCGGCTCCCAACACCAAGATGCCTGAACAGCTAATCCCCGACATCGAGGCAATGAAGAATGCCAACAAATTGCTGTGGATGGTATGCGGCAGCAATGATATGCTCATGTTCAGCAGCGCCCGTCTGAAGGCCTTCTGCGACAAGAACGACATCCCCTGCACCTGCATCGAGTATCCTGAAGGCGAACACGACTTTGTGGTTTGGAAATACGGCCTCTACAATTTCGCGCAGCTGATTTTCTGATTTTTCATCAATATATAAATGAATGGAGCACCCCGATGTCATGGGGTGCTCTATTGGTGTAAAATGCCATGTCGATTATTAAATTACACAAAAAACCTATGCGAAATGTGAAGTAATGCTTAAAATATTTGGTCATGTGGCGGAAAATAACTATATTTGCGCCCAAATTCGATAAATGTCGCAAAATGAGTATCAAGAATATTGCTTTATATCTGACATTCAGTATGGTTGTGCTCTCCTCTTGTGGAGAATACAACAAATTGCTGAAGAGCAATGACCCTGACGAGAAATATGATTATGCCAAGATCTATTATGAGCAGGGTAAATATGCGAAAGCCGCGACTTTGCTGTCGGATGTGGTCCCAATTTACCGAGGTACAGAGGAAGCCGAGAATGCACTGTGGCTCCTGGCCATGAGTTATTTCAAGCAGAAGGATTATCTGTCGGCAGGCGAGTATTTCGTTCGTTATGCCAACAACTATCCGAGAGGTGAGCATGCTATGGAGTCGCGTTTCAATGTAGCCTACGGTGACTATAAGGATTCACCTGATGCACGCTTGGATCAGGAAATCACACGAAGGGCTATCAAGGAGATTGACTCGTTCGTCGATGTCTATCCACACAGTTCGCTGGCCGACAGCGCTGCAATAATGCGTCTGGAACTGACCGACAAGCTGTGCTACAAGGAGTACCTGAGCGCGAAACTCTATCTGAACCTCGGAAGTTATATGGGTAACAACTATGAGTCGGCAGTGATCACCGCCCGCAACGCCCAGAACGAGTACCCCTACAGCAAGTATCGCGAGGATTTGGCATATATCATCTTTCGTGCCCGCTATGAGGCGGCCATGAACTCGATCGACGAGAAGGCCGAGGATCGCTTGCGCGAGGCTGCCGACGAGTACTATACTTTCATCAATGATTATCCCGAAGGGAAATACTCGAAGGAAGTAAATAGGCTGAACGAGCGAATCCAGAAGAAACTCGCTGCTTATATTGATTGATTTTTATCAAGAATTAAGAGAATTAAAGAATTAATATTATTCAGAAACAAATAAATACAACGGAATAGATGGATTATAAGAAGACAAATGCGCCAAGCAACACTGTGACGCGCGACATCATCGCCTTGTGCGAGGATACCGGAAACATTTATGAGACCGTCGAGATCATCGCTCGTCGTGCCAACCAGATCGCCGGAGAAATGAAGCATGACCTGGATAAGAAGCTTCAGGAATTCGCCACTAATTCGGATAATCTCGATGAGGTGTTTGAGAACCGTGAGCAGATCGAGATCAGCCGTTACTATGAGAAGTTGCCCAAACCTACTCTCATTGCTACACAGGAGTATTCGGATGGCAACGTTTACTGGCGTTTGAACCAGAACAAGGACGAGCAGAGCGGTGTTCAGCGATTTTAAGCTATGATACAACGTGTTCAAACCATCTACATGCTGGCCAGCGTGATAGCTATCCTTACGATGCACTTCTTTTGGTTGGCATCGTTTGCAATACCGGAGGCTACCTTCGAGCTGAATTCGCTGGGCTTGGTATGTTCGACCAAAGGTTTCGAGACAGACCGCATGGTGTGGGAGCTCTTTATTGTCCTGCTCCTGATGGTGGCTCTGCCCCTCGTGAACATCTTCCTCTACAAGAATCGTAAGCTGCAGCTGCGTGTTTTGATCTATACGATCATTCTCAACGTGCTGTATTACGGCCTCTTCTTCTGGGAGTGCTATCGTTTGAAGGGCGACGTTGCTTCGCTTTCGCAGGGTGGGGATGTGGTTGTACGTTACAACATCATGATGCTTCTGATGCCTGCCGTCAGCATCTTCGCTTTGATCATGGCCGCTCGCGGCGTGATTTTCGACATCGCTCTTATCAAGAGCCTTGAACGCCTTCGTTAAACTCTGGCTTGAAGACAATAGAATAGCCCTCGAAACCATGTGGTTTCGAGGGCTAATTCGTGTTAAATAATCAAAGTTCGAGATCGCCATCGTGCTCCTCATGCCAGGGCAGGCCCTGAATGTTGAGTTCGGCCATGAACGGATCGGGATCGAACTCCTCGACATTGTGAACACCAGGCTTGCTCCAGATGCCCTTGAGGAAGAGCATGGCACCGATCATGGCGGGAACGCCCGTGGTGTAGCTTACGCCCTGCATACCTGTCTCGAGGTATGCCTCGCGGTGGCTGCAGTTGTTCCAGACGTAGTAGGTGTGCTCCTTGCCGTCGTTGCCGATGCCACGGATGCGGCAGCCGATGGAAGTCTCGCCGTCGTAGTTCTCGCCGAGCTCCTTGGGGTTGGGCAGTACTGCCTTGAGGAACTGCAAGGGAACAATCTTGACCACTGCGTCGCCTGAACCGTCAGCCAAAGGTGCCTTGTATTCGATTTCGTCGATGCGTGACATGCCGATGTTCTGGATTACGTCGAGGTAGGTGAGATACTGTTGGCCGAAGGTCATCCAGAAGCGAGCGCGCTTGATGGTAGGATAGTTGATGACAAGCGATTCAATCTCCTCGTGATGGAGCAGATAGGATTCCTTGGGACCGATGCCAGGATAGGTGAGAGGCTTGTGGATCTCCATCGGCTCTGTCTCGATATATTTGCCATCTTCCCAGTAGAGACCCTTTTGAGTAATCTCGCGGATATTGATCTCAGGGTTGAAGTTGGTGGCAAATGCCTTGTGGTGATTGCCGGCATTACAATCGACAATATCGAGATACTGTATTTCCTTAAAGTGATGCTTGGCAGCGTATGCAGTGAAGATGGAGGTGACTCCTGGGTCGAAGCCACAACCGAGGATGGCGCAGAGACCGGCCTTCTCAAAACGCTCACGATAAGCCCATTGCCAGCTGTATTCGAAGTGTGCCTCATCCTTGGGCTCGTAGTTGGCGGTGTCCATGTAGTTCACGCCAGTTTCGAGACAGGCATCCATGATGGTGAGGTCCTGATAGGGGAGGGCAAGGTTGATGCAGAGTTCGGGCTTGAACTCCTTCATGAGTGCTACGAGCTCGGGGACATTGTCGGCATCGACCTGCGCAGTGGTGATGTTGGCCACCACACCGTTCTTGCTGTAGCCTTTGGCACGGATGGCCTCGGCGGTAGCGTCGCACTTACTCTTGGTGCGGCTGGCAATACAGATGTCGGTAAACACGTCGGCGTTCTGTGCCAACTTGTGTGCTGCTACGGTACCTACACCTCCGCAGCCGATAAGCAATACTCTTGACATTTCTTTTTGATGGTGTGTTATGTTTGGTTAAAATTCGTACTTTTGACGCGTTGATGTCGTAAAGGTTTAATGGGCGAAGATAAAAAGAAATGGCGCGCCCAATCGTGGTGATGGACGCGCCTTATTTTGTCGGAAGATTAACCCAAGAAAGAAATTAACACACCGGCAGCGACTGCAGAACCGATAACACCGGAGATGTTGGACGACATGCAGTAGTTGAGGATGTTGTTCTTGGGGTTGATGCTGGTGGCGATGCCATTGGCTACACGGCTGGCCATAGGCACAGCTGAAAGACCACAGGCACCTACGAGCGGATTGATCTTCTTCTTCGAGAAGAGGTTGAAGAGATAGACCAAGCCGATGCCGCCTGCGATAGAGACGGCGAATGCCAGGAAGCCACCGACGATGATGCCGAGGGTTGTGACGTTGAGGAACGACTCGACGGTCATTGTAGCACCTACGGAGAGGCCCAGGAAGATGGTGCAGATGTTCATCAGTGCATTGGCAGCGGTGTCGGCGATACGGGCTGTGTCGGAACCGATCTCCTTGATAAGGTTACCGAACATCAGCATGCCGATGAGGCTGACAGCCGAAGGCACGATGATGGCCACAAGGACGGTGACGAAGATGGGGAAGATAATCTTAGCCACGCGCAGGTTCTTGATCTTGAGTTTGTCGGGATAGAGTTTGTCCATCTCCTTCATGTTGATCTCAAGGTCCTTCTTGCGACAGCAGATCTTGACAACCCATGGGATGATGACGGGAACTAGGGCCATGTAGGAATAGGCGGCAATGGCAATAGGACCAAGGAGATGAGGTGCCAACTTGATAGTGGTGAAGATGGCGGTAGGACCATCGGCGCCACCGATGATGCCGAGGGAGCCGGCCTCCTGAGGGGTGAAGCCAAAGACACCAATGGCGACGAGCACCACGCTGAAGATGCCGAGCTGGGCAGCTGCGCCGAAGATGGCAAGCTTCAGGTTACGGAGCATGGGGCCGAAGTCGGTCATGGCACCCACACCCATGAAGATGAGCGGTGGGATGAGACCCGTCTTGATGAGCCAATAGTAGATCATATTCATGAGTCCGAGCTCGTGTGCGATCTCGGGCAGCCCCATCTCATAGACGTGGTATTCCTGACCATTGTGATGGACGATGCCCTGTCCGTCGGCTCCAAAGACACCCATTTCGCCACCAGGGAAGTTGGCCAACAGGATGCCCATCGCAATTGGGACGAGCAATAATGGCTCATAGTGCTTCGCAATGCCCAGATAGAGGAACAAGAAGCCAAGCAGATACATGATGATGAAGCGCGGATCGGCGGCAATGTCGCTGAACGCGGTCATGTTCCACAAGTTAGAGAATATTGTATTGATGAAATCCATTATCAATTAACAATTAACAATTAATAATTAACAATTGGATGGGGATCACTTGATCTTGAAGATCGGGTCGTCCTCGAACACCTTGTCGCCGGGATTGACAAGGATAGCGGTAATCTGGCCGTCGCAGTCGGCAGCTACGGCGTTATAGGTTTTCATGGCTTCGATGTAGCCGATGGTTTGACCCTTCTTCACCATATCGCCCACCTTGACAGGAGCCTCGTTGGCGTTCTTGACAAGGAAGAACTTGCCCTCAAGAGGAGCGAGGACATCGGCACCTTCACCGGCAACAACTGGAGCTGCACCAGCGGCAGGAGCTGCGGCAGTTGTACCGTCGTTGGGCGCGATGCTTACGGTGTAAACCTCACCATTCACTGTAACCTTGAGATCCTGTGCCTTGATCTCACCCTTAGGAGCGTTCTTGGCAGCCTTGCGCTTGGCAAGGTCTTCCTCAAAGTCAGCCTTGGCCTTGCCGCTCTTGTAGGCTTCGTACTGCGACGGGTGCATGGCATACTCGAAGAGTTCTTCGTCGTCCTGACCAAGATCCCAGCCATTGGCCTTCATCTTGGCACGGAATTCGTCGAGGCAGTCGGGAGCATAGGTCTGCGGGTCTTCGGTCTCGAACTGACGTCCCTGGCTCTTGGCAAGCTCCACAAGTTCGGGAGCCACGGGGCCGGGGAGCTGGCCCGACTTGCCGAGAATCATATCCCAAATGTTGTCGGCGATGAGGCTCCAACGCTCCTTGCCCTTCTCCATCTGCATGACATTCATGAGCGAGAGGTTCTTGACATACTGGCTGAATGGGGTGACGAGACAGGGATAGCCCACGCGTGGCCAAACGTAAGCCACTTCGTCGAACAGCTTGATGAGCAGGTCATCGGTCGAGAGCTTGGGCTGGTTGTTCTTCTCCTTCCAGCGGTTGAGGCCTTCGAGGTTCTCCTCAAGGTCGGTCATCAGTGAACCCATCATGCCGCCGGGGAGACCGGGCTTGACGAGCAGCGAGTTGTTGAGGTGATTGAGCGGTGGAATATAGTAGCCGAGGAAGTCGTCCATCATCTCCTTGATCTGGGTGCGAACTTCCATGTAAGCCTTCATGTTGATGTCCTTAACCTTGAAGCCTGCATCCTTGAGCATCTCCTGCACGGTGATGATGTCGGCGTGACCTGTGCCCCAGGCAAGGGGCGACATTCCGCAGTCGATGTAGTCGCAACCAGCCTTGCAGACCTCAAGGATAGAGGCAGTGTTGAAGCCTGGGCCTGCATGAGAGTGGTACTGGATGACGATGTCCTTCTTGTAGGCCTTGATACCAGCTACAATCTTGCCAAGGCTCTCGGGACGACCGATGCCAGCCATGTCCTTCAGACAGATCTCGTCGGCACCTGCCTCAATGAACTTCTTGGCGAGGTTGACATAGTATTCGACGGTATGGATGGGTGAGAAGGTGATGCAGAGAGCTGCCTGAGCAATCATTCCTGCCTCTTTGGCATATCCGATTGATGGGATGACGTTGCGTGGGTCGTTCAGACCGCAGAAGATACGGGTGATGTCGGTGCCTTGCTTCTTTTTGACAACATAAAACAACTTGCGAAGATCCTTGGCACACGGGAACATGCGGAGGGCATTGAGTGCGCGATCGAGCATGTGGGTTTGGATGCCAGCCTCATGGAAAGGCTTGGTCCACTCGCGAACCGATTTGTTGGGGTTCTCACCATAGAGAAGGTTTACCTGCTCGAAACCACCACCATTGGTCTCTACACGGTCCCAGCAGCCCATTTCAATGATTTTGGGGGCTACCTTAACGAGCTGGTCAACGCGAGGCTGGTACTTGCCAGCACTCTGCCACATGTCACGGAAGACAAGCGAAAACTTAACTTCTTTTGCCATAATTTTTTAGTAAATGCGATTTCTTTTTAGAAGTTTTTTAATTAGCCCTTTGTAATCTTTGTTACCATTGCCTTCGGAGCCACTTGGGCAATGGCGGCCTTGATGGCGGCCTCAATGTTGGCTGGAACGGCAGTTGGAGCGGGAGCGGCAGCACGCTTGGGCGCTGTCTCTTCTTCAGGAGCGAACTTGTTGACGGCCATAATCATCAGCCTTGACAGGAAGATGATCAGGATCAGAATAATGAACACAGTGCCCATACCAACTATCATTAGCAGTAGGGCGGTTTCCATAGGCTGTAATCCTTCCATATAGTAAATTTTGTTTGAATATGTTTTGAAAACGCTGGTATAATCTCAGTGTGCAAATTTAATTATTCATAGGTGAAAATACAAGAAAAACCGCGAAAAACGGATAATTCCGAAGTTTTTCGCGGTTTTTTCCTTTATTTTGCTTTCTCCAAGTTATCTTTTTAGCGCATCGTAGATTGCCTGATGAATGCGAGGACGCACATGTCCATCGTTCCAAGCGGCGTTGTCGCGTTTGGGACATATCTTGTTGGAGAGGAAGATGTAAATAAGGTCACGCTTGGGATCGACCCAGAAGCAGGTGCCGGTGAATCCTGTGTGCCCCCATGTCTGCGGACTGGATACTTCGGGAAGGTTCGGGTTGTCGAGCTCCTGGCTCTGGCGGTCGAAACCCAATCCACGGCGACTGTGGGGCGAACGTTGGGTGGTGAACAGTCGGCAGGTCTCCTTCGACAGGTAGCGCTTGCCGTTCAGTTCGCCGCCGTTGTTAATCATCTGGATGAGCGGAGCCAGGGCTTCGGCGGAAGCGAAAAGTCCCGCATTGCCCTCGACGCCCAAGGCCCAGGCACTGGTCTCGTCGTGGACTGTGCCGTGGATGAAACGATGACGGACAGCATCGTCTTGCTCGGTTGGGGCAATGGCTCCACGATGCACGCCGTGCTGTAAAGGATTGTAGCAGCACCAGGGCCCATAGAAATCGGGCAGACGACGTTCGAGGAACCGGTCGAGCCGCTCACCGCTCTGACGTTCAACAATGTGACGTAGCAGCACGAAGCTGAGATCGGAGTAAAGATATTTGCCTATCTTACGCTTGGGCTCCAACGAAGCGATGGTCTGCAGCATGGTCTTGGTTCGGAAGAGTGAGTCGGGGGTGTCGGTGAGCTTGTAGAACGAGTAGCTTGCCATCAGTCCCGATTCGTGGTAGAGGAGGTCCTGGACGGTGACTTTGGCATAGCGTGTGCCCTTGAGTTCGGGCAGCCACTTGGTGACGCGGTCACGGAGTCGTATCTTGCGGTCATCAACCAGCAGCATGACGGCGGGCACAGTGCCGAGCGTCTTGCTGACCGAGGCAAGGTCGTACATGGTTTCGGCAGTGACAGGACGATTGCCATAAGGGTTCTGCTCATGGTTGCCACCTACAACGCCGAACGTCTGGTCATAGACAATCTTTCCCTTGCGGATCACAAGAATTTGACAACCGGGCACTGCACCCGAGTTGACGAACTCGTTGGCAAGGCGAGACACTTCGCCAAGTCGGGCTGCATCCATGCCCACCTCCTGAGGAGTAGCTGTGGGCAAGGTGATGAGCGGAATGGGAGGCTCGAAGCTTTCGAGCACCTCTTCCTTTTCGACAGCGAGGGCAGCAACGCCCTCAACTTCTGTCATGGCAATATCGTTGAACTGGTTCTGCAAGGTCGGGTCGTATTCGATGAGCGTGGGATTACCGCTCAAGCGCTGAAGTTCATCCTTCAGGTGAACGGCAAATTCGGTGTTGACACGTTCGGCAAGGCCTTCCACCTCGACCATCTGAGGCTGGTCGAGTCCCAAAGCATACTTCCATTCGAGTACGCGTCGGCATTTCTCGTCCACCAGCTGCTGGAATTCTTGGGCGGTAAGCTTATAACCATTGCCTTTGTACCCCTTCTTGAGCGCATTGCGGAGGGAGGCTACATTAGTTTTCATCGGTGAGGGTTGCAGCAGAATGTCGCAGCCTGCGAGAAGTGCATTGATGCATACATCCTTGTACTTAGCGCCTACCATGCCTAACCCGTCGGTGAAGACCAGACCATCGAAGTGCATGGTGTTGCGCAGGACGTTAGTGATGATGCGCTTGCTAACGGTGGCGGGCATCCCTTTCTTTTCGGCCAGCGCTGGCACGTCGAGATGGGCGGTCATGATGCCGCCCAAACCTTGGTTGATGAAGTGCTGGAAGGGGGGCAACTCCACTTCGTTGAGCCGCTTCACGCCATGGGGCAGTGTGGGAAGAACCTTGTGTGAATCGGTCTGCGTGTCACCATGTCCTGGGAAGTGCTTGCCAACGGCCAGCACACCTGCATCCTCCAGACCGCGTGCATAGCTGGTGCCTGCGAGACTGACGAGTTCGGGGTCGTTGCCGAACGAGCGTGTACCGATGACGGGATTCTTGGGGTTGGTATTGACATCAAGCACTGGGGCAAAGTTGACATGGATACCGAGTTCGCGGCATTGGCGACCCACTTCGAAGCCGTACATGTAGCAAAGCGTGTCGCGCACATCGTCGTTGATCTTGCCGAGCGCGCCATTTCTGGGGTATTGGATGGCATCCTTAAGACGCATGGCAAGACCCCACTCACCATCCATACAGATCATCATGCTAGGCAACCCGGCTTCCTGGGCCACCTCCTGGATGTGGTTGACAAGTTTGGCATGGGTGGCCATCGAGCCTTTGCTCAACGTCACGCCACCAAAGTAATTCTCCTGGATGTCGCGAGTGATGCTGTTGAGGTTGGCGGTGGTAGCATCGGGCATATAATAGAGTGGCATGATGAGCTGTCCAAGACGTTGCTCAGGGGTGAGTTTTTCCATCTGCTCATCGACCCACTCCTTCATCTTCTCCTGATCCACTCTCTGTAACATGTTTTGCCCAAGTGTATTTGTCGAAACGAGGGCAAACAGGGAAATAAGGAAAAGCCATCGCCTCGGAAGACGATGGCGTAGATGGTTACATATATAAAGATTGAACATACAGTTTCTTGGGTACCTATATTCAGAAATTTATGGTTTGGTCTTGTCGATGACGCGACCATCGATCTGTGCACTAACGGTTTTGCCTGCCGCATCGAGCTCCTTGACATATTCTATCATGGCATCACGTGCCGAGATGTTGGGGTCGTAGGTCTCGACGGCACGAGTTAGTGCAGACATGCCGCTGTTGCCTTCGGCCAGGAAGTCGAGGGTGCTGACATAGTAGATCTTGTTCGGGTCGATGGGCTTGCCATCAATCAGGATATTGGATGCTATACAACGGTCGCCATCCATCTCGAGAGTAATGACGGCACCACCAGTGGCATCCAGTTTGCGTCCGGCATTGCTCTCGATGAGTTGTTTCAGATCGCTGCCCTTCAAGCCGAGCACAACAATCTTATTCTCGAATGGGAAGATGTTGAACATCGTACCGATGGTTACATCGCCAGCTTCGATGTCCGAGCGCAATCCGCCGAGGTTAGCGATGGCGAAGTCAACCTTCTTGCCAGTCTTTTTCTGACCAATCTGAATGTAGGCATCAGCCACGAAGTTGCCCAACGTGCTTTGCGGCTTGCCTTTGACCAAGGCCTCGGGCGCAGTGGCCAAACGCACGTTCATCTGGTTAACAAGTGCCTCCTGGTAGGGAGCGATGAATTCGCGCATCTTCTGGACATAAGGGCTGAGGTCATGCTTGCTGGCGGGCAACTTCTTGCATTCGATGGTGGCAACGCTATACTTGCACTTCGGATAACTGCTACCCTTTTGCATGGTGATCTTCATGTAGCCCAATGGCATGAACTTGCCGCCGGTCTGGGTGATGAGCACCGGATGTTCGTCGGCATCGTTGATATAGACACCTTGTTCAATATTGTAATGGGTGTGGCCACCGATGATGATGTCGATACCATGTGAGGCGGGCACGAGGTCGTTGTCATAGACGTTGGTATGGTCGGGCTCGGGTTCGGGAAGGTAGCCTAGATGGCTCAATACCACGACGAGGTCGCAACCTTCGTCACGCAGATACTTGGTCTCACGGTTGACGGCCGCGATGGGATCCTCGAAAACTATGCCCTTCCAGTTGCGGGTTGCGATGAGTCCTTCGGGCGATACAGTTACACCTGTAATGCCAATCTTGACGCCATGACGCTCGGTGATGAGATGAGGCAGGATGCGGCCTTCGAGGACGGTGCCCTCGCAATGATAGTTGCAGCTGAGAATGGGGAAGTCGGCCAATGAAAGCAGATGGTTGATGAAATCAAGACCATTGTCGAATTCATGGTTGCCCAGCGTTGTTGCCACGAGCTTTTGCTGGTTGAAGCACAGCATCTCGATTTCGCCATTGAAAATGTTGAAGTAGGGGGACCCCTGGATCATATCGCCGGCATCGAGGTAGAGCAAGTCAGGATCCTCTTTCTGACGATAATATTCGAGCATTGCGGAACGTTCAACCACACCTCCTTGCTCGACGCCATTGCGCGTCCTGCCTGGTTCGATCTGCGAGTGGGTATCGTTGCTGTGAATAATAGTGATGACGGGCGCATCGTTCTGATGGCCAAACGTGCATGCGCTGAATGTAATGCAGCATGCGAAAACAAAACTGAGAAGCTTATGCATAGTCGTTAAGGATTAATCTATCATTTTTCGGTGCAAAGATAAGTATTAATTCCGAAAATGTCAAGAGGTGCGGCAAAAAAATCATTCAAAAAGTGATTTGAGCACATCCACACTTTTCAAATGCCCCATTTCGGGGATGTGTTGACCCAGAAATATGAGCAAGGTGTCGAGCAGATAGGAGCGTCCTGCACGGTTGAGAACAAGTTGACTCATCGTGTCGAAATGGGTGTCGAAGAGTTTGCAGAACCATCGGGCGGATTCTTCGTTGAGATAATACGGATGTTGGATGACACCCCTGGTGAAGATGCCTTCGACAAGGTCGAAGCGGCAACCCTGCTCATATTTGCCGGTATCGACGCTGAAACCGAGTTGCCTGATGAGGCCGCAGGTGAAGACGAGGTGGTAATTTGCCCATCCCTCTTCGCACTGTTCGAGGACCGTGAGGCTGGCGAGGATGTAGTCCCAAAGACGGGGGTTGGCTTCTTCCTCACGCACTGTATGGGCGATGAGTTCTGCCATGTAAAGACATTGTGCCGACTTGTCGGGATGGCTGAGGGTAAGCATGTAGGGCGACTGCACGATTTGAGCTTCGCCTATGGATCTTATCTCCTCGGTGGGAAGTCCCCTGAGAACCACGTCAAGCACGGTCATAGGTGTCATCATCGTGCGAAGGCGGTTGGCGCGTTTGCCTCTCGAAACCAAAGGGATACGACACGTTATCCGACCGAACTGCTCCGTGTAAAGATGCACGAACTGCGAATGGTCGTTGATGGGTACTGTGGAGAGTACAATGGCTTGTGTCTTATCGGTTTCGGTGGCCATTATGGGAACGTGAAAGCAGAGTTTGTTAATCTCGATTGACAAATTTGCGTGCAAATATAGTGCATTTTGCATTAAAAACAAAGTTTTCTTAGATTTTTCTATAAAAAAGTTTGTAGATATGAGAAAAATTAACTATCTTTGCACCCGCTTTTGGGCTTTTCCTCCAATAAGTGTATATAGATACACAACAAGTCCCGGCTTCGTGATCGGGCAATACCAGCGGGAGCGACATGGCGGTGCTTGGCTGGAGAGTTTATAGGATGCTTCGTTTTGTCGAAGGCATTGGAGGGAGGGGCAAGAGCAGTACATATTAAAATAATTATCAAACAATACGCGGCCTCTTGTAACTCCAATGCCGCAAAAACTATTACAAACAAATGGCAAACCATAAGTCATCAAAGAAGCGCATCAAGCAGACCCTCACCCGCAACACCGCAAACCGTTACTATGCCAAGACCGCTCGTAATGCCGTTCGCAAGCTCCGTGCTACCACCGACAAGGCCGAGGCAGCCGCAGCTCTCCCAAAGGTATCTGCAATGCTTGACAAGCTGGCTAAGAAGAATGTTATCCACGCCAACAAGGCTGGTAACCTCAAGTCAAAGCTTGCTAAGTACGTCAACAAGCTCTAAGCTTGATTTGGGTCGTTTGATCCGAATAATGCCCGTATTGTGCCCAAATTGGACCTTGCGGACATTATTATATTACGCGCGCGTACGCACGTGAAAGACTTCTTCCGATTATTTGGGAGAAAACTACAAAAAACACAATAATACAACATGTCACAGATTGAGAACAATTACGACGCCAGTCACATCCAAGTCCTTGAGGGCCTGGAAGCCGTGCGTAAGCGTCCGGCCATGTATATTGGCGATACCAGCGTGAAGGGTTTGCATCACCTCGTGAGCGAGGTGGTGGATAACTGTATCGATGAGGCCCTTGCCGGCTATTGCCACAATATTGAGGTCTTTATCCTCCCAGGAAACTCTATCAAGGTGGTCGATGACGGACGCGGCATTCCTGTGGACATGCATCAGAAGGAGAAGCGTTCGGCCCTTGAGGTCGTCATGACTGTGCTGCACGCAGGAGGTAAGTTCGACAAGAACACTTACAAGGTTTCTGGTGGCTTGCATGGTGTCGGCGTGAGCTGCGTCAATGCGTTGTCGGATTCATTTATTGCCGAGGTTCATCGCCAAGGCCACATCTATCGTCAGGAGTATGCTTTTGGCAAGCCTGTGACGGGAGTGGAGATTATTGGCGATGCCGAAGATACCGGTACAACCATCATCTTCCATCCGGATGACTCGATCTTCACCGAGACGGTTTTCGAATGGGATCGTTTGGCAGAGCGTCTGCGCGACCTCTGCTATTTGAACACGGGTATTCACCTCTCGCTCACCGACCTTCGTCCCGAAGCCGTACAGGCTGATGGCAAGCCTCGTTACCAGATGTTCTATAGCACCGAGGGCCTGAAGGAGTTTGTGAAGTGGATGGACGAGAACCGCACTCCACTGATACCTGACATCATTCACCTCATCACAGAAAGCGATGGTGTGCCAGTTGAAGTGGCGTTGACCTACAACACTGGTTACTCGGAAACCATCCACAGTTTTGTGAACAACATCAACACCTACGAGGGCGGTACACACCTTGATGGTTTCCGCTCGGCACTGGGCGGTGCTTTGAAGGAGTATGGCAACAAGGAGAAGATGTTCGAGAAGGCCAAACTCGCTAACGATATCAAGGCTGAGGACTTCAAGGAGGGACTCTCGGCAGTAGTTAGCGTGAAGGTCGCTGAGCCACAGTTTGAAGGTCAGACCAAGACCAAGCTAGGTAATGTGGAGGTTCGTCCTGCCGTACAGAAGGCTGTTCGCAAGGCCATGGACAATTACTTGGAAGAACATCCCGAGCAGGCGCACATCATCATCGAGAAGGTTGTTTTGGCAGCACAGGCACGTATTGCAGCCCGTCAAGCCCGTGAGAACGTGCAGAAGAAGTCGAAGCTCACAGGTGGAGGACTGCCAGGCAAACTGGCCGACTGCTCGAGCAAAAATCCCGAGGAGTGCGAGATCTTTCTTGTCGAGGGTGATTCGGCAGGCGGAACGGCTAAATCGGGACGCAACCGCTTCTATCAGGCCATCCTGCCGCTGCGTGGTAAGATCCTGAACGTCGAGAAGGTACTTATCCACAAGATGCTCGACTCGGAGGAGATACAGAACATGTTCCGCGCCTTCCGCGTGAACTTGCGTGAGGACAAGACGCTCGACGTTGATAACCTGCGTTATCACAAGGTCATTATCATGACTGATGCCGACGTCGATGGTGCCCACATCGCCACCCTTATCCTCACCCTCTTCTTCCGCTACATGCGTCCACTCATTGACGGTGGATATGTGTATATCGCACAGGCTCCCCTTTACCGCTGCACCATCGGCAAGTATGATGAGTATTGCTGGGACGATAACGAACGCGATGCCTTCCTGCAGAACTATGGACAAGGTAAGGAAGACAGGGTAAAGATTCAGCGATACAAAGGTCTGGGTGAAATGAATGCCGTGCAACTATGGGATACCACCATGGATCCTGCTCATCGTCGTCTGAAGCAGGTAAACATCGAAGACGCGATTCAGGCTGATCAGACCTTCTCGCTCTTGATGGGCGAAGAGGTAGCTCCACGACGTGAGTTCATCGAGCAGAATGCCACTTACGCCGAGATTGATGCATAAACTTTGAACAAAATAGAAATCATAATATTTTAATCAAACCTCAAAATGAATATTACAAAAAAAGTCGTAGATGACGTGAATATCGTCCTCAGCCTTGATATTGAGAAGGCTGACTACGCAGAAGCAGTTGAGAAGCAAATCAAGGAAACCCGCAAGAAGGTACAGATGCCTGGGTTCCGTAAGGGTATGGTTCCGGCCAACCTCATCAAGAAGATGTACGGCACACAAATCGTTATCGATGAGGTCAACAAGCTGATCAACGACTCGATGTACAAGTATATCGCAGAGAATAAACTCAACGTCCTCGGCGAACCTATGGTTGCCAAGGACCAGAAGCCCGTTGATTTCGCTCACGAGGAGAACTTCACAGTTAGCTTCGACATTGCTATCGCTCCCGAGTTCGCTGTTACCGTTGACAAGAGCGTGAAGGTTCCTTATTACAACATCAAGGTTACCGATGAGATGATTGACAACCAGGTGAAGGGTTATCAAACCCAGTATGGCGAGTATGTTAACGCTGACACCGCTACCCAGGATGACGTCATCAAGGGTGACATTGCAGAACTCGATGCTGACGGCAACATCAAGGAGGGAGGCATCTTGTATGAGGGAACAACGGTCTATCCTCGCTACATGCACAACGATGAGGAAAAGGCTAAGTTCGAGGGTGCCCAGAAATTCTCGAGCGTGGATTTCAATCCAGCTGCAGCCTATAATAACAATGCCAGCGAACTCTCATCGCTCCTCGGCAAGAAAAAGGAAGAGGTAGAAGGTCTCACGTCTAACTTCCGTTTCACTATCACAGAGATCAACCACCACGTGCCAGCTGTTCTCAACGAGGAGTTCTTCAAGAAGGTGTTCGGCGACGAATGCACCACCGAGGATCAGTTCCGTAAGACTGTTGCCACTCAGATCGCTCTTCAGTACAAGAGCAGTAGCGACTATAAGTTCAGCACCGATGTTCGCAAGGCGCTCATTGCTCAGGTGGGTGAACTCAAGTTCCCCGAGACAAGTCTCAAGAAGTGGCTTCTTTCGAAGGACGAGAAGCGCGATGCAAAGAAGTTGGAAGAGGACTTCCCCAAGATGATGGAGGACCTGACTTGGCAACTTATCGAGGAGAAGATTGTGGCTGCCAACAACATCAATATAACCGACGATGACATCAAGGCTGAGGCACAGGGCCACGTACAGGCACAGATGGCACAGTACGGCTTGACAGATATTCCTGAGGAGTACATGAAGCAGTACGCCGAGGATATGATTAAAGATGAAAAGCAGCGCGGTCAGCTGCGTGATAGCGCCATCACCCGTAAGATCATGAACTTTATTGGTAATGCCATCACTCTCGAGCAGAAGGAGGTTACCATTGACGAGTTCTCGAAACTTCTGGCTTAAGGGAGATTAAAGCTGGAAAACAAATAATCGTGTCAGAGCAATTCGCTCTGACACGATTATTTTTATGCTTGAGGCAGCGTGCCACTAAAGCACTTTGATCTTTGCGAACTTCAACAAAAGAGTTTTGTTCCCCACATGGTCGAAATTAACCGAGATACGTGCGCTGTCATCACTGCCATCGACAGAGGTGATGGTACCTTCGCCAAATCGGTCATGTGCAATGCGTGTGCCTGCTTTCAAAAGCTGGCCATTGTAAGTAATGGTTGCCGTTTCGGAAGGAGTAGAAGTGGACTTTGGTTTCATGCCTTCGGTGTAGGCTCCATTGGAACGTATTGTCTTGCGGATAGGGCCGGACAGGTCGAGAGGTGAGGGTTTTTGCTCGGGCTTCCTCTGTGTTTCGGGAAGTTCGGCAGGATGGTGCCATACGATATTCCGCTTGTCAATAGTCGTTGCTCCATTACTTGTTGTGCTAAAACTGCTATGATTTCCGTAGTCAAAGCCGAACCTTCCGCCTCCTGCACTGCCATAATCGCGGTTAGAATCACTTCCACCCGTCTGTTGGATAAATTGTCTGTCTATGTCCCTTAAAAAGCGGCTTGGCTTGCATGGTTCACTCTTGCCATTGCGAAAACGTGACTTGGCATAGCTTAGGAAACAGTTCTCCTCGGCACGGGTGATGGCCACATAGAGCAGGCGACGTTCCTCTTCTACACCTCCAGGTTCGTTGAGTGACATTTCAGAAGGTAGAAGGTTCTCTTCGACACCTACAATAAAGACATTCTTGAATTCAAGGCCCTTGGCTGAATGGATGGTCATCAGGGAGACATAATCGGAGTTCTTGATATCGTCATCCACATCGTGACCTTCAGGCTCCATGTCACCGCTTAAGGAAACATCTGCCAGAAAATCTACAAGCTTGACTTCGCGGCCCTCTTCGTTGGCACCCAGTGTAAATGTCTGAATGGCCGAGAGGAGTTCCTGAACGTTTTCTCGACGGCTGACGGCTTCGACGGTGATGTCTTGCGCCAAGTCGACCTTGATGCCGCTTTCGACGATGACACGTTCGCACAGCTGGTAAGCATTGAGCTGCTCGTTCAGTTCCTGGAAGTGCTGGATGAGCGCCGTGAAACCGCGTAGCTTGGCTGCCGTGCCTTTATTGACATCCAGGTTGAATGCCTCGGGGTCGGCACACACGTCGAAGAAGGTCTTACCAGTTGCTACGATGCTTGCCACTTTGTTGATAGTGGTTTGTCCGATGCCACGGGCCGGGTAGTTGACGATGCGTTTGAATGCCTCTTCGTCAGCGGGATTAACGATGAGTCGGAGGTAGCTGATGATATCCTTGATTTCTTTGCGCTGATAGAACGACAGTCCTCCATAGATGCGATAAAGGATATTGCGTTTGCGAAGCGCCTCTTCCAACGTGCGGCTTTGCGCATTGGTGCGATAGAGGATGGCGATGTCTCGGTAGCTGTATCCGTGGTCGTCATGGAGCGACTGTACGCGTCCCGAAACCTGATAGGATTCCTCCAGGTCGGAATAGGTGCCGGTGAGGATAAGTTTCGAGCCACGGTCGTTCTCGCTGAAGATTGTCTTGCGTATCTGATCCTTGTTTTTAGCGATGAGAGAGTTGGCAGCATCCACGATATTTTGAGTCGAACGGTAGTTCTGTTCCAACTTGAAGAGCCGGGTGTCGGGAATCTTGTGCTGCATATCCAGGATGTTGTGGATATTTGCGCCACGGAACGAATAGATCGATTGGGCATCGTCGCCTACTACGCAGAGGTGACCGTGGCGTGCTGCCAATTGCTCGACAATAAGATGCTGGGCACGGTTGGTATCTTGGTACTCATCGACGAGCACATAAGTGAAGTATTGCTGATAGAATTCGAGTACATCGGGATGGTCACGAAAGAGGATATTGGTATAGACCAACAGATCATCGAAATCCATAGCTCCTGCTTGAAAACAGCGGTTCCAATAGTTCTGATAGATAAGGTGCAGTTGAGGACGACGTGATCGCGCGTCATAGGTGAGGAGTTCCTTGTTGGCACTGTACATGCCTGGTGTGATCAGGTTGTTCTTCGCATTCGATATTTGAGCTTGTATGGAGTTGGGCTTGTATATTTTGTCGTCGAGCTCCATCTCCTTGATAATGGTCTTGATAAGGGAACGGGAGTCGGTCTGGTCGTAGATGGTGAAATCGGAACGAAAGCCTAGGCGACCCGCTTCGCGCCGGAGGATACGGCAGAAAAGCGAGTGGAAGGTGCCCATCCAGAGTCGACGGGCGGGTGCTGGACCGACGATCTGCTGGATGCGTTGCTGCATCTCAGTGGCTGCCTTCTTGGTAAAGGTCAGCGCAATGATGTCCTGCGGACGATATCCATGCATCAGCAGATAAGCAATCTTCATGGTCAACACTCTTGTCTTGCCGGATCCTGCACCGGCAATTACAAGTTGAGGGCCGTCGCAGTATTCTACGGCGGCCCGTTGGCTCTCATTGAGGGATGATAGGTAATTCTCCACTATTTTAGAATCTATATCCGATGGTCACGTCAAAGTTCTTCTCGCCAAAGTTCACATCAATGGGCTCGGTAGGAGCGAAGTCACCGGGATAGGCGGCAGCATGATACTTTGAATGATGGTACATGAACGCGGCATCGACATACCAGTTGGTGCCCGTCCATCCCAGACCGCCAGTGATGTAGTACTGGTTGCCGAGCGTCTGGTAGTTGACCTTGGTGGTCTCGTAGAAGCATTGGTTGATATCACTCGCTGCGGTGTTGCCATAAAGGGCTTCGTCGGTATAGGGAGAAGTAACAAAAGCATAGCCCAGACGTCCACTCAGATTCTTTGTGATGCGATATTCGCTGCCCACCTTGAAAGTGTGTTGTGCCTGCAGATAGCGGTCGATGCAGTCGTTGACGTTATTGAAGTAACTGTCGGTCAAGCCATAGCTGCGGTTGTGGGAATACTCCATCGTCGTGAAGTCGCGCAAGTCATATTCGAAGCTCAGCAATCCGCGTGTGCCGAAAATATAAGCAGCCGAGAACTGGTATTCCCAAGGAGTGCTGAATTCGTACTTCCAACTGTCGTAGTAAGTGCTCCAGTCGGACACGTGCTCATCATCGGTAATCATGGAGCCTTCGTAGTACTCGTCGATGGTGGTCCAAGTGGGAGTGTGGAAAGATGCTCCGAGTCGCCAGTTGTCGAAAGGTGACCAGATTACACCAACCTTGAATCCAATACCTGC
The DNA here is from genome assembly GCA_017548545.1 of Bacteroidales bacterium. Lineage (GTDB taxonomy): Bacteria > Bacteroidota > Bacteroidia > Bacteroidales > UBA3663 > Liminaster. Next base: position 55,682 of record JAFYZW010000120.1, on the reverse strand, counting down.
ACCCTTGAACTCCACCTTGTTGTCGTAAGAAATGTAACTTCCGTCGTAATCATAAGAGTAGTCTTCGTCAAATTCGGTGCGCTGTATGGAGCTATAGTCGGAGATACTCATGGTAGCACCCAAGTAGAAGACGTCGTTGAAGTTGAAGGCACCAGAGATATTGTAGTGATCCAGGCGTGTATCCTCGTTCACAAATAGTCGCTTGTAAGCCGTGTTCCCCTTCAATGGATCGATCACGGCGTGTGGGTTGTTGGGATCATCGACAATGGCGTAGATGTCGTATGCCATCATGGATAGGAAGGGTGCCGTGGTGCCGGTGTTATACCAGTCGAAGGCTGTACTTGGCGACATGGTGCCACCTAGGTAGTTGTTGGCCTGGTTCGTAAGGTATTGTCCGAAGCTGCTGCCACCATCGATGATGGTGTTATATTTCGAATTATTATCATACTGACGGTCAATGCTTAGGCCGAAGTTGAAGTTCACAAGGTTGTCGCTGTTGGGCGTGCGGTAAGAAAAGATGGCTGCAAGGTTAGAGAGAGCAAAGTTGTTGTCTTTGTTCGTGGCTTCTTCCGAACCCTTAGACTTTGTACCTGTGAATCCCCAATGGGGGGTGACGGTCAAGACATTTGTTCCACGGTAAATAGCCAAGCCAGCAGGGTTGTCGGTGATAACCGTTGGATCACCACCAAGGGCACCGAAGGCTCCTGCCATCGAACGATAGCGAGCTGTACCATTGATATTTTCGGTGCCAATATGCACGGCATTAGCAATATTTTGTGCATTTGTCGAAGCAGCAACCATGAAAGCGGCGACTGCCATAATTAAACTGCGTTTCATATTTTGGTCGATATTCGATGAGTGACAAATATGTTATTATTCAGGTTGAAGTTCTTGAAGATAGCGGCAACCGGTTGGGGATTGCCGCTATCGTTTTGTTCTTATCGACGTCCGCCACCACTGTGTCCGCCGCCGCTGTGGCTTCCACCGCCACCGCCGCTACTGTGGCTTCCACCGCTGCTGCCTCCATAGCTTCCGCCGCCACCGCTACTGCGTGTGCTTCCGCCGCTGTAGCCACCGCCACTGCGAGAGCCGCCGCTGTAACCGCCACTTCTATACGAGCCTCCGCCTCTGCTGGTGCCAGAACTGCTGCGTGCTCCGCCGCTAACGCTGCCAACGCCTGATTGACGCGAGGTGGTGCGACCTGTGTCGGATTGGCGTACGCCATTGGCGCTGCGACGTGCCCCGCTGTTGTCGAGGCTGCGGTTGTTGCGTGTGCCTCCCAGTGTTTGATTGCTGCCAGTGACAGAACGAGAAGTTCTGCCGCCTCCGCCCACAGAGCTACGCGACCCGTTGTTGTTTGCACGTGTAGCTACATTATTGCCGCTACGTCCGCGATTACCACTACGCATGTCGCCGCGCAAATTGCTATTGCGGAAGGTGGCGCCATTGCGACTGGCAAGACCGGGCTTGGTGTTGACAGACGAAGTACGTGTGCCGTTACGTCCGCTGTGGAAGCCGTTACGACTGGGATGTCCTCCTAAGCCGTGACCATCGAGGTGGGCATAGTGACCACCCATATTGTTGCGGTAGCCTACGCCGCCATACCAACCGGGACCCCAATAGTGGGGATAAGGACGATAGAATGGTGAGTACCATCCACCATACCAACCGGTGTAGTAGCCATAGTTCCAGCCATACCACCAGTTGCCCCAGTGAAAACCGAAGGCGGGAGTGACATACCACCAGGGATCCCAGTAGCAGTAATCCCAGAAGTAGGGATCCCAATAGGCTACATCATACCACGGATTCCACATCCACCAGTTGAAGTGCGGATTGTGGAAGCGACGGATACGGTTGCTGTTATAATACTGCTCTACATAGATAGTATCCGGGACGGTCTTCGGGCGTGCCGAAATCATCAGACTGTCGCTTTGCAGAGTTATCTCGGGTGTGGTGTTGAACGAAGAAGATCGACGGTTGTAAGCATCCACATCCCAATCGTCGTTGGCCTTGGTGGACCAGACATCGTTCGAGGTCGATTCGTAAGCCTGCTTGCGGCTGTTCTTACGGCTGTAATAGACGTCGTCCTGGGCCTTGGTCGTAATTGCTGCAGGTAGTGTGATTAACACTGCCATAGCAGCTAGAATCAAACGTTTCATCATTGCAATCTAGGTTTTAATTTTCAGTGTTTGGACAAGGAAACCTAATAAAAGTTTAAAAAAACTTTGATTATTTTGGGCCTTGGAAGCAAAAAATATGCTATATTTGCAGCGAAGAAATTGGTTTTAACAAAACCGGGTTCCAATTAACAGTTAATCTTTAACTTTTAACACTTGTTATCTGACTGAAACCTGCATCTTCATTCATCATCCTTTGCCAAACATCATGAAATTATGAATTATGTAGAAGTCAAATTGATACCGTTGCCGTTTGCAGAAGACACGTGCGATGTCTTGGCTTCCCTCTTGGCCCCGCTGGGCTATGATTCGTTCACAACCGAAACTGAAAGGGAGGCTTGTCTTAAGGCATATATCCCCGAGAAGCAGTTTTCTGACCAGCAGCTCATCGACCTGCTCGCCGACCTACCTTTGCCCGATGTCGAGGTAAGGTGGGAAGCACATTCCATTGAAATGCAGGATTGGAACCAGCAATGGGAACAGAGTCACCAGTTCGAACCTATTGTTGTGAAAGATGAGTGCTGTGTGCATTCCCCTCTAACACCAGTCAGCCAGATACCGTCATGTCAATACGAGGTGATTATCAACCCTCGCATGTCGTTCGGTTCGGGTACTCACGAGACGACGAGCCAGCTGCTTGAAGAGATTCTGGAGATTAAACTGAAGGGGAAGGTACTGGACATGGGGACGGGCACGGGTGTACTTGGCATCCTCTGCGCCCTCGTTGGTGCGGAATATGTGCGAGCCATTGAGATTGACGATTGGGCGGCCTCTAATGCAGTTGACAATGTGCTCTACAATGGATTGGCAGGTAAAATGAAAGTCGATTGTGGTGATGCCTCATTACTCACTGAAGGTCCTACCTACGACCTCGTTCTTGCCAACATTAACCGCAACGTCTTGCTTCACGACATGGAGCGATATGTTGGTGTCATGCGTCCGGGTGCCATCCTGTTGATGAGTGGTTTCTATGAAACAGATATCCCAGCTATCCGAACTTGCGCCGAACAGCTGGGCCTTACTTATCATCATCACCGAAGTCGTCACGATTGGGTGGTGATCAGGTTCAATAAATAGTATTAATGTATCAATTCATTCTACAGTCTCAGCGTCTTCGATATTGATCAATCCTGTGGGTAGGTCCATGAGGATGGTTTTGTTTTCGTCATCGATATCAAGGATGAGGTCATCGGCGGCGGGAATCATTATTTCGTCCCCATTTCGCTCCACGATGAAAAGCACATTTTCGGTCAGGTCGTTGATATCTGTGATTTCACCGATTGGACCGAGGATCTTGTCGATGATCTTGTACCCAATGAGATCAAAATCCTCTTCCGTTTTTTGATCATATTGCTCCTGCTCTTTGGGGGTGAAGCATTTTCGGTCGAAATATAGTTTCAGTCCGCAGAAGGGTTCGGCCTTCTCAGTTGAGTCAATATCTTCGAACTTCAAAAGTGCACTTTCGGTCGAGCGAATGCGAAGACTTTCGAGGAAGAAAGGCACATAGATACCATCCATTTCGCACACCAGATAGGGACAATGCTCTACCTCGTTGATGACATTGTCGGTAATTCTCGCTAACATCTCGCCTTTCAGACCATGTAGTTTGGTGATGGAACCCACCTCAATCAACTGTAGTTCGTTAATCATCTTACATTCCGATTTTCAGTTCCTTGTCATTGATGCTACCGATACCGTCATTGTTGCGCTGGTAGTTGAAGGTACGTCCTTCAATCTCGATGGCACCGATGCCCTTGTTGTGAACAATGAGGCTATCGACGTATGCTTCAATCTTAACCATGCCGGCACCCTTGTTGACTGCATTGAGTTTGGGACAGGTCACTTTGTCGATGTCGATCATTCCGATGCCCTCCAGTTCAACATTTATGGGTTGCTCTTGCTGCATATCGCCTTCGAACTCGATGCTTCCGATGCCGCGCATTCTGAGGTCGGTGATAAAGGGAGCGGTGACGTAGATACGATAAGCGTTCCTGCTGATGTTGTTTTTGCCTTTTCCCATCTGGTCGTCCTGAGTGATGGTCAGATGTCCATCGTTCTCCTCAATGATGGTGTGCTTGTGAAGCCATTCGCTACCTTTCACGCTGACCGAGCAGCTGTCGGCCTGACGATAGATCACTCTGGCAATGCCTTCGACATCGACTTTGTTGAATGGAGTAACCACGAATACTGAATCGCGGTAGTTGGAGAAGTCTTCGTCGTCATCTGTGCCGTCGAACGGAGAGATGGAACTCCAGTCGATATCATGCAATTTGTTGGAAATACGACGGCCACCTTGCCAGCAGATGAGGGCCGAAAGGAGCATCAGACCCAACAAAATGGTGAGCGTAAGACCGCTGAATGGTGTGCGATCGCGATGGAAAATGCGATAGAGCGTGTAGATGCCGAGAGCAATGAATGCCAGTGCTGAAAGGATGCAGGCGATGATTGTCCACTTTTCGCCAGCGAGAAGGGCAGTTCCCAGTGAGACTCCACCCACTGAGATTCCTGTAGCCGCACCGAATAAGGCACCTACCACAGCGAGGAGAGCAACGAAGAGCGCAAAGACTATAATGGCAATGACGAAGAGGCCGGGGATGGCAAGGAGTACAAGCAGTATCTTAAAGCAGACTGCTAGGAAACCTGTAGTGCTACCCAAACATCCACTGCGATTCTGTTGACCGATGGTCGGGTCTTCACCATAACTCAGAACCTGGGATTTGATATTTTCAGGATTAACTTCCTTGCCTTGCATGCGTAGGCGTTCTTCGGCTGTCCTTGCCTCGGGGGCACAAAGCCAGATCAGTATGTAGATCAGGATGGCTGGAAAGAAACCAGAGAAGAAAGTCAGGAGCGCGAAGAGCAGACGCCATACGATGGGGTCACCACCACCGAAGTAATGGGCTAGACCTGAGAGCACGCCACCCACGAGTTTGTCCTGAGGGTCGCGGTAGTAACGACGCTTGCTCAGCCATACCTTGGCTTTTGAGCCGGCTTCACGGGCCGTGTCTTCCACTTTCTGGCTGAAGTGCTGTGTATCGTCGGTGGACTGTTGTCCGTCGTTGGTCGTTTGTTGTCTTTCGTCAGTGGTCCGCGACTCGTCGCTCGACTGTTGCTCACCCAGTTCCTCGGGATTGCCGATTTCCTGAATTATGCTTCTCACTTGCTCGATGCTGATCGATTCGCATCCATTTTGTTTTAACTCCCAAAAGAGCTCAGCCACACGATGCTCGATGTCGTCAGATATTTCGTCGCCACCTTCTTGCCTGCTGAAGTAGCTCTTCATGCTGGCGAGATATTGTTGCAGCAACTGGTGTGCGTCTTCGTCAATGGCGTACAGTGTGCCAAATAGGTTGATGTTTATGCTCGTTTTCATATTGATGACGTTTTATTGTTTGATGATTTGATTTCCTCATTATATTAATTATGTGAGAACGACTTCAGCTTCACTGCCGCTGCGGAGGATGTTGACGGTGTTGGTCAATTCGTTCCAGGCTGAATCAAGGTGGCGGAGGAATTCCTCCCCGTCGAGCGTCAACGCGTAATACTTGCGCGGAGGACCTTGGGTCGATTCCTGCCATTCGTATCTCAGTAACCGATCGTTCTTGAGGCGTGTCAGTAGGGGATAGAGCGTGCCTTCCACTACGATGAGCTGTGCCTCCTTGAGTTGCTGGATGATGTCAGAGGCGTAAGCCGGCCCTTTGTGCAGCAAGAGAAGGATGCAATATTCCAGCATACCTTTTCGCATCTGTGATTTGGCGTTTTCTGTATTCATTTTGCTTCTTTTATTTTGTTTTTTATTCGTTTTTCGGCTATTTCGTTTTGCCGCTGCAAAGATATGCATTATTTTAGTACCTTGTATTGCAAAGTATATATTATTTAAGTTATTTTTACAGAAATTCTACTAATACAACCCTTTCTTAACGTTTGTTTGCAAAAAAATAGAGGTGTTTTGTGTTGTTCCTAAATTTTTTTGCCAAAAAACTTGCACAATCACAAATTAGTTTTTATCTTTGCGGCGTTGAATTCACAAATTCGTTCATTACAGAGACCAATATCAATTATAAACTATAAAACTACAAGTAGAAACATGGCAACTTTGATTTTAATCGCTATCATTGCCGTTGTGGCAATTATCCTCATCGGCATGTATATCGTTTACAACAACCAGGAGGTGGCTCTTCGTAAGGAGGCAGATGCCCAGAAGGGAAAGGTAGAGAGCGTACACGACCAGATGTGGAAGATTATCCAGCAGAAGGCAGGTGTCACCGAAGAGTATCGTGAGACGTTCGAGAAGGTTTACCCTGAAATCATTTCGGGACGTTATAGTCAGGACGGCAGCACAGCCATGAAGTGGATTCAGGAAAGCAATCCTGATTTCGATACTGCGCTCTACAAGGACTTGATGCAGGCCATCGAGGTTCAGCGTTCCTATTTCACACAGGCTCAGACGCGCATGCTTGACATCATTCGTCAGCGTGACACTTTGCTTGAGACCATTCCTTCCAAGTTCTTTATCTCTAACAAGAGTAAAATCGACTATACTGTCATCTCAAGTACTCGCTCGAAGACCGTTACCACAACGGGTATTGATGATGATGTCGAACTTTTCAAGAAGAAATAAGATTTAGAAAGTGCATCGCTTAGCCTATCTGCTTCCCCCTATCGCCCTCTTTGCCCATTGGTTGTGGGTCAACCAAGGAGGGGGTGGTGCTTACCACGTGGATTATCAAATCTACGCGGTAGCTTTGGTTGTAGCTGAAGGTTTTGTGGGACTGGCTCATTATCTTGCTCGACGTGCTGGTCTCGACACCGAGTTCCTGAGTGGTTATGTCACCGAGGTGCGCTATTATCGTGCGTGGACAGAACGCGTGGTCTATATTGAGACTATCAGCGATGGCAGAGGAAATACACGTCAGGTACAGCGCGTTCGTTTCGTGCAACATCCTCCTTATTGGCAATGGGGCCTCAACACAGGACATGTCGAGAACATTTCTGAGGCCATCTATCAGCAACTGGTATGGCTATGGGGTGGTCATACGTCCTATTTCTCAACCTTCCATGCCAACTGTGTGGCCGGTGGTGGTGGTGACCTTTGTGTTTGGGATCAGAACATCGAACACATGCAGACACAGACCTATCCGCATCGCTACGACAACCCGCTCGATCGTTCGAACTCCATCTTCCGATATGAGGAGATATCGGCGAAGGAAGCTAACGAGATGGGCCTTTACGACTATCCCGCCATCCACAACTATGAGCAACAGCCCATCGTCGGCCTTGACATCGCTACCGACGCCGACCAGCGAGCCTTCCAACTGCTTAATGCAACGATGGGTAGTTCATGCCAGGTTCATTTCTTCGTCCTTATTTATGATGCCAGCAAGGGATTGACGATAGGGGAGAAGCAGCGCGCTTATTGGCATGGAGGCAACAAAAACGAGTTTACTATTTGCCTTGGCGTTGAACGTCCCAAGGTAAGTGATTCGTCCGACAGCATCGTCGAAGACCCGTATGTGCTCCGTTGGTGCAATGCTTTCAGTTGGATGGACGAACCGGAGATGGAATTAGCCCTCGAGAGTTGGGCACGCGACCATGAAGGCGATCCTCTCGACCTTCAGCAGTTCGCTGGCTGGTTGCGTGAGAATATCCAGCTTTGGCAACGCAAGGAATGGAAGGATTTCAAGTACATTGCCAACCCGATGACTTGGTGGCAGCTCCTTATTGTTTTTGGGGCGGCTTTGCTCGCTTGTGGCGGCGCTTGGTATGTCCTGCTTAACATCCGCTGATTTTAATCTCATATCTATAACAATCCGTGGCAGTCAAATCGGCTACCACGGATTAATAAAACCTCATAATCTTATAAATCACAACCCTATGAAAAGACTCATGATTTCTTTATGCTGTCTCTGTGGCCTTGCCAGTGGAACAGTCGTGGCAAATGAAGCGCCACAAGTGGCTAATGTTTTGGCTCGACATATTACCTCGTTGAATGGCATATGGCATTATATCGTTGATGTGCAGGAGGAGGGCTATTACGACTATCGTATGAAACCCATGCGTGGAGGATTTTTTATTAATGCCAAACCACAGCGTCCCGAAGACCTTATCGAGTATGACTTCGACAAGGCACCGACTATGCAGGTGCCTGGCGATTGGAATACACAAGATGAACGTCTGTTCTTCTATGAGGGCACAGTGTGGTTCAAGCGTTCCTTCGATTGGAAACCCAATGGAGACCATCGTATTCTGCTATACTTCGGAGCTGTCAATTATGACGCACATGTCTATGTCAATGGTAAGTTCGCTGGCCACCATGTGGGAGGTTTCACGCCATTCAACTACGATGTGACTGACCTGTTGAAGGAAGGCGAAAACTTTGTCATCCTCAAGGTCGATAACAAACGTCATGCCGAAGCTGTTCCGACCCAGATATTTGACTGGTGGAACTATGGCGGCATTACGCGCGACGTGCTGCTCATCGATGTGGCTCCTGTTTATGTCGAAAACTATCGGTTAGATCTTGCTGGTAAGGAGGTCGACAAACGGGGTACTCGGCCTGTTGCCTTCAACGTCAAGCTTAATCAGGCTGAGGCTGGTCGACTGGTAACGCTTGATATTCCTGAACTGAAGATGCATCAGGTTGTTACGACTGATGCTGATGGCACAGCCTCAATTACATTTAAGGCCAAGAAACTGCAGCTTTGGTCCCCTGAGAATCCCAAACTCTATCAGGTGGAGATCCGATTAGGGGATGAGGTGATTAAGGACGAGATCGGCTTCCGCACCATCGAGACGCGTGGCAAACAATTGTTGCTTAATGGTCAGCCGATCTTCCTGAAGGGAATTAGTATTCATGAGGAAAAACCAAATGGAGGAGGACGTGCCAACTCGACCGAAGATGCCCACACATTGCTTTCATGGGCAAAGGAACTGGGCTGTAACTTCGTGCGTCTCGCCCATTATCCACATAACGAATATGCAGTGCGTGAGGCAGAGCGTATGGGCATTCTCGTGTGGTCGGAGATACCTGTCTATTGGACCATTGCATGGATCAATCCCGACACCTATAATAATGCTGAGCGACAGTTGACCGACATGATTCGGCGTGACCAGAATCGTGCGAATGTTATTATATGGAGTATTGCTAATGAGACACCCCATTCTCCCGAGCGTGACCAGTTCTTGAGCCGTTTGGCCAAGCATGCCCGCTCGCTCGATGGTACACGTCTCATCTCCATGGCGATGGAGGTGACATCGGCTTCCAACTACAAGAATCGTCTCCAGGACAATATGCACGAGTATGTCGATGTGGTTAGCTTCAACCAATATATCGGCTGGTATCGCGATGTGAACGATGCGGCGAAAATGTCGTGGGAGGTTCCATACGACAAACCTGTTATCGTAAGTGAGTTTGGTGGTGGTGCCAAATTCGGACTTCATGGAGCAAAGAACCAGCGTTGGACGGAGGAGTTCCAAGAGAATCTTTATCGCGAAAATGTGGCTATGCTTGACAAGATTGATGGTTTGGCAGGCACATCTCCATGGATCTTGAAAGACTTCCGTTCACCTCGACGTGTACTCAATGGCGTTCAAGACTACTACAATAGGAAAGGACTCTTCTCAGATAGTGGAGAAAAGAAAAAGGCCTTTTATGTGCTGAAGGAATGGTATGAGAAGAAATGATATTCAAATAGTATTTTAGAAGCAGCATTTTTATCGTTAATAATTGTATAGCTTGTGCCGACAAATCCATCGTCGGCACAAGTTTTAGTAGTCTATCGTTTTGGTCTGACCTGCCTCAATCTTTACCTTCTTGTCAGCAATGAAAAGCGTACCTTTTCCAATTTTCTTAGGTGTGGTAATGCAGACCTTGTGAGGAGTGACTTCAATTCTGATTGGGCCGAATGGCGTAGGAACAGTGCCACGCATCCATTCAAGACCAGAAAGATGAGGTTTCGCCTGCCATGAAGCATATCCAGGAGATGTCGGCTCAATGCCAAGATAATATCTTCCGAGCAAAAAGACTGGACTGGCACCCCAGGCATGACAGAGGGACTTGCCATAAGGTCTACCATACATGGTGAGATGCTCATCTCCATGCATCTCTGGATTGTATTTCTCCCAGAACGTAGTAGCACCTTCACGAAGCATACCACCCCAGTATGTTTTGATTTCTTTGAGCACGTCGTCATGCATGCCCAATTGACAAAGGGCAGCAAGTTCATAGAAGCGCATGTAGGGTGTGGTGATGGCTGGAACGTTAGGATTTTGCATGACGTGGTGCAGAATCTCCTGCTGGCGTTTTTCGTCGGCATAGCCATATAGGATAGCAAACATGCTGGCGAACTTGTTGACCTGGGTGTTGAGGATTAGTTTTTCTGGAGATTCTGTAGGCTCCAAAGCATGGAGATAGGCAAGGTCAGCTGAACTCCAAAAAGTCTCATCAATCTTTTTTTTAAGTCTTTCAGCCATTGCACCATAATTGACATTGGGATAGGAGAGGTGGAGGTTGCTTAGATGCAGGTCAGAGAGCGGACCGACGAGGTCTTTGCAGAGTTGCATGGTTTCGAGACTCTTGCTGAAAAGAATCTGCTCGAAACAAACGATGCCGCGCTTGTGCATCGGGAAATCAACCCAATCGATGAAAACCCAATCGTCGGGTTGTCCGATGGCCCATCCATCGAAAAGTCGTCCCAGACAGTAGTCCATGAGGGTGAGCATACGCGGATACATCTCAACGACGAAATCGCGGTCTCCCGTATATTGATAGTAATCATACACCGACTTGAACCAGTAGAAAGTATAGTCGAGGATGGTATTGACGTGTGAAGTAACGGGATCTTTGCCACGTAGCTGGCGAATGGTACGCTTCACGGTTTCGCTATCGAAACGCAGATAATAGTTCATCAGATACGACTGGATGGCGTCACCCGACCAAGTCCAACGATCACGTTTGATGCCGTCCATCATGAACTCGCGTGTGGTGAGGTCCATAGTGTAGGCGCCGATTTGCCAAATGCGATTCAATTCTTCGTCGGAGCATTCGAATGAACCACTGCGCAATGGGTCTTGCGGCAGATATTCATACTCCATACTGATACTATCAACTGCCATACCTTTGGGAAGAACGACTTGCACGAAACGAAAAGCTTTAGACTCGGGAACAACGAAGCGCGGCCCTTCTTCGACCTCAAGTTTGTCAAGTGTCTCGCAGTATTCCTTGTCGAGCGCTTCGGCTTTGCTTTCGCCGTAGTAAAGTTCAACAATGCCATGTCCTTTAATGCTATTCAACACAATATAACCCATCGTCTCCTTGCCGAAATCCACGAGGAGAGTTGTGTTTTTTTCTTCCGAATGTCCGTCCGGAGGTTGGGGTGTCAAGACATGCGTGGCAACTGCTTGCCACTCTTCGCGAGCTAGTTGGAAAAGTGAAGGACGATTGGATGGCGTATCGAAATGCCAGTAGCCGGGTTTTAGGTAGATGCCCGAACCATGTGCCACTCCGTTCTCGTCAATCCATATCTTATCCTCGTGGGTGACGCGCCAGGTGTCATCTGATTGGATCGTCTCTCCCTCGATGAAGAGGGCGGGGGGTGTGGCCTGGTTGTGGACCTTGATGTTGAGTTTGTGCCGTCCTGCGGGAACTAACCACTCTTTGGGTTCACCGAACTGTAGCTTGCCATCGAACATGAAGTTGTAGCGCCCTTCTGCATAGATGCGTATGGTTTCGGGTTGTTCCAAGTCATATTCGCGACTAAATTCGACGGTGACCCAATGGCTATCCTGTTTCCAGAAAGGTGGAAACATGGCGCCACGCTCTGTGCGTCGGTTGTTGAAGCGATTACCGAGCCAGATTTCAAAGTCGGCGGGATACCAAATCCATGTCATTTTATTCTTTGCGGGGTTTTCGAGTTTGGATAAATGGACGAATGCTTTTGATTTCGTCGAGACTCATCGATGGCATTGGAGTGTCTTCTTCGAAAAGCCAATATTTGCAACCGGCATTCTCGAGAATGGAGTTGCCAGCCATTGGCCCATTGTTCTTCCATGTGTTGCCGGGTCCATTGGCGTTCTGCAGAAACTTTTCGGTAGGGCACCAGTTGTCCTGCACGGTGATGAACGAAGATCCTTCGTCGGTATAAAGATAGAACCAATGGTTGGGGTCATGCACGTAGGAGGGATGGCAGATGCTGTCGATTACGTTTTCGGTGATAAATGTCTTAGGCTGTGCGCTGAGGGTGTAGATGCCAGCTACGTCGTACATGTGTCGAGCATATTTTGTGATACGGTTTCGATAAACCTCGTTACCACTCATGCAGTTGAGCGATTGCGTCCAACCCCAGCCCAGCGAGATGCCCGTGTAGGGAACATTTCGGATGGTATTGTAGGCAAGGGTGGCATCGGTGACCCATCCGGCCGAGATGGCAGGAGTGCCCCAATCTTCCAGTCCCGTGTTCTCGATCCAGTTATTGGCGATGATGAGTCCACGGCAAAGCTGGCGGGAATCTTGTGGCAAATAGGGGAGATGTCCCTCGAAGGATTCTGGACTGAATGAGCCCGCCACAATGGCAGCACCTCCTATATTATAAAAAGAACAATTGGCCACGATGCAGTCCAACGTGCCTTCCTCGAAGTCGAGGCCCGTGGATGCCGTCTCCGAGAAGGTGCATCGGTCAAATACGATTCGTTGGGCATTGTGTACGCGAACTGCGGCAGCAGGACGACCGCAGTAGGCTTGGTTGTCGAGCTTGTGGTTGCGGTCGGGCCTGACGATGGCAGGACGCAGCTTGAAACCTTCGGTAAGATACATGCCTGCCTGTAACGGCACATGGCCGTGAGTTGAGGGTCTCATCCAAGTGGACCCCGAGAAGGTTATGTTTTTTATTTGAACGTCGTGAACGGGACGTTCGGGCGTGCCTTCGATGATAAGGATATTCTCGAGCGCAGGCACATAAGGATGCAGAAGGTAAAACCACTCGGGATCTAGCATCCAGCTTGCTTCTTCTTTATTGCGGGGATAGTAGTACAGCTTGTGCAAACCGATGTCGTGGAACCATTCTCCAGGCTCATCCAGCAAGGCCATGTGATTGGTGAGATAGAATGGGGAGGCATGTTCTCCGGTGAAGGGGAAGGGCCAGGGATGTTCCCAGAAGACGTCCGCCTCAGGCTCATGGAACTGAATGGCAGCAGAGTCTCCCTGTATTTTTATTGTCTCGATGCGCAGATTATTGGTACACCACATCGTATGCAAAACCATCTCGGTATGACCAACGCCCTGACGTGCAATCTTACGGATGGCTGGTGTAGCAGGAACATAGAGGATGCGTTGCTTTTTGTCAAGACTCAGGATGCGCGACATTTTTTCGTACCCATCTTTCTCGGGGTCAAGTTCCACGGGAACATCCTGGGCACGCACTGCCTTGATGGGGCTATAGAACTGGCGGAAGTCGATGGGATAGCCATTCCATTCGGGCACTTCGGCTATAAGAAGTTTTCCTTGTCGTTTCCAATTCAGAATAGGCATGGCACCGTTCAATTCGTTCCATACGTCCCCCATTTGGCCACTAATGATGAGCGGTGCTTCGGGCGTGCCGCTGTCTTCAGGCCGGATACGGATTGGCTCGCTGAGAAAGCTGAGGTCGGGATGACTGATGACGATAGCCCCCTCATTCCATCCTATACGTCGTTTCTGTCGTGCTATGCGAAGCGCTTGCTGGAGAGTGGCAACTGGTTCGGTAAGTGTTCCCGAACAGGTGTCATTGCCGGCGTTTGACACATAGATACGAAAATCCTCAGCCCAGCCCTTGGCAAAGGATAGGTTGAGGATAATGATTGCAATAGCGATGGGCGATATCTTCATCTTGTAATTGTTTGGTCCCATCCATTGCCAAAGACGTCTGTTAATCAGCGCTTGTCGGGCACGCCGTACTGATTCCACTGCTCTTGGTCGAACATCAGTTTGATGGCATTTTTGCCAGAGTACAAATCCCGTTTCAGGCCATTGAGTATCGCATGACACTTGATGCGATGCTTCGAGAGTGCCTCCTCTTCAGCAGCAACAGCCTCACCTTCACGGGCCATTTCCTCGCAAGCCTTTTCAAGACGCTCGATGACTGATAGGTCATAGCCTTTGGTTTCAAGATAGGAACGGTTTTTCTTGAGTCCCTCGATGAGCATCTGAGCTTTCTCAATTGGGTCGCTGTAGATCTTGTTCATAGTGGTAAAAAAAGTATTATTAAGTAATTAGAGCAATAAATGGTTTCGTCAACGATTTCCCATCTAGAGTATGGGATAAATGTGTGTGATTATTCGGTGCAAATATACGAATTTTTCGCCTATGACCCAAATATATCTTCTTAAAAAATCCTAAATCCCCACTATGAAGCCTATACAGTTGTCTTATTTGGATGTCAGATTGAGCTGCTCTTGCTCATAACGTGTGAGAACCGACTCAAGTTGCTTCATGTTGCGCGAATGCAGGACTGTCTGCGAAATGCCCATATACTGGAAGACATACATGAAGTCGATTGAGACCTCCTTTTCGGTGAGGTACTTCAGCACGCGGCTCATCGAACCGATGTGGTTGGGGACATTCATCGAATAGACATTGGTAAGTTGTGTGCGAAATCCGACCTTGCGAAGTACCTCATCAGCCTTGGTGGAATCATCGACAATGAGACGAAGGGTGCCCTGAGGAGGGGTGTCCTCAATGCTATAAGACAGGATGTTGATGCGGTTGTCGGCCAAAGTCTGGAAAACCTGCCAGCTGGAACCGACGCGGTCCTCGATGCTGACACTGACTTGCTTTATAATCATGCTGTGTAGTGTTTTTTGTTGGTTTTTCGCTGCAAAGATAATGGGTTTTTCCTAACAAAACAAAAAAACACTAATTTTTTTGCGTTCGCCGATACAACTTTGAATAAAAAACATTATCTTTGCTCCGAAAAATAAATCATAACCCTAATTTGTACGATGAAAAAATTTTTCCTCACTCTCGTTCTTTCTTTGGTTGGCCTTTGTATGACCGTCGCTCAGGAGGTCTCATTTGCCAAACCGGCAGCTACAACCGAAGCTCAAGCATGGTTCAAGAAAGGCAAATGGAAGAATGGATTCAAGGTGAAGCCCTACGACCACATCAACGTGCAGACGTTTTATGAGCAGTATCAGAAGGCTCCTGCCATGTGGGATTCTATCTTCGCCTGGCTCGCCAGCGTCGATCCTTTGAAGATGGAACCGAGCAACAATGCCATGCAGTGGAGCCATGCCTACGTGAAGGTGCTGAACCAGTCGTTGCGTACGCCCGAGAACTGCCAATGGGAACAACATCGCCACACTATCGACCTGCAGTGGGATGTGACGGGTTCTGAGCGCTACCATCTGACACATTCTCCCGAATGCCTTGAGCCGCGTAACGAATATAACGAGAAGAAGGATGTACAGAATTTTGGTTGGGACAAGAAGAAGATTCCTACAGCCGAAGAGTGTCTCGTCATTGATTCCGATCCCAAGCATTTCTATCTCTTCTTCCCCGATGACATCCATCAGGCGACAGGCATCGGCAAGCAGCCGTGTACCCCGCGCAAGATTGTCATCAAAATAGACTACTTGTAAGAATACTGAACGATGACACTTGAAGAATTCAACAAGCGTGACGTCAACGATCAAGCCAGCTTGACCGCTGCCTTGGCATGGGCTTCCTATAAATATTATATTGAGAACGATCCACCCATGTCGGACTTTGAGTTCGACATGGAGTTCAAGCAATTGCAGGCTTTGGAGGCTGCTTCGGGAGTGGTTTTGCCCGATAGCCCAACTCAACGTGTCGGCTCGGACATACAAGGTGCCTTCGAGAAGCATCGCCACGTCATCCCTATGCAGAGTATCGAGAACGTCTATAGTGACGAGGAACTGCAGGAATGGTTGCTCTCGACCAGCCAGAAGTTGAAGTCTGCCTTCCCCAACGACGAAATATCATTCACCTACGAACCCAAGTATGATGGACTGTCGGTCTCTCTTGTCTATCGTGATGGAGTGCTCGTCGATGCCGTGACACGCGGTAATCAGATCGAGGGCGAGTCGGTAATTGAGAATGTACGAACGATACGCAATGTCCCTCTGAAATTGTCTGTCCATGAGACCGGAAAGGCTGCAACCATCGGTGTTTCAAAGGAGCCCTCGCTATTCGATGAATTGTTTGCCGAAGAGCCGAACGATGCGGAAGTACAGTTACAATTGCCATCCTACTTTGAGGTGCGAGGTGAAGTGCTGATGCCTCAAGGAGCCTTCGACCGACTGAATACGGAGAAGGAGAAGAATGGTGAACGTCCGTTCGCCAACAAACGCAATGCAGCCAGCGGCTCACTCAAACAACTCGATCCGAAGGTAACCGCTCGGAGAGGACTTGTCGTGAATGCCTACGCGGCTTATTCGACCGACGAAGCCTTCCAACACGATGTGTTGAGCAGCCAGGAGAAGACGCTCGAACTGCTCGGACGGTTGGGTTTTGATTACTACAAGACTCCAGGACGTCAGGCTTTCAGCGACCTGAAACAGCTAACCGATGCCATCAATGCGTTCAACGAGGTTCGCATCAGTCGTAAGCTACCCTACGATTGTGATGGCGTTGTCGTAAAGGTAAATGAGCGTCGGCACCAGGAATACTTGGGATTGAATACTACGTTTCCTAACTGGTGCAAGGCACGTAAGTTCCCGCAGGAGGCACAATCCACGGTGATACGTGACGTGACCTTCCAAGTAGGCATGACTGGTCATATCACTCCTGTGGCCGAACTTGAGCCGACGACCATCTCCGGTTCTGTCGTGGCACGTGCTACGTTGAACAACGAGTCCTATATCCGCAGCCTCCACTTGGCCATCGGCTCGTATGTCTTTGTGCAGAAGGCTGGCGAGGTGATTCCGCAGGTGACAGGCATCGACGCCCTGCGTAATGCAGCTGAGGAGGTGCAGCTCAAGGCTATCAAGTTCCCCACGTTGTGTCCCTGTTGCGCGACCTCTCTCGTCAAGAAGGGCGAATATTGGATCTGTCCGAATCATCATTGTCGTGAACAGGCCATCCAGCGTCTGGAATATTGGTGCGGCAAGGATTGTGCGAACATTAAAGGCCTTGGCCCAAACGTCTTGGCCGACCTCTACGATAAGCTGAACATTGCCTCGGTCGATGATCTTTATCGTGTCTTTGTAAAGGAAGAACACACTTGGGAGCCCGATGTCTTTTGTCCCAATTACCGCATGTTCATTCAGCAGCAGTTGGGCGAAGGCTATGCCGAGAAGTCGGTAACTTTGATGTTCGAAGGCATTGCACAAAGCATCGGCAACTTGACCCTCGACCGCATCATCGGAGGCCTTGGCATCGATGGTGTGGGAAAGATTACCGGCAAACTTCTTGCCGAGCATTTCGGTTCATGGGAGAAATTCCGTGCGGCAACTTTCGAGGAGTTATTGCTCATCGATGGCATTGGCGAAATCATGGCAAGAAACATTCTCGAAGCCGACCTCAGCGATTACAGTTGCATCGACTCGCCCGACTATCAGTTCCAGCGTGATTATCAGGGTGCCGAGAAGCTCGGGAATGCGTTGGAAGGCATGACGGTGATATTCACGGGCACCAGCTATCGTTTCAAACGTGACGACATCAAGGCATTCTTTACCGGTCATGGTGCAAAGTATGTTGGCTCGGTGAGTGGTAAGGTCAACTATGTGGTTACAGGCGAAGCTCCCGGACAGAACAAGCTTGATAAGGCTCGCCAACTCGGCGTAGAAATCATCTCCGAGCGCGACTTCTATGAGAAATACAACCTATAAATTAAGGTACTAACCGTTATATCTAACCAATTCTTTAATCAACACTTTTTATGGTAAATCGTTTTATCCTGAATGAACTTAGTTATTTTGGCGCTGGTGCTCGCAAGGAGCTGCCAGCAGTAGTTGCACGTCTGGGCTTCAAGAAAGCACTTGTCGTTACCGATAAGGGTCTTGTGAAGTTTGGTGTCTGCAAGATGGTAACCGATGTCATGGACGAGGCTGGCATCCCATACGAAATCTTCTCGGATGTAGTGCCCAATCCTACTGTAACCAACGTAAAGAATGGTGTAAAGGCATTTGCTGACGCCAAGGCCGACTTCATGGTAGCTATTGGTGGCGGTTCGTCGATGGATACTGCCAAAGGTATCGGTATTGTGACCAACAATCCCGAGTTCGGCGACGTGATCAGTCTTGAAGGCGTGGCTCCCACCAAGCACAAGAGTGTGCCCGTGATCTGTTTCCCCACCACAGCTGGTACTGCAGCCGAGACAACCATCAACTACGTCATCATTGACGAGGAGGCCCACAAGAAGATGGTTTGTGTCGATCCAAATGATATCCCCTGCTGCTCTATTGTCGATGCCGAGTTGATGTACTCTCTCCCCAAGGCCACTACAGCCGCTACAGGTCTCGATGCCTTGACCCACGCTATCGAAGGCTATATCACAAAGGCTGCTTGGGAACTCAGCGACATGTTCGAGATCGAGGCTATTCGTCTTATCAACAAGTATCTTCGTCTTGCTGTCTTCGATCCAGAGAATCCGAAGGGCCGCGAGGGTATGGCTCTTGCACAGTATGTTGCTGGCATGGCGTTCTCGAATGTAGGTCTCGGTGTTGTTCACGGCATGGCTCACCCCATGGGCTCGCTCCACAACATTCCTCACGGCGTGGCTAACGCTATCCTCCTGCCTACTGTCATGGAGTTCAATGCTCCCGTTTGCCGCGAGAAGTATGTAGAGATTGCCAAGGCAATGGGCGCTTACAAGAAGGGTATGACTCAGATTGAGGCTGCACAGGCTGCTTGTGATGCCGTGCGTGCGCTGGCTATCGAAGTGGGTATTCCACAGCACCTCAGCGAGATTGGTATCTTCGAGAAGGACATCGATGCACTGGCCGACCAAGCTATTGCCGACGTCTGCACACCAGGCAATCCGCGCAAGGTGACCCGCGACGACATCGTTGCTCTCTATAAGAAGATTTTGTAAAAAAGGTCTATTTCAAAGAGTTTCGGGGGCTTTCCACTTCTCTTATGGAAAGCCCCCGAAATCATGTTTTATCCTTTTAGCAGGCTGTCGATCAAGCGAGTGTCGGCATCCTCCTGTTCTTTCTTCTTCATCTGATGTATCGTCTCGATCATCTCGACGCATTGCTTCTTCAATTCATCCAAGTTTTGGATATGTTTCTCGGTCACTGAAGGTGGAACGGCGGCGTCAGGTTCGGGATTGAGCATCTCTCCTCGCCCCACGATGAGCCAGTTGGCATTGAGTTGGGGATAAGCGTTGAGGATGGCTTCGAGAGTAGATGTCGTGAGTCCCCGCTGATTGGTAAACGCATTGATGAGGAGCCCCTTGCACAGCCCCGAATCCTTGTTGACCTGATAGGCCGTGAGTTTCTCGTGATCCATGAACTGCTGCAGCCTGACGAGTATGGGAGGTGTTTCGGTCGTTTCTTTCTTGGTTTTCATATTTCCAGTCTCAAATATGTGCGGTCATCGTTACTCTTGTTGCCTGGCTGCACACCTTTGGTGGCGAGCAAGGGTCCGATGCAAAGTGGGTCTTCCTGCAACATGCGGAGGAGTATCTTCTCCGATTCCTTAAGGCTCTGCATCAATACAGGATAACCGTCGGTGGCGAGGACGAGCTTATGCACCTCTGCAGGGAGTGGGAATACTTTGATGAAATGTCTTGGAATGGGTTCTCCATCCAGCATTGTGTAGTTGAAGCGGTTCGGCGTTTTGGCATTCTGATAGCGCACCTGGTGGGTGATGATGTGCTGGATGATGCGCCTTCCGGGATCGTCAGCAGCTATCTCTTCTGCAGTCATGCAGCCTCGGTCCAGATAGCTTAGTATAATGTCTCGCCTCCATTCCGAAAGTACCTTGTCGATAAGTTTGGTGTTCGTCACTGTGCGAAAACTGTTTTCCCCGTCGATGTAACCAAATTGACAATCTCCAATCATCCACACTTCGCGTCGTGATTCGGAATAGATGACCATCGAAGCGATTGGTCGATTGGAAGGCGACACATTGTCTTGGTGCAGAGCCTTGGTCAATCTTGTAGTACATTCTTCTGCATCAATGTCAGGAGGCAGGGAGCGCACAGCATCACTCAGCAACCGTGCAGCAAGGTGTCCTGGAGTCTCTCCACCCGGATAACGGAAGGTAGTCTTGGGTGTCGCTCCGTCGATGACTGCTGCATAAGACGCAGTCACCACTACGGCATCTTCCGATGGGGTAGTGGCGGACTTTCCTTCGGTATATTGCTCAATGATCTTCATTGGCATTCCAGAACCTTGTTCTTCGAACTCGGAAACTTATTTCTGCACAGGCTCGCCCAACGATTCGGCGATGACGCGCTGTGATTCGTGGAGCAGACGATCCACGCCGGCATCGGTGCCTTCCTTTCGCGAAACGGGATCGAGCGGTTGGTGGATGGTGAGCTTCAGATGATGCGGATGAATGAGCCACGACCCTTTCTGCATCACCTTGTAGGGCCCTTCGATGGTGATGGGTACTACAGGCACTTTGAGCATGGCAGCCAATGTAAAAGCGCCTTTCTTGAAGGTGCCGAGATGTCCATCATTCGAACGTGTGCCTTCGGGGAAGATGATGAGCGAGTGTCCTTCCTTCAGCGTGGCCAAAGCCTGACGTATGGTATGCATCATGCCTGTAGTTCCATGCGAATCGACGAAGATATGCCCAGCACGTTCGCAGGCTGTGCCTACGAAAATGATCTTGCGAAGTCCCTTGCGCAACATCCAGCGGAAGTCGTGTCCCAGGAACCCGAAGAGGAGGAAGATGTCGAACGCGCCCTGATGGTTGGCCACAAAGACGTACTCGGTGTCCTTGTCAATGTTCTCGCGACCTTCGACGGTCACCGGACATAGCGATAGTCTGATGATACATCGTGCCCAGATGACACCTGGCCAATAACCCCAGAAATTGCGGTTTCCTAGCCAGCATCCCAGGATTGTGGCGATCGAGGCTAAAATGGATAGAATGATCAGAAGTGGCACAAAGACCAGCCATTGATAAATGAAATACAATATCTTCATATAAAGGATTTGGCTCAGAGTTGAGCCGCCATTTTTGTCAATAATTTGCTGAAAAAATCGCTGTTTTTAGTATTTTCGGGGCAAATATATGCTTTTTTTCGTTAAAACAAGCATTTTTTTCGGTTTTTTTGACCAACATATTGATTTTTTTTGTTACTTTGCCCCAAAATATAAGTCGGAAATACATTTTAAAAACACAAAACAATACATTATGAGAGCTCTTAAGCAGTATGGAGGTTCAATCCTCATCCTTATCGTTGTCGTAGTTCTGGCTATCAGTTTCTATACTGAAGCACTTCAGGATGCTAGTCTTAATACCGTTATTCTTGCCGTTTGCTTTGTACTCGTTGTTGCTGGTGTTCTTTTGAACATCTTTGGTGGCAAGTCAGCTGACAAGATTGGTGGCGGCAAGTGATCAGGTATCCGGCTGCTGCAACATTTTACAACGAACAACATGCAGAACGCGCAGAGGCGTGAGTCTTTGCGCGTTTTTGTAAACACAAAATGCCATTAGTCCCTATTATGGGGTTATAGTAAGTTAAAAGACCCCTTAGGATTTGCAACCTGACTGAAAAATTACTATCTTTGCGCCCACATTTAAAATATATATTATTTTTGAGCAGCAGGTTGTCTATCATTTCAAGTGTGATTTATATGTATATCAATAAGAGATCGGTTCTACTTATTATTTTCATGTTGGTTGTTGCGATGCCATCTTTCGCTCAACGATTCACAAAAAAGGAACAGGCTAAGCGTGAAGCGCGTGCCATCAACTACTTTTATGGAAACTCCTTCACCGTGTCGGCTGGATATGTACACAGCTGGTTGGCACGTGACCGTTTTACTGAGTCAAGCTTTGGTCGTACAGGAGCCTATCAGAACACTCGTGATTCCTATGCTTTCAGTTTCTCATGGGACTATAACAAGAAAAAGCACCACGGTTTTCGCGTGAGCGCAGGTTATGCGCAGTTTGGAGGCGAGAAGATCTTTTACAATGACCTCGGTCTTGGATATGGTAAGCAGATACGTCACGACCTAACCGAACAGATTCACATAAACGAGGTAATGGTCGTTGGTAAGTATCGCTACTTCATTCCCTTGACTTACAAGAGCCGTATCTCGCTCGATGCAGGTGCCTTCGCTTCACGCATCGTCGGTTCATACGGCGATGCCGAGAATTGGGACTTCGGGCCCATGGTCGGAATAGGATACGATTGGCATCATCTTTCCCTCGGTGTTGATTACATGCCCGGTGTTTGGTACGATGTCATCGATGGCAGTACAGCTAGGGTGAGTGCACTTATGTTCAACGTGGGATTCCATTTCTGGAAATAAGCGACTATTTTAACTGCCCATTAATAACCCTTTTATTCCCATTTTTACTCCACTATTATTCAACAAATGGAATTTTCATTCAGTCCACTGACGGCTGTCTCGCCTATCGATGGACGTTATCATTCCAAGACGGAGGTCCTGAGCAATTATTTCTCCGAATTTGCCCTTATCAAGTATCGCGTTCGTGTCGAAGTCGAATACTTCATTGCACTCTGCGAACTTCCTTTGCCTCAATTGACCGATGTCGATCGCAGTATTTTTGATCGTCTCCGCGACATTTACCGTAACTTTACTCCAGTTGAGGCACAACGTGTAAAGGACATCGAGAAGGTGACCAATCATGATGTGAAAGCTGTAGAATACCTCCTCAAGGAGGAGTTCGACCGCCTCGGCCTTGAGAAGTATAAGGAGTTTATCCATTTTGGTCTCACCAGCCAGGACATCAACAACACTTCGGTGCCCATGTCGATTAAGGAGGCCATCTACGATGTCTATATCCCCGCCCTTCAGGAGGTCATCGATATCCTTGCTCGCTATGCCGAGGATTGGAAGGACATCCCCATGCTTGCTCGCACGCACGGACAACCTGCTTCTCCCACTCGTCTTGGCAAGGAGGTGATGGTCTTTGTCTATCGTCTGAACCAGCAACTCGAGATTCTTCGTCAGGTGAAGATCAGCGGCAAGTTCGGTGGTGCTACTGGCAACTTCAATGCCCATCACATTGCTTATCCCGATCGTGACTGGCGCGCCTTCGGCAACCGTTTCCTCAGAGAGCGTCTGGGTATCGAACGTGAGGAGTGGACCACTCAGATTTCCAATTACGACAATCTTGCAGCCCTTTTCGATGCTATGCGTCGCATCAACGTGGTCCTTCTCGACCTCGACCGCGATTTCTGGCAGTACATCTCGATGGAGTATTTCAAGCAGCAGATCAAGGCTGGTGAGGTGGGTTCAAGCGCTATGCCTCATAAAGTCAATCCTATCGACTACGAGAATTCCGAAGGTAACCTTGGCATTGCCAATGCCATCCTTGAGCATCTGGCCAACAAGTTGCCCGTCAGCCGACTGCAGCGCGACCTTACCGACTCGACAGTCCTGCGAAATGTGGGTGTCCCCATGGGACATACTCTTATAGCCCTGGCTTCCACCAGAAAGGGACTCGGTAAACTATTGCTCAACGAGACTGCCATCCGTCGTGACCTCGACAATGCCTGGGCCGTTGTGGCCGAAGGCATTCAGACCATCCTTCGTCGCGAAGGTTATCCAAAGCCCTACGAGACTCTAAAGGCTTTGACCCGTGTGAATACGGGTATGAACGAACAAACCATTGCTAATTTTATAGAATCATTAAACGTATCGGAGTCAGTGAAAGCAGAGTTGCATGCGCTTTCTCCATCTAACTACACAGGAATTTAATTATGGAAGAAAATCAGAATCCACAGGCAAACACCCCACAAGAGGGTAATGCAAATCCCGAAGGTGCAGCACAGGCACCAAAGCGTCGTCCACGTATCGGCGAGAGCCGCTTCGGCAACGCAGCAACCTTTGATCCACAGTCACGTAATTCTTATCAGCGCGGTGGCGCCAACGATTATAGCGGATATGGTCGAGCTGGTGGCTACCAGCGTGGAGGCGGCTATCAGCGCGGTGGTGGCTATCAGCGTGGAGGCGGCTACCAGCGTCCCATGCAGGAACCCGACGGCTATCAGCGTCCACAGGAAAATGAGGGCGGCTATCAGCAGGGCGCTTACCAACGTCCACAAGGCGGTTATCAGGGCTATCAGCGCCCACAGCGTCCTCAGGGTGGCTATCGTCGCTACAACCAGGAAGGCGAACAAGGCGGTTACCAGAGCTACCAGCGTCCTCAGCGCCCCAACAACGGATATACTCGCTACAACGAGAACCAAGGCTATCAGCAGCCGCAGGGTGAGCCACAGGAAGGCAAGCCACAGGATACTCAGCAATCCCAGGAGGGAGGTTATATGCCCTCCTATCAGCCACAGGGTGGCTACCAGCCACGCGGCTATCAGCGTCCTCAGCAGGGCGGTTATGGCCGTCCACAAGGTGGATACAGCCGTCCTCAGCAGGGCGGTTATGGCCGTCCACAAGGTGGCTACGGCCGTCCTCAGCAAGGTGGTTATGGCCGCCCAGGTGCCTATGGTCGTCCCCAGCAGGGTGGCTACGGCCGTCCTCAGCAGGGTGGCTACGGTCGTCCTCAGAAGCAGAAACCCAATCGCAAGCATCAGGGCTACAACCCACATCGTCCAGTAGAGTACGTTGAGGCTATTGTCGATCCGAACGAGGAGCTGCGTCTCAACAAGTACCTTGCCAATGCAGGTGTCTGCTCGCGTCGTGAGGCCGACGAGCACATCGCAGCCGGTGCTGTCAAGGTAAATGGCGTAGTTGTTACCGAACTTGGTACCAAGGTGACCCGTAAGGATCAGGTGACCTTCAACGACCAGCCGGTAAGCCTGGAGCGTAAGGTATATGTCCTCCTCAACAAGCCGAAGGACACCGTTACTACCAGCGATGACCCACAGGGTCGTCAGACCGTCATGGATCTCGTCCGCAATGCCAGCCATGAGCGCATCTATCCCGTTGGTCGTCTCGATCGCAATACCACAGGTGTATTGCTCCTCACCAATGATGGTGACCTCGCCTCTAAGCTCACCCATCCAAAGTATATCAAGAAGAAGATCTACCACGTATGGCTCGACAAGGACGTGGCCGAGACCGACCTCGCCCGCATCGCAGCAGGCATCGAGCTCGATGATGGTCCCATCCACGCCGATGCAATTGCCTACGCCAACGAGGAGGACAAGAACCAGGTGGGCATCGAGATCCACTCGGGCAAGAATCGTATTGTACGCCGTATCTTCGAGCACCTCGGTTATCGCGTAGTAAAGCTCGACCGCGTTTACTTTGCAGGTCTTACCAAGAAGAATCTGCCACGCGGACGTTGGCGTCACCTCACCCAGCAGGAGGTCAGCATGCTCAAGATGGGTGCTTTCGAATAATTATCACTGAAGGGCATTGAAAAGTGCCCTTCTACTACATTTAATAAACAATGAAAAGAGAAATCATAAAAGGCCTCCTGAAGTCAGAGGTCCTCGATCGTGAAGTCACCGTGTGTGGATGGGTGCGTTCGATGCGTGGCAACAAGATCGTCAAGTTCATTGCACTCAACGACGGCTCATGCGTGTCGGGTGTGCAGGTTGTTGCTGATGTTGCCAAGTTCGACGAAGCCCTCTTCAAGCGCATCACTACGGGTGCTTGCCTCAAGGTCGTAGGTCAGCTTGTGGCCAGTCAGGGAGGCAACCAGAAGTGCGAGATCCAAGCACGCGACATCGAAGTGCTCGGCGACTGCGATCCCAATGAATACCCTTTGCAGAAAAAGGGTCATTCGATGGAGTTCCTGCGCGAGAAGGCGCATCTGCGTCCCCGCACCAACCTCTTTGGCTGCATCCTTCGCATCCGTCACAACATGGCTATCGCCATCCATCAGTATTTCCACGAGCATGGCTTCTATTACTTCCACTCGCCGCTCATCACTGCCAGCGACTGCGAAGGAGCAGGTCAGATGTTCCAGGTGACCACCAAGAACCTTTACGACCTGAAGAAAGACGAGAACGGCTCCATCATCTATGATGACGACTTCTTCGGCAAGATGACCTCGCTCACCGTTTCCGGTCAGCTCGAAGGCGAGTTGGGCGCCACGGCATTGGGCCAGATCTACACCTTCGGTCCCACTTTCCGTGCCGAGAACTCCAACACACCGCGCCATTTGGCCGAGTTCTGGATGATTGAGCCTGAAGTAGCCTTCTACGACATGGATGACCTGATGGCACTCGAAGAGGACTTCATCAAGCACTGCGTACGCTGGGCACTTGATAACTGCCGCGAGGAGCTCGAGTTCCTCAACAAACTCATCGACCCCACTCTTATCGAGCGTCTCGAAGGTGTGTTGAAGGATAGTTTCGTACACCTTCCCTACACCAAGGGCATCGAGATCCTTCAGCAGGCTATTAAGGATGGACGCAAGTTCGAGTTCCCCTGCAACTGGGGCGACGACCTCGCTTCCGAACACGAGCGTTTCCTTGTCGAGGAATATTTCAAGAAGCCCGTCATCATGACCAACTATCCGAAGAAGATCAAGTCATTCTACATGAAGATTGATGACAAACGTCCTGTCTTCAATGGCGAGGAGATGGAGGAGACCGTACAGGGTACCGACGTCCTCTTCCCGCAGATTGGCGAGATTATCGGTGGTTCGGTACGTGAGGAGAACTACGACAAGCTCATGAATGAGATTACTACTCGTCACATCCCGATGAAGGACATGTGGTGGTATCTCGATACCCGTCGCTTCGGTTCCTGCCCACACGCAGGTTTCGGCCTCGGCTTCGAGCGTCTCATCCTTTTCGTTACCGGTATGCAGAACATCCGCGACGTCATTCCGTTCCCCCGTACTCCCAAGTCGGCAGAGTTCTAAAGAGCTGACAAGACAATAATAATGCAGGCTGCAAGCATTCCGCTCGCAGCCTGTATTATTATATATATAATGTATAACGCTTAGTTGGCGACTACATTCACGATCTTCTTGGGGACGAAAATGAACTTACGGATGGTCTTGCCTGCAATCCACTTTTGGGCATCGGGGTGGGCGAGGACTGCGGCCTGCACCTCGTCGGCGTTGGCGTCGGCGGGAAGGTCGATGGTGAAGCGCATCTTGCCACCAATTTGTACTGGGTACTTGATGGTGCTCTCGACAAGATATTTCTCTTCGCACTTGGGCCACTGTGCATCACAAACGGTAGTGTTGTTGCCAAGCTGGTGCCAGAGTTCCTCTGCGATGTGTGGAGCGAATGGAGCAATGAGCACCACTAGTTGCTCGAGGATGGCCTTGCATCCGCATTTCTGTTGGGTGAGCTCGTTCACAGCAACCATGAAGGCAGAGATAGCGGTGTTGTACGAGAACTGCTCTATGTCGCCCGTCACCTTCTTGATGAGTTTGTGGAGAGACTTCAGGTTGTCGGCTGTAGGCTCCTGTTCGTTCACATCTTGGAAGAGGTTCCAGAACTTCTTGAGGAAGCGGAAGGCGCCGTCGATGCCAGCGGTATCCCAAGGCTTCGATTGCTCGATGGGGCCGAGGAACATCTCGTAGAGGCGCAGCGTGTCGGCGCCGTACTTCTCGCAGATGTCGTCGGGATTGACAACGTTGTACTTCGACTTCGACATCTTCTCTACGGCCGAGGTGGTGATGAACTTGCCATCGGCATTGCAGATCACCTCCACATCTTTGAACTCGGGTGTCCATGCGTGGAACTTCTCGACATCCATCTCCAGACCGTTGACGAAGTTCACATCCACATGGATGGGGTCGGTCTCGCCATATTGTGCTGCTATGTCGGCACTGACGTACTTCTGTGTGCCCTTTACGCGTAGTGCAAAACGGCTGCTACCCTGTATCATGCCTTGGTTGATGAGCTTCTTGAAAGGCTCCTCGCTCTTTACAACACCCCAGTCCTTGAGGAACTTGTTCCAGAAGCGGCTGTAGATGAGGTGTCCCGTGGCGTGCTCCGAACCGCCGAGGTAGAGATCGACATTGTCCCAGTACTCGTTGGCCTCGCGGCTGACGAGTGCTTCGTTGTTGTGCGGGTCTGTGTAGCGGGTATAGTAGGCTGACGAACCTGCGAAGCCTGGCATGGTGCAGAGTTCGAGTGGGAAGACGGTCTTGTTGTCAATCAACGCCTTATCAACCACTTTCTTGTTGACCTCGTCCCATGCCCAGATCTGTGCGTTGCCGAGCGGCGGCTCACCAGTCGAGGTGGGTTTGAAGTCCTTCACCTCAGGCAGCTGGAGTGGCAGGCACTCTTTGGGTAGCACGTAAGGCATGCCTTCCTTGTAGTAGATGGGGAAGGGTTCGCCCCAATAACGCTGGCGGCTGAAGATGGCGTCGCGCAGGCGATAGTTTACCTTCACGCGTCCCAGTCCCTTGCGGGTTACATACTGCTTCATGGCTTCGATAGAGTCCTTGACGCAGAGGCCGTCGAGGCTGAGTTCGGCGTTCGACGAGTTCTTCATGATGCCTTCCTTGGCATCGAATGAACCTTCGTTGAGGTCATAGTCGCCCTCAATGAGCGGGATGATGGGCAGGTTAAAGTGCTTGGCAAATGCCCAGTCGCGCGAGTCGTGGGCTGGCACAGCCATGATGGCACCCGTTCCGTAGCCTGCGAGTACGTATTCGGCAATCCAGATGGGTATCTCGTCACCAGTGATGGGATTGATAGCGTAGGCTCCGCTGAAGACGCCAGTCACCTCGTGTCCGGCCTGACGCTCCAGTTCGGTCTTGTGCTTGCACTTGTCGAGGTAAGCCTCCACCTCAGCCATGTGGTCAGGTGTGGTTACCATCTGCACATATTCGCTCTCGGGAGCGAGCACCATGAAGGTGACGCCGAACATCGTATCGGCGCGAGTGGTGAAGATGGTGAACTCGAGGGGTTTGCCGTCGGCGGTTAGCGTCTGCGGGTTGTCGTTAGGCACTACCTTGAACTGTGCCTCGGTGCCTTCTGAGCGTCCTATCCAGTTGCGCTGAGTCTCTTTAAGAGCGTAAGTCCAGTCGATGGTCTCCAGACCGTCGAGTAGACGTTGAGCGTAAGCCGACACGCGGAGGCACCACTGGCGCATGAGTTTCTGCTCGACGGGATAGCCGCCGCGTTCGCTCACGCCGTTCACAACCTCGTCGTTGGCCAGCACGGTACCCAATGCCGGACACCAGTTCACCATCGTCTCACCCAGATAGGCAATGCGGTAGTTCATCAGCGTCTGCTGCTTCTCCACCTCGCTCATGGCCTTCCAAGTTTCGGCTGTGAAGTTGAGCTCGGTGGTGCATGCGGCGTCAAGCCCCTTGCTTCCATTGGCTTCGAAACGTGCAATCAGGTCGGCAATAGGCTTGGCCTTTTGTGTCTCGTTGTCGTAATATGCCTCGAACATCTGCGCAAAGGCCCACTGTGTCCACTTGTAGTAACCTGGGTCGCAGGTACGCACCTCACGGTTCCAGTCGAAGCAGAAGCCGATGCGGTCGAGCTGTTCGCGGTAGCGTGCAATGTTCTTCTCAGTGGTGATGGCCGGGTGCTGTCCAGTCTGGATGGCATACTGTTCGGCCGGTAGTCCGTAGGCATCGTAGCCCATTGGGTGTAGCACGTTGAAGCCACAGAGGCGCTTGTAACGCGAGAAGATGTCTGATGCGATGTAGCCCAGGGGGTGTCCTACGTGGAGACCTGCCCCCGATGGATAGGGGAACATGTCGAGCACGTAGTACTTGGGCTTCTTGTGGTCGATCTCGACCTGGTAGGTCCGATCTTTGACCCACTGAGCCTGCCAGCGCGGCTCGATTTCTCTGAAGTTGTATTCCATTATTGATTGTTTTATGAATTATTATCCTTGTCTCATTTCGCGCAAAAGCAGCTCCATCACCAGTTGGATGATATGCTCGGCAACGCCAGCACGTAGGAGTTTCTCTTTGTCGCGGAGTATACTGTTATAAGCGTATGTCGAGTCATCAGCGTTCCTGAAGCGATCGATAGCCAAAGGGATGTCCTCGTCCTGCAGGGCAATATGTCCGCCCAGAATCCAATCGTCAGCTTCAGGCTCGGGCCGGCTGAGCACCATGCGGATGAATTTCTCGGCACGTACATGGTCATTGGTTAGGAAAAGGGCATTGGCCAGTTCGCGATGCACACGCAATTGTCCTTCCTTCTTGATGTCGGCCTTGTATAGTATCTCAATGGCTTCGTCGAAACGATTCTGACAGGTGAGACAGCGTCCCATGCGCATCAACAGGGTTGGGTCGTCGGGAAAATGTTCGAGAGCCTCATGCAGCACCTGTCCCTCTATCTCGTATTCCTGCACTTCGTGATAGGCGTCGGCCAGATGTCGCAGTGTCCACTTGTTGCCAGGGAAGAGGGTATTGCACTTGATGAGTGTTCGCAGAGCCTTGCGGTTGTCGTTGCAACTGTCACTGTACGACATGGCGTAATAAAGTTTCTGCAAAGTCTCCTCGGTCACTTCATGTTTGAGCAATGTATTATAGGTGACGCACGCTTCGTCCCAGCGTTCCTTGCGGAAAAAGAACTCGGCGGTCTTCTTCAGCTGGTCGGGGTGGCTGATGCCGGCGCTGAGCCATTTGTTTTGGCTCATGTCAAGGTCGCGATCAAAAAGCGGGTAACGCATTGCCTCGCCCTTTGGGTGCATGTTGCAGTAGCGGAAGAGGTCGTGCAGGTAGTTGCGCATCACATAGAGAGGACTTGGTGGCAATATCTCATCAAAATGCAAACCTTTTTTTGCGAGTTTTTCGCCGATGCTCGCCATGAGATCCTTGTTGTAGGTATGCATAGTGATAAATGTGCCATACTTTTCAGTGTTGCATTGGGCTACCGATGCCAACATCATGCGTGTCCACGGCAACGCCTTGGGGTTCTCCTCGAGGGCAGCCTTGATGAAGGGTTGGATAAGGCTGAATGGTTCAAGCCAATGGTGACGAGAGTTTTCGCCGCTGAAGAACGAAATCTTCTTGAGGTGCGAGAATACCGACAAGGTTGTGTCGATGCCTTCGGTCATGACCTCGATGAATTCACGGACGCGTTCCTCTTCGTCGATTTCCTCATCTTCGCCATCCTGGTTCATAATCTGATGCATTTTCTTGCCGAAAGAAAAAGCCTCGCGACATTGCAGGAGGTTGATCTGGAGATTGAAGAGCAGGTCGGAAGCACTCTCGCAGATGAATCGATATTGCTCACGCAGACGGGGTAGGTGCTCGATGCGGTGTTCATGAATAAGTGCCACGAAGACCAACGTGATCCATGCCTGCATCTGTAGCTGCACGGGTTGATCGTCGAGCGTATAGGTATAGAGGTCTTCCACCATGCGACCATCGAAGTTCTGTGTCAGGTGCAGCGTGATGGCGGAAAGGAGAGTGGCTCGCACAAACTCGGGTATCTTGTCATCGAGGATGGCCTGATGCAAAGCCTTGCGTTCCACCTTGGTCAGATGTCGGCTTTCAGCCACCTGCTCAAAGACGTGGTTGAGGCGCAGGTCGTTCTCGGGTTCGGCTTGAAGTTGTTCAAGAAGCGTAGTGACAGGCTCTTCAAAAGGAAGTATGGCAGGTTGTTCAGCATCGTAAAGGCTTTCGGCTAATTTCCATGCACGATCCATCAGAATGTTGTGCTGTTCCTGGAGTTTGGGGTCATGCGTACCTTTGGCCAAGAAGTCAAGCATGCGGCCGTAATCCTTCTGCAGTGTTTCGGCCTCTTCTCCCAAGGAGTACAGACGTGGCTCCAAAACACAATACTTGCTGATCAACGTCAACGCATTTTGCAGTTGTCCGTTCACCAGCCGCCGTACTACCTTATCGTATGTCTTAGCCTGCTTGTTTTTGTCCGCCATTGTGAGTTTTAATAAAAATGCAGTAGGCTGATAAGCCGGGTTCTGTTCCTGCCTAGATGACAGGTGTCTGCCATTGATCTGAGTCCGCCATTACTGACGTACTTTAGCAATCTACCCCCTGGCTTGGACGGGCCGCCCTTCATGGACACAGTATCGTTGCCGACACGTGCCAACCACCAGTATACATGATCTTACAACCCATGGGACGTACAGCCACGCCTTGTTGCCAAGTGTGCGGTGAGCTCTTACCTCGCCTTTTCACCCTTACCCCTTGCGGGGCGGTTATTTTCTGTTACGTTACCTAAACGTCGCCGCCTACCGGCTGTTAACCGGCATGGAGCCCTGTGTAGCCCGGACTTTCCTCTCGCGCGAGCGAGCGGCAGACTGGCCTACTGCGTGCGCAAAGATACGCAAAATTATTTAAAATGAGTGTAAACGGAAATCAAAATTTTAATTCTTTGCGCCTTTTTTAATAGAAAATGTTAAAATTTTGTCCCATTTTAACTTAATTCGCTTAAACTTGTGTATCTTTGCAGCGTCAAATAAGACGAAATTCAATTAACAAATAACAATTAACAATTAAAAATTGGCAAATAACAAATATATAACAATAATTATTGGTATTTTCAGAACAAAGGAATAATTATGAAAACAAGTAGTGTCTTAAAGCTCTTAGGAGCTATGGTTGTTGTGAGCGGTGTAACTGCTGCAGCTACATTTAAGGTAATGGAGGGCAGGATGGTTGGTAGCCTTGCCCAAGAGAATAGTTCGATATCCCTTACTCCCACGGGATTCTTCACCACTTCTACAGCTTCGGTGACCGACAATGACTTCACGCGTGCTGCTGAGAAGACCGTCAATGCCGTAGTGGGTATTACCAACAAGCAGGTGCGACAGTCGCAGGGCTTCGGTGGCATGAACGATCCCTTCTTCGACTTCTTCTTTGGTCAGCGCGGTCAGCGCCAGCAGGAGCCACAGTCGAGCGATCCCACACCCGTGGGAGCCGGTTCAGGTGTCATCATTTCGAGCGACGGATACATTGTCACCAACAATCACGTGGTTGACAAGGCTGATGAACTGACCGTGACGCTCAACGACCGTCGTCAGTTTACGGCTACCCTCGTGGGTACCGACCCCACCACCGATATCGCCCTGCTTAAGATTGATGCCAAGGATCTTCCTACCATTCCGATGGGACAGAGTGATGCGCTGAAGGTAGGAGAGTGGGTACTTGCTGTGGGCAATCCTTTCAACCTTACCAGCACCGTGACAGCAGGCATCGTCAGCGCCAAGGCACGCAGCATCAGCGTGGGCAGTAGCAAGCTCGGCATCGAGAGTTTCATTCAGACCGATGCTGCCGTCAATCCCGGCAACTCAGGTGGTGCACTCGTCAATACGGCAGGCGAACTGGTCGGCATCAATACTGCCATCTATTCTCAGACTGGCAACTACGCCGGCTACTCTTTTGCTGTGCCATCGAGCATTGTGAGCAAGGTTGTGACCGACCTGAAACAGTATGGTACTGTGCAGCGCGCATTGCTTGGCATCATAGGTGGCGACGTGAATGCCGATGTTGTGGAGCAGAAGGATCTGAAGGTCAACGAGGGTGTTTATGTTGATCAGGTGGCTGAAGAAGGCGGTGCTGCCGAGGCTGGCATCAAGCCAGGCGATGTCATCACATCAGTCAACGGTACCACCATCAACACAATGGCACAGCTGCAGGGTGAGATAGCACGCTATCGTCCAGGCGACAAGGTTAAGGTAGTGGTGGATCGCAAGGGTGACAAGAAGAACTTCACCGTGACGCTGAAGAACACCAAGGGTAACACCGATGTGATTCAGACAAAGGGCATCGACAAGCTGGGTGCAACGTTCAAGAACCTCAGCGATGCCGAACTCATCCGCTACGGTGTGCGCACGGGCGTTCAGATCTCGAAGCTCGAGACCAATGGTCTCTTCTATCGTGCCGGTCTTCGCGAGAAGATGGTCATCATCAAGATCAATGACCAGGCTGTGAAGAGTGACAAGGACATCGAGAACATCTTCAATCAGCTTACCACCAAACGTTCGGCCGATCAGGATCCGGTGATGTTCATCGCTGCAGTGACTGCCCAGGGCCGTGTCGGCTACTTCGCTGTCGATCTTTCGAAGTAATTGTTCTATTACATGATTTGGGGGCGTATCACAATTGCGTGATACGCCCCCAAATCATTTCTAGATTATCAGCCCTTATTCATACTTCTTCCGATAAGCCTGGCGGCAGGCGCCGAAGTTGAAGAAGACGCCTCTCACGTCTTCGGCATTGGGTTGCACTTTCAGATATTCTACGTTGTCGTTACACAGCGAGTCAGATTCAATCTGCAAGCCAAGGCGGTTGAGCACTTCGTATTCATGTTCAAGGTTGATGACGTGGATGGCATCCTCCACGTCAGTACCATCACCACTCGACACGATGGCATCGAGCAGGGCATCCTGCTTGTTGTTCCAAAGCGTGTGGCTCACCGTGTCCTTCAGCTGGAGATATGAGAATGCGAGGGTCGAGATGGCGAGCAGGTCGAAGGGATCATCCTCCAGCGCCGATTGTGCCACCTTGATGGCCTCGGTGCAGGAAGTCTTGCTGCCATTCGTGCTCACCAGTTCGCGTCGTACCTCGAAGAGTTTCTCCCTTTCCTTCTGATAGGGGACAAAGTCCTCCTGGAGGGTGTAGCCATAGTAAAGGCATCGATACTGCTCTAGAGTGAGTGTCGTATCGTTCTCCAAATAACGCTTCATGAGCAATGGATAGTAGTTCGGGCTCTTGCTGTTTTGTATCGACGTGCGTATCTCGCGATAATTGGGTGCGACGACCTCTTGTGCCGACATGTGTCCTGCCAGCATGGTCAACGCAATCGATACTACTCCTATCTTGTTTAAAATTTTCATTTTTATAATATTCTTCACGCAGTTCGGTATTACGTTACATCGGCATTCTGGTATTCTGGAACAAACAACCCCTCGAACCCCTCGAACCTTTCAAACCTTTCGAACCCTTCTTAACCCCTCTTAACCCCTTTAGAACGGCGCTTCGCCCGGTTCGGGGGCGTTGAAGCCGCTCGAAGGTGATTCGAAGCCGTTGGGCTGTTGCGACATGTCGGGTGTTGGTTCATTGTCCATGCGCGAAGTCAGTTCCTTGTCACCTCCGCTCCATGCAGTGAGGGTGGAGGAGATGCTTGAATCCTCGTCAAGGTTCTGGAAACGCACGAACTCACCGCGGAACTTCAGACGGATGTCTCCCACCGAACCGCTACGATGCTTAGCGATGATGATCTCGGCCACGCCGCGCAGATCATTGCCCTTCTCGTCCTCGTAAATCTTGTAGTATTCCGGACGGTGGATGAAGCACACCATGTCGGCATCTTGTTCGATGGCGCCCGACTCACGGAGGTCGGCGAGCTGAGGTCGCTTGCCTTCGCCTTGACGTGTTTCGACACCACGGTTGAGCTGCGACAACGCAATGATCGGAATGTCGAGTTCCTTGGCCAGACCTTTCAGCGAACGTGAGATGGTGGAGACCTCCTGCTCACGCGAACCGAACTGCATGCCGGCGGCCGTCATCAGCTGCAGGTAGTCGATCATGATGACCTTGACGCCATGTTCGCGCACTAATCGGCGAGCCTTGGTGCGCAGTTCGAAGACCGAGAGACCTGGGGTGTCATCCACGTAGATGGGTGCTCCTTGCAACTGGGTGATGCGTGTGGTCAGTTTGGTCCACTCTTCGTTGGTCAGTCTTCCGCTCTTCACCTTCTCGCCTGAGATTTCGCAGACGTTCTGAAGTAGACGGTTCACCAACTGCAGGTTACTCATCTCCAAGCTGAACATGCCCACAGGGATGTTGTAGTTCACCGCCATGTTCTTCACCATCGAGAGCACAAGCGCAGTCTTACCCATCGCAGGACGAGCAGCGATGATCACCAGGTCGGTGTTCTGCCAGCCCGAAGTGATCTTGTCGAGGTCATGGAAGCCCGAAGGCAGGCCTGACAAGCCGTCGTCGCGGTTCGATGCCTGCTCGATCTTCTTAAGCGCATCCTGTATCACTGGGTCGATTTGGATGACGTCCTTCTTGATGTTGTGCTGCGAGAGCTGGAACAGTTCGCCTTCGGCAGTTTGCATCAATGCGTCGATGTCGGTCGTTTCATCGAAGGCTTCCGTCTCGAGTTTGCCGGCATAGTTGATCAGCTGCCGCGCCAGCGACTTCTGGGCGATGATCTTCGCATGGTACTCGATGTTGGCTGCCGAGCCCACCTTGCTCGTCAGGGTGGCGATGTAGTAAGCGCCGCCCACTTCGTTGATCACGCCGTTGCGCTGCAGGCGGTTGGTCACCGTCAGCATATCGATGGGCTCCTGGTTGAATGCCAGTTCCTGGATGGCTGCGAAGATCAGTTGGTGCTTGTGGTCGTAGAACGATTCCGGTTTGAGCAGGTCGGAGATGACCGAATAGGCATCCTTTTCGAGCATGAGGGCACCGAGCACAGCCTCCTCGACATCGATGGCCTGAGGCTGTACCTTACCCAGCGCAGGCTGTTGCGGGGCCTGAGCTCTTGAGGTGCGGCGGTTCGGTGTGGGTCCGCCGTTATTGTTGAAGTTGTTGGCAGGCATGGATTAAAGGTTTGCCAAGAGGCCCTTCTTGCGACGACGCATCTCGTTCTGGTTGGCAAGATCCTCATCAATAAGGATACGGCCGCAGTACTCGCAGGTGATGATCTTCTTGCGGAGCTTCACGTCGATCTGTCGCTGTGGAGTCACCTTGTTGAAGCAGCCCGAGCACGATTCGCGCTCGATGGGCACGATGGCCAGACCATTGTGAGCCTTACGGTGAATACGCTGGAACATTGTCATCAGGTTCTTGTCAGTCATCGAGTTCTCGATCTTCTTGGCCTTCTCGCGCATCACCTCTTCCTCGTTGCGGGTCTCGGCGATGATTTCGTCCAGTTCGCCCTTCTTGGTCTCCAGGTCACCACGGCGCTCCTCCACTTCCTTGCGGCAGTTGGCCTCTCTCTCCTCAAACAGGGCAATCTGGTCGAGGTTCTCGCGGATTCGCTTGTTGGCAAGCTCGATCTCCAGACCCTGGTACTCGATCTCCTTGGTCAGGAACTCATACTGTTTGTTGTTCTGCACGTCATCCTGCTGGCGGGTGTACTGGTCAATCAGCTGTTCAGCCTCGGAAATCTTCTCCTGCATATCCTGGATCTTGTGGTGGCAGGCCTCGATGTCCTCGCGGAACTTGTTGATACGGGTGTTCAGGTCTTCTACTTCGCGCTCCATGTCCTCCACTTCCTGGGGCAGTTCGCCGCGCAGGCCCTTGATACGGTCGATTTCCGATACATAAAGCTGCAACTTGTAAAGGTTGGCAAGCTTCTCTTCTACTGAAAGTTCTTTTTCAATCTTTGGCATAATAATATGAAATTAACAATGAACAATTAATTATTTACAATTATGTTTTGGGACATAAAAAAGCCATATACCCGTCTTTTTTGGTCTAACCTGTTGGTCATGACATGATTTTGTCATAACCCCTGGTCACCATTCCCATTCGGCCGAGTGAATCAGACCGCTTGGGCGGACGTTTATATAGCATCTTTTGTCTTTTAGCGGTTGCAAAGATAGGAAAAAAACGTCGAAATACCAAAATTTTTCGTCGTTTTATAGATTTTTTTTGCAAATAACGAAAAAATCTCATAATTTTGCATTTGGTATTTGACAAAACATCATGTATCATCACGCAAGATTCAAAACACATAACTTAAAACTATATTAATATGAAAAAACTAATCCTTTCCACCATCCTTTTTTCGATGGCAGTCACTAGCTTAATGGCAGAAGATGCTGCCGATGCCGACAAGCGTTGGACCAAGTCGGGCAATGCCAGCCTGCAGTTCACCCAAGGCTACATCTCGAAGAACTGGTACAAGGGCGGTGTATCAAGCTTTGCCTTGCTCGGTACAGCCGACTACACTTTTAATTACAAGTACGAGAAATTCGCTTGGGATAACGCTATTGAGGCCAAGCTCGGTTTTGTGAACGCCAGCAGCCAGTACCGCACGTTCATCACCAACAACGACATTCTCAAGTGGACCTCCAAACTCGGTTATCAGGCCACCGAGCACTGGTACTACACCTTGCAGGGCATCGCTCAGACACAGTTCTGCACCGGTTGGCAGGAGATGGGCGAAGATGTGGTCGAGGTTTCGAAGTTCCTCAACCCAGGAACCGTCAACGTATCCGTCGGTATGGACTGGAAGAAGGAGACCGAGAAGATCAAGGCTTCACTCTACTTGTCACCCTTCGGCTACAACCTCAAGTTCGTCAGCGATCCACGTCGTCACTTTGATGCCGACGGCATCTGGCACGAGGGCCGCATCGATGGTACGCAGTTCGGTCTGCACCCTGGCGACTTCAACCTGTATGACTTCGGTGTCGGTGCCAAGGCTACCCTCGAGTACAAGGTCAGCAAGTATCTGACTTGGACCAGTCAGGCCACCTACTATTCTCCTCTCTGGAACTGCGGCAAATACAAGGACAATGTATATACCGAGGTCGATTGGGAGAACACTTTCGACATGCCGCTCAACAAATACTTCTCGACCAAGCTCTACACGCACCTTCGTTTCGACGACGCTGTACCTTGCGATAAGAAGGGTGAAGGCTGGGGTTACTTCCAGTTCACCGAGCTCCTCAGCTTCGGTCTTTCTTATAAGTGGTAAATAAATGAATCTCCACGATATCGCTTGCGCTATCGAGGCTATTGCGCCACGAGAGTTGCAAGAATCCTACGACAACGCTGGCCTCCAGTGCGGTGACCCCCGCATGGAGGTCAGTCGAGTCCTTACGTGTCTCGACATCACCGAGGAAGTCATCGACGAGGCACACCGTCGTGGCTGCCAGCTTGTGGTGAGCCATCATCCGCTGCTTTTCCGTGGGCTGAAGGTCGTCAATCCCGAGAAGGACTATATCAGCCGCGTCCTCATGGCCACCATCCGTTACGGCATCGGCATTTACAGCGCCCACACCAACCTCGACAAGGCCGAGGGAGGCATCAACCATCGTCTGGCAGCTTTGCTCGAACTGAATGATGTCTTTCCGATGTCGGAGTGCGGAGTCATCGGCACGTTGCCCCGTCCCTTGGAGGCAAGCCAGTTGCTCCAGTTTATCTGTCAGCGTCTCACTCCCGCAGGCGTCAATGCTGCCGATGCATGTCATCTGCGTTGGAATCGCGAGTCAAAGGTTGGTACCGTTCATCGCCTTGCCCTCTGCGGAGGTTCAGGCAGCGACTTCATCACCGAAGCCGAAGCATTGGGAGCCGAAGCCTTCCTCACGGGAGAAATGCATTACCACAGTTGGTTCGGTCATTCCGACATCCTTCTCATCGAAGCCGGTCATTTCGAGACCGAACAGATTGCTCCCGTCTTGCTGGCCGATATCATCCAGCAGGCTTGCCCCGATGTGGAATGTCTCCCCACCAACTGCCATCATAGTCCATTTTATCATTATCTTTGCGAACATTTCGACAAGTTGAAAACAGAAACCGATAATAACAAGAAAGGAAGGTGAAAATGGATTTGAGACGTGGGCTTCAATAGCCCGTCTCACAATCCGGAAAATTGTCGCCTCAATGGCGACATAAAATTGCCCTACGGGCATAAAATATAGCTCGTCCAAATTTGATCCCAAAAAGAGCTTGACGACAACGGTATTAGTGGCACTTATTGGGGAAATATACTAGTTGTTTTTAATGGGCATTATGACGAAAGATTAGATAAAGGTCGTATTATTGGTGAAAAAGCTGTTAATGCGGAAGTCACCGTATATGGACCTAGAGGAGCCGATGATATATCTAATTATATTGGTTATACAATGACCTCTGACTTTTCAACTTTTGGTGCTATCGCAAATGGGGTTTATCCAGTTACGTGGATAAATAAAAATAGTAAGGGAATCCCGAAACATTATGCTATTAACAATGCTGGCCCAGTGGATTGTATTAATGGCGTTAACCCTGCCCCAGATTGGTCAAACCCTTTTAGCTCAACTCAAAAGAATGGTATATACATTCATTCAACAGCCACAGGTGGTCGAGCCAATTGGGATTATAGCAAGAAATTAGGCAAATATTGGGCTATTTCTACAGGCTGCTTATTAATATTGGACAAGCAATGGGATGCATTTGAGAAGCAAATTGGACATAATGGTTTCACTTTAATTTTGAATAGACAATGAATACAATATTATCGCTTTTCTTGATTGTATTATCCTCTTTTTCATTCGTTGCCTATGTGGATTATTCGAGGAAGGATATACCCTTGTACAAGCATAAATATTCT
Source organism: Bacteroidales bacterium (assembly GCA_017548545.1). Taxonomy (GTDB): domain Bacteria; phylum Bacteroidota; class Bacteroidia; order Bacteroidales; family UBA3663; genus Liminaster. The sequence goes on along the minus strand of JAFYZW010000120.1, from coordinate 15,274 downwards.
AGCCAGCCTTTTTGCACAGCCAGAATAATAAATGCTGATAGGGATAGCATAGAAACCGTGACGATTGACAAAAAGAGCAAATCAAGATATCACGTAACAATATCTATTTTGGCTTATAATTCAAATACCTGTGATTATGACTCAATTGTTGATAGTAATAATGGCTGGATAGACAGAATGGATTGTGGCATATTTTTAGCTACCAATTGTTCTAGAGGTGATCATGATTCTAGAGGGGTCTTATTATTTGAGTCCCCTAATTACATTAGCAAAAGTGTTTGGACCAACGAAGATGAAATGGATCCCATTGATTATGCTCCTCTTTTGGATTTTATAATTGATGAAAAAGGTGATAAATGGTGTAAAGTTCGGATAAAGCTAATCAATGGTATTTATATAGACGGATGGACTACATGCATTTGTGAAAATTTATTGGGTTGTTAGTGATTTCACTTTTCCCAAACAATAATAGAATCTACAAACTATAAGGCGCGGCACCATCTGATGCCGCACCTTTGGGAATCAACGAAAGAATGATATTAGAGAATTCACTGTAGAATAGTCTTTTGCTTATAATCGTCAGCCCTTTCATTCTCAAATTCGGACACGAAATTAATATATTGCTCCCAATGCAATATTTTGGCATACTTGAACGTTATATCTTCAGAAGGTTTTCCATTTTCGCCTTCATACTGTGCTCATCCAAGCGAGGCAATCAAGCCTCTTGCATGGGTCGGCCAGATAGCAAAGCTATAAAGAACGGCCATCTGAGAATGTATCGATTCGACGGGGGATACGTGTCATTCAGCAATGACACCATCGACGGCTGGCACTACTATATTCAGGATTATATGGGTAACAACCGCATGGTAGCGAACAAGACCGGCACAGTAGAGCAGGTGACTCACTATTACCCATATGGTGGTGTCATAGGCGACATTAGTACAAACGAAAACCTTCAAGCCTACAAGTTCGAGGGTAAGGAGCTTGACCGAACTTTCGGGTTGGATAACTACGACATCCATGCGCGCCAGTACTTCGCCATGGCTCCGATGTGGGACAGGATTGATCCGATGGCAGAGAAGTACTATGGGATCAGTCCATACGTTTATTGCTGGGGAGATCCTGTGAATAAGTTCGATTGGGATGGGAAAGACATATTTGAAGTAACTCAATTTGGTCATGTAGTAAATAGAACAACTTCTCAAGGTACGTATTTAAAGTTTAAGAATAATCAAGGTAATATATACAATGAAGTACAACTTTCATCTGATAATTCATACGATGAAACAATGGGTATATTATATACTCAATATCTTGATTATAGTAATAGTAAAAATAAAAGTAAAGATTTAGTGTATGCATTTACTACATCAGAGATAGCTCTAAATGTTCAAAATGTCATGACTGAAAATACCGAAGTTGAATGGAAAGCTATTGTTACAGAAGATGGAAAAGGATTACTAGTTTCTAATCATGCAGAAAATCATGTTGATTCCTATAATACAGAAAGAAACTTGGGGATTGATAGTTCCAAAAATAGGATAGAGATACATGGCCATCCTGGTCGAAACGCGGCAGATGGATCAACCAGCGAAGGTACTAGAGGTGGAAGTCGGGGAGACGTTTATAAAATGAAGCATAAACCTTCGACTTATTTACGAATATGATGGAAAATCTCAATGTATAAATGAATGGAAGAGTTTCGAAGAATGGAAAAAGGATATCAAATTGTAGTTTATAGGATATGAAAAGTATTTTGGTTTTATGTGTGTTTCTTTGCATTAGTTCTTTGAGTAACTACGGTTGTCGTTGGTATGGCTATGATGATGATCGAACCATGGACCCCCCTCCCCAAGATAGTGTTATCGAACAACTTACATCTACATGTAAAAAACGCAGTGATTTGAGGAGGGATCCCGATCAAAACTCAACTTACTATAATTTATACTATATGACATTTGTGTATTTCAAATCAAAAGATACTACAAGGGTCATTGTTATGGGCAAATATGGTACTCCTTTTGTTTTTCACGACAGATGGGGAGGAGAAGAGTACTTTTCTGGTTATTTTAAGAGAAATAACACATTTTGTTTTTTTTATAATAACCTATTTCATCCGACTTCTGAGATTCAGCAAATTGATGCTCTGAATTCTATTTTAAAAGGTTGGAAATTGCGTAGTCCATCACAAAACCCTGAGTTCTTCCCACAAGAACTAGGAGAGCAAGATCCATATATTTTTGAATATGTGATAGATTCTATGGGTAATTATTCTTTTGTTCGAGCTGGCTATTGGTAAAATGGTGAATTATAATGATCCGAATGCATCAAACAACTCTCTTACCCTGAAATATATTGACCATTTCGATAACGGAGCATAGAAGATTCTGTCTTTTCTCACTCAAACCATTAAACTGAAGGCGCGGCATCGTATGGTGCCGCGCCTTCATAGCTATCTTATACATCGGTAAGCAAAAAAGACAGATACATGAGCAAGGTCAGCAGTTGATTCTTCCTTCCGATGTTGTAGTCACCCAGTTTAAGGGCATTCGTAACATGATACTTTTCCGGATGCCTCAGAACAGCCGACTTTTAAATGAACTTCATACATTTTCCTGCCGACTTTACCTTTGCCAAAGTGCAGTATGACCAATCTTTGCCAAGAATGGTCATTCTTCGATTAGACCATAACCAATCTTGGCCAAGAAAGGTCATTCTTCGGTTGGGCCATAACCAATCTTGGCCAAGAAAGGTCATTCTTCGGTTGGACCATAACCAATCCTGGCCAAGAATGGTCATTCTTCGATCGGACCATAACCAATCTTGGCCAAGAATGGTCATTCTTCAGTTGGAACCATAACCAATCTTGGCCAAGAAAAGTCATTCTTCGGTTGGACCATAACCAATCTTGGCCAAGAATGGTCATTCTTCGGTTGGACCATAACCAATCTTGGCCAGGAATGGTCATTCTTTGGTTGGACCATAACCAATCTTGGCTAAGAATGGTCATTCTTTGGTTGGACCATAACCAATCTTGGCTAAGAATGGTCATGAAACGATCGCGGCATACCCAATCTTGGCTAAGAAAGGGTATGCCGTGGTTTGAAATAGGTCATTCCGCATTCGGAGTGACTTTTAGTAAGAATTGTTATAGTTTAGCGCGGATTATAGAAGCTTCAGCGCTTCTCCATCAATATCTACGGTAGCCTTGCCTCCTTTCTTGAGACGGCCAAAGAGGATCTCGCGCATCAACAGGGGACTGAGCAGTTGGTTGATCTGACGATCCATCTCGCGGGCTCCCATCTCGCGGGTGTAGCCTTTTTCCAACAGCAGGTTGCGAGCTGCATCGGTGAGTTCAAGGGTGACGTTGCGCGAAGCGAGACGCTGGCTGAGTTGGCGCAGTTTCTTGTCGAGGATCATTGCGGCCATGGTGCGATCCATGTCGTTGAAGACCACGGTGCCCGAAAGTCGGTTGATAAACTCGGGCTTGAATGTCTTCTTGACCGTACCGAGCATGGCCTGACCTGCCGAGACGGTGCTGCCGAAGCCCACCTGTGCGCGGTGGGCATACTGTGCGCCTGCATTGGAGGTCATGACGAGGATGACGTGGCGGAAATCGGCCTTCTGCCCCTTGTTGTCGGTGAGCTTTGCATAGTCCATCACCTGAAGCAGGATGTTGTAGATGTCGCTGTGTGCCTTCTCGATCTCGTCGAGCAGGAGTACGCAGTTTGGTGTCTTGCGGATAGCGTCGGTGAGCAGTCCGCCGTCCTCGTAACCTACATAGCCGGCTGGCGAGCCGATGAGCTTGGCGACGGTATGCTTCTCGGTGTATTCCGACATGTCGAAACGCACGAGACCGATGCCCAGTTCCTGGGCGAGCACACGGCAGACTTCGGTCTTGCCCACGCCCGTAGGTCCGACGAAGAGGAGCGAGGCGATGGGCTTCTGGTCTTCGAGCAGACCTGCCTTGCCCATCTGCACGGCTTCGACTACCTGACGCACGGCATGATCCTGTCCGTAGATCTGTGCGGTGATACGCTCGAAGAGGGTTTCGAGGTTCTGGGTATCTTCGTCGTGGAGCGACTTGGGGTCGATCTTGCAGACACGCGCCAGCACGTCGTTGATGAGCTCCTTATCGACCCATTGGGTTTTCTGGGGCACCTGCTTGCCCTTCACCTTGCGCATCAATGGATGCAGTTCGCGATAGGCTCCGGCTTCGTCGATGAGATCGATGGCCTTGTCGGGCAGGAAGCGGTCGCTGATATGCTTAGCCGAAGCTTCGACGGCATAGCGCAACACGCCTTTGGCATATTTGATGCCATGGAAGGCTTCGTATTTGGCCTGCAGGCCTTCGAGGATGCGGATGGTCTCTTCGACCGAAGGCTCGGGGATGTCGATCTGCTGGAAGCGGCGTACCATGCCCTTGCTCTTTTGGAAGTAACGGTTGTACTCCTGGTAGGTGGTGGAACCGATGAAGCGTATTTCGCCCCCTTCGAGGTAGGGTTTGAGCATGTTGGAGCCGTCGAGCGAGCCGTCACCGCCGGTGCCTGCACCGATAAGGGTGTGGATCTCGTCGATATAGACGATGGCATTGCCTTCGCTCTTGACACCCTCCATCACGGCCTTGATGCGCTTCTCGAAGTCGCCGCGATAGGTTGTGCCAGCCACCATCGAGCCCATGTCCATCTGATAGATGACGGCACCTTGCAGACGTTGGGGCACGTCGCCGCGCTCGATGCGTTCGGCCAGGCCATAGACCAGCGCCGTCTTGCCGACGCCGGGTTCGCCCACGTGGAGGGGGTTGTTCTTCTCGCGGCGGCAGAGCACCTGGATGGTGCGGTCGAGTTCGGCTTCGCGTCCGATGAGCGGGTTATGATCGGCGAGCTGGTCGTTGATGCAGGTGACGAGGTTGCGCCATTCGCCCTTGCGATCACGTTCGCGATTGGTTGTGTAGTCATCGCTGAACGGTTCGAAATCGTCATCGATGGAGTAGTCTTCGTGCGACGTGGCGTGCATGGGCAGATCTTCGTTGTCCATGGCCATGGTGACGCATTGGAGGAATTCCCCCGGGTCGTCGGTGAAGGTGTGAGCGAGGGTATGAAGGGCCATCGACTCGTTGAGATGCATGATGGCATTGAGGACGTGGGGGATATCCACCGTGTCGTTGCCGGAGCTGGCGGCCATCTGTTCGCTGACAGCGATGACCTGGATGAGTTGTGTTGAGGCAAGCAGTTCATAATCGCCAACTTCCTCGGGCACCTTGTCAACGAACCTGTCGAGATCTCTCTGGAGGTTCTGCTTGAATATGGTTGGATCGACCTGATAGCTCTTGAATAACGCCTCGAACTCGGGCTGCTCGACGATGCCGTAGAGCAGGTGCTCGGGTGTTACGAACTCGTGGCGGTTGTTCCAAGCATATCGGAATGCAAATTCGTAAGCCTTGTTAAGCCTGTCTGTTTTGTTCATTTATATATTTTCTCCTAAAACAGATTGTTAATTGTAAATTATTAATTGTTAATTGTTTTCGGGTTCCCAAGTGAGTTTGAATGGGAAGCCCTTGTCGCGCGCCATGCGCATGGCCTTCTGGCTTTTGCTGACGGCGACATCGAGCGTATAGAGGCCAACGATGGCCTTGCCTTCCTTGTGGACTTTGAGCATGAGTTGCTGAGCTTCTGCATCGGGCTTGAAGAAGACGGTCTTGAGTACTTCGACCACAAATTCCATGGTGGTGAAGTCGTCATTGTGCATGATGACGTGGTACATGCAGGGGTAGTCGAGCGAAAGTCGTCTGTGCTCCTGTATATTCGATTGTTGTTTTGCCATATCAGATGGGTTTCAAAAAGTTTCCTCGTATGTTGCGAGTACCGTTGCCGAACTGTACGGTGTAGGAGCCTCGCACTTCGTTAAAGTCTATGATGGTGCCTTCACCGAGTATGTCGTGCTTGACACGGGTGCCTGGCGGGAACACATCTTCACCAGAGGGGAGGGAGCCATTGGCTGTGGCCTCGTCTTGACCGAAGTCCAATCCCAGTGTCTTGACCATTTTGGAAGATTCCTGCCAGAGCAATTCATCCATATCGCCCTCGGTGACAAATAGGTCACGTTTGATTTCGCGCAAGAAGCGGCTGGGATACTTCGAGAGGCGTGCTGCGGCACTGAAACCTTCGCTTTCGGTAAGGAACAGCTCCTTCTCGGCACGTGTCACAGCTACATACATCAGTCGTCGTTCCTCCTCTTCGCCATCGCGCTTGCGTTCGCGTAGCGTCTTCATGCTGGGGAAGATGCCTTCGCTAAGTCCCGTGACGAAGACGTATGGGAACTCAAGACCCTTGGCCTGGTGAATGGTCATGAGGCGCACTTTGGGGGAGGCTTTTGGCTTTTGGCCATTGGCTGATGGCTTTTGGCCGTTGGCTGTTGGCCTTGGGTCGCCTTGCTTTACTGCGTCGAGGTCCATGTTGGTGTAAAGGGCGATCTCCTGCAGGTAACTGCTGATGGAGAGCACTTCGTCCTGCTGATGCGCTTCCTCATAGCTTTGAACGCTCTGGAGTAACTCGGTGAGGTTTTCCAGGCGGTCGGTGTCGTCATCTTCGCGCAGCAGCTTCTTATAACCGCTCTCTTCGAGCACCATGTCGAGCACGTCGCTGATAACGTGGTCACGGCGTTGCGTGCTGACCACAGTGCCGTGCTCGTCGAGCAGGATGGGCAGTTTCATGCGCTCTTCGACGAGTTGTCGGCACCGCTCGATAAGGTCGATGAAGTGAACCATCGATTCCTTGTAGAGTTCGCGTGCGCTGATATGGCGTTTGAGGGCATCGTAGAGCGTGGTGCCATCGTGATCGGCAAAGGCCTTGAGCCGGTTCAGATAGGCGCGTCCCACCTTGCGGCTGGGCACGTTGCAGATGCGCTGGAAGGAGAGGTCGTCGCCTTGGTCGATGAGGCGCAGGTAGGAGAGGGCGTCCTTGATTTCGGCGCGATCGAAAAAGCGGACGCTACCCCAGATGACATAGTCGATGCCGGCGCGCACCAGCGCCTGTTCGATGCCGCGGCTCAGATAGCTGGCGCGATAGAGGATGGCAAAGTCGCTGAGGGAGGTGGTGGCGTCAGACGGAGGGCAGAGGGCGCGGATCTTGGCGACAATCCAGCGGGCTTCTTCTTCGTCGCTGCGACCATGGAAATGAGTGACCTTGGTGCCGCCGCTGCGTGTGGTGAAGAGGTTCTTGGGTACACGGTTGCGGTTGCGTCTGATCACCGAATTGGCCACATTGAGGATGGAGGAGGTGGAACGGTAGTTCTGGTCGAGGACAATGGTCTTGTCGTTCTGGAATTCGATGAACATCTTGGGCTTGGCACCACGCCACTCGTAGATGGCCTGATCGGGGTCGCCCACAATGAAGAGGTTGTGGTGGATGCCCTGCAGCGTCTCGACGATGGTCCAGTCGCTCTTGTTGCAGTCCTGCGCCTCGTCGAGCATGATGTATTCCATCTCGTTCTGCCAGTACTGACAGGCATCGGGGAAGCGCTTGAGGATATGGATGGTGAAGAAGATGAGGTCCTGGAAGTCGAGACCGAGTGTCTTCTTTTGCAACTGCAGGTAGCGGGCAAAGACCATGTCGTTGGCTTGCTCGGGGTCGAGGGCCGATGCATCGAAATTCTCGCTGAGCCCTTCGGTGAGCATCATGCGGTCGATGTAGTTGGGCTGTTGCAAGAAGAGAGCCACCTTCTTGTTGGCCGTCGCATCGAGGAACTGTCCCACGGTTTCGATCGTTCGGTTGAGGCCAAGCTCCTCCATGACCTGCTTGGCGAGCTGCTTTTGGTCGTCATCATCGAGGATCGTGAACGACTTGGGATAACCGAGGCGATGGATCTCCTGACGTAGGAATTTGACGCAAAAGCCGTGGATGGTGCAGACAAAGTCGTTGTAGTCGCCGCTACCCACCAGGCGGTGGATGCGTTGGCGCATCTCCTGCGCGGCCTTGTTGGTGAAGGTGAGGCAGAGGATGTTGGCTGGATCGACACCTAAGACGTTGACCAGATAGGCATAGCGACAGGTGAGCGCCTTGGTCTTGCCCGACCCCGCTCCGGCTACCACACGAATTCTTCCCTCGGTGGCCTCTACTGCCTCACGTTGCCTATGATTGAGGCTGGTCATGTAGTCGTCCATTCTATAATTCGCAAATTCGTGATAGAGAATTACTTGATTCGGCCTGTTTCGGAATCGATTTTCGTGAGCCATTCATCGTAAGTACGCTTCCAGCGGTTGTGAGTCCACAGCCAGTACTGGGGGGCTTCGAGGATGTTCTGCTCGAGCATGCGTGTATAAATCTCGGTGATCTCGAATTCCTTGGTCTGTTTGCAGTCGCGTGCCATGAGCTCACAGGTCGCCTTCCAGTAGCCACGGCGCAAACGTTCGATGTGCACGTAGTAGGCATCCATGTCGAACTGCCGTGTGAGGCGTTCGGCACCCGTGAAGATGGGCGTCTTGGGATGATTGAGGAAGGGTGTCCAGTAATGTATGTTACGCCAATGGGGCACTTGGTCGGCAATGAAACCGACGAGAACGGGTATGCCCATTTGACGATAACGCACGAAGTGACGCACCGACTGTTCGACAGGGATGTTGATACTGCCCATACGCTGGCGGATGTATCCCATCAGTCGGTCCATAGCGGGGTTCTCGAGGGGATGGTAGAGCTGGGTGCACTTTCCTATTGCAGGGTCGAACCAGAGCGGCATGGTGCTGATCCATTCCCAGTTGCCATAATGTCCGAGATAGATGGCGCAATTCTTGCCACGCCGGCACGAGTCAACGACAGGTTCGATCTGCTCGAACTTCATGCGGCGCCGCATCTCGTCGGGGCTGATGGAAAAGAACTTGACGGTCTCGACCAAGATGTCGCAGAAATAGTGGTAGAAATCCTTCTCGATCTTCCGAAGCTCGGTTTCGCACTTGTCGGGGAAGCTGGCAGTGAGGTTGCGGCGCACGACGTGCCGACGATATCGCACCACGCGATAGATGAGCAGATAAAACACGTCGGACCAGAAGTAGTGCCACCACATCGGGAGGAGCGATACGGTGTAGAGCGGCGCGAGGATGATGTAGTATAGTGCTCGGTAGAAGAGGTTGTCTTTGCGTTTGGCCATTGTTATTATGGATTTTTTATCACCAGGCTATCATTGACCATTCGCTGCATATAGCTTTGGATGATGGCCTTGGTGCGCTGGAGGCGCGTGTTGAGGATGGACTGTGCAGATGGGTCATCCTTGAGATTGCGGGTCTGGTACCAGTCGCCGAGGATGTCGTAGAGGGCGCGTGGCTGCTGACCGTCGAACTGCAGGAGGTATCCGTCTTCGACATATTGGTAGATGCCTCCCGAATAGTTGATGGCCCACGTGAGGTGGTCGGGCGTGGTGAGCAGGTCGCATCCGAAAGCCACGTAAGGTTCATCAAAGTGGAGGGCAGAGAGGACGGTGGGCATCACATCGATCTGCTGTGCGATGGCATGACGACGTTGAGGTGCAACAAGCGTGCCCGTGGGGTCGAAAAGGATGAAGGGCGAACCGAAGTAACCGAGGTCGGTCTGGTAATAGGCTTGGTCGGTGAGGTTGGTGTGGTCGCCCGTAATAACGAAGAGGGTGCGATCGTACCAGGGCTCACGGCTGACACGTTCGAAGAAACGACGCAGCGCATGGTCGAGGTAACGGATGCACTTGTGCATGGCGATGCCTTCGTCGGGGAAGGTGTCGCGATATTGCTCGGGGATGGCAAATGGATGGTGTGACGAGGCTGTGAAGACCGTGGTCATAAACGGCTCGGGCATCTCGGACATCTTCTTGCCGTAGAACTGCAGGAAGGGTTCGTCCCAGATGGCCCAAGTGCCATCGAAATCATTTTCTCCGTTGAAGTCTGGGTCAGCATCAAACTCAGTGCGTCCATAGTAGGCATCGAAGCCCGTGGCACGGCTAAAGGCCTGGAAACCCATCGAGCCGTTTTGAGCACCATGGAAGAAGGCTGTCTGGTAGCCCTTGCCACCGAGGCTGCGTGCCAATCCTCCCACCTCGTTGAGTGAAGCGGAAGTGAGGAAGAAGGGTTCAACGAACATCGGTATGCCGCTGAGGATGGAGGGCATGGCATCGATGGACTTGCGTCCGTTGGCAAATGACCAGTCGGTGGTGAAGGACTGATGGCAGAGTTCGTCGATGAAGGGCGTATAGCCTCGGTAGTTGTCGCCGCATTGTCCCATGTCGTTGAGTGCGCCGATGTATTCGCGGCCCAAGCTCTCGACGATGATAACGACGACGTTACGGGGCACGAAAGTGGCAGAGTCGGCAGGATAATGCTCGGGCGTGAAGATAGCGTCGAGCTCCTCCTGTGTAGAGAAATATCCCGGATCTACAAACGTCTTCTTGCCTAAGGTGCGGATGATGGAGAAGGGCGTATTGAGTACGATGGCAGCATCGGTAGGACGGCTGACATATTGGTTGGCGTTCGAGATGGTGATAGGACGGACAGCGGTGGTGAAGCCGCCACGCATACCGGCCACAGTGAGTCCTGCCATGACGAGCAGGGCGGCTGTGAGGGTGGGGTAGTAGGTGCGAAGACGGATGGGCTTGTCGTCATCGCCGTCGGTACACGGCAAGAAGTAGAGCTTGTACATTGCCCAGATCATCAGAACAAACAACAGCACGAGGTACCAGCTGTGAAGGAGTTCGGTTCCTACGATATCGCCCAGATTGCCTTCGTTGGAGAACTCGTTGAAAACCGTTGCCGTGGTGCGACGACCCGTGAAGGGGAAATAGACGCCATCGGCAAGGTTGGCGATGATACCAATGCCGTTGAACACCAGGAAGACGATGCGCACAATGCGGTGATAGCGTGCATTCTCCTTGAGGTGGAGGGGCAGCAGCATCAGGAGCAGATAGAGCGCATTGAGGTAGAGCAGGGCCGAGGTGTCGAACAACAGCGAGCCTGAAAGCAGATCATCCCATGAAGTCTGGGCAATGCCTTCGTGGAAGGATGTCCAGTTGATGGCCACATAGACGATGCGGCAAATCATGAAGGCCACGTAGGCCATAATCATGTTGAGAAGATAGGCTGCGATATTGCCTAAGGCAGTGCGGCGGAGAGTATTAATCATCATTGTATTTAAAAATCGGTGCAAAGTTAGTCTTTATTTTGCAAAATGCCAAACGAATTGTGCATTATTTCGAATAAATATGGTGAATTTGATTTTTTGATGGTCTAAGTTTTGCAGTTTACTTTTCTTTTTGTTAACTTTGCGGCGCTTTTTATAGGAAAGTAATCGTTATGAGGAAGCTAATAATAATCTTTGCATCAATAGTGGGCTTTTTCCTGGTGGGAACGCTCATATTCATGTTGTATCACTTTGGTATTTACGGACAGTATGGCTTAAGAGACTGGCTGCAGGTGATGATTCACAGCATACCGCAGGACCTTACTGCAGCAGGTTATATAGTGGCTCTTCCGTTGGTTTTGAAGCTGGTTCACATCTGGCTGCCCGGCGAATGGTATCGTCATGTGCTGTTTTGGCTGCTGGGAGTGCTGTTCTTCCTGGCCCTTCTGCTGTGGGCTACCGACCTGATGTTGTTCGGACATTGGGGATTCCGTCTTGATGCGACACCGATGATTTACTTGATCGACAATCCCGCCGAGGCTTTGGCTTCAGCCCCTTGGTGGTGGTATGTGGTGGGTATCGGCATCATTGCACTGATTGTTTATGTCATCGAACGTTTGCTGCACAAGTTGTTTCCCCCTGCCGAGCGTACTCATAGTCACTTGTGGCGCGAGGAGGCTGCAAAAAAACAGGAACCGCTCGGGAAACGAGTCCTCCATACCCTTGGCGGCCTACTGTTGGCGGGATTGACATTCCTCTGTATCCGTGGTGGAGTGAGCGAGAGCACGATGAACGTGGGTCGTGCATATTTCTCGACTGAGATGAACCTGAACCAAGCGGCTGTGAATCCCGTGTTTTCATTTTTCTATTCGCTGGGCAAACAGAAGAATTATAGCGAGATGTACCGTTTCATGAGCAACGAGGAATGTGACGCGGCTTTGGAAGAACTCTATCGGAAGACAGTGAATATCGCGGATTCGGCAAGTGTTCGTCCCGCGCTTTTGAAGACCTCCCGTCCCAACATATTGCTTGTTATTCTCGAGAGTTTCAGCGGCAAGGCATGCCATGCGCTCTATCCTGATGCCGACCCACGTGTGATGCCGGAGCTTACGCGGTTGTATGGCGAGGGATTGGGTTGGACGCGTTTCTATGCCACCTCGTGGCGCACCGACCGAGGCCTGGCTTCCATCTTGGCCAGTTATCCTGCCCAGCCCACCACGACGGTGATGAAGGACCAGTCGAAATGCAACAATCTACAGTATCTGCCCAAGCGACTCAAGGAAGAGGGCTATCGTCCACAGTTCGTCTATGGCGGTGATGTAAACTTCACCAATATGCTCGGATTCTTGCGGACGGGCGGTGTCGAGGAGGTGGTAAGCATGAATAACTTCTCACGTGCCGAACGCATGCAGCAGTGGGGCGCCCCCGATCATCTGGTGTTCGATCGTGTCCTTCGAAATATTAAGGACGAAGTGTCGGCGGGTGAGGCTCCTTTCTTCAAGGTGGTACTCACGCTTTCGAGTCATGAGCCTTACGACGTGCCATCGTTCAAGCGCCTGGAGCATCCTTTCGCCAATTCGTTTGCATATACCGACTCTTGTCTGGGCGATTTCATCGGCAAACTGAAAGCCGACCCGGCTGTATGGGATAACCTGCTCGTCATTGCCATGCCCGACCATTGCAGTTATTATCCGGAGGGTGTTGAATTTCAGGAACCCGACCGATATCACATCCCGATGGTCTGGACAGGTGGCGCTCTGCAACTGCCGACCGATGGAGAAGGTAAGGAGCTACATACGATTGATGCGCTGGGCGACCAGACTGATTTTGCTGCGACACTGTTGGGCCAGATGGGCATTCCTCATGAGGATTTCAATTTCAGCAAGGATCTGCTTGATCCTGCGACACCGCGTTATGCCTTCTATGACTACCCCGATGGGTTCGGCATTCTGGCGGATGTTTGCGATACGACGGGTGTCCAGTCGATCTGTTATGTGCAGGATAATCAACAGAAGGATGTGCCTCTTAAATGGAGCAACGATCCTAAAGGACAGGCATGTCGCTGGGGCAGGGCATTCTTGCAGCGGCTGTTTGATGATCTGGATAAACGATAATGGCAGCCAAACTTGGCTGCCACACAAACGAATGGGGCGAATGATAGTTTGATCAAACCTACGCTATCTCATTATAGAGGTCGTGCAGCTGTTCGGTAAGAGTTCGTGGGTCGAAATGGCTGCGTGCGTAATCTTCGGCCACTTCGGCGAGGCGTTGAGCCATGCTGCTGTCGTCGAGCAGTTCGGTGAGGTATTTGTGGATGGATTCGATGCTGTCGGGGTCGCAGAGGAGTGCACCGGGACCCGCAGCTTCGGGAAGTGAGCTGACATTGCTGGTCAGGATGGGGCATTGTTGGAGTGCCGCTTCGACCACGGGAAGACCGAAACCTTCGTAATGTGAGGGATAAGCCATCAGGAGTGCTTTGGAATAAAGGGCTTGCAACACCTTATTATCGCTGACACCTGTCTCGATGCGGACATACTGCTCGAGATGGTGTTTTGCGATGTAGTTCAACACTTCCTGCTTGTATTCACGTCCATTTCCGACAACGAGCAACGGTGGACGCTGTTCGGCTGGAATAAGTTCGAGCGCCTGTACAAGCCCTAGGAGGTTCTTGCGGCTGTTGATGCTGCCTACGTTGAGGATGAAGTCTTGCGGAAGGGTTGACGAAATCATGCCTGATGCCACAGCGTCTGCAATGAGCTGGTCGGCCTCCTCTTGGGAGAGAGGTTTGTAGAAAAGGTCCTGTACGGGTTGATAGATGACTGAAATCTTGACCTCGGGAATGTCGTAGAAACGTATGATGTCTTTCTTGGTGCTCTCGGAGATGGCAATCACATGATTAGCCACGTGGCAACTGCGTCCGTACTTGAAGTCATAGATCTGACGATCCAACCAATGATACATCTGCGGATAGGTACGCCAAGCTGCATCGTGGAAGGTGAGGATGGAGCGGACACCACTCTTTAGAATATCGGAAGGCAGTTCGTTGGAGAGGCCATGGAACAGCTTGCAACCGTCGTGGGCTGCCTTTCTTCCCAATTTGAAGGTACGCGAGAAGCTCTTCTCGTCATAAAGCAGATAGTCATCATCGGGATAGAGCGCTTGCAATCCCTTGATGATGGCACGGCTGTAGTTGCCGAGACCGGTGTGGTTGTGGTAATAGCGTTTGGCGTCGAAACCGATTTTCATTTTATCTTATTTTATCGAAGCCTTCACCGAAAACGCCTTGACAGAACGTCTGGCTTACCATGGCGTTGGGGTCGATGGCTTTGATGAGGTTGAATACATACTGACTCTCGTACTTGCGGCAAAGCACCATCAGCACCTCTACATCGCTCTTCGAGTACCAACCCTCGCCATGGAGAATGGTGACGCCGCGATGCAAATTGTTATTCATGGCATCGGCAATCTTCTCGTAACGCTTGGAGATGATGAGGAACTGCACGGTCTGATGTGTACCCTTGACGACATAATCAATCATGAAGGAGGCTACGAGCACGAAGCAGATACCATAGACAATGAGTTCGGCAGAATGGAAGAGGAAGTAGGAACTGGAGATGATGCAGATATCGGTGAGTTGGAGGGCACGACCGAGTGACATGCGCGAGAACTTGCTGATGAGGGCCACGACAATGTCGGTTCCTCCTGTCGATCCATTATGTACAAAGGCTAATCCCAGACCGGCACCGCCCAACAGACCCGCAATCAAGACGTGCATGAACTTGTCTTCACCTGCAGTGATGATGGGATGCGCCTCGAAGATGGGTTGCATCACGCCGATGGTGAGCGAGAGCAGCGTCACTCCGACGATGGTGCGGATGGTGAACTCCTTGCTGATGAAACGAAAGGCAATGGCCAGCAGCAGGGCATTGATGACCCACAGCATGACAGCGGGATTCCATCCGAGCGAATAGTAGAAGAGGGTGGAGATACCGGTGACGCCGCCCATCACGATTTTTTCAGGCAATAAGAAGGCACAATAGCCCACGCTGTAGAGACAGATGCCGATAAAGATGAAGACATAGTCCTTGGCCATCTGCTTCAACTGACGCTGTTGGATAATTCTTGCGAATCTTTTCATT
>JAFYZW010000119.1 GCA_017548545.1 Bacteroidales bacterium | reverse complement strand
CTGAGCGTGACAATGTTGATGGCGCAGTCCACCAAAACCGTAACGGGTAGCGTCATCTCAGAAGAAGACGGAGAAGCAATCATTGGTGCAACAGTCATCGTACCTGGAACAAATATCGGTACAGTTACTGATGTCGATGGCAACTTCTCTCTCAAAGTCCCAACAGACACAAGGACGCTCAACGTCTCTTACGTAGGTCTGGAGTCACAGCAGGTTACCATTGGCAGGTCCAACAAGGTACGCGTAGTGCTCTCAGCCAATAACGAGGTCCTTGATGAAGTGATGGTTGTCGCCTTCGGTACGCAGAAGAAGTCAGCGTTTACCGGTTCTGCCTCCGTCCTCGACAGCAAGCAGATCAGCGACCACATCACCACCAATGTTTCAAGTGCTCTCGCCGGCACCGTGCCTGGTCTTCAGATCCGTGGCACTAGCGGTGCTCCTGGTTCTTCGCAGGGCAAGATTAACATCCGTGGTATCGCCTCTCTCTATGCCGAGACCGACCCACTTATCATCGTCGATGGCGCTCCCTACGACGGCAACCTCAGCAACATCCCTCAGCAGGACATCGAGAACATCACCGTCCTGAAGGATGCCTCTTCGGCTGCCCTCTACGGTGCACGTGGTGCTGCCGGTGTCATCCTCATCACCACTAAGCGTGGCAAGACTCAGGATGCCAAGATTACACTGGATATGCGTTGGGGTGCCAACACCCGTGCCATCCAGGAGTATGACAAGATCACCGATCCTGCTCAGTTTTATGAGGTTTACTACTCACAGCTGAACAACTACTACATCAACAATGGCTACAACGAGGTCAACGCCAACATCGCTGCCAACCGTCTCATGATTAACCAGCTGGGTTATAACGTCTATGACGTACCCGCAGGCGAACTCCTCATCGGTATCAACGGCAAGCTCAACCCCAATGCTACCTACGGACGTTCGTACGTAGCTCCCAATGGCGAGACCTACTACTTGCAGGGTGACGACTGGGCCGACGCCGCATACAATACCGGTATGCGTCAGGAGTACAGCCTCTCTGCCACCGCAGGCAACGACCGCAGCAGCTTCTACCTGAGCTCTGGCTTCCTCCAGGAGGATGGTGTCATCGAGTATTCTGGTTACAAGCGTTTCAACACTCGTTTCAAGGGTGACTATCAGGCCAAGAAATGGCTCAAGCTCGGTGCCAATATGAGCTACGTGAACTCACGTACCACCTCTAACCCTAACCTCACCACTGATTCATATGGCTCGACCAACATGACGTACTACACGTCAATGATCGCTCCTATCTACCCTATCTACGTGCGTACCATTCAGAATGGTGTTCCTACCATCCGCACCGACGAAAAGGGCAACCCTCAGTATGACTACGGTGTATCTTCGACCAACTATCCCGGTCTGAGCCGTGCATTCCTCCAGACAGGTAACCCGCTCGGCAGCAACCGATACAATTCGGTCATCAGCCGCACTAACAACTTCTTCGGCACCATCACTGCCGATGTGGACTTCACCAGCTTCCTGCGCTTCAACTCTACCAACTCTATCAACTGGTATGATTCTAAGGGCCACGACTACGAGAATTCATTCTATGGTCCTAAGGTGGGCGTCAACGGACAGATTGACAAGTCGAACACCGAAGTGATTCGTCAGAACTATGTGCAGACCCTCAACTACTACGATACCTTCGCTGAGAAGCACAACGTCGACGTGAAGTTGGGTCACGAGTGGAGTGACTCCAAGACCACTTACCTCTTTGCTGCAGCACAGGGTCTCTTCTCTCCCGATATCCAGGAAATCAATGCTGCTGCCAACCAGCAGTACCAGTCAAGGTCATATACCCGTGAGTACAATATCGAAGGATGGTTCGGCTCAGCCAACTATAACTTCGACGAGAAGTACTTCTTTAGTGGTTCATATCGTCGCGACGCTTCCAGCCGCTTTGCCAAGGATCATCGCTGGGGCGACTTCTGGTCTGTAGGCGGTGCCTGGATGATTTCGAAGGAAGCTTTCATGGATCCTTTCACTTGGGTTGATATGTTTAAATTCAAGGCTTCTATCGGCCAGCAGGGTAACGACAACATCGGCAACTGGGCCTACATTGACCTCTACAGCCTCTCTCCTGCTTCGACAACTCAGATGTCGCCGTCATTCAACCGCATCGGTAACGAAGACATCACATGGGAGACCACGACCAACTTCAACACCGGCTTCGACTTCAGCTTCTGGAAGAACCGTCTCAATGGTACCATCGAGTACTACTACAAGAAGACCACCGACCTGCTATTCTGGCTCTCCGTACCCGAATCGGCTGGCTCGCGCGGCTACTACGGCAATATCGGCGACATCAGCAACACCGGCTTCGAGGTTCAGCTTAACGGTGACATCATTCGCTACAATGGCTTCACATGGAACGTTGGCCTCAACATGTCGTTCAACAAAACGAAGATTCTCAAGCTTCCCGAGTCGAAAATCAAGATCAATGGAGGCTTTTACGAGAGCAGTATCTGGTATGCTGAGGGCGAAGAGCTCTACAACTACATGACTTACGCTTACGCAGGTGTTAACGAAGAAGGTCAGGCGCTCTACTACTACGATGTTGACCTCAGCCCAATCCTTGATGATGGTTCCGTCGACCCAGACGCAGCCAACAACATCTCGAAGGCTGGTGAAAAGAAGTCCGGCACCACTACCCAAAGAGGTCAAGCTTCACGTTATGCCACTGGCAGCATGCTGCCTAAGGTAACTGGTGGCTTCAATACTACCCTCTCGGGCTTCGGCTTCGACATTCAGCTCTCGTTCGACTATCAGCTCGGCGGCAAGATCTACGACTCCGGCTACGCCAACCTCATGGGCCCAACCACAGGCTCGGCCAACGGATACACCTTCCACAAGGATATCATGGATTCCTGGACACCCAGCAACCCCAACTCCGACCTGCCACGTTTCATGTATGGCGACACCAACGCTGCCTTTGGTTCCGACCGCTTCATCACCAGTTCAGACTACCTGAACTTCCAGTCGTTCACCGTGGGTTACACCTTCCCCAAGAAGTGGCTTGTTAACCTTGGCCTTAGCCAGCTGCGCCTCTATTGCTCAGGCGAGAACCTCTACTTCTGGTCTAAGCGCAAGGGCCTCGACCCACGCTATTCTTACAAAGAGAACACCTCCATTGCAGCTTACGCACCAGTACGCACCGTAATGGGTGGCATTCAGGTTACATTCTAAATGATAAAGGAGAATACAATTATGAAGAATGTTTTCAAATATATCCCTGTGGCAGCACTTGCAATCTTTGCCACGAGCTGCATCCAGGAGATTGACCCCCAAACAGACACCGTCACCATCGAACAGGCAGCTGCAGCTCCTGGAGCATTCGACAACTTCGTGTCTTCAATCACCAGCTCTCTCTGCGGCCAGTTCGTTTATGGCGGAACAAGTGATACATATCCCTTCGACTGCGGTTATCCCAGCTTCATGCTTCAGCGTGACGTGATGGGGTCCGATACTGCCGAGCCCTACTTGAACTGGTTCTCCAACTGGTATCAGGGGACCAACGCCTCTCCAAGCCATGCTTATACGCAAGTACCTTGGACTTACTACTACAGCTGGATCAAGAGCTGTAACAATGTAATCTCCGTTGCTGGTGCTGAACCAACCCCCGAGATGCTCTATGGACTGGCAATTGCCTACACCATGCGCGCCTTCTTCTATGAGGATTTGGCTCAGATGTTCGCACCACGCACCTACCTGCAGGACAAGGATGCTCCTACTGTACCATACGTTGACGAGTCCATTCTGATTGAAGATCTTGCACACAACGGTCGCAAGACCAATGCCGAGATGTGGGACCTCATCATCGCCGACCTCGACAAGGCCGAGTCTTACTACAACCAGTCTGGTTTCAAGCGCACTAATGTCTATACTCCCGACATCTCGGTGGCTTACGGTCTCAAGGCTCGTGCCTACCTCATCATGGGCGACTGGGCCAATGCCATCACCTACGCCCAGAAGGCACAGCAGGGTTATACTGCCCTCACACCGGAAGAATACACCAGCCGCGACAATGGTTTCAACACACCTACCAGCTCATGGATGTTCGGCTGCCAGTATCTCCCAAGCGATGACAACATCACCTACAACGACGCCGACTCCAACTGGGGTTCGCTCCGCTGCCTTGAAATCGATCCCAACGGTTCTGGCTGTGGCTATGCCTCCAACTATGGTCAGCTCTTCATCATCGACCGTCACCTCTACGAGTCTATCCCCGAGTCCGACATTCGTCGCAAATGCTACGTGGATTATGCCATCGATGATCTTCAGGACAAAGACAGCAACGGTAACCTCACCCCCGAATCTGCTGCCGCTATCGAC
The DNA here is from genome assembly GCA_017548545.1 of Bacteroidales bacterium. Taxonomy (GTDB): domain Bacteria; phylum Bacteroidota; class Bacteroidia; order Bacteroidales; family UBA3663; genus Liminaster. Next base: position 9,471 of record JAFYZW010000119.1, on the reverse strand, counting down.
GAAGCCCTCTCAGCTTACTCCGATTATCCGTCATGGGTACGCAATTCGGGCATCGTAGCCAGCGCCTATGGTCATGTAGGCGGTTTGTCTCTCAAGTTCCGTGTGACCGGTGGTGTTGATGGACACTACAACCAGTACATCGGCTTCTGTGTATCAGTACCGTTCATGCGTGTCGAGGAGATGCAACTCATTGAGATCGAGGCCATGGGTCGCCAGAACGAACAGGCCGGCATCGACGCCCTTACCAACTGGGTACGCACCAACCGTGACCCCAACTACAACTATGGCCGCCACAACGAGGCTTATGGCAACAAGGAGACTCCTGCCTTCATCAACGAAGTATGGTGGCAGCGCCGCATTGAGTTCTGGGGCGAGGGCATCTCTACCCTCGACATCAAGCGACTCGACAAGGGTGTCATCCGCAGCTACGAAGGCACCAGCCATGCTGAGACCGCTCGTTACAACGTGGGTGACTATAACCATGCAGAAAACACCATTCACCCCGACTGGATGAATCTCTGCATCGTTCAAACTGAAACCAACTACAATTTCGACTGCACCAACAATCCTACCCCTGTGCCTCCAACAGGCGATTCAAAACCATGGGAAGGAGCCTGGTAAACTGGTAATTAATATAATACGATTATGAAAAAGTTATTTAAATACGCTTCAGTTGCGTTGGCTGCAGTCATGGCAATTAGCACGACTTCTTGCTCAGACGACAGCCACGAATATGTGCCAGCCACTCCGGAAAGCGGTGATCAGGTTTATTTCTCGACCGAGACAGCTACTTCATACAATGCCAAGGCCACTGAGAACAAGATCTCTATTCCCATCTACCGTATCAGGACAGATGCTTCTGCCAGTGTGCCCATCACTGTAACAGACGAAAAAGGAAACTTCTCTGGCCCATCGACCGTAAACTTCGATGCCGGCAAGAATGAGGCTAATATCGATCTCACCTATGATTTCGAGAAGGTAGGCTACGACAACTATTCTACCATCATCCTTTCCATTGCGGATGCAGCCTACACCACTGCATATGGTATTTCCAGCTTGACCGTCAAAGCAGGCATTCCTTCCCCTTGGACCTCTCTCGGCACTGGAAAATTCAAAGAATCATGGTGGGCTGGCCGTACCTACGACAAGGAGATCCAGCAGAACGACAACGATCCCCAGACCTTCCGTGTTGTGGATCCGTTCAGCGACAAGGGCAACTATGTGGATGGTGCTGACTACTTCGAATTCCGCATCTACAAGGCAGGCGAGACCCTCCTCGGACAAGTCCTTGAGAACGATGTAGTATTCTACGAAGACTGTGCGATGACCTATTACGACTACTACGATGCCGTCATCAATATCGACTTCCCCGGCTATTTCACTTCAGCCAAGACCCAGGATTTCTGGACCCACAACAGGGTAGTATATCAGGAAGATGGCTCCATTGCCTACGTTCAGATAGCTCCATTCTTCTATATGGATGGCGTTGGTGGCTGGAACAAGAGCCAAGCCGAGGATATCATCGTCATCAGCTTCCCAGGCTATTCGCCTAAGGACTATGATTCCGAGATCACCTACGGCGGTATGCTCACCACCAGTGATGGCAACTTCGCAAAGGCTGATGTGACACTGGGCGCCGACATCGCATCGGCCAAGGTGGCTGTAATCCCCGATGGCGAAGCCCTCTATACTGTCGAAGACGACATCCTCAGTGGTGCAGTTGAATCAGTGGATGCTTCCGATGGCGGTTCAGTGTATGTACCATTCCCATACGAGAATTCAGGTCGTTACGACCTCGTTCTCATCGGTTATGACGAAGAGGGAGCTGAGGTATATGCTACTTACGTTACTTTCTCCTTCACCGCTGGTGGTGGTGAAAAGTGGAATAAGATCGGTAGTGGTACGTTCTTCTATCAGAACTTCTTTGAAGGCGAAGATCCAGGTCTCGAAATCTTCCAGAGTGATGCCAACCCAACCCGTTACAAGATTACCCACGCACTCTATGACGTTGACTTCTGCTTCACCCTTTCGTCCAGCGGCACCGTGCTGCTCGTCGACGACCAGACCACTGGTTATGTGGGTGACTATGGTGAAGTATTCGTCGATGACTGCCAGGACTACTATGGCTCGGAGAACACCTACGGCGCAAGCTACTTCGATGAGGAGAAAGGTGTTTACTACTTCGCTACCAAGTATTATGTTCCAGGTGTAGGCGGTTACACACCTCAGGGTTATGAGTCCTTCACTCTCGATGCAGCAGCAGAAGCTGCAACACGTCGCGCACGTACTACATTGAAGGTGAGCGAAAGTATTAGCAACATCCCTGTTCAGAAGTTCCGTCACGACCAGAAGCTTGATCAAACCATTATTCGCTGGTAAAGTAATTGACCCTAGATAATTCAGGGGCGTGTCTTTAGATGTTTGTACATCTGCTGACACGCCCCTGTTTTTCGTGATTCTATTCTTCGAAGAATAATCAAATTATTTCAATATCGATTGAACGATAATTCAAGAAGGGAGGATTTGAGAGAAAGGCAATCCTTATCGAGTCGGATAATCTCGAACTGTTCATCCAAGCTCTGTATGCCATAGGGCTGTAGCACAATGGCATCGGTAAGCGGCATATCGCCCTCGTTGCGGTTCGATAGATAGGGTTCATAGACACGCAAACGGCTATCGTCCTGATCAAAACGCAAGAGGTAAGTGCTGTTCCGACCACTGTGGTCTGACAACTGCAGCAAATGAAGTTGCACAGACCAGAAGATGCGCGACGACACCATGTCGCAGCCTCCTCCGCCAATCGTATCGATGCGGGCCAGCTGCCAATAACCGTCGAGCGCTCCGTTGTCCGACATCTCAAGGTCACACGAGCCCATCGACAGCAGCGAGAGCAGAGGGAAAGCCAGTAGTAAGCGTTTCATTGTTGTTTTTACCTTATATTATATATAATAGTAAGCTGCGTGCCCAGATTGTTGCCCAGCAACTCCCCATGGTCATAGCCAACGCCTGCACGCACGGAACAACGCCCAAGCAAGCCGTCGCCTTGGAATCGATAGTTAGCCTCGGCAAGCAGGCTAAGGTTGCGTTGTGGTTCAGGATAAGGGTTGCCATAGGTTCCCAAACCTTCCTGCCACGAAGCCAGCAGACGATAGCGCAAGCCTTCTAAAGGACTTCCAGCAATGCCAATGTGCCAAGCCGTAAAACGGTTGTCCTTAATGCTAAGCGAACCATCGGTATTATAGATGGGTGAGCGATAGAGCGGATTACCCATCACCTGCCCCCAATGACTCCAGCCAGGATAGAGACGATGATTGTAGTAATTGTCAGAGCCTCCAATGTGGTCACTCATGCCCGGATTATGATCATGATAAATCGGACCACTTTGATAACGCGTATTAAGGAACTCAACCACCACGGCATCCAACCATGGTGAATCGAGCAGTTTGAGCTCGGCTCCGAGCATGATATCCTTGAGGGGATAGAGCAGATAACGGTTCTTCTTGCGTGAATCCCAGTTTACACCCTCCCCGTATCCATCGTAATCGAGGAAGAACATCGCCGAGTGGTCTTCAAAATAATGATCGGCATAGACGGCAAAGCTCATGTCGTCATCGACATAGTTAAGTCGTGCCACCCAACTGCCCAGATGGTCCCCCCCCACGTTTGTATAGATCTCATCGACCTCATCATCGCCCGTAGCAAAGAAGGCATCCACATAGTCCTTGAACCCCTTGCCTACCTCCAAAGTCTTTGATGGCGACAGATAGAGTGTACCACCGAATTCGCAAGCCATCTCCAATCCGAGTTCCAGACTAATTGGATGATCCTCGTCGGCGGGACCGATGCGCAAATAGCCTGACTTGCTGTGATAGCGTACATCTTCCGCATAGTGCTGCTTTTGCTGAGTCCAATCTTCCTGAAAGCCGCTGTCAGTCATCCAGCCGTACGAGAAATGTCCTTTGATGGCTAACCAACCCCCAAGGCCCGGGATATCCCAATAATCGGGAAACGAGAGACGCACTTCGGGTATCGGTCGGGCATTGATGCCAAACGTCTGAGAGCCACTGCTGAGTTCCATGTTCTTGAGTTGCATGGGCTGCTGCTTCTGCCCAAACGTCAGGATGCCACGTTTGTATCGAACTTCAGCATAACACTGCTGAATAACAAAATCGCTGGTGTAGTGCAGCGGAACAGCCAGATCAAGACCATAACCCATCCCCCACTCCTTGTCAACATCGATTCTCAGAGGACGCTCTACACGACCACGCATATAGCCATTGGTTGAGCGCAGCGAACTCAGACCATATCGATTGGCGTTTAGCCAAAGTGGAGTGCGATCCGTGCTCGCCGACATCTGCACCTCATACGTCTGCTCCAGACCCTCGGTGAGCGTCTGGGACAATACTGGCATCGTAATCAGCATAAGAAACAGACCGGCTATTCGCATGAGAGATGATTCAGTCTTCGGTTTCGGTCTTAGAAATGACAAAAAGAGTATAGAGTTCAATCACCACAGCGATGCAAAGGAATGGCAACCAATCCATTCCACCCTTGAACATGAAATAGGCCGTGACACAATAAAACAGGCCGAGCAACCAACGCATACGTACGATGCGGCGCCGACGCAAGTTCTTCCCATCATAACGCTGAGATAAATGTGTAGCCAAAACGCCAAGGGCGCCCACAGCCATCAGCCATGGTGCAATGGTATGTGAAAACATCCAGACAACAACTGCTGCAAGGATCAGGAGATATGCAATCCGTTCGAGTATTTTCATAAATTATAAGATACTATAGATGCCATAGATGCTATAGGATTACTATTAATCCTCAATGATATAAAGGTCCTCGTTCTCTCGGTGCATACGCATACGTTCGCGGGCATGGCGCTCGAGCTGTTCGCTATCGACACTTACTTCGTCGATGCGGCGCTCAAAGTTGTCGATCGAGTCCTTATACTCCTCTATCTCCTTGCGTAATGCAGCTTCCTGCGCACGCATAGAGATGATATTCTTCAAGCTATACTCCCCTCCAAAACACATATACAGGACGAAAGCGAAGCAAAGAATACCGAACCAATGACGCAATATGAAACGACCTGTGGTCTTGATTTTATTCATTATCTTTTGCTAATTGTCATTATGCAATTGAGACCAATATTGAGCTCATTTGTATCAACAAACGCTGCAAATTTACGCTTTTTCGATGAGAATGTAAAGCTTTGCATAAAAAATCTGCTTTTTTAATGAAAAAAAACGGGCGAATTGCGTATTTTGTCGAAGTTTTCGTTATCTTTGCACCAATAAATGAAACTAAATGACTGAACTTAACGAACTCATTGAGCGTCTCTATAACGAAAGCGTCGAATTAAACGCCCAACCTAAACCATCTGCCGAAATGATATCCCATTCCGACAAGTGCGAAGAGGACACCGACACCCAACGAATGCTTCATGTGCTCAACGAAATGGCTGCACTACTCAGCGAAGATGACCAGCCCAAGATCGAAGAGAGTCCTTCAGAAGAGGCCCTTCTTCGCGTCCTGAACCATTGGGAAGCCATGACACATTCGGTGCAAGGCATCAAGGAACACATGCTGAGCCTTGAACAAGACATCGTCAAGATGCAGCCTTGGGGCGACTTTGACGTGATGAAGGTGGAACAACTCGCACATCATGGATGTCATATCCGTTTCTGGAAAATGGACAGTGGATTGTTGGCATCACAGTTTGCCGAACAGTGGTTTATCGACTGCAACGCACTTATTGTGACACAAGATATCGAGACCTCGTACTTCATAACGGTTACTGATAGCGAAAGTAGGCCACCTGTGCCTGCCGAAGCCGAAGAAGTGATCATCTGTCCATGTCCTGTCAGTACACTCATCATGCTGCAGACACGCGACAAAGATTCGCTGAAAAAGATGGAAACGCTGCTCGGCGATTACGCTCTGGTTCACTATGGCGAGGTCTATACCGCGCTGCGGAAGAAGTTGCCCAACACCATCGAACTCCCGCAACTAACTATTCGGCGCGAAACGTTTAGCGATAAGATTCGACGTTTCTTCAAGCACCAATGAGCGTTACCCCTCTTAACCCTTCATAACCCCTCTTAACCCCTCATAACCCCGAATATGCTTCCTGCAGAATGGGAACCGCAAAGGTTCATACAACTGGCATGGCCACACGCCGATACCGACTGGGCCCCTTATCTGGATGCCGCACAAGAGTGTTTCCTGAACATCGCTCGCGAAATTACCAAGCGCGAGCCATTGCTTGTGGTCACACCTTCACCCGAAGAAGTAGAAGCACAACTACGTAAGGGGGGCGTTGATATGAGCCAAGTGGTAATCGAAGAATGCCCAACCAACGATACTTGGGCTCGCGACCATGCTTTCATCAGCACACGCGAACCCGACAGCATCGGTGGCGTCACCGACGAGTATATCGAAGGGGGTGGCAACATTATCCTTCATGATTTCACATTCAACGGTTGGGGAATGAAGTTTGCCGCAAACCTCGACAACCAGATCAATCGCAATATCTACGATGACGGTGTTTTCGAAGACAATGATATTCTCGACATCTGGGATGCGACATATCAGGACAACCGCGACAAGATTCTGGAAGGCGGTTCGATAGAAAGCGACGGCAAAGGGACCATCCTCACAACGACAGAATGCCTGCTCTCCGCCAATCGCAATATCTTCGAGGGCAAGTCATCATTCAAACGTTGGTTTTTCGACGATTTTGGCGCCCAGCGTGTCCTCTGGCTTGACGATGGTTTCCTCTTGGGCGACGACACCGACTCCCACATCGATACCTTGGCCCGATTCTGCCCCAACGACACCATCGTCTATGTGAAGTGCGAAGATCCTGATGACATTCATTACGAGGCCTTGAAGCAGATGGAAGAGCAACTCAAAGGGTTTGGCACCATCGAAGGCAAACCCTTCCGCCTCCTGGCACTTCCCCTCCCCGCTCCCATTCTCGAATCGGACTTCCCTGATGCAGTAGCAAGCGAAGGCGACCAGCGTCTGCCTGCAACCTATGCCAACTTCCTCGTCATCAATGGTGCCGTACTCTATCCAACCTACAATCAACCTGACAATGATCAGCGGGCTGCCGAGGTGCTCCACGATGCTTTCCCCGACCGTGAAATCATCGGAATCGATTGCCGCGTCCTCATTCGCCAGCATGGCTCGTTGCACTGCGTGACGATGCAGTATCCTAAGTGAAGAGACTCTTTAATTATTAACAATTAACAATTGTCGGTTCGAACAAAATACCAGCAGGCGAAAGTATCGTCCCTAAATATCCTTAATATCTCCAATATCCCTTAATATCCCTAAAAAAGACCGCCACTCCTTTTGGAATGGCGGTCGCATTGTCTTAAAAATATCTTCCTGAGATTATTTGAGCTCAGCGAGGTACTTAATGGTGCGAACCATCTGAGAGGTGTAAGAGTTCTCATTGTCGTACCAAGAAACAACCTGTACCTGGAAGGTATCGTCGTCAATCTTGCTAACCATGGTCTGGGTAGCGTCGAAGAGTGAACCGAACTTCATGCCGATGATGTCGGAAGAAACGATCTGATCCTCGCAGTAGCCGAAGCTCTCGTTGGCAGCAGCCTTCATGGCAGCGTTGATGCCCTCTACGGTTACGTAGTTGCCCTTAACGACAGCAACAAGGATAGTGGTTGAGCCAGTTGGAGTTGGAACACGCTGAGCAGAACCGATGAGCTTGCCGTTGAGCTCAGGGATAACGAGGCCGATAGCCTTGGCAGCGCCAGTAGAGTTAGGAACGATGTTCTGAGCACCAGCACGCGAACGACGGAGGTCGCCCTTACGCTGTGGGCCATCAAGAATCATCTGGTCGCCTGTGTAGGCGTGGATGGTTGACATGATGCCAGAAACGACAGGAGCATAGTTGTTCAGTGCAGCTGCCATAGGAGCAAGGCAGTTGGTGGTGCAGGAAGCAGCAGAGATAACAGTATCCTCTGGCTTCAAGGTCTTGTGGTTGGTGTTGTAAACGATGGTTGGGAGGTCCTTGCCTGCAGGAGCAGAGATAACGACCTTCTTGGCACCAGCCTTAATGTGAGCAGAAGCCTTCTCCTTAGATGTATAGAAACCTGTGCACTCGAGCACTACATCTACATTGAGTTCGCCCCAGGGAAGCTCAGCTGCATTTGGCTTGGCATAGATGGTGATCTCCTTGCCGTCAACAGTGATAGAACCAGGAGTAACAACGGTCTTGCCGTCCTCAGCCAAAACAGCATCCTTATATGTAACAGTGTGCTTGCCCTCACCGAACTTGCCAGCGAAACCACCCTGAGCGGTATCATACTTGAGAAGGTGTGCAAGCATCTTAGGGCTGGTGAGGTCGTTGATAGCAACTACTTCATAACCCTCTGCCTCAAACATCTGACGGAAAGCGAGACGGCCGATACGACCAAAACCGTTGATAGCTACATTTGTCATCTTATTATCTTAAAAATTTTAATTGGTGAATAATGAAATTTGAAGGAACACTTGTCTTAAACGACAATGCAAAGATATAGTTTTTTGCCTAATGTCGTGCAATTTATGAGCAATATCTATGCAAAAATGTTATTTAGTACCAATGTTTGCCAAATAGACTTTGCTATTTACCCGTGCAACCTGCAAGATGGTTATCGGAAAAGCAAGCTGGAATCGCCGTAACTGAGGAAACGGAAGTCATGATCGAGGGCATAGCGATAGATGCTGTGCCAATGTTCTCCCAACAGGTTGTCACCATCGACAAATGCACTCACAAGCAGCAATAAGGTGCTCTGCGGCATGTGGAAATTCGTTACCATCGCATCCACCAAACGGAATTGGAACCCTGGCGCAATCAGGATTTGTGTGGCAGTTACCAACTGCTCCTGCCCCGTTGCATCAAGGTAGTCGAGGATTATGGACAAAGACTCCTCCAAGCCCAAGGTGTGCTCCTCATCGTAAGGCTCCCATTGATGCACGATGAGGTCCTCGGTATGAACCGCCTTTAGGTCGTCCATCGTCGAAAGTTTCTCTCCAATGTAATATAAACTCTCCAGCGTACGCACGCTCGTCGTTCCCGTGGCCACCAACAAAGCACCTTCCTCATGATGCAGTTCGAAGTCAAGAATGTCGGCGATGACCGACTTGGGCACCGAGATGAATTCGGTGTGCATGTCATGTCCTTCTATCGTCTCGCTCTTGACGGGCTTAAAGGTACCTGCCCCCACATGCAGTGTCAAGTACTCCAGGCGAACACCTTTCTGTTGAAGGGCTTCGAGCACCTCCGGTGTATAGTGCAGGCCTGCTGTTGGTGCTGCCACACTACCTTTGATACGCGAATAGACGGTCTGATAGGTCTCCTTGTCCTTCTCTTCGGTGGCTCGATTAAGGTAGGGAGGGATAGGCAGTTCTCCCATGGCATCAAGCAGCTGGGCAAAGCTGACTGCCGTCGTG
>JAFYZW010000118.1 GCA_017548545.1 Bacteroidales bacterium | reverse complement strand
TTTTTTACTTTTTTCGCATTTTAAATTTCGTGCGATGAAATAAATTTCCTATATTTGCAGTGTCACAAAACCTTGGCTCTTGTTGCCAGTAACCCCTTTGAGCAAACAACTATGAATGGACATGTCCTCTCCTTTTTAAATTATATACAGTACGAGAGGAACTATTCAAGTCGCACTGTCGAGGCATACTCGGATGACTTGGAGTACTTCGAGGATTTTGTGACCCGCATGACGGGTTCGTTCGACCCGCTCCAGCCCGATCTTAACATTGTGCGAGGGTGGATGGCCGAAATGGGAAAGCGGCATCAGGCAGCTTCGAGCATCAAGCGCAGAATCTGCTGCCTTCGCAGCTTCTATCGCTACCTGAGGCGTCAGGGGTTGATCAACACCAATCCGCTCACGCTCCTACCATCGCCCAAGGTGCCCCGGACGCTACCCGTTTGGATCAGTGAAGACCAGATGGATTATCTGATCGACGATATTGACTACGGGCAGGACTTTGAGGGCGTTCGCGACCATTTGCTCATCGACATGCTTTATTCGACTGGTATGCGTCGTTCGGAAGCTGCAGGTCTCAAGGATCGAGATGTCGATCTGGAGAGTCATCAGCTCAAGGTGCGGGGCAAGGGGAACAAGGAACGGCTGATTCCTATAGGTCCAGAACTAGAAACCCTCATCGCAGAGTACCGCGACCGCAGGGATGCTGAAGTTGGAACGGAAACCGAATACTTCTTCACCGACATCGATGGCAGGCCGCTCACCCCAATAAGGGTTTATAATCTAGCTCACAAGTACCTTGTCAACCTGCCCCAACTGTCGCGCAAGGGAGCACATGTGCTGAGGCATTCGTTTGCCACCAACATGCTGGCCGAGGGAGCCGACCTGATGGCAGTGAAGGAATTGCTTGGTCACGCTTCCCTCCAATCGACAGAAGTCTATACGCATCTCACGCCTAAAGACATTATAGAGAACTACAAACAGGCCCATCCCCGTGCAAAATGATGCGGAGAGGCCACAAGTGATAAACAGCAAGTTAACTTTAACATCTTAAAGAAAGGAGACCATTATGGAGATCACTATCCAGTCCGTCAACTTCGAGACATCAGAGTCACTCAACGCGTACATCACAAAGAAACTCGGCAAGATGAACCGATTCACGGAGATTCGCGTAGCCGAAGTACAGTTGAAAATTCTTAATACCAGCGAAAAGTCGAATAGGGAAGTAGGAGTCAAGCTCCACGTCGGCGACGAGTTGTTCTACGCATCCAAGATTGCCGAGAAGTTCGAAGATGCCGCAAGTCAGGCCATCGAGGCCCTTGAACGTCAGGTTATCAAGGCCAAGGAAAAAAGACATTGATTCACTCCATTCACACGTGCTTAACTAGTTTTAAAGCAGCAATTTGACATTTAGAAACGACAAATTTGCAATACGTCCCTCCCGAAAAGGCGAAAAATCACCTTTTTTGGGGGGATTTTTCAAAAAAGTCATAAAAATATTTGGCGGAACAAAAATATTTTTCTACCTTTGCACCCGCAAAACGTGGGGACGATACGCCCCTTTCGTGCGGGTATAGCTCAATTGGTAGAGTGTCAGCCCTCCAAGCTGAATGTTGCGAGTTCGAGTCTCGTTGCCCGCTCTAAGCCACCAATCACGTGTGTTTTGAAGTAAAAATGTTGCCGTCATAGCTCAGTGGTAGAGCGCATCCTTGGTAAGGATGAGGTCCCGAGTTCAACTCTCGGTGACGGCTCAAGAGGTTGTTTTCAAATGGCCCCGAGAAACAAATTCTGGAAATCAGACCAAACAATATAAACATTTAATAAAAATTATTACAACACTATGGCAAAAGAACAATTTGACCGTTCGAAACCACATGTAAACATTGGCACCATCGGTCACGTCGATCACGGTAAGACTACCCTGACCGCAGCTATCACCCTCGTACTCGCTAAGAAGGGTCTTTCTGAGGTGAAAACCTTCGACCAGATTGATAACGCACCTGAGGAGAAGGAGCGTGGTATCACCATCAACACCGCTCACGTTGAGTATCAGACTGAGAAGCGTCACTACGCTCACGTTGACTGCCCAGGCCACGCTGACTATGTGAAGAACATGGTACTGGTGCTGCTCAGATGGACGGCGCCATCATCGTAGTTGCTGCTACCGATGGCCCAATGCCCCAGACCCGTGAGCACATCCTGCTCGCTCGTCAGGTGAACGTTCCACGCCTCGTGGTATTCATCAACAAGTGCGACCAGGTGGATGACGAGGAGATGCTTGATCTCGTTGAGATGGAAATGCGCGACCTGCTCGACCAGTACAACTTCGAGGAGGATACCCCATTCATCCGCGGTTCTGCCCTTGGCGCCCTCAACGGCGTGCCCGAGTGGGAGGATAAGATCATGGAGCTCATGGATGCCTGTGACAACTGGATCCAGCTGCCTCCACGTGCTCTTGACAAGCCATTCCTGATGCCTATCGAGGATATCTTCTCTATCACTGGTCGTGGCACCGTTGCTACTGGCCGTATCGAGACTGGTATCGTTAAGGTTGGTGACCAGGTACAGCTCCTTGGCCTTGGCGCTGATCGTCTCACCGTCGTTACTGGCGTCGAGATGTTCCGCAAGCTCCTCGATGAGGGCGAGGCTGGTGACAACGTTGGTCTCCTCCTCCGTGGCGTTGACAAGAACGAGGTTAAGCGTGGTATGGTTCTCTGCAAGCCCAACAGCGTTACTCCTCATGACCACTTCAAGGCTCAGATCTACGTGCTCAAGAAGGAAGAGGGTGGCCGTCACACGCCATTCCACAACCACTATCGTCCTCAGTTCTACCTCCGCACCATGGACGTAACTGGTGAGATTATGCTCCCAGAAGGTGTTGAGATGGTAATGCCTGGCGATCACGTAACCATCGACGTTACCTTGATTACCCCAGTTGCTATGGCTCAGGGTCTGCAGTTCGCTATCCGTGAGGGTGGCCGCACCGTAGGTTCCGGTCAGATCACCGAGATTCTCTAATCTCTGATTGCAACGAGTAATTATTTTGCGGACTATCAGCGCCTCGTGCGCGGGTAGTTCGCATTCTACGGGTGTAGCTCAGTCGGTAGAGCACTGGTCTCCAAAACCAGGTGTCGTGAGTTCGAACCTTACCACCCGTGCCAATAAATAAATAATACAATGAAGAAAATCATCAACTACGTAAAAGAATCTTATTACGAATTGGTCAATAAGGTTTCTTGGCCTACCCTTCAGGAGGTGACCAGCAGCTCGGTAGTCGTATTAACTGCTTCCGTGATTATCGCTCTTGTGATCCTCGCTATGGATATGGCTTTCGGAGCTTCCAAGTTCAGTCTGATGCAGCTCATCTATTCTCTTTAAGCACATCTCTAACCTTTCTAAAGCAACTCGAGTATGGCAGTAGAGTACAGATGGTATTGCCTTCGTGCGATTAGCGGCAAGGAATTGAAGGTGAAGGAACTTCTTGAGGCAGAAATCAAGAATGGTGACTTCAACGGCAATGTCGAGCAGGTAATCGTTCCAACCGAGAAGGTTGTTGTACAGAAAGGCAATAAGAAGGACATCAAGGAGAAGGTTCTCTTCTCAGGCTACGTCTTCGTGCGTTGCAAGCTTGTGGGCGAGGTTCAGGCTCAACTGGCCAACACGACCAATGTGGTCAACTTCCTCATGGGTCGTGTAACCAAAAAACCCGAACCATTGCCTGACGACCAGATTGCCGCAATGCTCGGCAATGTGGACGACCGCATCGATGCACAGGAGGCTGCGCAGGTAACATTCATGGTCGGCGAGACCATTAAGGTCAACGATGGTCCTTTCAAGGACTTCGACGGTGTTATCGAAGAGATTTCCGATGAAAAGAAGAAACTGAAGGTGAGCGTCAAGATCTTCGGTCGTAAGACCCCTCTTGAGCTCAATTTTGACCAAGTCATCAAAGAGGCCTGATTCAGAAGGGAGTTTGTACTGGTTCCAGAGCCAGATGAGCCTGGCAGCTGCGTGAGCAGTCTTGTTACGCTGGAAGAGAAGCAATCCCGTTTGACTGATTCAGACAATATTAACCGCCAGTATGTCGCGAGTCTAAACGACGTCTGTAGCGATGCTGGCACAAATCATTTTATTCCACAATGGCAAAAGAAATTGCTGGACAGATCAAATTGCAGATCAAAGGTGGTGCTGCAAATCCAGCACCTCCGGTAGGCCCAGCCCTTGGTTCTAAGGGTATCAACATCATGGCCTTCTGCAAGGAGTTCAATGCTCGTACGCAGGACAAGGCCGGTAAGGTGCTTCCCGTGGTGATCACCTATTACACCGACAAGTCTTACGATTTCGTTGTTAAGACTCCACCCGCTGCTGTCCAACTCCTCGAGGCCGCTAAAATCAAGGGCGGCTCTGCTGAGCCTAACCGTAAGAAGGTTGGTTCTGTTACTTGGGATCAGATCAAGGCTATTGCCGAAGACAAGCTCCCCGATCTTAATTGCTTCACTGTTGAGTCAGCCATGAATGTCATCGCTGGCACAGCTCGTAGCATGGGTATCACCGTAACCGGCGAAAAGCCACAGTTGTAATCCTTAACACTTCAAACTAACAATGGCAAAACTTACTAAGAATCAGAAGGCCGCCGCTGCTAAGATTGAAGCAGGTAAGGCTTATACACTCTCTGAGGCTACAGCTCTCGTAAAGGAGATTACTTATACTAAGTTCGACGCCTCTGTCGATATCGATATCCGTCTTGGTGTCGATCCTCGCAAGGCTAATCAGATGGTACGTGGCACTGCCTCCCTGCCAAACGGTCTGGGTAAGGTTGTTCGCGTGCTTGCTCTCTGTACCCCCGACCAGGAGGCCGCTGCTCAGGCAGCAGGTGCCGACTATGTTGGTCTTGATGAGTACATCCAGAAGATCAAGGAAGGCTGGACCGACGTTGATGTCATCATCACTCAGCCTGCTTGCATGGGTAAGCTTGGCCCTCTCGGCCGTATCCTCGGTCCTCGTGGCTTGATGCCTAACCCCAAGTCCGGCACCGTGACTATGGACGTTGCCAAAGCTGTCAAGGAGGTTAAGCAGGGCAAGATTGACTTCAAGGTTGACAAGGGTGGTATTGTTCATACCTCCATCGGTAAGGTAAGCTTCACTCCACAGGCTCTCAAGGAGAATGCCAAGGAGTTCATCCAGACCATTATCAAGCTCAAGCCAGCTACCGCCAAGGGTACTTATATCAAGTCTATCTTCTTGTCCAGCACTATGAGTCCTGGCATCAAGGTTGACACCAAGTCTATCGACGAGTAAAAACTTCGGGATCATCCCGGTATAAGATTTATCTATCCAGTCTGGCAACCCATCGACTGGGACCAAACTGAAACAATTCAACAATTATGAAGAAAGAAGATAAAGTCCTCAATATTGAGAAGCTCGAAGGTCTCATCTCAGACTATGCACACTTCTATGTAACCAATATCGAGGGTCTCGATGCTGCTAAGACAAGCGCGCTGCGTCGCGAATGCTTCAAGCAGGATGTGAAGCTTGTGATGGTAAAGAACAAGCTCTTCATCAAGGCTCTTGAGAAGAAGGGTATCGATGTGTCATCTATTGCTTCCGCTTTCAAGGGCACTAGCGCCATCATGTTCTCCAACACTGGCAACGTGCCTGCCAAGCTGATCAAGACCCTTAACAAGACTGAGCAGATTGTTGCTCTCAAGGGTGCATACGTCGAGGAAGGCTGCTTTGGCGCAGACCAGCTTGAGGCACTCATCGCCATCAAGAGCAAGAACGAGCTCATCGCCGACGTTATCGCTCTCTTGCAGTCTCCTGCAAAGAACGTTCTCTCTGCCCTGCAGAGCGGCGCTGGCACCATTCATGGTGTGCTCAAGACCCTGGGCGAGCGTCCAGAGTAATCGGATTACTGGCTGGGATCCGAGCACGCTCGTCAGGGCTGCGTAACATTTCTAGCCAACAACATGCAATTAATCAATAAAATAATAATATTTAAAAAATTTCAATTATGGCAGATTTAAAAGTTCTCGCAGAGGAGTTGGTTAACCTCACCGTAAAGGAAGTAAACGAACTCGCACAGATTTTGAAGGAAGAGTATGGTATTGAGCCTGCTGCTGCAGCTGTTGCAGTTGCTGCTGGTCCTGCAGCTGAAGCTCCTGTTGTTGAGGAGAAGACCAACTTTGACGTTGTCCTCAAGGAGGCTGGTGCCCAGAAGCTCCAGGTCGTAAAGGCCGTTAAGGAGGCTTGTGGTCTTGGTCTGAAGGAGGCTAAGGAACTCGTTGATAGCGCTCCCAGCACTGTTAAGGAGGCTCTTCCAAAGGCCGAGGCTGAGGCTCTCAAGAAGACTCTTGAGGCTGTTGGTGCTGTTATCGAGCTCAAGTAATCTTGATCCCGTATCACCCATAGGTTTAGGTCCTTTCCATCCGCGGGGGACCTAAACCCTTTTTACGTTTTGGACGGAAAAGTTCAAACAAGCATTTTCTTTTTCCTTGGAGCGACCGGCTTCTACCGAGTTCTGGGGTTGGAATGTTAAAACATTCTGCAAAAAAGTTTGAAAGGGCACGCTATCGCGTCCTTTTTTGCCGTGTCCATAGGTCTGCTATTTTCTAAAATAGTTTGATTTTTTGCAACTTACGGCTTTCAATTTTTGACGGAAAATCATTGTTTCTGCTTTAGCAGCATCCTGTTGCTATTTTATGCAGGAATTTCCAATTTCATAGTCACACAATATGACAAAAACAGTTTCTGGAACAAGAAAACCGAGAGTAAACTTCTCATCCACGAAGGCTCCTCTTGCCTATCCTGACTTCCTCGACATCCAGCTTAAGTCGTTCCACGACTTCTTACAGCTCGATACGCCGCCTGAGGATCGCAAGAAGGAGGGTCTTTACAAAGTTTTCGCCGAGAATTTTCCCATTGCCGACACCCGCAACAACTACGTGTTGGAGTTTCTCGACTACTATGTTGATCCTCCCCGCTATTCTATCGAGGAGTGCCTGCTCCGCGGTTTGACTTACAATGTGCCTCTCAAGGCCAAGTTGAAACTCTACTGTACCGATCCTGATCATGAGGATTTCACCACCAAGGTTACTGATGTTTACCTTGGCCAGATTCCTTACATGACACCTCAGGGCACCTTTGTCATCAACGGTGCCGAGCGCGTTGTGGTGAGTCAGTTGCATCGTTCACCTGGTGTCTTCTTTGGTCAGAGTCTCCACAGTAACGGAACAAAGCTCTATTCAGCCCGTATCATCCCCTTCAAGGGTTCTTGGATCGAGTTCGCTACTGACATCAACAATGTCATGTATGCCTACATCGATCGAAAGAAGAAGTTGCCCGTCACCACCTTGCTTCGTGCTATCGGTTACGAGAGTGACAAGGACATCCTCCAGATCTTCAACCTCGCAGAAACAGTCGAGGTTAACGAGAAGACCATGTTCGAGGCACGCGGCCGCAAGCTGGCTGCTCGTGTCCTCAAGTCTTGGGTCGAGGATTTCTCGGACGAGGAAACCGGTGAAGTTGTTTCGCTCGAACGTAATGAAATCCTCGTTGAGCGCGAAGAAATCCTCAACGATGAAAACATCGAGAAGATTCTTGAGAGCGGCGCCGAGACAGTGCTTCTCCAGCGTGATGATGCCAAGCTCGATGATTTTGCTATCATCTACAACTCGCTGCAGAAGGACCCCTCCAACTCTGAGAAGGAGGCAGTCATCTACATCTATCGTCAGCTCCGTAACGCTGAACCTGCCGATGATACGTCGGCACGCGAAGTGATCCAGAATCTCTTCTTCAGCGACAAGCGCTATGACCTTGGTGAGGTAGGTCGTTATCGTATCAACAAGAAGTTTGGTCTTACGACTCCCATCGAGACACGCGTTCTCACCCGTGAGGATATTATCGCCATCATCAAGTACCTGATCGAGCTCATCAACTCGAAGGCCGATGTCGATGATATCGACCACCTTTCCAATCGTCGCGTGCGCACCGTGGGCGAGCAGCTCTACAACCAGTTCGCTATTGGCTTGAACCGTATGAGCCGCACTATCCGTGAGCGTATGAACGTGCGTGACAACGAGGATTTCTCACCTGTTGACTTGATTAACGCCAAGACCATCTCGAGCGTTATCAATTCCTACTTCGGCACCAATGCGCTGAGCCAGTTCATGGATCAGACCAACCCGCTTGCCGAGATCACCCACAAGCGCCGTATGTCGGCCCTTGGTCCTGGCGGTCTCTCGCGTGAGCGTGCAGGATTCGAGGTTCGTGACGTACACTACACCCACTATGGTCGTCTGTGTCCTATCGAATCGCCCGAAGGCCCAAACATCGGTCTTATTTCCTCGATGTGTGTTTATGCCAAGGTCAACGATCTCGGATTTATCGAGACTCCCTACCGCAAGGTTGAGAATGGTGTTGTCGATCTCACCGACAATGGTGTCGAGTGGATGTCGGCCGAAGCAGAGGAGGGCAAGTACATTGCTCAATCTACTGCGCGCATGGACAAGCATGGCAAGCTCCTTGACAAGGGTGTCATCGTTCGCGAGGGTGCCGACTTCCCCAAGGTATTGCCTACTGAGGTAGCTCTTTGTGACGTGGCTCCCAACCAGATTGCATCCATCGCTGCAGCCCTTATCCCATTCCTCGAGCATGACGATGCACACCGTGCACTCATGGGTTCCAACATGATGCGTCAAGCTGTGCCTCTGATGACTTGCGAAGCTCCTATCGTCGGTACCGGCATCGAGGAGCAGCTTATCCGCGATAGCCGTACCCAGATCATCGCTGAAGGCAATGGTAAGGTCATCTTCGTTGATGCTACTGTAATCCGTGTACGTTACGATCGTACACCTGAGGAGGAGTTCTGCTCGTTCGATGAGCCTGTTAAGGAATACTTCTTGCCCAAGTGGCGTAAGACCAACCAATCGACGACCTACGACCTGCAGCCAGCCTGCGTCAAGGGCCAGCGTGTTCATAAGGGAGAGATCCTTACCAAGGGTTATTCCACCGAGCGTGGCGAATTGGCCATCGGTAAGAACCTCAAGGTGGCTTACATGCCTTGGAAGGGATACAACTACGAGGATGCCATCGTTCTTTCGGAGCGCATCGTTCGTGAGGATATCCTCACCTCTGTGCATGTAGATGAATATACACTTGAGGTACGCGAGACCAAGCGTGGCGTCGAGGAGCTCACCAGTGATATCCCCAACGTTAGCGAGGATGCAACCAAGGACCTCGACGAGCGTGGTATCGTTCGTATCGGTGCCATGATTGAGCCAGGCGACATCATGATCGGCAAGATTACGCCTAAGGGCGAGTCGGACCCGACACCTGAAGAGAAGTTGCTTCGCGCCATCTTCGGCGACAAGGCAGGTGATGTCAAGGACGCTTCGCTCAAGGCCAATCCTTCGCTCCATGGCGTTGTCATCGACACTGCTCTTTATAGCCGTGCCAACAAGGACCGCAATGGTCGTAGGGCCGAGAAGGCTATGATGCCGATGCTCGAGCAAGAGTATCAGGACCAGCAGGATGCTCTACTTAAGCTGCTTGTCGAGAAGCTTCTTAAGCTGACCGACGGCAAGGAGTCGCAGGGTGTCAAGGACTTTATGAACATCGATGTCATTGCCAAGGGACTGCTCTTCACAGCCGAGGCACTCAATGCCATCGACTATCGTTCGGTAACCCTTCAGGGCTGGACCAATGATGAGCACACCAACGAGCTCATCAAGGCTACCGTGATGAATTACCTCCGCAAGAGCAAGGACATCAGCTCCAAGTTGTCGCGCCGCAAGTTCGACATGAGTATCGGCGACGAGTTGCCCACAGGCATCATCAAGCTCGCAAAGGTCTATATCGCCAAGAAGCGTAAGATCGGCGTGGGTGATAAGATGGCAGGTCGTCATGGCAACAAGGGTATTGTATCGAAGGTTGTGCGCGACGAGGATATGCCGTTTACCGAAGATGGTCGTCCGGTCGATATTGTTCTCAACCCGCTTGGCGTACCTTCACGTATGAACCTTGGCCAGATCTTCGAGGCAGTTCTCGGTTGGGCTGGTTATCAGCTCGGCGAGCATTTCGCTACTCCGATCTTCGATGGTGCAAGTCTCGACGAACTCAACGCTTGGACCGACAAGGCCGGTCTCCCGCGTTATGGTAAGACGCAGCTCTATGATGGCGGCACCGGTGAGCCATTCGATCAGATGGCTACCGTAGGTGTTACCTACATGCTGAAGCTTGGTCACATGGTCGAGGATAAGATGCATGCACGTTCCATTGGCCCATACTCACTCATCACCCAGCAGCCTCTTGGTGGTAAGGCACAGTTCGGTGGCCAGCGTTTCGGCGAGATGGAAGTTTGGGCGCTCGAAGCATTCGGCGCCGCACATACACTCCAGGAGATTCTCACCGTTAAGTCAGACGATGTCACAGGTCGCAGCAAGACCTACGAAGCTATCGTCAAGGGTGACAATATGCCTACGCCAGGTCTCCCAGAGTCTCTCAACGTGCTCCTCCACGAGCTCAAGGGTCTCTGCTTAAGCATCAAGATTGAATAATTCATAATAGTCAAATAATTTATGGCTTTTAGAAAAGAAAATAACAGCAAGAAGACCAACTTCACGCAGATCAGCATCGGTCTGGCCTCGCCTGAAGAGATTCTTGACAACTCATACGGTGAGGTGCT
>JAFYZW010000117.1 GCA_017548545.1 Bacteroidales bacterium | reverse complement strand
TTATTTTACGGGTGCAAAGGTACGGCGATTGAACAAATTCTCCAAATTTCTTGCAAAAATTAGAATTTATCACTATATTTGCGCCATCGAAAGAATACTTTTCTAAAACGAACTCCCCGAAATACTCTAAACAGAATAAAATTCCAAATTTATGACCGAGACATTAGACAAAACCGACTTGCTGATACTCAAAACGCTTCAAAAAAATGCGAAATTGACCACAAAAGAGCTTGCTGATGCCGTAAATCTTACTCCTACACCCGTCTTTGAACGGCAAAAAAGACACGAAAAACAGGGTTACATCAAGAAATACGTAGCTGTGCTCGACCCCGAGAAACTGGGGCAGGGGCTGCTGGTATTCTGCAAAGTGAAGCTGAAGCAGATTAACCACGAGATTGCCGATGCCTTCACTCGTCGCATCCAGCGCATCCCTGAAGTGACCGAGTGCTATAACACGAGTGGCGCCTACGATTATTTATTAAAAGTTCGCGCGCGAGACATGAAACAGTACCAGGAGTTCGTGCTTAATAAACTCGGCGACATCGACTCGGTCGGCGCTATCGAAAGTACCTTCGTCATGAGCGAGATAAAGCAGAACTACGGCATCAATATATAAGAAACGACTAATATAGACCTACCTTGCCGACTCCAAAACGCTTGTGGTAAATCAGGGCTTTGCAACGGAACCAAAGGTCCACAAATGGGGTATAAAGGTCACAGAGGATAGGCAGTCCAACCATCGGATGCTGCTTCAACACCTTTGCCGAACTGATGTGGGTATAGACAATAAGTGCCAGGCGAATCAGAAGCATAGCAAGCACTGCGCAGAGTGTAGTCCATGCATGCTGATGCGTGCCTGAGCCGCTAAAGATCCGAATGATGGCGTAAACTATCAGGATGAGGCCGGGGATAACTGTGGCATATCGGGTGAAGTATTCGACTAACTTCACCACGGCAGGCACCCATGGATAGAGGCGGGAGGTGAAACCTCGGTTCAAACGGTCGATGGACCAGTTGATGAAAAGAGGTCGTGAAAGGTCGTTCATGACTGTATCGGGCCGACAATCGACAGCCACGTTGCCATTGCGAGCCACATCTGCCACGAAGAGATCGTCTTCGCCAGGCTGCATCTTGAGATGTCGTTGGAAACCCTGACTGCGATTGGCATAGAACGTCTGCTTGCGGAATGCCAGGTTCTGCCCCCAACCTGCATACGCCTTCATCGAAAGAGTGATGCCGAACATCAGCAGCAAGCGCTGAAAGAGATCGAACTGACAAAAACGAGACAAGAAACTCGTGTGACGCTCATAGACAACAGGACCCAGAACGACTTCGATGCCTGGGTTGGCAAAATGGCTTGCTAATCCACTGATCCACTCGGCTGATGCAGGCAAACACTCGGCATGTGTCGTTAGGATGATGTCATAGTGTGAAGATTTCGTGCCAAGCAATACGGCAAGCTTGCGGTGGCTCATGGCTCGCGTCTTCTCGTCAATCTTGGTATGCATCAGGATGTCGGAACGCTGGTCCATCATAGAGAGTACGTCTTGCGTATCGTCGCATGAATTGTCGTCAAGCACGATAACCTCGTACTTGGGATAATTCTGGCTTAGCAGCACAGGAAGATTTCGTGCCAAAGCTTCAGCCTGGTTGTGGCTATAAACCAACACACTGACGCCAGGCAGTTCGCCGCCCGCATAAACGGGAGCCTTTGCCTGGCGACAAGCTTGTCGACGTAACCCTTGCCAAACGATCAGGTTCAGGATAAGTTGGATGAGCCAGGCCACCACAAAGATGGTAGCCATGAACACCAGCCAAAAGGGATAATCTATTGTGACGTTCATTCAAGTCAGAGGGTGGCCAGATAGTTGCTCACGTTCTGTTCGATACGTGCTGCGATATCGCCATTGTCGGCTGCGGGGATAAACTTCTCACCAACGATATGCTCGTAGAGTTCAATGTAGCGATCGCTCACCGAACGTGCATACTCGTCGGTAATCTCGGGCATCACCTGTCCGGGTTCGTTCATGAAGTTGTGGTCGATGAGCCACTGGCGTACGAACTCCTTCGAAAGCTGCTTTTGAGGCAAGCCTTTCTCGAACTTCTCCTCATAACCCTCGGCATAGAAATAACGGCTGGAGTCGGGAGTGTGTATTTCGTCGATGAGATAGACCTTACCGTCCTTCTTGCCGAACTCATATTTGGTATCGACGAGTATCAGACCCTTGGCCGCAGCAATCTCGGTGCCACGCTTGAAGAGGGCACGTGTGTATTGCTCGACGAGTTCATAATCTTCCTTGCTGACCAGACCCTGTGCAATGATTTCTTCTTTAGAGATGTTGAGGTCATGTCCCTCATCGGCCTTGGTAGTAGGGGTGATGATGGGTTCGGGGAAACGCTCGTTCTCGCGCATTCCCTCAGGAAGCTTCACACCGCACAGCTCACGGCAGCCCTTTTTGTATTCGCGCCATGCCGAACCGGTAAGATAACCACGGATGATCATCTCAACACGGAAGCCTTCGCATTTGAGGCCCACGGTAACCATCGGGTCGGGTGTTGCCAACTTCCAGTTGGGAACGATATCAGCAGTAGCATCGAGGAATTTGGCAGCGATCTGGTTCAAAACCTGGCCCTTGTAGGG
>JAFYZW010000116.1 GCA_017548545.1 Bacteroidales bacterium | reverse complement strand
TTGTCATACGCCCCCGTAGTGAAATTCTGGAAGCCCAACTTCACCGTCGGATTCGACCAGCAATGGCTCACGCTCTACGGCGAGAAGTACAACAAGCCCATCTTCCGCTACATGCTGAAGAACATTTTCACTCCGTCTAAGAACTGGATGATGACCTTCGACGTGACAGGCTCCACACGCGGCCACACGATGACTAACGAAATGCGCTCGCAGTGGGGCATCGACCTTTCCGTGCGTCGCTACTTCATGCAGAAACGCTTGCAGATAGCCCTTGCAGCCAACGACATCTTCCACACTCGCAACCAAAGCTGGTGGATGAATGTCAAGGACGTGCATCTCTACAAAGACTCTGATGCCGACACCCGTCGCGTGATGCTCACCGTCTCTTACACATTCAACCCGAAGAAGAGCCGCTATAAGGGCAAGACGGCAGATGAAAAGGAAATGAAGCGACTCTGAACTATATGCGAAAAGCCACCTACATTATCATTGCAATAATCGTGCTAATGGCAAGTATAGACTTCATCTGTTCTTTCGGCAACGAGAGGACAGATGAAGAACTCTTCGCCCGAAAGCTCAATGAGAGCACGATGCTAACCTACCAAGACCCGGATTTCGGATTTACCGTCAGATACCCGTCGTTTTTCATCGAGCAGCCCGATTCGCTCGATAATAATGTAGGTTATGCCCGTTTCAGTTATGGCGATTGTTGGGCAAACGTCATTCTCGAATGTTATGCCACCCGTAATTATGACCTTTCACCAAAGGCAGGCATGGACACCCTCGCACAGATGTTGCATGCTACAAAGCGGACGCTTGGCAAGGACTATTTCATTCTCTCCGGCCCACAATACGAGAACGACAGTTATATGGATGGCTATAGTTTCTATTCCAAGTATGTCAGTCGCGGAAAGCTTTGGTATGTCTATACGATGGTCTATCCCGACCGCTACCATGACCACCTCAGCAGGCTGTTCAAGGAAATAGACGCCTGGCAGGTTTGGGAACTTCCACGTACCAGCATCAGCCACACGGATAGTTTCCTCATCTTTGCTGCCACAAGAGATCGCCACAAAAAGCGGTTTATGCTTAATCAGGAAAGGCCAAAGGACTCTGCTAAATGATAAATCTCTCTCGTTTGGATGGGCAGTCGTCGGCCATGCGCCGACGCCGCCCCATTTAAACACATTTAACGCCCGACGGTGCAAGATTTCCTGCTTTCGTCGTTTAATCAAGTAAAAACATTAGCATCAAAATTGTAACGAAAATGAAAACAATGAAGATTTGGAGATTCGCTTTTGTGATGCTTGCCGCTTTCTCCCTCGCCTCTTGCGGCAGCGACGAGCCACAATGGGCAGACCCGGAAGCTCACGAAAAGACGGAGCAACTGCGGGCGCAATACACGCCATTCATCGTAGGCACATGGCACTACGAGAAAGTAGGTGCAAGCCAGCGGTTCTTTGAGCAATTGACATTCAAGGATGACGGCACTTTCACGGGAACACGCAAGTGGCAGACACGCAAGCTTGTCACCATCGACGGCGAACAACGCTATACCGACTGGGAAACCTTGGAACTGAGCGGCACGTTCACTGGCACGTGGTCACTGAGTTACTGGGCACCCTACGGCGGGGAGAAGAGCAACTACCTGCAACTGATAGCCAAATACGACGGCGAGAATCAAAACTACATGGCCTATTCCACTTGCCTGACCTTCGGCTATGCCGACGAAACCACCCTCCACATCCAAGGCTTTTACGTCCACGACGATGACGGCTGGGCCGACTACCAACGTGGCGAAATCGAACCCAGTTTCTGATTCAATCGTGCCTCATTTCGCCTAACATTATATAAAAGGTGATAGAAATATCGGTTTTTCGCAAAAAAGTTGTATCTTTGCAGCCGAAAAGACTGCGAATCTCGGCGGCACCTCAGCAATTCAAACTAATTTGATTGCGTTCGGTTTGCACGAGACTTGCACCGAGTTTATAATCAAAAGACATTCAAAATGATGAACAATGCAGATTTTTGGGCTTCTGTCCGTGCCATTATTGCCGAGGGCTTCACGCCTAAAGGTCTGCTAAAACTGGATAGTTATGCAGAACAATTCGAGTAAGCGAGAACAGAGCATACTCGTTTGTTCTGTCGAGCATGAGAATTGTCGCGCACAGCGCAACAGTTTATCAGCGGAAGGCTTGTATATCAACGATTTTCACCGCGAGAACAGCATGGCTGCACAGCGGGCGGTACGACAAATGTCATTGCATCCCTACTCGCGGGAGCAGAAGATTGCCCAGATACAAATGCTGCGGAGGCTCTCAGCGAGTTCGAAAGAGAGCGCCAATGCGGAACAAGGACTTTGATAACAGAAGTGATTTTTAAGCCGTAATTAGGCTGTTCGATACGAATAAACTATAGCGCACCCCGAAGCAACACATCATACTTCGCGGTGCAATTCTTTCCTATATCGACATGGGGGAGTAAAAGATGAAAGTGAAAAGAATATGAAAATATTCTGAAAATCAAAAATATTTTTCCATTTTCTTTTGAAATTCAAAATTATTATGTAACTTTGCAGCCGAAATGAGAATAGTATCACACAGACGATTAGTTGAGTTCTACAGTTCGGAAGGACATGGAGATGCTCAGGCTGCACTTGAACGATGGTATGACATCGCAGAAAAGGCAGAGTGGAAGAACCTGTCGGATATAAAGGCTGACTTCCCCACAACAGACTACGTTGGTAACCAACATTATGTCTTCGACATCAGGGGCAACAAATATCGACTTGTGGTGGTTGTAAAGTTCACAATCGGGCATATCTTCATCCGATTTGTGGGTACTCACAGTGAATATGATAAGATAGACGTTTCAACGATATAATATAAGGAGGTACGAATATGGCAAAGATTACGAAAGAGCAATATGAATTCGCATTGGCACGGATCGAGGAACTGCTGCCGATGGTTAATGACAACACACCTGCCAATGATCGCAATGCAGTGGAGTTGACAATGATGTCGGATGTCGTCATTGACTATGAGAAGGAACACTATCCCATAGGCAAACCCACTGTTGCCCAGTTGATACAACTATCACTGGACGAGAAGAATATGAGTCAGAAGCAGTTGGCTACAGAGATTGGGGTTAGTCCTTCGCGCATAAGCGACTATATTTCCGGCAGGGCTGAGCCTACACTGAAAATCGCCCGTCTGCTCTGTGTCACTTTAGGAATAACACCAGCCGCTATGCTGGGATATTAATTGCAGTTTTTTCTGCCTGAGAGCAGAGGCAAACGACTGATAACACCCCGAAGTTTGTTATTACTTCGGGGTGTTATTGTTTTGTGTTACCATGTAAAAACGGGAATATCGGGAAACAGTGGGAAGAACGTGGAGGAAACGGAAGGAAACGGAAATCGGGGGTTGGGAATGTGGTAACTTTGCATCATCAGAGAAACACTCTGAGACGACGAGGCAAGCGCGCAGCCAAATCGTAAATTGTAAATTGTCAAATAGTAAATTGCTATGATTTTGTATGTATTGAAACAGAACAAGAACTCGAAGTCGGCGGCTTACGGCAAGTTCTTCGCCTACCCCGTCATCGAGGAGACCATCGACCTGGATGCGCTGGCCGAACACATGTCAAACCACAACACACCTTACTCGAAGGGAGCCATCAAGGGGATGCTGACCGACATGGTGGGCTGCATCAAGGAACTGCTGCTGGAGGGCAAGAACGTGAAGATTGCCGACCT
>JAFYZW010000115.1 GCA_017548545.1 Bacteroidales bacterium | reverse complement strand
TGGCCAGCCTGGCGCTGATCCATCGGTGCGTATCCGTGGTATCGGTTCGTTCGGCAGCACGGCTCCACTCTATGTGGTCGATGGTGTGCCCGTGGGTACGACAATCCGCGACTTCTCGCCCAACGACATCGAGAGTATCCAAGTGCTCAAGGACGCAGCTGCAGGTGCCATCTACGGTTCGCGTGCAGCCAATGGCGTGGTGATTATCACGACCAAAGGTGGCAAGAAGGACCAGCCATTGAAGGTCGATTACAAGGGCTACTTTGGTGTCGATCTCATCAGCAAAGGTGTCTATGACGTGATGGATGCCGATCAGTATAGCAATTATCTAGGTCAGGCTGCCGCCAACTCGGGCACTCCACTGCCAGGTGGCTACAGCATGCAAGGTGATGGCAGCTACAAGTTCCGCGATGCCACCAATACCGATTGGTTCGAAGAGGTATTCAAGACTGGTATCCGTCAGAACCACAACGTAAATCTCAGCGGTGGCGGTGCAACCAATACCTATAATGTGGCTCTAGACTACTTCAACCAGAAGGGCACCCTCGAAGGCGCTGGCCCCAACTACGAGCGTTATACTGCCCGTGTGAACAATGTGATGAACACGAAGTTCATCAAGTTCCAAACAAGTCTCACCTATTCGCACTCAAGCCAGGATGGCATGGGCCTGTCGAATGCTTCTGAATATGTGCAGGGCCTCTATGGCGATGTGACCAACGTATTGCGCGGAACCTTGCTGATGCAACCCACCATCAAGGCTTACGACGAATCGACCTGGGTACTTGACGATAAGGTGGGTTCGGCCAGCAGCTTCAACTACGATGCCTACGGCTACGGTGTTTATTATGACACTGTGCATGGCGATATCTCTGCATCGAACCCCTTGCTGGTCAACAACCTTTTGACCCGCAATACGATTGTCGATCGAATTGTTGGCACTGGCTCGGCTGATGTTGACCTCCTTGAGATGTTCAGCATAAAGAGCAAGAACCACAAGTTAAACTATAAGATCAATCTCTCGTACAGCAAGACACATGCTCAGGACAAGACATGGGTTTCAGCCTGGATTCAGAGCAACCGCGTTTATCTCGACAAGAGCAACGAGAAACTGACGAAGGGCAGCCGTACTTATTCGGACGCGCTGATAGAGAATACCCTGACCTATGATGGCACCATCGGACGTAACCACATCAACCTCCTTGTGGGCCAGACTTATGAAGAGGAGAACACCAACACTCTGACTGCTTGGGGCGTTAATCTGGCAGAGCCTTACTTCCTGCAGATCCAGAATGCCAGCACCCGAGACGCAGAGTCGTACGAATACAAGCATGCCCTTGCATCCTACATTGCCCGTTTGAACTACGACTTCGACGGACGTTACTTGATTTCGGCCATCGTTCGTCGTGACGGCAGCTCCCGTCTTACGAAGGACATCCGCTGGGGTACCTTCCCCTCAGTATCTGCCGGCTGGCGTATCGACCGAGAGCCATGGTTCAAGGTGAGCAAGAGCGTTATCAACCTCCTGAAGTTGCGTGGCAGCTACGGTGTGCTCGGTAACGAGAATATCGGTGAGTACCAGTTCCAGGCAACCATGCGTCGCAAGAACATGACCTACAGCTTCGGCAACAATCCTGTGCTGGGTTCAGCTCTTTCGACTTTCGTAAACGAGAATATCGCTTGGGAGAAAAAGAAGACCTCGAATGCCGGTATTGACATCGCCATGTTCAACAACCGCATTGAATTCACTGCTGAGTGGTACAAGAACGTCAGTGAAGACCTTCTCTATTCCGTTCCTGTTCCTGCCAGTGGAGGTTTTGCCAACACAAGCGTGACGATGAATGCTGCATCGATGGAGAACAGCGGTCTCGAGTTCTCGCTGACCTATCGCAACCACGACCATCCTTTGAAGTATGATATCAGCGCCAACCTGAGTACCCTGAAGAACAAGGTGACTTCGCTTGGCTTCGGTACCGATTCCTACATCACCGGTTCTTACGCCACCTATGTGGGTGAGGAGATTGGCCAGTTCTATGGCTGGGTTTATGAGGGCATTGCCCGCACCCAGGAGGAACTTAATGCCCACAACGCCGTGGCCCGTCAGGATGGCGCCAATGTGGGTGACTGCCTCTACAAGGACATGAATGGCGACGGCATCATCAATGGTGACGACCAGACAGTGCTGGGCAGCGGTCTGCCAAAGATCAACTTCGGCTTGAGCGCTCATCTTGAGTACAAGCGTTTCGACCTCAGCATCTCAACTTTCGGAGCCCTAGACTATCATGTAAGCGACAACATCTTCAATAGCTTGAATTCCTGCTATGGTTATTGGAACAAGGAAGTCGGTATGCTTGATGCCAACCGCTGGGAAGGCTCGACCTACGTATCGGACGTGCCTCGTACCTACCTTTCGAACAGCGCCTCACTGGCTTGGAACGACCTCTTCAGCGATCGTAAGATCCAGAACGCAGCCTATTGGAAGATTGCCAATGTTGAACTTGGTGTCAACCTGCCCGACAAGTGGTTCGGCGGATATGTCACCGGCGTTCGCGTCTATGGTTCCGCACAGAACCTCTACACCTTCACAGGCTATCATGGCTATAACGTGGACTATGCCGGCGGTACCTTTACCCCAGGCTACAACTTCTGTTCGTTCCCAACGCCACGTACCTTCATGGCCGGTGTCCTCTTCTCATTCTAAAGTGTGAACATGACGAAACTTTGAAACAATGAAGAATATGAAACTATATAGAATATCCTTTGCACTCTTGTTGGGTCTCGGTATGATGACCTCATGCGACGACAAGCTGGATCTGGTCAATCCCAACCAGCAGACTACCGCTACCTGGGGCAACACTGCTGCCGATCTGGAGGAAGCCGTGATAGCTGCTTACAACCACATCCGTATGGAAGGCACCTATGCCCGTGTAGGTTACACCATTGACGTTTGTCGTGGTGACGAGGTATGGAACTCTTCGCAGGTATGGTACCTGCCTTTCGACGACCTCAACGAGCCTATCACCGACGAAATCGGACAGTGGTCATGGCGCGACTGGTATTATACCATCACCGTTACAAACTATGTTCTTTCGCGTTGTGGCGAAGACGACAATGCTCTCTCCGACCAATACAAGCACATCAAGGGCCAGGTGCTCTTCCTCCGTGGCCTTGCTTACTTCAATCTGGCAAATTACTATCAGAACCCTGCTCTGATTACCGACTTCGAAGCTTATTCTACGCTGGATGGCCTCTATGCAGCCAACCGAGCTGAGGGCGATGCCGACAACTTCGCGCAGTATGACCGTGTGCTCGATCAGGTGGAGGCCGACTTCTCACAGGCCATGAGTCTCCTGCCATCGCGTGATGCAGGTGGCGAATGGGCCAAGGGACGTGCTACTTGTGGTGCCGCTGCCGGCTATTATGCACGTGTGCTGATGCAGCGTCACAAGTACAGCGAGGCTCTTGCCGTGCTCAAGGACATCATCAACAAGCGCTACGGCAGCTATAAGCTGGTAGCCAACTATGGTGACAACTTCCGCGAGGGTGCCGCCTTCGAGAACAACGAGGAGAGCCTCTTTGAGGTTCAGTTCCTCGACTATGGCACACAGGGCACCGACGATGAGTGGACCCCTGTCAACACCAGTGCCAACGCCACCCAGGGCTCGGCCATCGAGAGTAACTATGGCCCCGGCGACTTCGGCGGATGGGCTGACCTTTCGGCTACTCCTTGGCTCTACAACCTCTTCAAGTCAGAACGCACCACCAACGGCAGTCTTGACCCACGTCTCTACTGGACCATCGGTACCTATGAGAACGACTGGGAGGGCTTCGAATATGGTAATGTCTGCTATACTCTGCCCTTGAGTGCCGATGCATGGGTTGTGACCAACAACAACTTTGGTGGTCTTCCGATTGCTAAGTGGACCAACATGCGCACAGGACTTTACGACAAGGTGGTTACTGGTCTGCACGATGGTATCAACCTCCGCATGATGCGTTATGCTGACGTGCTGCTCCGTGCTGCCGAATGTGAGAACGAGGTCAATGGCCCTACACAGCAGGCCATCGATTGGATCAACGAGGTGCGTAACCGCGCTGGTTTGGCAGGTCTAAGCCTTGCCAACTTCAGTTCGAAGGACAAGCTCTTCGAGCAGATTGCCAACGTGGAGCGCCCGAAGGAGTTCGGTTGCGAATACGGACGTGGTCTTGACCTTATCCGTTGGGGCTTCTTCTACGATGCCGGACGTCTTGCACAGCTCAAGCAGCATGCCGCTGTCAATTTCTGGACCAAGGCCGATTACGAGAATGGTACTTACAGCTATTCTCCCAAGGATCCCGTTGGTTATGATGGATGCTCCAAGAGTTCGTACGATACATTCGTTGATGGTCACGAGTACCTGCCCATCTATCAGGGCACGCTCAATGACAATCCTAACCTTGTGGGTAACTCGGCCAATAGCAGCACTTCGAACGCATCTTACTTCTCAAGCAAGGGTTGGACGGTTCATCCGGTTGTTGACCTGTAAACAAATTTGATAATTCACTCACACTTAATTCAATTAAGAATATGAGAAATCTAAATATATTTGCATCCCTCTTTGGCGCAGCAACCCTCGGTCTGACACTGACAGGCTGTGAAGGTGGTGACCTCTACAATCTGGAATCCCCCGACTGGATTGCCGAGAAGGTTGACTCAATAGCCAACTCCAAGTCCAACGAACCCGAGGAAGAACTCGAAGGCATGGAGGAAGATGTTTATACCATCGGAGCCACCGACTTCTCTACAGGATGGTGGGCAGTGTTCTCGAAGTATTATCAGATTCCCGATGGCGAGACATGGAATGCAGTGTTCAACTTGAACATCAACCCCAATGCCTCCAACACCTATAAGAACTACGCACTCATCCTCACCAATGATGAGCCGCGTGGTGCTGGCAACTACAAGGAGTATGGAGCAATCCGATATGATAACCAACCCAGTGGTAACTCCGAGTGGGGCGACTACATCGACCGCAGCTGCGTGGAGAGTAACCTCACCTTCAACACCGACACTGATGCTGGCGTTGACAAACTTGGCGGACGTGTCACTCTTACTATCGATCGCTCGAACCCCAACTCGTTCATGGTGAAGATGACCAACGGTACCGTTACCAAGACCTATACCGCCAAGTCGGCACTGCCTAATCTGAATGCCGACGAGTCGAATACCACTATTCGTGCGTTCCTCGTTCCCGAAGGTTCCTACATCAACTGGCTTCAGTCGAACATTGAACCCATCGGAGGCTTCACCTCGGCTGAGGACAAGCAGCCATTGTCGATGACCTTGAATGGTCTGCCTCGCAAGGTGCTCCAAGGTACCGAACTTGCCGACATCGTGGCCAATGTCACCGCTACCGTTGAGTTTGAGCAGGCTGTATCAAAGATTGTGCCGTCTGAGGATTTGCAGTTCGAGGCTATTCCCGATGTGGAGACGCTGGGCACCAAGACGCTTATAGCTGTTTATAACAAGACGTATAAGGGCGAGAACTGTGCTCAACCTATCATCGCACATGCTAACTTCGAGGTTGTTGATAAGATGTACACCAGCATTGGTGCCACCGACAACTCCACCGGTTGGTGGGGCGCTCACTCCGAGTACGTCAAGGTCGCTCCTTATGAGACCTTCGTTACGAATTTCACCAACTTCTCGAACGGCGTCAGCAACTGGAACAACTTCGTCGTTGTTCTTACCAAGGCCGATGCCACCGAGTATGCCGTGGTGCGTGCCGACAACTATGGATGGGGTGATGGCTATGCAAGCTGCACGACCAGCGGCGGACAGGCTGACTGGGGTGCATGGCTCGCAGCTATGGATGGTGCCAAGGTGACCACGTATGTTACCAATAATGGTGATGGTACAGCCGATGTAAAGGCTGTCATGCTGGGTACTGATGGCAACACCTACTATCAGGACTACATTGGTATTGGTGGTGTTGATCCACAGGACTTCTACTTCCACTTCACCGTCGATGGCAGCCATATCGAATTCGACAACGTACTGGGTGAGGAAGACAACTCCACTGGTTGGTGGGGCGCTCATTCCGAGTACATCAACGTGCCTGCAGGTCGCACCTATTCGACACGCTTAAGGAACTTCACCAGTGGTGCTAACAACTGGAATAACTTCGTTGTTGTTCTCACCAGGCTCGATGCCACAGAGTATGCCGTTGTACGTGCCGACAATTACGGTTGGGGCGACAGCTATGGTGCATGTATCCCAAGTGGCGGTCAGGCCGATTGGGGCGCTTGGCTTGCTGCCATGGACGAGGCTTTGGTGACCGTTTCGGTAACCAATGTGGGCGACGGCACAGCCGACGTCAAGTGTGTCATGTTGGGCAACGATGGCAATACCTACTATCAGGATTACATCGGCATCAGTCCTATTGATGTGGCGGACTTCTACTTCCACTTCACTGTCGATGGTTGCCACATGATATTCGAGTAAATCATTGAGTCTCTTTGCCATTTGTGGAAAGAGATAGCCTCTAAAATGGAAGACCGAAGTGACAAACGAGCCACTTCGGCCTTCTTTTTTGATATAATTGATAATTGTTATTTGTTAATTGTTATTTGTTTAACAAATATTTTGTATCTTTGCGCCGCTTTTGCCCACTAAAGGGCAGGCCTAACGTAATTTTTTATATGTCTAACAATTTAAAGAACACCGCTATCGAAGACTTCGATTGGGAAGCTTACGAGAACGGCGAGACCCTTACCTCGGCAAGTAAGGAAGAGCAGGCCGCTGAGTATGACAAGACGCTCAGCAGCATCAATGCTAACGAAGTAGTCAAAGGTACTGTAACCGCTATCAACAAGCGTGAGGTTATCGTAAACGTTGGCTACAAGAGCGAGGGCGTAATCCCAGCATCTGAGTTCCGCTACAATCCCGACCTGAAGGAAGGTGATGAAGTGGAGGTTTACATCGATTCTCCCGAGAATCGTGCTGGTCAGCTCGTGCTCTCACACAAGAAGGCTCGCGCCACAACATCTTGGGCCCGTGTCAATGAGGCTCTTGAGAAGCAGGAAGTTGTCACTGGCTTCGTGAAGTGCCGCACTAAGGGCGGTATGATCGTCGATGTCTTTGGCATCGAGGCCTTCCTCCCAGGTTCACAGATTGACGTTAAGCCAATCCGTGACTATGACGTATTCGTCAACAAGACAATGGAATTCAAGGTTGTCAAGATCAACCAGGAGTACCGCAACGTCGTTGTCAGCCACAAGGTGCTCATCGAGGCTGAGCTCGAAGAGAAGCGCAAGGAACTCATCTCGCAGCTTCAGAAGGGCCAGATCATCGAGGGTACTGTCAAGAACATCACCTCTTACGGTGTATTCGTTGACCTCGGTGGCGTGGACGGTCTCATTCACATCACAGACCTCAGCTGGGGCCGCGTTAGCGATCCTAAGGAGGTTGTTCAGCTCGACCAGAAGATCAAGGTCGTTATCCTCGACTTCGATGAGGAGAAGAAGCGTATTGCCCTCGGTCTGAAGCAGCTTACCGCACATCCATGGGATGCTCTTGATCCCGACCTCAAGGTTGGTGATAAGGTGCAGGGTAAGGTTGTCGTTATGGCCGACTACGGTGCATTCGTTGAGATCGCTCCTGGCGTTGAGGGTCTGATCCACGTTTCTGAGATGAGCTGGAGCCAGCACGTTCGTTCGGCCAACGACCTGCTTAAGGTCGGTGACGAAGTAGAGGCTGTCATCCTGACACTCAGCCGTGAGGAGCGCAAGATGTCGCTCGGCCTGAAGCAGCTGAAGGAGGATCCATGGGCTAGCATCGAGGTTAGGTATCCTATTGGTTCCGACCACGAGGCCAAGGTTCGCAACTTCACCAACTTCGGCGTATTCGTTGAGTTGGAGGATGGCGTTGAGGGTCTGATCCATATCAGCGATCTCTCTTGGACCAAGAAGGTGAAGCATCCTTCGGAGTTCACTCAGATTGGCGCTCCTATCTCAGTTCGCGTGCTCGAGATCGACAAGGAGAATCGTCGTCTCAGCCTCGGTCACAAGCAGCTTGAGGAGAATCCTTGGGATGCTATCGAGGAGAAGTACACCGTTGGTTCGATCCACAATGGTACCATCGCTGAACTCATCGACAAGGGTGCCGTGATCAGCCTCGAAGAGGGTGTCGAGGGCTTTGCTACTCCTAAGCACCTCCAGAAGCAGGATGGCTCACAGCCTAAGCTTGGCGAGACCCTTGACTTCAAGGTGATCGAGTTCAAGAAGGACAACCGTCGCATCATCCTCTCTCACTCTCGCATCTACGAGGATGAGCAGAAGGCTGAGCAGCGCAAGGCCAATGCCGAGAAGCGTGCTGCTGCCAAGGCTGCTGCCGCTGAAAAGGCTGCCACCCCGATGCCAACTATCGAGAAGACTACTCTCGGTGACATCGATGCTCTGGCTGCCCTCCGCGACAAGCTCGCTGGCAAGTAATCAGCATTGCTGCAAAAACGAAAGACGCTATCTCAATCGAGGTAGCGTCTGTTTTTTTATCTTTTCAAAGATTAGGGAATTTGAGGATCATCGATTTCCCCGAGCAATGTGGCAGAGGAGGCGTCAGTAATCTTGACCATTACCAAGTCGCCAGGTTTGGCATTACCTTTAGGGAATACGATCATCTTGTTCTGCTGCGAACGGCCGCACATCTGTTCGCGACTGCGTTTCGAATAGCCCTCGACAAGCACTTCGAAGGTCTTGCCGATGTCACGCCGATTGCTTTCGAGGCTGAGCTGGTTCTGCAGGGCGATGATCTCGTTGAGGCGACGAATCTTCTCCTCCTCTGGAACATCGTCGGCATAGTGGCGGGCAGCATAAGTGCCGGGACGCTCGCTGTACTTGAACATGAACGCCGAGTCGTAGCCCACTTCGCGCATCAGACTGAGTGTCTCGGCATGGTCGTCGAGTGTCTCGCCGCAGAAGCCGCAGAATACATCGGTCGATAGTCCGCAGTCGGGAATGATGCGCTTTGCGGCAGCAATGCGGTCGAGGTACCATTGACGATCATACTTGCGATTCATCCTCTTTAGCACAGCTGACGAACCCGACTGGACGGGCAGGTGCAGGTGATGGCAGATATTCTTGTGTGCAGCCATCGTCTCGAGGATCTTGTCGCTCATATCTTCGGGATTACTTGTCGAGAAACGGATGCGCATGTCGGATGCAGCATCTGCTACAATGCCAAGCAGGTCAGCGAAGTCGATACCCTGCTGCTTCTCGGCGTCACAATAACGATAGCTGTTGACGTTCTGCCCAAGCAGAGTCACTTCCTTGAAGCCTTTTTGCTGCAGGTCACGTAGCTCGTTGAGGATAGAGGCCACCTCGCGTGAACGCTCTCGACCGCGGGTATAAGGAACGATGCAGTAGGAGCAGAAGTTGTTGCAGCCGCGCATGATCGAGATGAATCCGCTGATGCGGCTATTGCCTACACGTCGTGGAATGATATCCTTATATGTCTCGGTGGTCGATAGCTCCACATTGACAGCCTTTTCGCCGGCTTCGGCAGCAGCGACGAGATTAGGCAGATCCAGATATGAGTCGGGACCAGCAACGAGATCGGCACCATGTTCGAAAAGTCTGTCACGTACACGTTCAGCCATACATCCCAACACTCCCACGATGAGCTTTTGCCTCTTGGCTCTTGGTTCTTGGTTCTTGGCTCGCTTCGCCTTCACGCTTTGGAAGAATTGCAGTCGGCCATAGATTTTCTGTTCGGCATTGTCGCGCACCGAACACGTGTTCATAAAGACGGCGTCAGCATCGTCGATGTCCTCGCACAACTCATAGCCGATAGTCTGCATGATGCTAGCCACAACCTCGCTGTCGGCTACATTCATCTGACATCCGTAGGTCTCTATGAATAGTTTCTTCATACTTTTTGTTAAATATTGTTTATAAATAACACTTTGTTGTCAAAAAATTTGGCAATTGGACGAAAAGACATTATCTTTGCAGCGAAAATTTATCATAGTTAAGGTTTAGGTTAATACAACAAGCGAGCCTGTGAAGGTTAGCTTGTTTTTTTATATCATTCGCTTTATAGGTTGACCAAAATGGAACAAAAAAGCTTGGATAAGATGAATTTCCGACAAAATATTTGTCTGTTTCGCCAAAATTCCGTAAATTTGCGCCGCAAAGATAGAAAATATTTTTCAAAGACGCAAGAAAATTGATATGAATTATACTATAATGACCCCTGAAGAGGCTGCTACGCTCATTCAAGATGGCGATACACTCAGTTTTAGCGGCTTCTCTTCGACCGGAACACCCCGTGTTGTCACTGAGGCGTTGGCCAAGAGAGCCGAGGCTGAACATGCCGCTGGTCGCCCCTTCAAGGTAAGCCTATTTACGGGAGCTATCACGAGCGATAAGCTCGACGATGCCTTGGCCAATGCACATGCCGTCGATCGTCGAATGCCCTTCAATGGTTCGCCAGTGATGCGCCGTGCGATCAACAACGGTGAAGTGAATTATCTCGACATGCATCTCTCTGTGGTCGGACAGTATGTTCGCTATGGTTTCTTGGGCAAGGTCGATTGGTGCCTTATCGAAGCCGTCGAGGTTTCTGATCTGGGCGAGATAACCCTGGCAGGTGGCGTTGGATGTGTCGATACATACGCTCGTGCAGCCGACAAGATCATCATCGAACTTAATTCTGCCTACGACCATCGCATCCGAGGGATGCACGACATCTATACGGTGGCTGATCCTCCCCGACGTGATGTCATCCCCATTTATAAGCCGTCCGACCGCATCGGTAGTCCTATCCTGAAGGTCGATCCCAAGAAGATTGTTGCCATTGTGCCTTGTCATTATCACTACAATGTGCCTCCCTTTACTCCTCTTGACGAGATTACCACTCAGCTTGGCCAGAATGTTGTTGACTTCTTGTCAAAAGAAGTTCGTGCGGGCCATCTTCACTCAGGCATCCTCCCCATCCAGTCGGGCGTAGGCAATGTGTCGAATGCAGTGCTTGAGGCTTTGAAATATGCCACCGACATTCTTCCATTCACGCTTTATACCGAGGTGTTGCAGGACAAGGGCGTTGAACTGATCGATATGGGACGCTGCACCTTTGCTTCCACTGGTTCGCTTTATTTGAGTGATGCCTATTATGAGAAGGTGATGGATAACATCGACTTCTACAAGGAACACATTATCCTGCGACCCTACGAGTTGTCGAATCATCCTGAGATCGTGCGACGACTTGGAGTCATCACCATCAACACCGCACTGGAAGTGGATATCTTGGGTAACGTCAATTCTACCCATGTACTGGGCACAAAGATGATGAACGGTATTGGCGGTTCGGCCGACTTTGCACGCAATGCCTACACGTCCATCTTCATCTGTCCATCCATCGCCAAGAAGGGCACCATTTCGGCTATCGTGCCATACGTCACTCATGTCGATAGTTCAGAACATTCCGTGATGGTGGTCATCACAGACCAAGGCGTGGCCGACCTGCGTGGCAAGTCTCCCCGCCAGCGGGCCGAGGCCATCATCGAGAATTGTGCACATCCAACCTATCGCCCTCTCCTTCGTGAGTATCTTAAGTTGGCACTTAAGGATGGAGGACACACTCCCATGTCGCTCGACCACTGCTTCGATTTCCACAAGGAATTCCGCAAGTCGGGAAATATGCAAAACGTTACTTTCGATTGATTATCAATCGAAAGGGTTCGAACCCTTCTTAACCCTTAACAATATGTATCGTAAACAAACCTGTGGCGAGCTTCGTCTCGCCAATGTTGGCCAGGAGGTTACCCTGGCAGGATGGGTGCAGCGCGTCCGTAAGATGGGCGGCCTCACATTCGTTGATATACGTGATCGTTATGGCATCACTCAGCTCGTTTTCGACGAGAGTGAGGCCGATGCTGCTCTTTGTGACAAAGCCACACACCTGGGACGTGAGTATGTTATCCAAGTGATCGGCATTGTACGTGAACGTGAAAGCAAGAACAAGAATATACCGACTGGTGATATCGAGATCGTGGCCAAGGAGTTGAACGTGATTTCGGCTTCTGAGGTTCCTCCATTTACCATCGAGGACAAGACCGATGGTGGTGATGACCTGCGTATGCAGTATCGTTATCTCGATCTGCGTCGTCCCATGGTTCGCAAGAATCTGGAGCTTCGTCACAAGCTGGCCTTTGAGGTGCGCCGTTATCTCGATGCCCAGAACTTCCTGGAGGTGGAAACTCCGATGCTCATCAAATCTACGCCTGAGGGCGCACGCGACTTCGTGGTTCCCTCTCGCATGAACCCCGGACAGTTCTACGCTCTGCCGCAGTCTCCTCAGCAGTTCAAGCAGCTTCTCATGGTGGCTGGTTTCGACCGTTATTTCCAGATCGTCAAGTGTTTCCGCGACGAGGACCTTCGTGCCGATCGTCAGCCCGAGTTCACACAGATCGACTGCGAGATGTCGTTTGTCGAGCAGGATGATGTCATCGAAATGTTCGAGGGAATGATGAAGCACCTCTTCAAGGAGCTCAAGGGCATCGAGTTCGACAAGTTCCCACGCATGACTTGGGAGGATGCCATGAAGTACTATGGTTCCGACAAGCCCGACCTTCGCTTTGGCATGAAGTTTGTCGAGCTTAAGAACATGTCTCCTCTTCGTGCCTATGTGCAGGGTGCCGACACCAGTGGAGTAGGACAGAGCGTCTTCCCCGAAGGTCAGTTCTCGGTATTCGATTCCGTGCCCTACGTGGCAGGTATCAATGCCAAGGGTTGTGCCAACTATACACGCAAGCAGATCGATGGGCTCACCGATTTCGTGAAGCGTTCGCAGATTGGAGCCAAGGGACTTATCTGGGTGCGCAAGAACGACGATGGCACTATCAAGTCGAGCATCGACAAGTTCTATGCTCCCGAGGTCATCGAAGCCATTTGCGCCAAGTTCGAGGCAGAGCCGGGCGATCTGATGCTCATCCTTTGCGGCGAGATGCGTCGTACGCAGAAGCAGCTCTGTGCCCTTCGTCTTGAGATGGGCCAGCGTCTCGGCTTCCGCAATCCTTCGGTCTATGTCCCCCTCTGGGTCATCGACTTCCCCCTTTTCGAGTGGGATGAGGAGACTCAGCGCTACTACGCCACCCATCACCCGTTCACCAGCCCCAATCCCGACGACGTTCCGTTGCTCGACACCGATCAGGGCAAGGTTCGTTCATGGGCTTACGACTGCGTCATGAATGGCGTGGAGCTCGGAGGTGGTTCGGTGCGTATCCACGACTCGCAGTTGCAAGCCAAGATGTTCGAACTCCTTGGCTTTACCGAGGAGAAGGCCATGGAGCAATTCGGTTGCTTGATCAACGCGTTCAAATATGGTGCACCTCCTCACGCTGGTCTCGCCTTCGGTTTGGATCGTGTCGTTTCGATGTTCGCCGAGATAGATTCTATCCGCGACACCATCGCATTCCCCAAGAACAATCAGGGTCGCGACGTGATGATCGATGCGCCTTGTGCCATCGACCAGGCTCAGCTCGATGAACTCCAGATTGCCTTGAACCTCAAGGAGGAATAATTGCCTCCAATCCCCATAGAAAGGAATGGAAACCTGTGTTGTTTCCATCCCTTTCTTCGTTTCTGCTTCTATTCATTATTATATTAATCCATAAAACACCATCCACACATGAAAAGACTCCTATTATTTCTCCTCACTGTCCTTACCCTCGTCAGCACAGCTGATGCCAAGAAGAAGGTCAAAGGCCCCGTGAACCTTTTCGACACCCCCAGGGAGATGGCCATCCAGTTTGCCAAGAGCGAGCTCAAGCGATTTCCGAAACTTTACCTTTACGATTATGGCCGTGTGCCATTCTTCGGCTATACGCAGGGCGTAGGTGGCACGTCATTTCTTTATTTGTACCGAAAGACGGGCGATCTTCGCTATTTCCAATATGCCGAAGAGTGGTGCGATACACTCTGTATGGAGGATGGAACGATCCAGAAGCGTGCCATGGAGACCTATAACCTCGACCTGATTCGTGGCGGTTGGGTGGTATGTGAGGTCTATAATCTGATTAAGGAGAATCCTGGTCTCGTGGGTGGCAAGGAGATTGCCGAAAGGAAGATGGCGAAGTACAAGAAATGTATGGAGATGCAGCTCATCAAGCAGCTCCAGAACCATCCCAAGACCTGCGACGGAGGCTATTGGCACAAGCTCGTCTATCCGCATCAGATGTGGCTCGATGGCATCTACATGGCTTC
>JAFYZW010000114.1 GCA_017548545.1 Bacteroidales bacterium | reverse complement strand
TCTAAATGTAAAATACGACAATGGTAATTTTCTTCTAAAAAATGGTGCCGTCAGCGCGAGGATTGACGACACCATCTGCAGATCTCTGGAGCGGTACTATTTCATGTGCTACAAGCGGTACTGTTTGAGAGCTATGATCAAATAATATTCCAAGTATTATTCTTAGGCGGCAAAAAAGAGCGGCATGAAACAGTTGTCCCTTTGAATTTTTTTCTAGATAGTTCCATTTTTTATATAATCATATCGTCCATTCAATTGTTGTTGTCTTTCTTTAAGGATAAAATTATAATATTAATGGTAACAGTTGCGATATCTCTCTTTTTCTTTTATGTGCAGGTGTTTGGAAATGTATGTCCTACAATTAAGTATGGATTCTATTCAAGTTTACCAATGCTTATTGTCATAAGTCGTATTACATATATTTTAATGAATAGGACAACTGAGAAGACAAAGAAAAAAATGAGATGATAGACTGTCTTGCCCTGATATTACTTGACCATTTCAACATCGAAGCATAGAAGAATCAGTCCTTTCTCGCTCTATTCGCAGAAACCGAAGGCGCGGTATCGTGTGTTCTACGCCGAAAAAGTGCGATTTTCGGCATTTTTAGTGAAAAAAATTATGCGATTTTCGGCAAAATAGCATAAAAAGTGCGATTTTCGGCATTTTTAGTGAAAAAAATTATGCGATTTTCGGCAAAAACATTATCTTTGCGCCATAAAACCTCAATAATATGGAAGGACAAATATTTAGACGAAAGTTGTATGACAAAATGCTTCGTTGGAAACAGGAACGGGATGGAAGTACCGCCTTGCTAATCAAGGGAGCTCGTCGTGTAGGAAAATCTACAATTGTTGAAGAGTTTGCCAAACGAGAATATGATTCTTATATTCTAATCGATTTCACAGAAGCCCGACAGGAAGTCAAGGCA
Organism: Bacteroidales bacterium; assembly: GCA_017548545.1. GTDB lineage: Bacteria > Bacteroidota > Bacteroidia > Bacteroidales > UBA3663 > Liminaster. Next base: position 63,129 of record JAFYZW010000114.1, on the reverse strand, counting down.
TTGTTCGAAGACATTTCTGATCTTGACCAGCTGCTTTTCCAACTTCAGTTTCATTATCATAAACGTCTTACTCCTCGAAAGTCCGTTATCATCTTTGATGAAATCCAGGACTGCCCTTTGGCTCGACAGGCAATTAGGAAACTGGTGAAAGACCATCGGTATGACTATATTGAAACCGGTTCCCTTATTTCGATTAAGAAGAATATTCAAGACATTCGCATACCGAGCGAAGAGACAAGACTAACTCTTTTCCCAATGGATTATGAAGAATTCCGTTGGGCATTGGGTGATGAAGTGACCACATCCCTTCTGCATGAAGCTTTCTTGGCAAAAAGAACTTTGGGTGATGGTGTTACAAGGACACTGCTTCGCGATTTTCGTCTTTACATGCTTGTCGGAGGAATGCCCCAGGCTGTAAACGAATATCTTAAAAGTAACAATCTGGAGGCAGTCGATCTGGTGAAACGGGATATTCTGGAACTCTATGCCGATGATTTCCGAAAGATTGATCCTACTGGCAAGGCAACAAGATTGTTTTATGCTATACCAGGACAATTGAATAGCAATGCATCAAGGTACCAAGTCTCCAGTGTCATCGAAAATGGGAAAAGAGATAGAATAGAGGAACTTCTTCAGGAGATGGAAGAATCTCAAGTTGTGCTTTTTTCTCGTCATGCCAGTGATCCAAATGTTGGTTTCCCCTTGCATGCTTCCTTCAGCCAATATAAGATGTTCATGAATGATACTGGCCTATTCATAACGCTTGCCTTTAGAGATAAAGAGATCACAGAAAATATCATTTACCAGAAGCTGCTCAATGACAAGCTATCGGCTGATCTTGGATACGTGTATGAAAATGTTGTGGCACAAATGTTGAAGACCGCAGGAAACGAATTGTTCTATTACACTTGGCCAACGGAAACTGGCAGGCGCAATTATGAAATAGACTTCCTATTGTCACGCGGCAGTAAAATTTGCCCAATTGAGGTAAAATCATCAGGGTACAAGACACATACATCGCTTGACAAGTTCAAAGAGAAGTTTTCTGAGAGAATTTTACATAGCTATCTCGTCTATACAAAGGATATGCGTAAGGAAGGTGACACTTTATTAGTGCCAGTGTTTATGTCTATGTTCTTATAATATCGAGAATACATCACATGAAGTAAACATTTCCCCGTAGTTTTCGAGGCCAGATTGCCTCTTTGATGTGACGATGTCCCCCCTATCACCAAAGACGACTTAAAACAAAAAACCTTTTTGGCCTTTTCTTCGTGCTGTTAATCAGTTGCTTATCGTTCTTTATTTTTTGTTTTTATTTTTTTAAAATGTCCCCTCTTATTTAAAATAAATTTCGTAACTTTGCAGCGCAAATATAAATAATAATGGCTACCCTATACGCGGTAAGCAAATAATCCGCAAACGAGTAAAGAAATAAACTGACCAAATACTTTCAATTATGAAAAAACTCTTACTTTCTCTTTCAGCCCTATTGTTGCCGATTGTGACACTGGCCGAACCCGTGGAGATTGATGGCATCTACTACAATCTGAACGCAGAAACCAAGGAGGCCGAGGTCGCTTGGAACCCCGACCGTTATTCCGGCAGTGTAGATATTTCCTCCGTTGTTATTTATGACGAGACCGAATACAAGGTGACATCGATTGGATCTTATGCCTTCTGGGACTGCAATGAATTGACAGCAGTCTCCATCCCCAACACTGTGACATCCATCGGAGAGCGAGCTTTCGCCGAAATTTCCAGCCTCACTCACCTCGATCTCCCCGACAGCGTGACCAAAATCGGACTTCAACCCTTCTACTGCTGCACTGGCCTTGTTTCCATCGTCTGGCCCAGCAGTGTGAAATCGATAGGCAATTCTTGCTTCTACCAATGCACAAGCCTCATTTCCGTCACCATCCCCGACAACCTGAAATCAATCGAAGATTATGCTTTCTACGGCTGTAACGCCTTGGCCTCCATCACTATCCCCGATGGTGTAACATCCATCGGTAGCTTTTCCTTCTGCCAATGCTCAAGCCTCACTTCCATCACCATCCCCGAAGGCGTGGCCAAAATCGGACAATATACTTTCTTCGGCTGCGGACACCTCGCCACCGTCTCTCTGCCCAGCAGCCTAACTTCCATCGAAGAATGTGCTTTCGCCGTCTGTCCTGCCCTGGCTTCAGTCACTATTCCCGACGGCGTAACCTACATAGGCGATAATGCTTTCACGGTGTGTGGCCTCACCTCCGTCACCATCCCCAACAGCGTGGGGCAGATCGGAAGAGGTGCCTTCAACAACTGCCCATATCTCACCATCCTAACCATCGGCAGTGGTGTGTGGAGCATTTCTGACAAAGCCTTCGCCCAATGCTCCGCACTGACCGACGTTTATTGTCTTGCCGAAGCAGTCCCGAATATCTGGCGTGAGCCCTTCGCAAACACCGACATCGCCAGCGCTACTCTCCACGTGCCAGCCTCTGCCCTGCAGGCCTACAGCAGCAAGGAGCCCTGGAAGAACTTCAAGGAAATCGTTCCCTTGAATGATGAATCTATCGAAACGCTCGAATACTCATCGCCATCCGACCGCATCAACATCTATTCCATCGATGGCAAACTCATCGGCTCGGCTGCTGATCAAAGCGAAGCTGCCAGGATCATAAACAATCTCCCATCCGGCACCAGCACCATCGTCAAGAAGGGCGGGAAGAGTGTGAAGATTATGGTGAAATGAGGGGAGAATTCTTTCTCGCTCCATCCGCTGAACACAAAGGCATACAATAAACGACCGATTTGTTCGTTTTATAAATATGAGTAACAACACATTGAAACATCTATTTACTGTATTCCTTCCTCTGATCTTAGGACAGTTGTTTGTGGCCTGCAAGCACGGGAATCCTGAGGTCGGCGCTTTGCTCGACCGCATCGAGCAGGTGGTCGTGCCGCGTCCCGATTCTGCCCTCATCGAACTTGTTCGCCTCGATAGCCTTCTGGACGCTGGCGCTGTGAGCATCGAAGGCGAGCGTCAGATGGCGCGTTATGCTCTGCTCAAGACGCAGACGCATGATAAAAACTGGATTGACGACACCAACGACAGCCTCATCCTTCGCGCTGTCCGCTACTATGATGAGCATGGAAGCAAGCGGGAACAAATGCTATCGCACTATTATCATGGCGCCATCTTCCGCAATGCCGCAAACTTCAGCCAGGCCTATTCTTCCTTCCTCCTTGCAGCTAAGTTGGCTACCGACTATGGTGATAACACCTACGCTGGATTATCTTACGGCAATGTCTCTTGTATCTGCCGCGAGTTGTATAGTGGAGAGAGTTTATATTATGCTGATTTATCATACCAGTGTCATCAAGCCACTGGAGATACAGCACGAATAAATTGGGCATTGATGCTGAAGGGTATAGCCTTGAATTATCAGAAACGGTATCCAGAGGCAGAGAGCATTTTCGACTATCTCTTGCATTCCGATACTAACGCAGTACTCAGGCAGGAAGTTCTCCCTTATTATATTTATCAATGTGTATCTCAACATCAGTATCAGAGGGCTGACTCATTGATTCACTTGCAGCATAACCCGAGATACCCTGTTGATTATATGAGTCGAGCTATCGTCTGCGAAATGAAGGGTCAACAAAATGAGGCCGACAGCATGATGCAGTTTGCAGCAAGACTCAATTCGACAGCTACAGATAAAGTTTTCGAACTCGCAACCATTGCCACATTGCAGAATAATAGAGAGGAGTATTATGAAGCGAGCCAAACATTATTTCATCGAGCAGCTTTACAAGATTCCATTGTGCGTAACCTTTTAACGGCCTCCGTTTCAAATATTCAGAGCAACTACGAACTCCAGCAGAAGGAACTTGCCGAATATCGATATGCCGAATACAAGCGTCGCACAATTCTTGCCTCTGCATTATCTTTATTACTGATTGGTGGTGGAATAGCATACACAATAAAAAAGAAGAAGGAAAGGCAGCGCATCATTGAGACCTATATGGAAAACGTGTCCGATATGCAGCGAACCCTTCTTGAGAATACCGATGCCATTGCCACTTTGCAGCACAAAGCAGAAGCTATGGATTCCGAGCGACTTGCCAAAGAGGAAACGTATAGAAATCAGATAAAAACTCTCTTTGCGAAAAGTTTCCACGAACTGGAGTCCCTTTATAAAAAATACTACCAGTTCCAAAACGAACAAGGCATTCAACGAGAGATATATAAAGATGTATGTGACCGCATAAATGCCTTTGCCCAGGCAACCCAACAGGAAGAACTGGATCATCTCATCGATGAGAACTTCGACCATGCAATGGAGAAAGTCAAGTCTCCAGAGTTTGAACTTTCCGACAAGGAACTTCAACTCTACAAGTACAAGGTGGCTGGTCTTTCCGCTCGAACCATTCGAATGCTTATGCATATCGAATCACAAGACGCTTTGCAGAAGCGTCAGCAACGCTTGAGAAAGAAGATACTTGAATCAAAATCTCCTTTCGCTACAGAACTTGCCTCACTTATGTAGCAATGTCCCCACCTCATTTTTCGTCCGTTGAAAATTTATAATTTGCTCGTATCTTTTTTGTTTGTTTTTCAACGGCTTATGAAAATGAATCAGTAAACTCATTTTTTTAAAATGTCCCCTGTTATTTAAAAAATTATTTGTAACTTTGCACTCGAAAAATAAATTAAAGTGATAACCAATTCACTTAAAACGTCAGCCCTTTCTCTTCAACAAATTTGGAAATCGATTTCGCGAAGACGATTTGCACTTATGACGCGAAAATAGTGAAAAAAACAGGCCAATAAGATTGAAGAAACAAAAATAATACATATATTTGCAGCGAAATAAAAAATTCTATTATGAAAAAGTACATCCTTCCCCTTCTGACAGTTTTGTTACCTATGGTAGCATTTGCCGATGCTGTTGAAATCGATGGCATCTATTATAATTTGATGGAAGATATCAAGGAAGCCGAAGTAACGTTCAACCCCAACATGTATTCCGGAAGTGTGGATATTCCAGCCACAGTGAATTATGATGGAGTTGACTACAGCGTAACATCCATAGCAGAGTGGGCTTTCAAGAGCAGTATCGAACTGACTTCGGTCACCATCCCTAATAGCGTGAGTTTAATTAGACAGGGTTCTTTCTGGTATTGTCCCAACCTGACCTCGGTCACCATCCCCAACAGTGTGACATCGATAGAATACGGTGCATTCTACAATTGCGGCAGTTTGACATCGATTGCCATTCCAAATAGCGTGACTTCAATTGGTGTCTCCGTTTTCGAAGAGTGTACCAGCCTGACCACCATCACGATGCCCAATAATGTGGAGAAGATTGGAGGTCAAGCTTTCTTCCATTGTCAAAGCCTGGCATCTATTGACCTTGGCAACAGCCTGATTTCAATTGGTGTCTCCGTTTTCGAAGAGTGTACCAGCCTGACGTCCATTACCATTCCCAATAGCTTGGAGGAGATTGGAGATCGTGCTTTCTTCCATTGTCAAAGCCTGGAATCTATTGACCTTGGCAATAGCGTGACTTCAATTGGTGTCTCCGTTTTCGAAGAGTGTACCAGCCTGACCTCCATCACGATGCCCAATAATGTGGAGAAGATTGGAGATCGTGCTTTCTCACGCTGTAGGATAACCTCTATCGACCTTGGCAACTGCGTGAAATCAATTGGAAGTTATGCTTTTAATGAATGTGCCAGCCTAACCTCCATCACCATTCCCAACAGTGTGACCACGATAGGAGAATCTGCTTTCAACTTCTGTCTCGGCCTAACCTCCGTCAATATCCCCGACAGCTTGACGACGATTGAACCTAACACTTTCCTTTTCTGTTACAACCTGACCTCCATAACCATCCCCGGTGGCGTGACATCAATTGGAGAAGGGGCATTCGGATTATGCTTGACGCTTCTAGATGTCTATTGCTATGCCGAAAATGTTCCTTCGACACATAGTGATGCTTTCAACCGTAGCCCTAACGATTATGCGACACTTCATGTGCCCGCAGGTTCAGTCGATGCCTACAAAGCGGCTGTGCCTTGGAAGAACTTCAAGGACATCGTTCCCTTGAATGATGAATCTATCGAAACGCTCGAATACTCATCGCCATCCGACCGCATCAACATCTATTCCATTGATGGGAAGTTTATTGGCTCAGCTACTGATCAAAATGACGCGGCCAGCATTGTCAACCACTTGCCATCTGGTACAACCGCCATCGTCAGGATAGGCGATAAGAGTGTGAAGATTATGGTGAAATGAGGGGAGAATTCTTTCTCGCTCCATCCGCTGAACACAAAGGCATACAATAAACGACCGATTTGTTCGTTTTATAAATATGAGTAACAACACATTGAAATATCTCTTTGCTGTCATCCTTCCGCTAATCGTAGGACAGTTGTTTGTGTCTTGCAAGCACGGGAATTCTGAGGTCAGCTCTTCGCTCGACCGCATTGAGCAGGTGGTCGTGCCGCGTCCCGATTCTGCCCTCATCGAACTTGTTCGCCTCGATAGCCTTCTGGACGCTGGCGCTGTGAGCATCGAAGGCGAGCGTCAGATGGCGCGCTATGCCCTACTCAAGACGCAGACGAATGACAAGAACTACATCGATGACACCAGCGACAGTCTCATCCTCCTCGCCGTGCGTTACTATGATGAGCATGGCAGCAAACGGGAGAAGATGCTGGCACATTTCTATCATGCCGCCATCTTCCGTAATGCCAGAGATTATGGCGCTGCCTTTGTGGCTTATCGCCAAGCCGAGAGCCTGGCATTAGATATAAATGAAGACTATTATCTAACTCGTATTTATGGTAATCTTTTCACCCTTAGTTACGATACCTACAGCAAAGATGCTATAATGTATGCTCGTAAAAATTTGGAATATGCTCGGAAATCTGGCGATTTACGTGAAGCTTTACTTGCTAAAGCTGAAATGGCGAAAACGTATTCAGTTCGATTGGTTCATGATTCTGCAGAATATTGGTTTCGTCAGGTGATTAATTCCCTTACGGCAGCTGATCCAATTGTACAGTCATGCCTCACATCATATATTGAACTATGCATGACTTCTGAACGATATCATTTGGCTGATAGTCTATTTGGCTTATTCAACAAGCCCATTCGTCAATCTGTTGACCTTATGAATAAAGCTTGCCTATTTCAAGTAAAGGGGATGTCCGACAGCGCAGATGTTTATATGCAGCGAGCAAAAGATGCCATTATAGCACCCGAACAAACTGTTTTCTATTATGAGAAACTCAGTTCGATTTCAGAAATGAAAGGTAATCTGGATTCTGCACTCGCATATAAAAGCAAAAGAATAGATGCGCAGAATGAAGTTATAACATCCATCTTTTCCAAATCAGTTTCCGATTATCAGCGCGATTTCGAGAAGCAGCAGAAGGAACTTGCCGAATATCAATATTCCCAATATCGGTACATATCTGGTCTTGTGGCATGCATCGTTGTTTTATTGTTGATGGCTGCCTTTCGATATTTTTATAGCAGCAGGAAGGAGCAACAACAAACAATCAATTCCTATGTTGAGAAAGCATCCATTCTGGAACAGGTGCTAATGGAGCAGAAGGAAAAGATCTCAGCACTGCAGAATAAAGTGGAAGAGACATCTTCGGAACTGGATAATAACATCAGACGTACAGATACAGACATCAAGCATGCGTATGCCGAGTTCGAGCATCGAATTGACCTCATCTCGGCAGAACAGGAGGACAGGGAGAGAAAACATCTTGAACAGGTCAGGCAACTCTATGCCAAAAGATTTATCGAACTGAACGACCTGTGCGAGAGTTTCTATCGTGTTCAGGGAAAAATAGACGAGCAAAAGCAAATCTATAAAAAGGTGCGAATGCTTATAGATGGTTTTGTTGAACCCTCCCAACAAAAAAAGCTTGACAGCATAATCGATGCGAACTTCGACAACGCAATGAAGAAGGTTAAATCGGCGGAAATCGGCTTGAATGAAATGGAGCTGCAGCTATACCGGCTCAAGGTTTCGGGCTTTTCTACAGTAGCCATTTGCCTCATCATGCATTATGATAATCCGCCTGCAATCAGGAAACGAATACAACGCATAAGGAAGACGATACTTCAATCCGAGTCGCCGTATAAGGAGGAAGTTGCCTCTTTGATGTGACGATGTCCCCCTATCCATCTTTTTTAAAATATCAATCATTATGAAGACATTTTTTAAAGTAATTTTTACTCTTTTTGTGGTGTTCTCAAGCTTGTCGCTTGTATCGTGCAAGGACGACGATGAGGACAAGGATCCAGCCATCGTGGGTACGTGGGTGTCGGAAGTGTTACCGGTGTATATGGATGCGAGCTTGCAGGAAACTGAGCCAAACTTAGAGGATATTTTCTATTATTGGTACAAGAAGGATGGTTCGTTTATAGCCGTGGATATTGTCACCGACACGGAGACTAACAATTCGGAGTATTATTTTTCGGATACCGGCAAATGGTCGGTGAATGGCGATGTGGTCACTCAGACCACAAACTATCAGTGGGACGATCCTACAAGATTTGATACGGATACCGGACGTTTCGAAGTAAAGAGTGACATATTAGTTATAACAGTCGAATTTGCAGGCGTTGTAAGATCTATTCAACTGAAGCGAATCAAGGAAGACAAGATGCAGGAGGTCTATAGTGCCGCAAAAGAATACCATCACAAACTCTATCCAAACAGATAACATTGGCGGATGTCTTTCCTAAAATAACCAGACTATTCCCGCACCAGATTATAGAAGGCACAGGATAAGGCAGACCTGCCCCTCACTTCCGACAGAACTCGATTTTCGAAAGTTTCCCGCAGCTAATGCAAAGCGATATGAGAAACTTGAATAATTAAAACTACAATTATGAAACACGTCCTTCTTTTACTTCTATCGTTGATTCCATTAATTGGACTTAGTGTAATTATGTTGGCATTATTGATGTCAAGTTGTTCAACTGTTAATAACTATTCTCGTGATAGTATGGAATACAAAGATAGACAAGTTCAAAACTTTAAGGATATTCCCTATGAGCTATTGAATAACTTAGACAAAATGGGAATAGATACTTTATCGGAACTTAACGAATATGAAACTAATTATTTGAATTATATTTTTAGACTAGACACGTGTGATTACAATTTTGTAGGAGCAAAGGTTAGATTTATAGGCAGCAAAAAAGATTTTTTCGTTGACGAAAGAGAAAGATTTAAACGTGGTGAAATAAGTGGGGTTGGCGGTTGTGGATTATATATACTCAATGCTAATCAAAAAAAGAAAATAGGTGGTTATGATGCTGTAATTTCATATTGGAAAAAGTTACGTGTGTCTGATGATAAACTTATAGAGCAGTTGAAACGGCTTAGATGAGTTTATCTTAGGTGATTGCGGAGACGAATGGGGTAACCCGATAGAACAAATTGAAACAATAGATTTCAAATTCGATAATAAAGGCTATATAATTGTACTATGAATAGATCATATACCTTCATAAATAATAATTCAATGAAAAAACTTTCAATCCTATTAGCTGCCATGTCGCTCAGCACAATGGCAGCAACAGCCCAGAACAAGGTGGGCGAATTCTCACTCAAACCGATGATCGGTATCAATGTGTCGGATATCACGACCAACGAGGATGTTACTTACAAATCAAAGGTCGGTTTCACCGGAGGTGTGGAGGCCGAATATGGCGTTACTCCCTGGCTTGGTGTTTCATTGGGCGCTTTGTATTCCCAACAAGGGGCAAAGTATGAAGCCTCCATTCTTGAAAGGGACGTTAATGAGATTGGTCAGCCTTTATTAATGTACATAAAGATGAATGGCAAGGTGAAAGTTGATTATATCAACATGCCACTGTTGGCAAACTTCTATATCTATAAGGGGCTGGCCCTAAAAACAGGTGTTCAGGTGGGCTTCAATGTGCATGACAAGTTGGATTTGATTGGTTTAATTGCTGTAGGAGCTGATTTGACTAGTGACGTGTATAATGTGATCGACTTATCAACAGGGGTGCCTTCAACACAATTTGGAGGATTGCAAGCCTCCTCCACAGACATCTGCAAGAGCGTTGACTTTGGCATCCCTGTCGGCATCTCATACGAATACAAGAACATCACCCTCGATGCCCGATATTACTTCGGCCTAACGAACATGAATGATGTGGAGGACACAGAGGTCATGCACAACCGCGTCCTCTCCATCACCTTGGGCTATAAGTTCAAGCTATAAAGTCAGGGAAGCATCATCAAATAAAGTCAGTCCTTTCTCTCTCTATCCTCTAAAACCGAAGGCGCGGCATCGTATGGTATCGCGCCTTCGGTTTTTATATCATCGGAATAAACGGATAATTAAAATGTGAGTTTAGAAAATCTGCAATTTTGTAAAATGTTATTTGAATGGCGCAATAATAACGAAAGCTCCACCGAAAAAGGTGAAGCTTCCGAGCTTGGGCTGCCCACCCCAAAGGGTGCGTCCTTGGCCAATGTCGATGCAAAAAATCCGCAACCTAATTTGCAAAGCCGTATTAGCATGAAATATTGAGGAGCTTAGATATCTGCCGAAATCCTTAACTTTACTGCTTTACTAAGCAATTTGCCTCTGAAAAGGAATGAGAAATCAACGATTTTGCCTAAAATAATGGTCAAAAGTATCCTTTATTATAAAAATTCCACCAAAAGGTGTAACTTTTTCAGTTTTTATTTGTATCTTTGCCACGTCTTGTTAAAGGTTTTCTTATGTTTGATTTTTCGCAGCACAAAGATAAGTGAAATTTTTGACATGACAAACACTTGGGTAACTTTTTGTTGCCCAAGTTATTCTAAAAAAAATATTTTTTAACAATGCTGCGGATTCTAGGGTGTAGAAATACACCATGTTGGACAAAAAACCGAAGGTCCTTTTATAGAAATGCATAAAGAACTCCATAGAGGGAAAGGGAATAATAAAAGTAATCATCCTATTTTAAATCGGCCTTCTTCTATAGATAGAAATAGTTTTAACAAACAAAAACGAGAGTATTGGAAAAATGAGTTTTTCCCTCTAAATAAATAACGTATGAATGACAAAATGTTAGAAATAATTAATATTCTGGAAAAAGTTCCAGAAAAGTATATTAAATATAATCCACCAGCATCTGAAAAAGAAATTGCTGAATTTGAGAAGAAATGGAATATTTCTTTGCCCGGTGACTACGTCGAGCTACTCATGAAATATAATGGCATCAATTTGATGGGTAACGTCTTACTTGGTGTCCCTTCGAAACATGGAGATCCTGAGAATTTAGACAGCAGTTACCAATTTGAACACTATGATTGTGACAACCCCATGCCATTGAACTTGGTTCCGTTCTGTCCAGATGGATTTGGCAATCATTATTGTTTCGATATTCAATTTAATAAGATTGTTTTTTGGCAATATGATTGCAATTATTCAGAGAGCTCTCCAGAAGTCGTTTATAACACATTGGCCGCAATGATGCAAGAAATATTCATTGAGTGGACGATTTTAGACGATGAAGACTTGTCAATTATCATGTCGGAGATTATTTCAAAGAAATAAGGCTCTGTGATGATGAGAGAAAGCATAGATCCAGACGAATCGACCTTAAGAGGAGGTGTCTTCCCCTGAAATAACTTGACCATTTCTCACATCAAAGCATGGAATACGTCAGCCCTTTCATCCTCAATGATGCCACTAGCAGACATGTAAAAAAAAACAATGCAGAAACGCGTCCAACTTTGTGGCGCGTTTCCGCATTTTGTGTTCGCCCAGCATGGGCATATTCTAACGGGTGCAAGTCCCGAAGCCGCCCTGATAACGGGAAGGCTACAGCCAAAGGCAAGGGTGTCCGTGGCGACGCGGAATCTGAAGGAAGTCGGCGGCAAACATCTGCTCTGATGAACAAGAACATGATATAAGGCCGGTGCAAGTGCGGTGAGTCTGCACAAGAAGACAAAGCCCGATAGTTATCCGGAATTTGCAAAGGTAAATCATGCGGAGATGAGATGGAAAGAATATGTTCTTAACTGGGGAGGTCTCACGGACGGGGCAGACCGACAAGTCGCACGACACTCGGAGCCTTGGAGTAACGCTTGCCGTGAGAAGTCAGCAGAGGCCATAGTACCCGGAAAGAGGGGAAGGGCCGAACCTTATTGAAACAAGTTTACCGACAAAAGATTACTCTATGAAGGATAGAATGCAGAATACATCCGCGAATGCGCATGGCTTCCCACAAAGAGACAGGACGGCATCCGAAGGGTACGTGGGAGCGCAGACCTACATGGAGATAGTCGAAGGGGGACTTGTGGAAATGCACTTTGAGGGACAAGGCCTCATGGAGCGGATAATCGACATTGCCAACCTCAGGGCCGCCTACAAGCAAGTAGTCGGCAACAAAGGCAAGGGAGGGGTCGATGGCATGGATGTCAAGGAACTATACACCTGGTGTCAATCCCATATCGAAGACCTGAGACAATCCCTCATGGAAGGGACGTATGTCCCCAATCCAGTAAGGCGCGTAGAAATCCCGAAGGATAACGGCAAGAAACGTCAGCTCGGCATCCCCACGGTCATAGACCGTATGGTGCAGCAGGCAATCAGCCAAGTCCTCTCAGGAATCTACGAGCCGAGATTCAGTCGGACGAGTTATGGCTTCCGCCCCAAGCGAGGAGCACACGATGCCCTGCGTGAAGCAAGGAAGAACGTAACCGAAGGCTACAGGTATGCCGTGGGCATCGACCTGGAACGCTTCTTCGACACCGTGAATCAAAGCAAACTGATAGAGGTGCTCGGCCGTACAATCAGGGACGGACGTGTAGTGTCGCTGATACACAAGTATCTCCGCAGTGGCGTTATGGTACACGGAGTATTGCAGCCGACGGAGGAGGGCACACCGCAAGGTGGTCCCTTGAGTCCATTGCTCAGCAATATCATGTTGAACGAGCTTGACAAGGAACTCGAACGGAGAGGTCTGCGCTTTGTCCGCTATGCGGACGACAGCATCATCTTCTGCAAGAGCGAACGTGCGGCCCAACGCGTCAGTAGCACCATTACGGACTTTATCGAAAGGAGACTACATCTGAAAGTCAATCGCGAAAAGACCGAAGTGGGGAGTATCATTGGGATGAAATACCTCGGCTATTCCTTCCGCATCATGCGAGGGGAGTGCCGATTGACCGTCCATTCCAAGACATACGCGAAACTGAAGAAGAAGCTGAAGGAGGCCACCATGCGCAGCAATGGAATGGGGTATCAGATCCGCAAGGAGAAGATGCACCAGATTATACGCGGATGGATAACCTACTTTCAGCTGGCAGACATGCAGAAACGGCTGAAAGAGATTGACAAATGGCTACGCCGCCGTTATCGCATGTGCATATGGAAGGCCTGGAAGAAATGCCGCACGAGAATCAGGAACCTAATCAAGTGCGGCATAGCGGAATGGCAAGCCTATGAATGGGGAAACAGCAGCAAAGGCTATTGGAGGGTCGCGGGCAGTGGAATACTGGACCGTGCCATAGGCAAAGAGGCTCTTCAAAAGCAAGGCTGGCCATGCTTAATGGACTATCATCGTTTAATAGTCCGCGTGCAATAATAAGGAACCGCCGTATGCCGAACGGCACGTGCGGTGGTGTGAGAGGTCGGTAAACGTGAAAGTAGGAGATAAACGCCTACGATTAGCGTTTACCTCCTACTCGATTAGGGCTTGCCCGACTTTGAGCGGAGGTCTCACAATTTGAGATTGCTCGCCGTGGGGTTAGGGTACGTTCTGCGCATTGCTGCGCTGCAAGAGGTGTTTCGACGCTGCGGATATTGAAGAGGAAACATGAATAACCGCGAATTTCCATAAACTATAATTTGCTCGGCAAATCCGATTCCCTATTACCGATCGAGGCATGTCCCCCAATGGTCGCTGGAGGATATGCCTCGATTGTTGTATGTCCGCTAACGTACGCTGAAGGATATGCTCCGATTGTGGGATGTCCCCCAACGTACGCTGAAGGACATGCTCCGATTGTGGGATGTCTTCTAACGTACGCTGAAGGACATGCTCCGATTGTGGGATGTCTTCTAACGTACGCTGAAGGACATGCTCCGATTGTGGGATGTCTTCTAACGTACGTGGAAGGATATACTCCGATTGTGGGATGTCCCCTAACGTCCGCTGAAGGATATGCTCCGATTGTAGAATGTCCCCTAACGTCCGCTGGAGGATATGGTTCTAAAGAATAATGTCCTCTTACGTTCGTTGGGGGACATGCGGCGATTGGAAAATGATTTTCTTCATTTAGGACTGGTGATTATCCTTCGGTGGAAAGACACTTGCCATTACAAACTATCTATCTTCTACGTCTTATAGCACTCTGACGCGCGACAGAGTGCTTGCTCAAATTGATAGAGCACTATGACGCGCGACAGAATGCTTGCTCGGTTGGATAGAGCATCGTGACGCGCGACAGAGTGCTTTCTTCGATTTGATAGAGCATCGTGACGCGCGACAGAATGCTTGCTGCGTTTTCGGCTACAAATTCTCAAATAGTATTATGAGAAAGGCGAGAATAGATTTAAGATGATTTTTCTCCAAAGGATGAAAAATGGATTTAAGAAGAGGGAACTGTCCAATGACAGTTCTGATGTTAAGCTTGCAAGTGGCATCTGAAAGCAAGCTTTCCGCAGTCACTTCCAAACTTATCATCACCCTTTCGGGGCTCCCGTCTGTTGGTCGATTCCCAACCGGGTGTTACACTTTCGCCCCTTCGGGACTACATCAGGGAAAAAAATAAAGAAGAGTGACACACCAATCGGGATGTCACTCTTTTTCGCAAAAAAATCACTTTCTCACTTTCTCATTTTGTCATTTTGTCATTTGCAATAAGGGATTTTCACCACTAAATATGGAGCTATTGTGGGAAAATATGTGAAATAAAGGGGTAAAACGCATTATTACCCTTTTTTTATCTGTTTTTACCCCTAATTAATCCAGATAATACCTACCTTTGCCGCGGTTTTTAACCCCTCAAACACACATTAGTTTTGTAATTAGGTATGTGTAGTATAAAATATCACTTGTTTTAGCAAATAAACAGCACCTACTCAGTACGGACCGGCAGTGGCGAGAAGCTACGGCCGGTCCAAGTTTTTTCAGGAAGGTGACGTGTCGGGGTTGAAGCTATTTGAGGGTAAAAATGCGTAAAATATTGGTAAAAATGCGTTTTTACCCTTATTTTGTCTGTTTTTGCCCCTGTGACATGCAGATATTCCGTTCCTTTGCAGCGGATTTTGAGACACTCCTCAAACCCCTCAAACACACTCAAACCACACTCAAACACACCCATGCGAATCCTCAGCACACTGATAGCTATTTTTTGCACAGCACTTGTCATCCAGGCTGCTGTTTCGTCATGCGACACGGACGCTGCCGATGGGTACGACATCGTGGTTGCTGCCGATGGTACGGGTGATTTCACCACCATCCAGGCTGCCATCGATGCCGTACCTGCTTTCCGTAAAACCAACCGCACGTCCATCCTGGTCAAGAAGGGCACCTATAAGGAAAAGGTAATCGTGGCGCCATGCAAGATCAACATCACGCTGGTGGGCGAGGAGGGCGCCGTGATTGCCTACGACGACTTTGCACAACGTCCCAACCGTTTCGGCGAGGAGACCACCACCTCGGGCTCGGCTACGATCTACCTGTATGCGCCCGACTTCTATGCCGAGAACATCACCTTCCAGAACACTGCGGGGCCCGTGGGGCAGGCCGTGGCTTGCTTCGTGAGCGGCGACCGTTGCTGCTTCCGCAACTGCCGCTTCCTCGGCTTCCAGGATACCTTATATACTTTTGGCGAGGATTGCCGCATCTACTTCGACCGCTGTTATGTGGAGGGAACGGTGGATTTCATCTTCGGCAAATCGACTGCGGTCTTCGATCACTGCGAGATTCACAGCTTGCAGAACGGCTTCCTCACTGCGCCATCTACACCACAGGGACAGAAGTACGGCTACGTGTTCTACGACTGCTCGATGACGGCTGACGAGGGTGTCACGGAGGTCTATCTGTCGCGTCCCTGGCGTCCCTACGCGAAGGCTGTCTTCGTCCGCTGCGAACTGGGCAAGCACATCACCCCGGTGGGCTGGGACCCGTGGGACAAGGAGCATCCCGAGGAGACGGTGCTCTATGCTGAATACAACAGCATAGGTCCGGGTGCGAATCCGCTAGGTCGTGCCTACTTCAGCCGACAGCTTGACAGCCTGGCGGGCTACGACATGCTCCAGATTCTGGCGGGTCGCGATGGCTGGATGCCTGCAGGGACGGAGGCTCCACTATTGGTTTCGACCCA
Organism: Bacteroidales bacterium; assembly: GCA_017548545.1. Taxonomy (GTDB): domain Bacteria; phylum Bacteroidota; class Bacteroidia; order Bacteroidales; family UBA3663; genus Liminaster. The sequence goes on along the minus strand of JAFYZW010000114.1, from coordinate 46,741 downwards.
ATAATTGGAGAGCACATTATTGTGAATTGACAAACACACTATACTTATAACAAACCAAAAATCAAAAGAAATGAAACAGTACCATTTATTTTTGAAATGGTGTGCGTTGACCATCGTCATGCTTCTGATGGGGCAGGTGTTGTTGGCACAGTCGCGCACCATTACGGGCAAGGTGACTGACGCGCAGTCGGAACCCCTTGCTGGTGTCAATGTTGTTGTGAAGGGCACCCAACTGGGTACGATGACCGACATGGACGGCAACTTCACGCTCAATGTGCCCAACGGCAGCAAGGAGCTTGTGGCCTCGTTCGTGGGCTTCGAGACTCAGACCATCGTGCTGGGTGCCAAGAACAGCATCCGCATCAAGATGGTGGATGACCTTGCCGACCTCGAGGAGGTTGTGGTAGTAGGTTACGGCACCATGCGCAAGAGCGACCTCACCGGAGCGGTGAAGTCGATCAGTTCGGAGAACTTCAAGGCTGGCAGCAACCTGACTTCGCAGCAGCTGATGCAGGGCCAGTTCTCGGGCGTGGATATCACGTTGAGTTCAGGCAAACCTGGCGGTTCGAGTGCCATCCGCGTACGTGGCGGCACATCGATCTCGGCTTCGAATGACCCGCTCTATGTGGTCGATGGTGTGCCCCTCAATGCAAATGCGGGAGCCAAGCATACGAAGATCTCGTCGTCGGTAAGCACCGATGCCTTCGACCTGGAGGCCGTTGACCCGCTGTCGATGATTGATCCCGACGATATCGAGTCGATCAACGTCCTGAAGGACGCTTCGGCTACAGCCATCTACGGTTCGCGTGGTGCCAATGGCGTCATCATCATCACCACCAAGCAGGGCCGCAAGGGCATCAAGCAGCTCAACTACGGTGTGAACCTGGGTTGGAGCTTCAATGCGAAGAAACTCGACGTGCTGAATGCCGACGAATATCGCCGCGCCTTCAGCGAGATTAACAAGACGCTGGATGCCGCTAATCAGATTACGCTGCAGGATGGTGGCACCGATACCGACTGGCAGGACGAGCTGTTGCGCGTGGGCTTTACACAGAGCCATCATGTTTCGCTGATGAACAGCTCGAAGGGTACCAGCTACCGTGCTTCGCTGAGCTATACCGACCAGAACGGTATCATCAAGAACTCGGGTCTGGAGAGCTACAACGGACGTGTGAACATCAACCAGACTGCCATCGACGACCGCCTGAAGGTGGATTTGAACATGGGCTACAACGAGCAGCATGCCAACCAGGCTCCCATCTCGGGTACTGTGGGTTCGGAAATGGGTACCTGCGCCCTCTATGAGGCTTACGTGTTCAACCCGACACTGCCCGTATTCGGCGAGGATGGCGACTATGTGGATGTGCGCCCCTATCGTGTCAATCCCGTGTCGTTCCTCGAAGAGGTGCAGGACAAGCGTACCACGCGCAGGTTCATCGGCAACCTCTCGGCCGACTACAACTTCTGGGGTCCGCTCACCTTCCATGCCAACCTGGGCTACAGCTACAGTAACGTGAGCCGTAACTCGTATATTTCGAAGGACAACCTCTTCGGCGCTGGCCTTAACGGCTATGCCTCGATGCAGAAGATGGAGGACTACACCAAGCTCCTCGACCTCATTTTGAAATACAACCAGAAGTTCGACAAACACAACATCGATGCCATGGCCGGTTATTCGTACCAGTACTTCAAGAACAACGGTAGTCTCGTTTCGGCACAGGGCTTCCTTTCGGACGAGTTCAAGTACTACAACATCGGTGCTGCCAAGAGCTTCAACGCTCCGACGAGCTACATGGAGAGCAACAAGCTTATCTCGTTCTACGGACGTGTGAACTACAACTACGACAACCGCTACCTGCTCACAGCTACCGTACGTCGTGACGGTTCGAGCCGTTTCGGCGCCGACCACAAGTGGGGCCTCTTCCCATCGGCTGCCGCCTCGTGGCGCATCAGCCAGGAGCAGTTCTGGGGCTGGGATGCCATGAACGACCTGAAGCTGCGCTACAGCTTCGGCATCACCGGTAACCAGGAGATAGGCAACTACCAGTCGCTCAACACCCTTGCCGCCTCGTCGAACGGCTATCTGATCGGCGGCAGCAAGATCACCATCATCCTGCCTGCACAGTATTCGAATCCCGACCTGAAGTGGGAGGAGACCTCGCAGCACAACATCGGACTGGACTTCGGCTTCCTCGACAGCCGCATCCGTGGCAGCCTGGACTGGTACTACAAGAAGACCGACGACCTGCTGCTCAGTGTCGATGTGCCTGCTCCTTCGCTCATCACCCGACAGATCGCCAACGTGGGTTCGGTGGAGAACAAGGGTATCGAGCTGGAGATTGCCGCCGACATCGTGCGCACAAAGGACTGGCGCTGGGACATCGCGCTCAACCTGAGCCACAACAGCAACGAGGTGACGAGCCTTTCGAACGACAAGTGGACGGGCGACGACGTGCTCACAGCTGCCTGCCAGGGTCAGGGCCTCTCGGGCTCCTACTCGCAGCGCATCAAGGAGGGTTACTCGATCGGCACCTTCTGGGGCAAGGAGTACCTGGGCATCGTCGATGGCAAGGAGACCTATCGCAAGGACGCTGACGGCAGCGACTGGGTAGGCGAGATCGGCTGCGCCATGCCTGACCTTTCGTACGGCATCACGACCAACCTGCACTACAAGAACTGGACGATGGGCATCGTCATGCGTGGAACCATCGGCAACGAGGTCTATAACTGTACGGCCAACAACCTGATGTACACGGGCAACCTGCCGGGCCGCAACATCCTGCGCGAGGCCCTCGATTCGGGCATCACCTACGGCGAGCCCAAGGCATTCTCTTCCCGTTTCGTTGAAGATGCCTCGTTCCTGCGCCTCGACAACCTCACCCTCGGCTATGACTTCGACGTCAAGGCTTTGCACATCAGCCATGCACGCCTGAGCCTTTCGGCACAGAACCTCTTCGTCATCACCGGTTACTCCGGCCTCGATCCCGAAGTCAGCTCGGTCATCACCAGCAACGGTTTGTCAACCCTCGGCATGGATTACCTGAGTTATCCGCGTGCACGCACCTTCACCCTGGGTCTTAACGTGACATTCTAAACTGAGAAAATACAACCCCGACAAAACATAAAACGATGAAATACAATAATATTTTCAAAGGTATGGCCGCGTGTGCGGCAGGTGTGATGCTGCTGGGTACCAGCTGCACGGATCTGGACGAGGAGCTGTATGGACAACTATCGCCCGACACCTATTATCAGAACGAGTCAGAGGCACTGTCGTCGGTGGCAGGTGTCTATCACTACACAAGCTACATGGTACGTGCCGGTGGCGACGGCTGGCGTGTGGGCGAGTATTCGACCGACGAGCTGTTCTGTCCAGGACGTGGCGGCGGCTGGTGGGATGACAACCAGGACGAAATGGCGCTTCATGCGTGCACCCCGACCAACGAGCGTCTGAAGGGCTGCTGGGCCAACACGCTCTTCCCGGGCATCGGTTGTGCCAATGCAGTAATTGCTTCGCTGGAGGCTTCGCCCAAGGCAGACGAATTTGCCGGACTTATTGCCGAATGCCGCGCCCTGCGTGCCATCGAGTATTTCTGGGCCATGGAGTACTGGGGCAATATCCCCGTTTTCACAGGTCCGAAGGTCGATGCCAACAACCTGCCTGTCACTTCGCCTGTGGCTGAGGTCTATGCCTTCATCGAGACCGAGTTGAAGGAGGCTGCCGCTGCCCTTCCTTCGGTAACCACCGTGAGCGCCAGCTACTATCCGCGTATCACCAAGGAGGCTGCCCTGTGCCGCCTGGCCCAGCTCTACATCATGGGTGAGTTCTACACCGGTACGGCTCGCTGGGCAGACTGCGAGAAGGTTTGCGACCAGATCATCAACACGGGTGCCTACAAGCTCATGGATCATGTGGGCTACTGCTTCCGCGAGGATTACGAGGGCAAGACCACCGAGGTTATCTCGGGCTTTGCTGTCGATGCCAACCAGAATGTGGGCGGCAACGAGTTCTGGCTCTATTCCAACGGCGAGTGGGACATGGCGAAGTATGGCTGCACAGCCTACGGTGCACGTGGCTACAGCTTCAGCGACGAGGCCTTGAGCCGCTATGAGGAAGGCGACGAGCGTCTGGAGCTCTTGGAGTACGGCCCACAGTTCGACCTCAATGGCAACATGATCGATGCCACCGGCAAGGTGGTCACTGACCCTGCCGATCAGCTCGTACTGAAGCCAATGACCAACAAGCGTGACTCGAAGACCGACGAGGGCTACATCGTACTGAAATACACTCCTGTGGGAGGAACGACGAAGGGCAATTCGCTCAACAACGACTATGTGCTCGACCGTTATTCGAACGTCCTCCTGCTCAAGTGCGAGGCTCTGGTGCGCCAGAACAAGGACCTCGGCACTGCGCTGAACCTGATCAATCAGGTGCGCAATCGTTCGGAGCTGCGTGACCTCACTGCTGCCGAGCTCACCCTCGCCAACATCGAGCGTGAACGTGCCAACGAGTTCATCTGGGAAGGACAGCGTCGCCGCGACATGCAGCGCTTCGGCTCGTTCTTCACTGCTACCAACTGGTGGAAACCAACGCCTGATGCAACTCGCGACACCCAGTTCTATCCAATTCCTGCCCAGCAGATCGCTGCCAATCCGAATCTGAAGCAGAATCCCGGATATTGATCCTTTCTTAAATGAAAACTACAGCTTTATTGGCTGCACTGGCTGTCATTGGTGTGACAGCCAGTGCGCAGCCTTTCCTCGACTACGGCTTCGAACGGGAGTTCCCCGCCTGTCTGGATGCGATGCACGAGACGCTGACCTATCCGATGGCTTGGGGCAACAGCCCGGTGAAGGCATTTGACCTGTGGAAGGTAGAGGCGCGACGTTGCGTGCTCGATGCGATGCAGATGGCACCACCTGCCTCGACCGATTACTGCACGGAGGTGGTGGCCACCGAGCATCGTGAAGGCTACGAGGCGCGCAAGCTGCGGTTCAACCTCTCGGCCTTTACTCGTGCCGAGGCTTATTACCTGGTGCCCGATGGCGAAGGACCTTTCCCCACCATCATCCTGCTGCATGACCACGGGGGACACTATGTGATCGGGAAGGAGAAGATGGTGCGTCCCTTTGCGTGTCCCGACTCTATCAGAGAGGATGCCGAGTGGTGGCAGACGCAATGTTATGGAGGTAGGTATGTGGGCGATTACCTTGCACAGCAGGGTTATGCGGTCTTTGTGACAGATGCACTCTACTGGGGCGACCGTGGACGGCGTGAAGGCCGTCGGGAAGACACCCACATGCGCATGGCAGGCAACCTGATGGAACTGGGTTACTGCTGGAGCGGCATCATCACCTACGACGACATCTATACGGCAGATTATGTGGCTACTTTGCCCGAAGTAGATAAGGAACGGATCGGCTGTATGGGACATTCGATGGGCGGCTATCGCACCTGGATGCTCGCGGCGATGAGCGACAAGGTGAAGGTGGGTGTGGCCGTCTGCTGGATGGTGACCACCGACGTGCAATGTTCGTGGAAGTATGGCAATGAGTTCGGCGGATTTGCCAATACGTTGCCTGGTATCAAACGCTATCTGGACTATCCACACATTGCTGCCATGGCTTGCCCGAAGGCGATGTACTTCATCAACGGACAGCATGATAAGCTCTTTCATCCCGAAGGTGTGCAGAAGGCTTACGACTATATGCATGGGGTATGGGATGGTCAGGGAGCGGGAGACAAGCTCAAGACCGAATTATGGGATATGCCGCACTGGTGCGGCACGGAAGTGCAGGATGCCGCCAAGGCATTCTTTGACGCTTTCTTATAACAATTGGGGTTTGAGGGGTTTGAGAAGTTTGAGGGGTTTGAGAAGTTCAAGAATAATATTATAAGTAATGATTGAAATGATATTGTTTTGTTAGTTAATAATAATGTGTGTAGTACGAATATCACTTAAATAGCATTGTAAAGCACCTACTCACTATGGACCGGCAGTGGCGAGAAGCTACGGCCGGTTCAAAGTTTTTTTAGGAAGGTGACGTGTCGGGGTTGAAGCGTGTTTTCCATTCGGTGGCTGTCATCTGATAATATGCCTTGAAAGCCTTGCCGAAATAGTGAGGGTCGTTATATCCCACCTCGTAGGCCACTTGTGCCACGTTGAGCCGACCTTCGTCGATGAGTTCGGCAGCACGTTTCATACGCGTCTCGCGCAACAGGTCGAGCGGTGACTGTCCGATGAGTGCCTTGAGTTTCTTGCCGAAGGCACTGCGGCTCATGCCTGAGACTCGCGCCATGTCATCGACCGAATAGTCGGCATTCGAGAGGTTCTTCTGGAGATCGGCGGTGACAATGTCGATGAAACGCTGGTCGGCGGGCGAGAGGAGTACGGCGGGAACATCGGGCTGCGTGTTGCCCGGCTGCTGGTCCTGCATGGCGGTGAGGGTGGGGGCCACGGCAGCGGAGAGACGATGCTGATAGTATTGCTGCAGCAGTTGCCGCTTCTGCAGGATGTTCTCGACACGAGCCAGGAGATAGGAAGCGCTGAATGGCTTGGTGATGTAGTCGTCGATGCCGGAGCGCAGTCCTTCGAGCTTGTTGTCGGTGTCGGCCAGGGCGGTGAGGAGGATGAGCGGGATGTGACACAACTCGTTGCTTTGCCTCATGCGCTGAGCAAGACCGAAGCCGTCGAGCTGCGGCATCATGACGTCGCTGATGACGATGTCGGGCATCAGCTCGTTGGCCATTTGCAAACCTTCGAGGCCGTCGGCAGCTTCATACACTTGATATTTTGATGCGAAGATCTGACGAATGAAGCGGCGCAACTCGTCGTTGTCCTCGATGATGAGCAGGGTGAGGTCGTTGTCGGAGGTGGCTGCCTCGTCGGCTTGTGCCAAGGCTGAAGGTTCGGCCGAAAGGTCGTCGCTGACGATGAATTCGGTGTCGGGGGCGAAGTGTTCGCGTCCCAAGGGCAGATAGATGGTGAAGCAGGTGCCTACGTTGGGCTGGCTGTGGACGGAGATCTGACCGTGATGCAGATCGACCAGTTCCTTGGTCAACGACAGTCCGATGCCGGTGCTCTCCATGCCCGAAGGCGTATAGCGTTCCCTGCTGCCGAAACGTTCGAAGAGGTGCTGCAGGCCTTCCTTGGTGATGCCCACGCCGTAGTCGCGCACCGAGAGGATGGCCTTGCCCTTGGCTTCCTCGACCATGACGCGGATGGGATGACCTGTGTGCGAGTATTTGAAGGCGTTGCTCAGGATGTTGTTCACCACCTGGGCGAGCTTGTCGCGATCGGCCCAGATGGGGAGTTTATCGACCTTGTGGTCATAGATCAGGTCGATCTGCATGGTTTCGGCCAGCAATTTGTAGTCATCGACCTGTCGGGCGACAAATGCCACGAAGTCGAAGTTTTCGACCGTGAGTGACATCTTGCCGTTCTGTATCTTGCGGAAGTCGAGAATCTGACTGACGAGGCGCGACATCTTGGTGGCATTGCTCGACACGATGCTCAGCTGTTCGGCCAGTTCGGGCGTGAGGTCGCCACGTTGGAGGATATGCTCGAGCGGGCCTGTGATGAGCGTCAAGGGGGTGCGCAGCTCGTGCGAGACGTTGGTGAAGAACTTCAGCTTCAGGTTGGTGAGCTGCTCTTCGTACTTGACCTTATGCTTGAGGCGATAGATGACGAGGGCGATGCCGATGATGAGTGCCAGCAGGGCGAGGACGGCGAGGACCTTGAGCGCGGTGGCAAGCGGGGTTTCGCCGAAGGTGGGCAACACTTCGACGGGAAGGCTCTTCACATTATCGACCCAGAAACCGCCGCTATTGGTGGAACGCACCTCCAACTGATATTTACCGGGCGACAGGTTGGTGTAGGTGGCCGTATGTCCTGTGCCTATATAGGTCCAGTCGTTGTCGAAGCCCTTGAGGCGGTAGGCGTAGGTGATGAATTCGGGCGAAACGTAGTCGAGGGCGGCAAACTGTGCCACGAAGCTTCGCTGGCCTGGTTGGAGCAGGATAGAGTCGTTGCTGAAGTGTATGGGTGGTACGAAACGATTGACCGATAGGTTGATCGGATTGAAGTGGAGCAGGCCGCGTGTGGTATTGAACAGCAGTTCGCCATTGTGGAGCGACGTGGCTTGTCCCTCGTTGAAGGTGAAACGGATGGGGAAGAGGCGTGCACGGAAATTGGTGATGCGTCCTGTCAGCAAGTTGTAGCTGAACAGTCCGTCCTCGGTGGCGCACCAGAGATGGCCGATGCTGTCGGGCTGCATCGAGAGCACAACGTCGCCCGTCTCGCGCTGTTCCATGCTGCCCAGGCGATGGAAGGTGGCAGAGCCGTCGGACGAAAGCTTCATCTCGCTGAGACCGCCGCCGAAGGTGCAGACGAAGCTGCGCCCGTCGTCGGTGAAGCAGATGCCATGCACATCGTCGCTGCCGAGTGTGGTGGGGTCGTTCTTGTCGTGATGATACCTTCGGAACGACACCTTGTCGGGAGAATCGAGGTTGCCTGGGCAGGAGAGCAGACCACCTGTGGTTCCGATCCAGATGTTGCCCTGCCTGTCGCCCGTGATGATGCGGGCACGATAACATGCGATGAGGGGATAGGAGGTGAGCTGGTTGCGGGTGCTGAAGAAGCGTGTGGGTATGCCGTCGGTGCCTCGCTCCATGATATTGACTCCATTTTGGAAGGTTGCCAACCAAATCCAGCCTGTCGGCCCTTCGTAGAGGCTGTATATTTCGTTGCTGCTGAGGCTATAGACGTTGTCGTCGGACGAGGTGAATTGCCGGAGCGTGAAGGCCGGTCGGCCCTTTTGTGCCGAGGATTTGGGCGTGAGCATGTACAATCCATCACCTTTGGTGCCAATCCATAGTGTCCCATCGCGGCTTTGCAGGAAACCATAGGCCATGCCGAGGCTTTCCTCACGGTCGGGGCGCACGCTGCCATCGCGACAAAGGTTGCCCACAAAACGGTAGTCGGCATCGAAGACACGGATCACCCGATCCTTGCCACCTGCCCAGATGTAACCTTCGCTATCCTGAAGGATGGCACGGGTGTTGTTGCCTGCGAAGTCGAGCGCCTTGCGGTCATAGCTTTCGACTACAAAGGGATATTGCCCGAAGGAGGCTTTCTCGAGACCGTTGCCGTAGGAGCAGAACCACAGGTTGCCCTGGCTGTCGCTATATAGGGCGGTGAGTTTGTTGGCATTGCTCCAACGGTTCTGCAGATTGGGGTTGTAGAAGGGCTCGAGTTCGTCATTCACGCGGTCGTACCATGCCAAGCCACCACCAGAGGGATGAATCCAAAGCTGATCGTCCACATCTTCGACCACTATCTGGTCGCCTCGCGAATCGGTTATTTCGTTGCCATAGACACCGTGGAGGATGAAATGTCGGGCGTTGCCGGTGACGGGATCATAATGCACCACCCCCATGTGGTCGGTGCGAAACCATAGTTCGCCCTGTCGGTCGATATAGATGTCCTGGATGTTGTTGCTGCCCAAGGCCTTGCAGTTGGCTGTGGTGATGTGTCGGGCTGGAACAGAGGCCGATGGGATGATGAAGAAACCGTCGGTGGAGGTGCAAGCCACCATGCCACCGGAGGGGTGGAGGCGCAGCATCGTGATGGAGGAGCGTGTGTCGAGCTGATGATTTCGGATATCACGTCCTCCTTCGGGGATGTCGAGCAGGAGGCCGTTCCTTGAGCCGATAAGGTAGGAGCCCTCGATCTCGACGAGTTCGTAGCATGTCTGATTGGTTACGATGGTGACCTTGTCGGTCTTCGGGTCGAAACGATAGGCCCCCTCTTCGGAGAGGATCCAGTGGCGTCCCATCTTGTCAAGCTTCAGCGAATGGATGCGCGAGGGCTTGATCAGCTCGTAGGATGCAAAGAAATCCTTCACATCGACTTTGTTGCCTGATGAATCCCTTCGCGCAATAAGCAGTTCCTGTTGCTGGGTGATGAGCCATGCAGTGCCATCGTCCATGGTTTGGATGGTCAAGACGCGATGCGTCTCGGAGGTGATTTGGTCGAACTGTTCACGGCGCGGGTCGAAGGTATAGACTACACCATCGTACGACACCATCCAGAGATAACCGTTGACGTCTTCGACCAACTGTTCGAGGCGGTTGTTGGTGGGTTTGACCCCATTGGCTCCGGCATTGAAGTGACGGAACTTGTATCCGTCGAAGTTATAAAGTCCATCCCAGGTGGCGAACCACATCAGGCCTTGGTGATCCTGCACGATGTTTTGCACCACATATTCCTCCAGGCCGTCCTCGGAGGTGTAATGGGTGAACTTGTGGGCAGGTAGGGCTAAGGCTTCCATGAGGCTGAGGCTGAACAGCATCAGCAGCATGGCTTTCAGTTTATAGTAGCAGCTAAACATATTTTGTGTGTTTGATGCCGCAAATATAGGGAAAACTTTTCGAAAACCAAAGGAAACGCGGGAATTTGCGTGTTTTTTCGACGGAATGTTGCTTTTTATCGGAATTTTTCTTATCTTTGTGGCATGGATAATACATTATATATTATTATAGGGGCTATGGCCCTTGTGATCCTGCTGGTGCTGGTAGCATTGGTAGCAAGCCACATCGGCAAGGGCAAGGTGGAGTCGCGACTTGCCATCGCTAACAAGGAAAAGGAGATGCTGGGACAACAGCTGGAAGAGTGGAAGGTGGCTTCGAACAGGATTTTGACCGAAGTGAAGGCCGAGGCGGACCGCCGAATGGACGAGGCGAAGGCCGACGCGAAAGAGCTGCTGAACCGCACGAAGACGGAGCACTTCGAGGAACAGGCTCGCATGGAACAACGTCATCAGGAAGAGAAGGCTGCCATGCGCGAACGTTTCCAGACACAGATGAAGGTGCTGCACGACATGCAGGAACAACAGTTGGCTGCGCTGAACGACCAGGTGCAGAATGCGACGCGGCGACTGCTGGAGGAGCGCCAGGAGGAACTGGAGCGCGGGAACAGTCGCCAGATGGATGCCCTCTTGACGCCTTTGAAGGAGAAGCTGGCCGAGATGAAGAAGGCTTTTGAGGAGAGTCAGGAGAGCAATCACCGCAATTCGGCAGCGTTCGAGGCTCAGATGAAGGCGATGCTCGACGGCTCGATCCGACTGGGCACCGAGGCCCAACGCCTCACCGAGGCGCTTTTGGGCAACGGCAAGGTGCAGGGCGACTGGGGCGAACAGCTGCTGGTAAGGATTCTGGAGAATAGCGGTCTGCGCGAAGGCCAGGAATACGAGGTGCAGGGGAACGTAAAGGACGAGGAGGGCAACAACCTGCGTCCCGACGTGATTGTGCATTGTTCGGATGGTCGCAACATCGTCATCGACTCGAAGGTATCGCTGACAGGCTATTATAATTACGTGAATGCAACGAATGAGGAGGACAGGCAGCAGGCGGCACGCGACAACCTGGCATCGGTGAAGACGCACGTGAGGGAACTGGCCGACAAGAACTACAGCAAGCTGGTGCCGAATGCCGTGCCCACGGTGCTGATGTTCATTCCCAACGAGGGCAGCTATATCCTGGCTATGCAGAAGGACCAGAACCTGGCGAACGAGGCATTTCGTAAGGGCGTGCTGCTCATCAACCCGACGAACCTGATGCTGGCGCTTACGCTCATCTACCAGCTGTGGAAGATCGAGCACCGCGAGGAGGACGACAAGCGCATCGTCGAGGCAGCTACAGTGCTCTGTGAGAAGTTCTGCGTCTTTGCCGAGACGTTCGAGCGTATCGGTGTGCAACTGCAGACGACACAAAAAAGCTACGACATCGCGAAGTCGCAGCTGAATGAGGGACGCGGCAACATCATCAAGCGCCTTGATGCCTTGCAGAATATGGGGGTGAGTTCGGGGAAGCATATACCCTCGAAAATTCGGGAGGATTAGGGTTTGAGAGGTTTGAGGGTTTGAGAGGTTTGAGAGGTTTGAGGGTTTGAGAGGTTTGAGGGGTGACTTAATGCTCCCTCTTGGCCTTCACATTCTTGAGTTCTTTGCGGCGGGCTTCGTAGCGGGGACGGAGTTCGTCGATTTGGGATTTGTCGTTGCAGATCTCATTGTATTTGGCCCAAACGCTTTCGATGTAGGGGGTGTCGATCATGAGGAAGAAGAACATGAGGCGGGAGGAGATGTTGTTGCGCATGGACTGGTTCCGGGTGCGACGTGTGAGTTCTTCGAGCGCGGGCATGGTGGCGCTGCCTCCTTCCTTCTTCTTCTGCACGAAGCGGCCGTAGGTGATGAGGTATTGTTGGAGGGCGGCCTCGTTGATGGGGTCGTCGAAATCGAGAGCGTTGATGAAGTCCTTGTAGGCCGTCTCGACGGAATCGAGGTCGGCATCGTGGGGGATATAGTTCACCAGTCGCGCATGATGGCTGCTGGGGTCGTTGATGGAGAGATATTCTTCGACAAAAACGTGATTGCCGATGGCTTGGGCTCGCTCCAGGCGGTCGGCATAAATCTTATCTACGCTATCTTTATAAGCAGTGAAGGTGTCGAAGTTTCGGGGATCGACCGAGGCGTTGTCGTTGACGAATGCCGACTCGGCTTGCGTGTCCCCGCTGAAGGTGGGGAGGATGGAGATGGTGGTGCCATCGGCCTCCTGCATATGCCGGAGATCCACATGCACAGACTTGCCCTGTTGCAGATAGAGGGTGATGCGGTCCTTGACGCTGCCCTTGTCGTTGATGATGATGGAGGCGACGGTGGGCTTTTCGACAGGCTGTCTATAGGTAAACGTGCCATCGTCGCGGACGGGAATCTCGGCCACGACGGTGTGCTGCCTTTCGTCGGCGATGATGTCGAGCTGGAGGCGGCTGTTTGGCGACCAATGGTCAATGGTGCCGGTGATGACGGCTTCCTGCTTGTCGGACTGACAACTCAGGAGCAGGAGGAATATGAAGAGGAGCTTTTTCAATTTACAATTCTTTTTTGTTAGACTTGGCAAAGATACATCTTTTCCCGACAAAAACCAAGAGAATTTTGGATTTTGTGGTATGATTCCCTACTTTTGGGCGGGAAAATTTGGAAAATTCAAAATTTGTCGTCATCTTTGCGCGGCATAAAACGACGTATCTGATGAAAACCTTCCCTTTGGCCACCTATAGAAGTTACAAGATCTTCGGACTGACCATCAATCCGGAGAGCGATCTTTGCGACCGCACGTGGATCGTGTTCGATGAGGGGGCGAAGGAGGAGATTGTCACCTTCGGGAAAGACGGCATTGTGCGAGAGAAGAAGGGAGGCGGTACGATTTCGGGCAAATGGAGTTTCGAAGAGGGTGTCAAAAGGATACATGTGGAACTCGGGAAGCTGGATTTCGTCTGTGTGCCTGTCATCTTCGAAGAGATGCTGCTGGCGTTCGAAGTGCAGCCAGGACAGGTGGTTTTCCTGGTCGATCAGGCCCGACGCCATGCCTTCGAACCCAAGACCTTCGAACAACTGCGGACCTACCTGCTGGACTACGAACGACGGGGAATCATCGAGATTGAAGAGGGTAAACGCCCCGAATACAAGCTCTACCAGTCGTTCTTCAGCACCGTGGATTGGGGAGAGCTGCAACGCCGATATCAGGAGGAGACCAACAAGCGGGAGGCGCGTATGCACACCCCGCTCATGAATGGGTTGGCGGCACTCATCGTGGTGGCTTTGGCTGGCGGCCTAGTGGCATTGAGGGGCTTGGATTGGGCGAGATATGTGCTGAGCCTCTTCCTGAATGCCACGCTCTCCATGCAGGTGGTTTACCTGGTCGGTGTTGCTGCCATCGTGATGCTCGCCTTTGCCATCATCCGAATGTTCATCAGCGGTTCGACGTTCTCGTCGGAGTGGCTCGAGGACTTTGCAGGCAGTTGCAAGAAAGCCTACTACGAAAGCCATCCCTACCTCTCGACGCGACAGATGCAGCAGATCAGCAAGATCAAGACTGAGGCGTTCGAACGAGAGATAAGATAGGAATAGAAATTCTAGATGCTCTAGATACTCAAGAAATTCTAGATGCTAAAATAAGAAACATAGAAAATAGAGAACAATGAAAAAACTACTTTTATTGGTGGTAGCCGCCATAATGGCTACGATGCATGTGAATGCACAGATGATGAAGGCTGCCGACCTTGAGCAGTATGCCAAGGAACGCTACGGCGACAAGTGGCTTGTCGCAGCCGCCAACCTTGCCAGAACATTGACACTTGATAAGAACGAGAGCCTCACCTATCAGCAGATCATCGAGGCTCCGGGCAAGACCAAGGAGCAGCTCTACGTGGCGCTCAACTACTGGGCTACAGCTACCTTCCAGGATCGTCAGGCCATCACCCTCAACGACAAGGAGGCCGGCTGCATCATCATCTCCTCGACCATCCACAACATCGTGAAGCATATGGGCACAATGAACTCCTATTCGGTGAGCATCACTCCTGTGATTCGCATCGACATTAAGGAGGGACGTGTGCGCGTAACCTATACTGTACAGAACTACGACATCCTGACCGACATCAGCGGCGGCTGGTTCAGCCTCGCCGAACCCGACGAGCGTACCTTTGGTGACTCGAAGCGCAAGGCCGAAGACAAGACGAACCCGAACCTCTACGATGAGCAGTGGGAGATTGCACAGCACTATCCCTTCGTGCCCAAGGACCTGCAGAAGCGCACTTGCTCGAAGGCGCTGGTGATGACACATGCCTACTCGAATGCTGTGCTCGACAAGGTGGAGGAGGCCATCAAGAACGGCCTTGTCGGCAATGAAGACGACGACTGGTGATGAGAAAGGCAATATGTTGGGCGATGCTGTCGGTCGTTGTGCTGGCGAGCAGCTGCATCGGGCGGAAGGACAAGGGGCCCGTCGTCGACAATGACGGCGCAGGGAAGACTGCGAACAAGCAGGAAGCCACTGGCAATGCGGGCGACGAAACGGCTTCGATTGCCGATGTGTGGAGTGATGCCACGTTGCCTGAAGGCATCGCACAGAAACTGCCCAACACGGCCGTGCTGCGCGACGTGAAGGGACGAATGGAGCTCTACACGAACCTCGACATTGCGGAAAGCGACGAACATCCTAACCAATGGTCGTTGTGGCTCAGGGACAACAAGACCGAGAAGGTGGTCTTCCTGATCCATACGAACAACGATGCCAAGCCCCGGTGGGAACAGATGAAGGACCGCAATGCCGTGGAAGTGCCGCTCGAACAGATCGCTGCAGGCGATTGCGACGAGGCCTTCCTTATCCCCAATGGACGGGGGCTGGTGTTTGTGGAGGGTTGTCCCGACAGTCGCAACGTGTGGTCGTACATCTACGATATCTACAACGGGCGCATCATCCAGTTGCCTTCGAACGAGGGATTCCGCGACCTGTATATTCGCCATCATGCCATCTGCCTGAGCCATTACCGTTATCATCCCGAAGGAGGTCGCTACTCGGTGATCTTGAAATATTCCTACGACGGACGGTTTATGGGAGAGGAGGAATCCGTGAAGGAGGATGGCGAAGATTTTTAAGGTAATGTTTCTCCTATATTATAAACAATGAACGTAATGATGAAAAGAATTGCACTCTTTGCCATCGGCGCGATGGTTTTGCTGACAGGTTGCCAAAACAAGGTGAAGAACAATCCCCAAGCACCGGAAGGCAAGATAGGGGGAGGTCTCGTCGAGACGACCGACACGGTTCCTATGCCGATATTCCTTATGTCCCGTTTGCCCTATCTTGAGATGCACTATTGGACGAATGTGGAGGAGCCCATGAGAGAAGGTGACGAGGATGAAGAATGGTTCGTATCGTATCATGCAGCATGGGAGAGGCAGGAGGCTTTCCGCCACCGTGCTTCGCAATATACCCATCTGATTACCAACTATTCGGACCTCCCCATCAAGTTCTTCGATGAGGTACTGAAGGATCCCGATGGCAATACGCCGAGCATCGGACAGCTGCATGGCCGCGACCAGATACCTTCGCTTTGCGCACGCTACAAACTGGTGAATCAGCTGGAAGAGGAGAATGAGGCATATGGCATCGTGGCTGTGACCGACAGTTACCTGCAGACACGCCGCAAAGCCGAACTCACCGCCGAATATGAGGAGGGTGAGGAGATGGGACCATTGCCCGAATCGATCGTGACCAAGCTTGAGAAGCGTTATGGCATGAAGGCTTCGCGTTCGCTCTGGTACCACACCATCGACGGCCGCTATATCCAGGGCTGTTTGCAGTTTGAGGGCGAATACAAGGATGCTCCTGCCGACCAATGGGGCACCAAACGCTGCCTCGCTTTGGAGGTGATTGCCGACAGCAGCGAGGTCTATGCATATGAGGTGCTGGGCTATTATTCCTCGGAGAATGAATATGGCTGGAACGTGGATGACGAAGGCATTTATATCAATGTCTACATCCATACCGCGTACGAAGGACCCAACGGACTGGAGTTCTGCTATACCCGCTCAGCGCCCGAAAGCCTGGCTGTGGGCATGGCTTATCTGCGCGATGGGAAATATGTGCTGGATCAATACGACATCTACCAGTACATGATTGACGAGGAGATTCCCCTGTGGAAGAGCGACATCGCCGAACTGAACAAACTCTATCATGACGCTGCTGCCGAGGAGGGGAAGGATGTGGTTTTGAGCAAATATGCCCATTGCTTCTTTGACTTGGAGAATGAATGGGTTTGGATGCGCGACAAGGAAGACCAGCATGGCGGCATCTTCATCCGCAAGGATGGGCACTTCCAGCTTGTGGGCCTGGAGACACCTCAGATCAAGCCCAAGGAGATGAACCGCGACTACAAGATCTTCTATGTGCAGTTTGAAGGTCCTATCGATAGCACGACCTACAGCAAGCAGGTCTTCGCATACAAGGATGGCGAGGAGATTGAGGAGTTTACTTGTCAGCTGGAGGATGGGGAGGTCACCGAATGCCGTATGGACGGCAGGCCGCTCAGCCCTGTAGAAGGAAAGGCGTATCTCGATAATCTGCCCGAGCCAGAGGAGATCACCGCCTATTTCCACGATCCTGATTCGGAATATTGATGCTTTTTTGAAAAATTTTGCCGAAATTACGTCACAGACGCGACAGATTCGAAAGGACCTTTTTGACTCTGTCGTCTTTCGGGTCACTTGTCGCCATATACATCGCAGAAAGTAGTCTTTTTATTTGGAGCATTTGCAAAAACCCCGTACCTTTGCACCGTCAAAAATCAAGAAACACTTGACATGACGCAATAAGCAAACAACAATGTTCAACAAATAAAAAGAAATAAACAATGAAAAAGATTTTCCTTCTGGCTGCCATGACGGCAGTAACGCTTACAGCAAGTGCACAATATGATGCAGGTACCTGGTCGCTCAATATCCGTTGGGGTTTTACGGGAGCAATGATGACTAACTCGCCTGATTTGAACCTCGCCAGTGCTCTTGGCGCACATTCGGTCATCGCTTTGCCCGACGGATCAGTCAAGTCGTCGGCCGTAGGAGGTCACACCTTCGGACTGGAGCTCGAAAAACAGCTGACTGACAGGTTCAGCATCTCGGGTGGCGTCGATTGGATTAACGCCGGTGCAGGATGGGAGGACCACAAGTGGAACGCCAACAACATCGACTACAAGCTCGAAGACGCTTCGATCAAGACCTACTACGTGGCTGTTCCTCTCACTGCCAACTTCTACGTCTGGCGCGGACTGGCGCTGCATGCCGGAGTACAGGCTGCATTCCTCACCGCTGCCAGGGCTGAGGGCACGTTGACCTACGACAACGACGGCGACTATACGTACAGCTATAGCAGAGGCTGCAAGTCTGACTTCAACAAGTTCGACTTCTCCGTTCCCGTCGGCATCAGCTACGAGTGGCGCAGTCACCTCTTCATTGATGCACGCTACAACATTGGCATCACCAATGTCAACAAGGAGAAGACTGTCGAGGGCAAGGATATGCAGAACGCCATCCTCCAGCTCACCCTCGGTTACAAGATTAACCTCAGTGACTAAACTGAATCTTGAACTGTTAGATCAATTACATACTATTAACTTTAGCTGAATAATGCAAAGCCAACTACGGGCATAACCCACCAATGACCTCCTATCGGTTCGGATAGGGGGCTTTGGCGTTATATTTAACATACTTTTTTTGCTATGAAACTTACACCATCATTGTTTCTTTTGATGCTTCTTATGATGAACATCATGAGTGGATCGGCTCAAACCACAATCACTTCGCCTACATCAAAGGCGGAGACCGATGCAAGAATTGCGGCCAAAAGTCAGCTCACAGATGCACCGACGGTCTATATCTGGATGCTTGATGCAAAACTGAACAAGAAAGCGACCAAACCACAGGAGTACTCGGACGTTTCGGACGTGACAGGCGACAAGAACGACCTTTACTACTTGATCAAGATGCAGGGTGGTGTGGATTATGACACGCAAATCAGCAATAATATCATCGCAGCCGACCCTACTATCACTGATGGTGCCGCCATTCTGCCCAATTATGGACAATATGAAGAAAAATCAGACCAATACCGTCTAGCGCGCATCAAGGTGGTGGATGCCAATGGCAGCATCAAGCTGCGTGACGAATTGACCACCATTCGTGGCCGTGGCAATTCCACATGGGTTAGTCCGAAGAAATCGTACCGCTTGAAGTTCTCGTCGAAGACCAAGCTGCTGGCTCAGGGCGACGGCACCAACAACTATGCCGATGCCAAGAACTGGACGCTGCTGGCCAATGTCGCCGACAAGACCATGATGCGCAATGCACTGACAGCTGAAGTCGGAAAGCGTATCGAACAGAAGACCGGCGTGAAGGGACTGCCTTATAATCCCGCCTACAAGTTCGTGGACGTTGTGATGAACGATGAATACATTGGCACCTACCAGATCTCGGACCACACTCAGATTCACAAAGGACGCATCGAGATCGATGAGGACAATGGATGGCTTCTGGAAGCAGTCTCGACTAATTCGAATTTCATCGAGGATATCCATGTCGTCATGAGCTACAATGATAGCTATAAATATGCCGTTAATGTAAAGAATCCTGAAGACGATTTTTACACCGCCGAGGTAGAACAGTCAATTTCGGACTTCCTCAATGCGGCATATGCTTGCACGTTCTCCAAAGACTTCAGCGAAGCCACCGGTCTGTTCAAATATGTTGACATGGAATCGCTTGTGGCCTACTTCATTGGCAATGAGGTTTCGGGCAACTACGACGGCCTTATCAGCAACTACGCCTATCGTGACATCAATCCTGACGACAAACTGCATTTCGGCCCACTTTGGGACTTTGATATCGCATACGGAAACTACGGGGATCTGCGTGAAGGCTTTATCTTTGAGAGAGGAAAGGATTGGGGTTGGGACGGATGGGAACCCTATCTGAGAACCTGTGTCAAAAACTTGGTTGAGAACAGCCCTGAATTCGTCAATCTGCTTGTCAAGCGCTGGGAACAGGTTTATGCTAGCCAACCTGGTAATTGGCCAACCGACAATGGTCTTACGAACTCCATGTATTACCGTATTCAAGACATTAATACTGCCATGGAACAGTCGCGCACCCTCAACTACACCTCAAAGGAAGCGGGTGGTGCCGGCTGGACTACAAGTGAGGACTACTTGGGTTGGGTGTACGGATCGACCTTTGACTCTTATGATGCAGCCAAGAATGCCCTTTGGCAGTTCATACAAGATCACAATCATTGGCTCGAAGAGGCCGTCCACGAGCTTAAGGCCAATTTGACCTTGAACACGACCTTTACGATCGATGCCAATGCTCCGACTGTGAACATGGACGATTGCTTTGGCAAGATCTGTGACGTGCAGATCAGCAACCGTACCTTCGAAGCTGGCGAGTGGAACACCATCTGCCTGCCCTTCTCGCTTAGCCATGACCAGTTGAAGGCCACCTTTGGCGAAGACGTTGAGCTGCTCGAGTACAGTGCCATTGTTGGTTCGACGATGTTGTTCCTCCCTGCTGCCGACACTCGTCTCGTGGCCGGAATCCCCTATCTCATCAAGCCCAGTGGCAACGATGTCGTGAATCCAAGCTTCTCGCAGATGCCAATCTCGTGCCGCACTCCCGTTACTGTTAGCTATGCCGAGAACAATGCCTTCGGGTTCAAAGGCATCTTCTCGAAGACCAGTATCTCGACCGATGGCACAACGATGCTGCTTGATGCCAGTCAGGAGCAATTTGCTGCCAATACCTCAGCAAACGATCTGGTCGGACTTGGCGCATATATTACATGTCCTGTCGGACAGTCGTCAATGCCTGTATTTGCTGTTGTTGCCCTCAGCGATGGTGCCGACAACACGAAAGCGCTGTCTGCTCTGGAAGGCAAGACTGTGAATGTCAAGATTGACGGACGCACGCTTTATAAGGATGGCTATTGGAATACGCTCAGCCTGCCATTCTCCCTTGAAAGCTTCGATGGTACAATTTTGTCCGATGCTACAGTGATGGAGCTTGATAAAACGAGTTTCTCGGGTTCTACACTGACCATCAACTTCAAGACTGCGACGAAGATCAAGGCCGGCAAGCCTTATATCGTAAAGTGGGATGGCAACGATGTGATCGATAACCCAACATTCAATGATGTGACAATCAGCAAGACTCCTGACCAGAAGAAGAGCGATTACTTGTACTTCATTGGCACATTTGCGCCTGTCACAATAGAGGCTAACGATAACACCAAGCTATACCTCGGTGCAAATAACACACTCTATTATCCCGCAGCCGATGTAAATGTCAATGCCTTCCGCGGCTATTTCGAACTGCAGCAAGAGCTCACAGCAGGTAATCCGATGGAGCAACCGAGCACCATCCGCGCCTTCGAGCTCAATTTCGATGGTGAGGAGACAGCCATCACTACGCTGATAGCTGACGAAGGAATGCAGGATGCTGATACGAGCTGGTACACCCTCGACGGTCGTCGTTTGAATGGCAAGCCTGTAACCAAGGGAATATATATCAACCGAGGTCGTAAGATAGTTATCAAATAATTGATTATAGATGCTTTAGTTACTATAATTGCGATAGAAATAACAAATTAAAATAGATGAAAAAGTATCTCATGTTGGTAGTAGCCGCCCTAATGGCTACGATGAACGCTGGTGCACAGGACGAGACCGTGCAGCCCTATTTCGAATTATCCGAGTTGCCTGAGCTTTTGGAAATCATGCCCGAACCTCCCGCCTTTGAGAGCCCTGAGTTTGCTAACGACATAGTACGTTACGGTTGGGGCAAGTTGCAGCGTCAAGATCCCGATCGCCTGGCTTTGGCCATTGCCGATGCCGAGTGGGACAATTTGACAATGTTCTTCGGACAGTATGCGGAAGCCTTCGGCTTGACAATTACTCCTGAAGATACGCCAGAAATCTACAAGCTGTTGGTTAACAGTTTGGCAACTACCGATCCCATGCGCAAGAAATGCAAGGCATATTATGGCCGTCAGCGTCCTTTCGAGCGTTTCGACGATACCATGCCCTCGAACGAGGAGGAAGAGTTACGCGGTGAAGGCAGTTATCCCTCAGGTCACTCTCTGCGCGGTTGGGGTATTGCCCTGCTCTTGGCTCAAATTGCCCCTGCCCGTGCCAACGAGATCTTCCGCCGTGGTTGGGATTACTGCAATAGCCGTGTCATCGTGGGTGCCCACTGGCAGAGTGATGTCGATGCCAGCCGTACAGCAGCAAGTATTGGTTTCTGCGCCCTTCAGGGTAGCCCCGCTTTCCGCGAGCAGATGGAGAAGGCTCAATACGAATATGCTGTGAAGACTGGACAGGTTGTAGAGGTCGATGCAGTGGCTGCTGCCGCCCCAGCTCCCACCAAATACATCTTCCGCATCGATGGTACACGCGCTATCGAACAAACACCTGGCATCAAGGTGCAGAACGGACGCAAGTACGCCACTCAGTAATGATTATTTGCGGATATGCGAATCCCTAATGAGAATCCGTCGTTTTCTGTATGACATACAATGATTCTCAAATACGATAATTCGTGTATAAAAATCTTACAAAGACAAAATAATTCCCGATACTTTTTGGAAGTGTCGGGAATTATCTTTATATTTGCGGCGTGAAACCGTGAAACATTAATGATAATATATAATACTTATGAAAAAACTATTCACTCTGCTTTTTGCCTTTTCGGCTGTTATGTCGGCTATGGCCTACGACTTTCAGGCCACCACGTCCGATGGACGTGTCCTCTACTTCAATGTCCTCTCGAACAACGAGTGCGAAGTGTCGCGCATGTACTATACCGAGCGTAATGCCTCCTATGTGAGCGGAAGTCTCGTGATACCCACTCAGGTGACTGATGCCGAAGGTAATCGCTACACAGTTGTGGGAATCGGCAAATCTGCTTTCGTGCATTGCCGTGGCCTCTCGTCTGTCACTGTTCCGGCCACTGTGACCTACATTGGTAATGCAGCCTTTCAGAAGTGTCGTAACCTGACCACGGTCAACCTTCCTGATGCCATCAAGACCATCGGTGATGAGGCTTTTGAGGAATGCAGTTCGCTTACCGAACTCACCCTGCCACGCAGCGTGGTGAGCATCGGCATAGAAGCTTTCGAGGACTGCGAAGCGCTGAAGACACTCTACGTCAACAGTGTCACGCCACCCACTGTCGCTTCTTCAGCTTTCCCGCTGAACGACAGTGGCAAGGTGCCCTTCACGCTCTATGTTCCCTACGGTTCTTTTGCCAGTTATCGCAATGCCAACTACTGGAGTGCATTCAGCGACATTCGCGAGATTGGTGGCAATGGGCAACAGGGCTATAACCAGCAGGGCTATAACCAGCAGGGTTACAACCAACAGGGATATAACCAACAGAATTATGGTCAACAGGGTAATAATCAGCAGAGCTATAATCAGCAGGGTTATAACCAGCAGAATTATGTTCAGCAGGGTTATAATCAGCAAGGTTACAACCAGCAGAATTATGTTCAACAAGGTCAGCAAAACTATCCATCACAGGGTTATGGACAGCAAGGCTATACCCAACAAGGTGGTAATTACGACACGTATGACAACTATAGCTATGATGATCAGATCAATGACCTGCAGCGTCAAGTAATCGAACTCCAGCAGCAGAATGCTCGCTTCAAGGATGCCATCTACAAGGCGCTCGTCAGCTCAAACTTCGACGAGTGCAGGCGCATCCTTCATGGGGCCATCTCGGCCGAATAATCCACATGGCTTGCGGTATTATAACAACTCCACCCAAGAGGGATCTCGAGGGTGGAGTTGTTATTTTTGGTTCGATGGTTTCATCATTTCCTGATTCTCAATACCGGCATGATGCCATTGAGAGGTTCGTCGGGAAGTGTCACGATGAGTGCATCTTTTGTCCTCTGGAATTTGACCGGACCATAGCCGAGGAGTTCGATCTTTGATATTCCTTTCGGGAACAGTTTGCTTCCTTTGGCAAGGCTCTTGATGGTGATTGTTTGATCCTCGGGCCAGGCAAGGGCACTTACGTAGAGATTCTTTGCCGTCTGTGTGAAACGAATCTCATTGCTGCCTGCTTTGGTGTAATTGCCATCGTTGAAGCCCTGGGCATTGAGCTGAATGGTCGCTTCGGCAATGGGACCTTCGCCAAAGATCTTCCATGGACGTGTGCCGATGATGCTCTCTTTGTTGACCTTCATCCATGCACCGAATTCCTTGAGTATTACCTCCTCCTTCTCGTCGAAAGTGCCATCGGCGCGGAGAGGTACCGAGAGTAGCATATTGCCGTTTTTCGATACGATATCGACGAGCAGCTTTGCTACGGTGGCAGCGCTCTTGTAGCTGCCTTTCACATAGATCTCAGTATTATAGTGCCAGCCACCGATGCAGTTGCAGCATTGCCAGGGTTCGGGTTCGATTTCATTGGGCGCACCACGTTCCACGTCCCATACCAGGGCTTTGCGTTGCTGGTCGTTCTCGAGAATCTTGCCGAAGACGATAGCGCGGTTCTCGCCATTGTTCATTGCCATGCTGTGGTTGTACATGTGTGCGGCAATCTTCATGCCTGCGTCACTCACGGGGTAGAAGGGCAGCACGGTGACGTCGAAGTAGATCAGGTCGGGGTTGTAGCGATTGATGGCATCGAGGGTTCGGTTGTAGAAGTTAGTAGCAAATTCCTGTGAGGGTGGACAAGCGCCATCACCCCATCCCCATTGGCGATGTATCATGCCATTGGCCCATGAGCCTTTGCTCAGGGGGTGATTCTGGGCATAAAGTTCTTGTGGGTCGTAACCTTCCCACCACTTGCCCTTGCCGTCCTCCTTGGTCAGCCAGCCATCGTAAGGCACGCCCATCTTATCACCACGTGTGTCGTAGCGGCGTGATGGCTCGTACCAAGTCCAGGCATGGTCGGCATGGAACGAGATGCCGAAGGGTAGTCCCGCCTTCTTGGCAGCGGCAGCCCAACCTGCGAGAATATCTTTGTGTGGGCCGATGTTCATCGAGTTCCATGGCTGGTATTTGCTGTCCCAAAGGTCGTAGTTGTCGTGATGATTGCCCAGGGCGAAGAAGTATTGTGCTCCGATCTCCTTGTAGAAGGCAACGAGTCCTTCAGGGTCCCATCTTTCGGCTTTGAAGAGTGGAAGGATGTCCTTGAAGCCCACTTCCGACGGATGTCCGTAGTTCTTTCGGTGGAATTCATATTCGCGGGTACCTTCCATATAGAGGCTGCGGGCCATCCAGTCGCCTGAGCCTTCTACACATTGAGGACCCCAATGTGCCCAGATGCCGAACTTTGCATCGCGGAACCATTCCGGCACCTCGTAGGTGCTCAGTGATTCCCAGGTGGGTTCAAACTTGCCCGTTGCCATCGGTTCGTCATTCTCCAGCACGGGCACTTCATAGGTTTGTGCATTCATCGTGGCAACCATGGCCAACGATAGTAGGGTGGTAAAATGTTTCATAGTGTTTGGTATTGATTTCTATCGGCAAAGATAGAGATAAAAAATGAATTGACCAAATTAAAATGAATAAAAATTTCAAAATGGGGGAAGATACGAAGCACCTTCCCCCAACACACATATATACAACAACTAATTGTAACCCTCGTTCTGTACAAGACTCTTGTTCACATTCAGGTCATTCTGCGGAATAGGCCAATAACGATTATGTGAAGCCCATGCCCTTTGCTCGAACTGATAATAACCATCAGCGTCCTTGGCGGAATTGCCGCCATAGTTATGTGCTGAAGGATCATCGCTCAGCAATACACCTGTGAAATAATGGTTAAGTTCCTTGTCAGCTATTCCCCATCGCAGCACATCAAATAGTCGGAGTCCTTCAAAAGCCAACTCTACTCGACGTTCCTTGCGAACAGCCTGACGAACTGCTTCCTGGCTGGATAGCTTGTTCTTGTCGAGACCTGGAAGGAGAGCTCTATCGCGTATGTCATTAATTGTCAAGTCGAGCAGCGTTTGATCGACTTGCGAGGGAGCATATTCATTCACAGCCTCAAGATAACTCAGCAGTACTTCAGCATAACGTATAACAGGCACATACACGTAAGCGCTCCAGATGTCTTCGTTCGATGGATCAAGACCTTTCTTCGGGCAATAACCATTGAACAGGTTGAACTTATTGTAGGCATCGCTGCTTGACCCTCCATTGTAGCAGTCATAGACCTGACCGTTGAATACGGTGCCAGGATATGTTCCCACTGGAGGAAGGAAGACTGATGCATAAAGACGTACTTCACGGTTGGCGTATGGATCCAGTTTGTTGTAGAGTGGCGATTCGTCGATGCTCAGGCCATCCTTGCAGTAGTAATCCTTAACCAACTCGTTATAGACGGCAAACTGGTGCCATCCGCCGTAGGTCTCGGGTGTTAGATAGATGTAGCGCGACCAGGTATATTGGCCCTTAGATCCGTTGATGAAGAAGATGTTTTCCTTGCTGTTCTCTCCACCATACCAGAAGAGTTTCTCGTAGCTGTCTTCCCCATGGCTTCTATCGATCTCATATTTTCTGGAATCGATGATTGCCTTGTATTGTGCGGCTGCATCTGACCAACGGTTTTCGGCCAGATAGAGACGACCCAGCAAGGCACGGGCAGCACCTTGGGTATATCGACCATAGTCCTCCGACGAATATTCGAGAGGCAGGAGGGAGACTGCTTCCAAGAGGTCTTTCTCGCATTGGTCATAAACCTGCTGCTGAGGTGTCTGACCAATAGTGTTTGCATCCTCAATGCTGAGGGTGGTGAGTGGCATAGGAACGTCCTTGTAGTGGAATGCAAGTTTCATAAGGAATGAAGCTCTGATGCATTTCACTTCAGCCGACCAAGCCTTGATCTTACTCTCGTCCATCTTGCATGACTCGATGTTGTCGAGGAAGGTGTTGCAGTTGGCGATATTCGTATAAGCATTCGACCAGTAATAACGAAGGTTGCTATTGGTCGCCAGGGTGTTGGTACTGCACATCAGCGAAGTGAAGTTCTCTTTCTCGGTACCGTTGCCACCTGCAAAATCCAAGTACAGCATGCCCTGAGGTGAATCGAAATTGTCATGATTCCATCCATTAGATGAAGTGTAACAACCTACCAAAGCAAGTTTCGCATCGCTTTCGCCAGTCCAGAAGTTGCCGTTTGAGATTTCTGAAGGCGGATTCTTCTCCAACAGGTCTTCATCACAGCTGCTCAATCCGAAAGTCATGGCTACAGCTGCCACGATGCACATCTTTCCCATAAAAAGGTTTGAATATCTGGTTTTCATATTAGAATAGTCTTTATTGGTTAAACTTAGAACTTGACATTCATGCCGAACGAGAAGATTCTCGTAATTGGATAGTATGATGGAGCATCGCCCGTGCCGATTTCATTCTCCGGATCCCATCCCTTGTAGAAGGAGCTCCAAGTGAAGAGGTTCTGGCCGCTGAAGAAGACACGTACATTGTCGATGCCGACTTTCTTGACCATATCCTTGGGCAAGGTGTAACCCAATTGGATGTTCTTGCAGCGCAGGTAACTTGCATTGCGTACCCAGAAGTCCGATGTCTGGGCATTCACATTGTTCATGTTCATCGTTTCGATGCGAGGGTAAGAAGCCCACTTGTTTGGATTGGCTTCTGTCCAACAATCTTCGGCTTGCCATTTCTGTATTTGACCACCATTGTAGAAAGCGTATGCCATATACGAGCCGATGAGACGTTTATGTCCACCAAGACCCTGGAAGAGAACGGCAAGGTCAAGGCCTTTGTACGAAGCGGTAAGGTTCAGACCGTAATAGAATTTTGGAGTCATCGAACCCAGTACCTTGCGATCTTCGTTGGCAGTCACCTTTCCATCGTTATCCAAATCCTTGTACCTGATGTAACCGGGCTTGAGGCTCGACTTGCCAACGAGTTGTTCGGGGGCAGCGTCGATTTCCGATTGGTCAACGAAGAGTCCTTCGGTCTCGTAGCCGTAGATGATGCCGATAGGTTCACCGACAATACGGTTGTTGTTAAGGTCCTCCGTGGCGCCATCGGCGAGTTCCTCAACGGCATTCTTTACATACGTGAAGTTGGGAGCGATGCCATATTCGAAATCATTTCCGATTCGTCCCTTCCAATTCAGTTCCACTTCGATACCCTTATTCGATACGGCACCGACGTTTGACTGACCGACACCACGGCCCATGATGGTAGCCACCTCGACTGACGCAAGGATGTCGCTTGTATATTTGTTGAAATAGTCGATGGTACCCGACAAGCGGCCACCAAACATGCCGAAGTCAAGACCTACGTCAAAGATGCTGGTGCGTTCCCATGTCACATCTTCATTCTTGTAGGTTGCGCTATAGGCACCCGATACCAGCGAGCCTCCCAAAACGTAGTTATGCCCGAGGGTATAGGTTTGCTGATAGGGATATACGTCGATATTCTGGTTGCCGAGCACACCCTCCGAAAGACGTATCTTCAAGTTATCAAACCAAGACGATAGGGCAGAGTTCTTCCAGAATGATTCTTCTGAAACACGCCATCCGACAGAGACAGAAGGGAAGATACCCCAGCGGTTTCCTTCAGCAAAGCGCGAAGAACCGTCGGCACGCATATTGGCTTCAAAGAGATAACGGTCTTTGAATGAATAGTTGACACGACCGAAGAACGACAACAAAGTATATTCCGTCAACGAACTGCCATTGGTCGAAGTGGATGCATCGCCCGAAGAGAGTTCATAGAGGTAGTTGTTGGGGAACGAAGTGCGATAGCCATTCAATCCCTTGTTCTGGGTCTGCTCTAGCGATGTGCCCAGTAACACATTAAGTGTATGGTCAGCCACCTTGAGGTCATAGTTGGCTAATGCCTCAACGTCGGTGTAGAGATTGTTACTGCTGCTTACCGAGAGAGAATTTGGACCAATGCTCTTGTTCTCATCAAACTGTGCAGTCGATTTGAATGTCTTGTTGTTTGATGTATAGTAGTTTGTTCCGGCTTTACCTGTGAGGGAAAGGCCCTTGATGGGAGTGATCCATTTCAGTTGTGCCGATGCCGAGACATTGGTGGAGTAGTTCTTGACAAAAGATTCGCTGTCGAGCCAACCTTCGGGGCAATAGTCGTCCTGGTATCCATAGGTACCATCGCTTTTCTTGCCGGCAATGATAGGAGTCTCGCGCACGGCATATCCAATAATGGCATCGATACTTCCAGAACCGTAGGGAGCTCCGTATCGGTTGCGATAGGCATTGAGGTTGAAAGTGAGGGTCAGATCCTTATAAAGTTCGCTCTTCATAGTGAAGAGTGCGGTCAGACGCCTGTTGTTGGTACGTGCGGTTAGACCATCCTGGTCGCGCAATCCAACGGAGAGGTTATAGGTGGTGTTGCCACTTCCTCCTTGCACGCTTACATTATGTTGGTGCTGGAAGCCCGAGCCGCTTTCGAGGAGCCATTTGAGGTGATTGGCATTGGGATAATTGTCCGGATCGCTGCCCGAACGGTATTTCTGGATTACATCGGCCGAATAAACTTCGGCACGACCCATATTCGACATGGCCATATTATAATAGGTGGCATAGTCAGCCGATTCCAGGAACTCGGGCAATTCGTTGGCTGTCTGCCAACCAAACTGATTGCTATAGGTCACGTGGGTTTTCCCCTTTGTTCCCTTCTTGGTTTCAATAAGGATAACACCATTGGCGGCACGGTTGCCGTAGATGGATGCCGAAGCTGCATCCTTGAGGAACGAGATGCTCTGGATGTCGTTGGCATCAACATCATCTACACTTCCTGCGAGTCCATCTATGAGGACCAGTGGGTCGTTGCCTGCCGATGAGAAAGTGCCAGTGCCGCGTATCTTTATGGAAGCGCCTGCACCAGGACGTCCGGAGTTAGCAACTACGCTTAAGCCGGGGGCTACACCTGCCAAGGCTTGGGCAGTACTCATCACTGGCTTACTTTCAAGTTCCTTTGAAGTAATGGCCGATACAGAACCGGTAAGATCCACCTTGCGCTGAACGCCGTAGCCTACGACAACAACGTCTTCAAGCAGTTGTGAATCTTCTTCCATCGTCACATTCACGGTTCTTTTATTACCGATGACGATGTCCTGCGGAGTATAACCGATGTACGAATATTGCAATTCGTTGCAGTCGGCAGGAACTTCCAGTGAATAATTACCATCGATATCGGTCACGGTGCCGATGGTAGTACCTTTGGCCAGAACGGTAGCTCCAGCAACCGGTTCGCCTTGCTCGTCAAGGATGGTGCCGGTCACGATTCGGCCACTTTTTTGAGCACTGGCCTTCTTGATAATGATGTGTTTGCCGTTTACTTCACATGTAAGACCTGTGCCGCTCAACATCTCTCTGATTTTGGCTTCGATGTCTCCATTGATGTCACGGGTTTTGATGATGGTGTTTACATCAACCTCCGAGGCATTGTAATCGACAGAATACCCTGATTGCTGCTCAATCGCTGAAATGGCATTTTTCAGAGTGTCTTCTTTCGGATTGAAATTTACTGTTTGTGCCCAGATGGCAAGAGGAGCCATCATGCACAATGAAGCAAGAACAAGACTTTTGCTCATGGAATGCTTTGTGTTCATTTGATTTGTAATTATTTGTTATAAGACTCTGCTTGCTTAATTAGTGTGGTTATATGAGATTTTTTATCATCTTTCACTAATAAGAAAGCAAAGGTCTTGAATACACACAAGCGGATAGAGTTTTTTTGGTGGTTAGAAAAAAAAGAAAGTGAAGAAAGTTGTTTGGACCTTCTTCACTCTCTTAACGTTTTCAACCTCTTTATCTATCTCACTGGAGTGATATATACGGTATTCTCTTCTTGTTTGTAGGTAAAGTGATGGCTAAGTTTGTTCAGTATATCTAATGCTTCAGAGAGTGACTCATCGGCATGGAATTTGACATAGTATTCGCCACCCATTCTTTCGGTATGTTCGCAAATGATGGTGACGTTGTATTTGCGTTCCAAAGCTTGGAGAATGGTCTTGAAGTCTTCTCCTTCAAATATCAGGTTACCCTTTTCCCATGAGAGACGTCGCTTGGCATTTACTTCGGTGAGAGTAACTTCACCAGAACCTCTATTGTAGGTTAGATTTTGGTTCGGAGTCATCAGATATTTCATGCCCGATGTCTTTGCTTCTCGCTCTACGATTTCTACTTGCGTGCTTCCCTCTTCGAGCGTAGTGCTTACAGTGCGAGCATCTGGATAAGCTTGGACATCAAACTTCGTTCCCAATGCAGTCACATGAATGCTTTGAGTTTCTACGGTGAACGGTCGGGCTTCATCTTTCTTAATGTCAAAATTTGCTTCGCCGAGTAAAAAGACGTTGCGTTTCTCCTTAGAGAATTTGCGGGGATAAATCAGTGTCGTTCCTGCATTGATGGTCACACTTGTACTGTCTTCAAGATACAATTGTTTGGTTTGTCCATAAGGAACACTGATATGCACAAACTCATCTCCTGTGGGACGTTTGTCTCTAGACAGCTGGTATGTGGTCAATGCTGTCAGAACAACGAGAGCAATGGTGGCGGCAGCTTGCCAATATTTCCTTCGTCCTGTGGTTCGAAATGGATCCTTATTCTCTTTTTTTATTTTTGATCGAAGGCCCTCCAAGTCATTCAAGGTCTGTATGTCTATTTGACCCATACTTTCCTCCCAAAGACGCTCCATCGTTTCGTCTTTGGCCTTGTTTTCATCTGATGAATTAACCATCCACCATGCGAACTTGTTGCGTGTGGAATCTGAGAAGCGGCTCTTGAAGAATGTCCTTATGATTTGTTCAATATTCATTTTTCCCATATTGTTTCTCTATAGAAAAGAAAGTTAAAACAAGGCAAACACACAATAATAATGATTTTTTAGCATCCGAAAAGGAAAATTGCGAGAAGCGTAATTTTGCGTAATGCAGCCAAAGCTGTTGTGATATGGTTTTCAACCGTTCTCTTACTTATGCCGAGAAGTTGTGCAATCTCTTCGTTAGATAGCCCTTCTTCGCGGCTCATCTCAAATACTCGGCGACGTTGTTCGGGCATATTTTTCACCGTTTGGTCGATGAGTCCCTGCAGCTCTTTTGCAAACAGGCTCTCGTCAGCACTGACAGTCCCTTCTGGCGCATATAACATTTGTTCTACGAACTTGTTATTAACCAACTGATGGTCATAGTAGTTGTAGATTGAAAATTTTGCAGTTTTGAAAAGAAATGCTTTAAAAGAGCGTATTTCGCAACACGCTTCTCGTCGCTCCCATAGCCTCATAAAGATATCTTGGCTCATATCCCGTGCTTCTTCAGTGTCCTTTATAAAGCCATCGATGAATGCCACCAGCTTGGGCTGGTAGTTGAGGAAAAGCAATTCGAATGCCCGAGTGTTACCTTGTGCAAATGCCTTTATGCATTTTATTTCTTCATTATCTGTCATGAGCACATTGATAAGAAGGATTGTTGTTTTGTTTTCATTGGCAAAGATAGAGGAAAAACAACAATATACCAAAAATTTTCGGTTAATTTTTCAAAATAGGAGAGGTGTGAGGTGGTTTATGTCGAAAGTGGACATGACAAATAGCCATTAAAACGTGTAGAACGCTACAAAAATAGGATGGAAACTATTTTGAAAAAGGAAAATTTAATTATCTTTGCAGCAGTTTATTCACGAAAAACATATCAAAGAATAGCAGAATTTCATCTAAAAACAACCCTTAAAACTTAGAAAGGAAAATACTATGAAAGTCGGAATTCCAAAAGAAATCAAACAGGGCGAGAGTCGTGTAGGTATGACGCCTGCAGGAGTGTCAGAACTTGTGAAGCATGGA
This sequence comes from Bacteroidales bacterium, assembly GCA_017548545.1. GTDB lineage: Bacteria > Bacteroidota > Bacteroidia > Bacteroidales > UBA3663 > Liminaster. The sequence continues at coordinate 14,498 of JAFYZW010000114.1, read as the reverse complement.
CATACCGTCTATGTGCAGCATACGGCAGGCGATGGCAGTGGCTTCCCCGACAAGGAGTATGTTGAAGCTGGTGCTGAAATCAAGCCAACGATGGAGGAGGTCTATGCCGCAGCCGATATGATTGTGAAGGTCAAGGAACCCATTGAGCCCGAATATCCTTTGGTACGTAAGGGACAAGTAGTCTTTACCTATTTCCATTTTGCCTGCGAGCGTGAGCTTACGGATGCCATGTTGAAGAGTGGTGCCATCTGCATTGCCTATGAGACTGTGCAGAAGGCCGATCGCTCGTTGCCGTTGCTCATCCCGATGAGCGAGGTGGCAGGACGCATGGCTACGCTCAATGGTGCATATTATCTGCAAAAGACCAAGGGCGGCAAGGGTAAGCTCATCAGCGGTGTGCCCGGTGTGGAACCTGCACGAGTGCTCGTTTTGGGTGGTGGCACGGTAGGCGAGGCTGCAGCTCGTATGGCAGCAGGTTTGGGCGCCAGTGTCATCATCACCGACATTAACTTGCCACGCTTGCGTCAACTTGGCATGGAGCTTCCTCCCAATGTCCATACCGTCTATTCCACCGAACACAACATCCGCAAACTTCTTCCAACGGTCGATGTTGTCGTGGGTTCGGTGCTCATCCCCGGTGCCAAGTGCCCACATCTGATTACTCGTGACATGTTAGGTCTGATGGAACCCGGCACTGTGCTTGTCGATGTAGCCATCGATCAAGGTGGTTGCTTCGAGACTTCGCGTCCCACTACTCATGAGGATCCGATCTACACGGTCGATGGTATCATCCACTATTGCGTGGCCAATATCCCAGGAGCCGTGTCTCATACCTCGACGCTGGCTCTGACCAATGCTACATTGCGATATGCACTCGCTTTGGCCGACAAGGGTTGGCAGCAGGCTTGCCGCGACGACCATTCGCTCTATCTGGGCCTCAATGTGGTCGATGGCAAGGTCACCTTCAAGGCTGTTGCCGAAGCTTTCGGCATGAAGTATGAACCTGTAGAGCTTTGATGGCTCAAATGCTTTCTGCCTGAATACTTCTATATGGTAAACAGATAGTGGAGACGGCATGTCTGCTGAGTTTTTGGTGGGCATGCCGTCGATTGTTTTTTGAGCTATACAAAAAGAAAAAACGAAATGTTTTTTTCTTATTTTTCTTGCTTTTTTCGATATTAAAAGTTAAATAATCTTTATTTTTCTTCTCTTTTCTTTCATTTTTTTGTGGTTTCGAAAATATTCATTACATTTGTGCCGCTTGTATGAATCTAAACTCACATTTATAGCGCACCTATCACTGTTATGATACAGAACAACTTTAATTTTTTAACAACACATGAAATCTATTAAGCTTTTAGTGGTCGTGGCTGCAATGTCTATTGTGGTCACACAGCATGATGCACTGGCAATTGATGCCAGCAGCCCGGCTCCAGCCGCTGCACCTCAGAATAGGGTGACAGGGCAGATTATCGATGTCAACGGAGAGCCTTTGATTGGCGCCAATGTGGCTACATTGGATAGTCAGACAGGCACAGTGACTGACGTCGATGGTCGTTTTTCAATCAACGTGCCTGATGGCACTCCGCTTCAAGTATCCTTCATTGGTTATGTTAGTCAGCAATTGAAGGCAGGAAGCAATATGAAAATCGTCCTCAAGGAAGACTATCAGGACCTTGAGGAGACCGTAGTCATTGGTTATGGCGCTGTCAAAAAACGTGACCTAACAGGGGCCGTGGCTAGTGTCAAGAGCGATGAGATCGTCAAGACTCCTACGACCAACGTCATGGAAGCCCTCCAAGGCCAGGTAGCTGGTTTCGATATCACACGTTCCACTGGTGAAGTTGGAGCATCGATGAACATGACCCTGCGTGGCAATCGTTCGATCTATGGCAACAATGCACCCCTCTTCATCATCGATGGAATGGAAGGATCCTACGATGAACTCAATACCAACGATATCGCTTCAGTTGAGGTATTGAAGGATGCCGCATCTACTGCAATCTACGGTGCTGCCGGCGCCAACGGTGTAGTGATCATCACCACCAAGAGCGCAAAACGCGACAAACTTCAGATTGACCTTGATGCGTATTATGGATGGAATGTAATCAGCCGCTTCCCAGAGATTAATTCTCACGATAAGTATGTCGATTTTCGTCGTGAGGCCATGAAGAATGCTGGTCTCTATACCGACGAGGCAAATCTCTTCCCAAGTTATCTGCAGCAGCTTATCAATAACAACCAGTGGGTGGATTGGTTTGACGAAGGATCGCACACCGGTACGTTACAACAGTATAACCTCTCAGCCACCTATGCGTCCGAGAAAGTCAACACTTTCTTGTCATTGGGTTACAACGACGTATCGGGCATGCTCAAGGGAGATGAACTGAAGCGCTATTCTATGCGTGCCAAAGTGGATGTCTCTCCGAATCGCTATGTAGCCTTCGGTGCCAATTTGTATGGAATGTATAGCGACAACGATAAGCGTAACAGCCGCATCTGGAACCGTATGCTCTGCACACCTCCGTTGGGTACTCCTTATGACGAGGATGGCAACGTGGTGCTCTACCCAGTGGGTGGTGATACGGGCAGTCAGAGCCCTATAACTGATACGGGTGAAGGCCAATACACCAACAATGTCAAGAAGATTTCTCTTACTCCTCAGGCTTACTTCGAGTTGAAGCCTATCACAGGCCTCTCGCTCAAGACGGTCATTGGTGGCTACTTCAATGCTACTAAGCAGGGAATCTACGAGGGCAATAAGTCGTTCAACGGTTTGGCTACAGGTTCTTATGCTTCGGTGCCCAACACCCTTTCGTACAATATGAAGTGGCAGAACATCCTGACCTATAATTTCAAGCTTTTCAAAGCTCATGATTTTACTTTCACAGGTGTAACCGAGTGGAGTAATAATCATCGTGAGGTCAACACCGCTGCAGCTTATGGTTTCGACAGTGATTCCTATACTTATCACAACCTCGCAGCGGGTACCAACGGCTATCGCGTATCGTCATCTTATGTTCAAAATCAGATGATGTCCTACGTCACCCGTCTCTCATATAGCTACTTGGGACGCTACCTCTTGAGTGCTAGTGCACGTTGGGATGGATCGTCCATCCTTGCCGAGGGCAACAAATGGGATGTCTTCCCATCGGTATCGGGAGCTTGGCGTATCAGTGATGAAGCTTTCATGTCTGGCACAAGCGATTGGCTCGACAACTTGAAGCTCCGTGCTAGCTGGGGCATCACTGGTAATGCTGGTGCAGCGGAATATGCTACGATGGCATACTCGACCACAGGTCAGTATGGTATGCAGGATGTGGCTACCAACTACAGTGAGTATAGTTCGAACATTGCAAATCCTGGACTCGGTTGGGAGAAGACCTACACTTGGGATATCGGTCTCGATATGACTCTTTTGGGCAATCGTTTGGATATTGTCTTCGACTGGTACTCGAGCACAACACGCGGCCTTCTCTTCCAGCGCAGCCTGCCTTATGCCGTAGGCGGTTCGGCAGGAAGTGGTGGCGTCTCGACGTTCAAGATTTGGGAGAATGTTGGCAAGACCCGCAATCAGGGTATCGAACTCACCCTCAATAGCCGCAATATCATCCGTCGCAACTTCACTTGGAACACCACTCTCACCTTTGCAAAGAATAACGAAGAGGTGCTCCAGACCACAAGCGAGAATCCATTGCAGTATGGTGACTATTACCTAATCCCTGGCGAAGGCGTACATACATATTATTTATATAAGTATTTGGGTTGCTGGGGCACAGCCGAGGCTGACGAAGCTGCCAAGTTTGGGGCAAAGCCTGGTCAGATTAAGGTGGAAGACGTCGATGGCGATGGCAAGTATAGCGCAACCGACTATCAGATTATCGGTAATGCCGATCCTTCTTGGACGGCTTCACTTACCAACAGTTTCACCTTCTACGATTTCGATTTCAGTTTCCAGCTTGTAAGCCGCTGGGATTGGACTATCGCCTATGGCGTTACCGGATGGTATCGCACGAATGGTTTGTCTCCATCGCCTGCTGTCTGCGATTATTGGTCGGCCGACAATCAAGGGGCTCGCTTCCCCGCTCCTGATGCAAGCTCTGCCACGGGTCTTGACTCTTATCAGTCGGGTTCTTCGATCAATTATTTTGATGGTTCTTACATTAAGATCAAGAATCTCACTTTCGGCTATACGTTGCCGAAAAATGTCCTTAAGAAGTTCCAGATAGAAAAGGCTCGCATCTATTTCACCGCAGCTAATCCATTGATTTGGACCAAGAGCGAATACCTGAAGGACTACGATCCTGAAAAGGGTGGCGACGACGATGATGCACCATTGTATAAGCAATTTGTAGTGGGCGTGAATCTCACCTTTTGACAAGCGTAGTAATTGAACATTTAAAGACTTCAAACAATGAAAAAATATATTTTCCTAACCGCTGCTTTGGCATCGATGATGTCAATGGGCAGCTGCAGCCTGGATGAGAACAATTACTCGGCTATCTCGACCGACGAGGAATGGTCGACGGCTGCTGGCTTTGAGAAACTCGTCAATTCCTGTTATATGGGATTGATTCGTGTCGTTTATGGACAGGCCGAGGACACTTATATCATAGGTTCGGAAGGCGGCACCGACATCTGGCAGGATGTCAGCAATTCCGGCAATTGGCGCAAGGCATTGACATACGAAGGATTCGACGCTTCGGTGAGCATGTTCCTCGAAGCCTATCAGGGCTTCTATTACACCCTGAATGAGGCCAATGCTGCTATCCAGTATGCCGATAAGGTAACTGGACTCTCGCAAGATGCCATCAACGCTTTGGCCGCCGAGGCCCACTTCTTGCGTGCTCATGCTCTCTATAGCATCGTTGAGCAATATGGTGGCAAGTATCTTGCTACCGAACCTACCAGTTCGGCAATAGTCTCGCTCAGTTGCAGCACTGTCAACGAATTCTATGACGTCATCTTTGCCGACCTTGAATTCGCGATGCAGTATTTGCCTGTTACCCAAGATGTCTATGGACATGTTACACGTGCAGCTGCCTATCATCAGTATGCCAAGTGCTGTCTGAGTTATGCTTCCTATACCGATGCCGAGATCTGCGCTATCTGCAATGCTAATCCCATTTCTGCAGGCGAAGCGCAGAGCTATTACACCAAAGCCAAGGAAGCAGCCGAATACCTCATCAACAATGCCAGTATGCTTGGTGTCGAACTTTATCCCGACATAGAGGACGTCTTCCGCGATGGCAACAATAAGACCAACAAGGAAGCAATATTCCGTGTTTGTCACTCTACCATTCAGGCATTAAATCCACGAGGAAACTACTACAATCGCGCCTGGAAGCACTATTGTGCCTACAATAACAACAACAACGGCATTTACCTCGAGGGTATGATTCCAAGTTACACCACAACTCCGAAGTTGGCCAAGGGCAACTGTTATATGTGCCCATCGAAGAAGTTCATTGACCTCTATGGGGAGAAGGACGGACGCTATGAGGCATTCTTCACCACTGCCTGGTATGTCAACAATGCCAATAGCGGCGACCATTATGCATGGACCTCTGCCGACTGCAAGATTTATGGTTTGGATGATAGCCGTGTTGGGAATGCCGCTTACAATCTTGCATTAGGCGATACCGCTGTCTTCATCAGCCGTAAGACCTTTACTCAGGCGGAGAAGGATGCATGCCGATATGCAATCTTCAATGTAGAGGATAATTATACCGATGCAAAGCAGCCTCGTAAGTTCTTCCCAAGTTGTCGCAAGGGTAACGACCCGAGCGATTATGCGGGTTCTAATGCCTCCAAGCCCTACACTTCGGGCGACTGCATCATTTATCGCTTGGGAGAGACCTACCTGATGGCTGCTGAGGCATGCTGGCGTCTCGGTGATGATTCCAATGCACTCAAGTATCTCAATGTGATCCGTAATCGTGCCTGCATCGGACACGACCACAGTATGGATCTCACTGCCATAAATCAGGACGTACTTCTCGACGAGTATGCACTCGAGATGGTGGGAGAGTGGAACCGCTGGTTCACACTTAAGCGCTTCCGTGCATTCGAATCGCGCCTGGCAGCATTCAATCCTCAGAACTCCGGTAATTGGAAAAAGTCTTACTATGTCCGTCCAATCAACACCACCGAGATTCTCAACCTGCTTAATCCAGAAGAATATCAGAACACAGGCTATTGATTCCTGCCTTTCTTGCAAATAAATAGAGGGGGTGTGCTCATCAGCACACCCCCTCTATTTAGGTCTATTTATAATTTCATTTTCTTCGCATTACCGATGCATGAGTTGGGCATCTGGATGTGGAGCATCTCGCAGATGGTCGGAGCGATATCGACAATGTAGGTAGGAGTGGAGGTTTCGCCGTGCTCGACGTGCCAGCCATAGAGTACGAATGGGATATGAGCATCGTAAGGGTTCCACATGCCGTGAGTGGTACCCACATAGTCGGGCTTGTCACTTACGTTCTCCCATCCTGCCTTGGGGACGATGAAAATGTCGCCGCTGCGTGCGGGGTTATAACCATTGGCGATGCGCTCACGCAGCAGTTGGGGCATTGTGGTGGTTAGGGCCTTTTCGAAATCGACCACATAGATGAGTTCCTCGATCTTCTTAAGCTCGTTGATAACTGCCTGCTTGACCTCGCATACCTTCTTGCCGCTTGCGTTGATAAACTCGTGGTTGAGGTAAATGCGTCCAGCATTCTCGGCGAGAATGACCCTGCCTTCACCTTCGATGTCGAATTGCGCCTTGACAGCCTCCTCAACGACTTTCAGCTTGTTCCACATTTCGAGGCCACCCGAAGGAATGTTGTGAGCCTTCATCACATTGGGGTTGTGTGCACCACCGTGGTCGGCTGTCAGGAACATCAGGTAATTGCCCTTGCCCACTTTCTCGTCGAGCACCTTGATGAAGTTGGCAACCTGGCGGTCGAGTTCCATATACACAGCCTGGTTCTCGGGACCGCGTGTGCCAATGGCATGTCCGATGACATCGGTTGAAGAGATGCTGATAGCCAGCATGTCGGTGATCTCATCTTGTCCCATCTGCTCGTTCTCGAGGGCTGCAATAGCCATCTGGAAGGTCTTGGTGACGCCTTCGGGTGAGCGCTTGATATCGACACCTGGCTTCACACCAATCTTCTTGTTGGTCTGCTTGACCCACTCGGGCAACTCGGTCATATAGTACGTCGAACTGACAAAGTGACCCACTGTTCCGTCCCACCAGTAGGCTGCATTGGCGCCATGGCCAGCAGGCAAGATGGCCGCACGGTCCTTCAAGGCAACGCCGATGACCTTGGCCTTGTAGTCGGTGGCAATCTTCAGCACGTCGCCGATACCTGTGGCCAGATTGTTGCGGGGCGACATCTGTCCTTCCTTGCTGTCGGAGCCGACGCTCTGCACCGTCTCGTCGCCGCAGCAGTACGTACGCTTGCCGTTAATATAAAAATCGTTGCCGCAGATGCCATGCAAGGCTGGTGTCGTGCCCGTGTAGATGCTTGTATGACCAATAGCGGTAATGGTTGGCACGTAGTTGATCATCGTGTTCTCGAAGCTGAAGCCATCATCGACGAGTTTGCGTAGTCCGTCTTCGCCATATTGATCATAATAATAATAAAGGTAGTCCCAGCGCATTTGATCCACGACGAGACCTACTACGAGTTTGGGCCGTTGAATTTCGGCCATCGCTGACATGCATACCAACGTGGCCACCATCAATGTCAATAGTCTTTTCATATCTTTTGTGTTTTAGAGGTTTTGATAAATACAATTATTTGCCGCAAAAATACGGACTTTTTTTGATTCTGCCAAATATTTGGGCCAAAAATTTGGTTTTGCTGAAAAAACTATCTATATTTGCACGGAAAAATGTTCCACTCCCATAAATCCTATCATCCTCATACATATCGAAACAATGAAACCACTCTTTCCTCTCTTCTCTTTCTTAGTCCTTTTCGCCACTTCTGTTGTGGCACAGAACCCATATCTCCCCCTTTGGGAATTTATCCCCGATGGCGAGCCTTACGTCTTCGAGGATCCTGACCAGCCAGGTCAGTATCGTGTATATATCTATGGATCGCACGACAATCTGGTCACTATGTATTGCGGACTCGACCAAGTCGTTTGGTCGGCTCCCGTCGATGACCTTCGCCATTGGCGCTACGATGGTGTGATTTTTGAATCGAAGAAGGATGCACTTGGCAACAACTTGCATCCCGATGGCAAGGGTGATGTCCTTTTTGCCCCCGATGTCAACGAAGTCATCGGCAAGGATGGCGCCAAGACCTATTACCTCTATCCGAACAATCAGGCTGGAGGCCGGCAGACGATGGTGGCCAAGGCAAGCCGTCCCGACGGTCCTTTTGAGGTTTGCAATTGGAGTCCGGACAATCCGAAACAGACTGTTGGCATCCTGGGCTTCGACCCCGCAGTCTTCACCGACACCGATGGACGCACTTATGCCTATTGGGGCTTTGAGCAGTCGAATGGTGCCGAACTCGACCCCACGACGATGGCTACCGTGAAACCCGGCACAAAGATTGTCGAGAACATGATTCCAAGCAGCAAGCAGGACCATACTTATCGTTTCTTTGAGGCTTCGTCGATGCGCAAGATTGAGGACAAGTATGTCTTTGTCTATAGCCGTGTTACCAACGACGGTGAGGATGGTTTGCACAGTTGTAACTATACGTTGGCCTACTGCTACGGCAATCATCCTCTCGGCCCTTGGACCTATGGAGGCACTATCATCGATGGCCGTGGCAAGGAGCATCGTCCCGATGGTACCACTGTGGCAACGGCTACACCATTTGGCAACACCCATGGTAGTATCTGCAAGATTGGAGACCAATGGTATGTGTTTTACCATCGTCAGGCTGGCACCAACGAATATGGTCGTCAAGCCATGGTGGCTCCCCTTCGTGTGGAGGTGGTACCTGGTGAGGACGGTTATGTCAGGATTTCTGAGGCAGAATTCACTTCTGAAGGCTTTCTTGTTGACGGCCTCGATCCTTATGAGACTTATCCCGCTGGCATTGCCTGCTACTACATGGGTCCTGAACCAGCCACGCAGGACTATCCCAATGTCAATTATCCTGGATCGCATACGCAGATCGTTCGTGGCCAATACCAAGGCACCACTGATCTCTATGACCTCAGTGTGAACCGTTGCCCGATGGTCAACAACACGGCAGGGTCGGTTGTAGGCTACAAATATTACAACTTCAGCAAGACCTTCGGCCAGACAGGGTTGAAACTTGCACTCGACTATACACCCGATGGTGTAGCTGGTCGTATCGACATCTTCCTCGATCGTCCGTCGGAGGCCGAAGGGGGCGTTCGTCTCGGTTCGCTCAATGTAAGCACCGAAGGTATCGGGCAACCCTCTACTGCTAAGATCGAATTGGAGCAACTGAAATATTATAATGGCAAGCATGCCCTCTTCTTTGTCTTTGATGCTGCGATGCCCAAACAGTCCATTTGCCAGCTCAATTATCTTCACTTCATGAAAGATTAAGAATATTTCGATCCCTCTGCATACTATCAGCATCCTTCAACATGAACGGAATCCTTATTGTTTTACCAATTTTGACCCTGCTGATGTTCGACTTGGGACTCACTTTGCGTCCCAATGACTTCATGCTGGTATTCAAGCGCCCGAAAGCTATCCTATTGGGTTTGGCTGGGCAGCTTATTCTCTTGCCGCTAATAGCATTTGCCTTGGCAGAAGTGTTTCACCTGGAACCTTTGTTCTACATTGGTATAATGCTCATCGCCTGTTGCCCAGGAGGCTCTTCGAGCAATGTCTTCTCGATGTTGGCGAAAGGAGATGTGGCTCTTTCAGTATCACTCACGGCACTCAGTTCCATCATTACGTTGTTCACTGTACCTGTGATCCTCGACTGGGCTACTTTGCGAGCAGGTGAAGCTATCGGCATCCATCTGCCTATCGGCAATCTGCTGGTGCAGAATCTCGTCACCATGCTCATTCCAATTCTGTTGGGTATTGGCGTGCGTCATTATTGGCCTGTATTGGCATCCCGCATGGAACGTGTCTTGTCGAAGATTGCATTTCCAGCCTTGATGCTCCTCGCGGGTATCTTCTTCGTCCAGCATCATGCCACTATTGCCGACAACTTCGGTATTCTAGGGCTCTGCCTTACAGCTCTGATACTCCTTGCCATTGGATTGTCGTGGTGTGCCAGTCATCTCTTTGGACTTGTGACTCGCGAGAAGCGCACCATCGTCATCGAGGTGGGTATGCAGAATGCGGCTCAAGCCATAGCCATCGCTTCTAGTCCGTTCATCTTCAACAACGGCGTCATCGCTATCCCGGCTATTATCTACGCACTTTTGATGAACGTCGTATTGCTCACCTACGTTGGCATCATCATTAAGCGTAGGAAATAAGCCCTATTTCGTGTCATTTGCACTTGCCTAAGTGCCAGTTTTTCTGCAACAATTGTCATTTTTCTAAGGCAAAATTTGGTGTTTTCATTTAGATGTCGTATCTTTGCGACATCAATATCAATGAAAGCATACCAACATGGAAAATCAAATTAGTGTCTTAGATATCAAGCTCGAGGAGGCTCCTTTCTATATACGGGAAGGGGTAATGGGTTGTGATGATGTCAGGGGCAGAGGAGATGTGGCATTGCTGGGAAAAATCCAAAACGTCTATGTTGTCTGCGATGGGAATGGGTTGATCAAAAGTGTTTTGGCATATTTCCCCGACGACATTAAGGCGATTGACATGGCTCCTGACTACAACTTGGCTGTAAAGTATTACGTACCTCAGCACTTGGTGGCATATCATAATATTCAAGGCGAGATCATCAGTGCTTCAGAGTTTATGCGCATGTATCCGGAAGTATTTGTTCAATTGCATAAGGGATTGAAACACGCTCACTTCCGGACCGAACGTTGGCCTCTGTTCCGTCAGTTTGAATCCGACCAGTATCGGACTGTATTGGCAGGCGACTGTTTCGTCAAGCGATATGCGTTAGATGAAGAGGACTCCAAAGGCTTCGAGGTTATACGGGTGACCGAATCTGATGGTTCACTGGGCAACTGTACTTTTGAACGCAAATCCATACAATTCGTGAAATCCGGCACTTTGGCTGAGCATTTCACAGATGATGTATTTTCCTCCAATGTTTTTCAATTGTTTGAACAAGGATATGACAGTCTTTCGACTGAGGCTTATTTGGATATCCTTGGGGCCACTGAACAGTATCGCCGCGATTTGGTTGAGGCTGAAATGAGACTTGTTGAGCGTATTGAAAAGAATCTGTCGAATAAGATAAAATAGGATGATTATGGCAGAGCAATTTTCACAATTGTCTTCCCAGAAGGAGGCATATCTACGTAATGAATTACACAACTTCACAGCCAAGATAAACAACCTGAGGCTGCGTGTGATTTTCATGTCGATGTTTTATAAGGTGAGTGCTATTGAGCCCTATTTCAATCTGTCTTTCGATGAGTTCGCGTCTCGGATAGAACGACCTTTGCGCTCAATCGATGTCAAGTTGCTCTATTTGAGGGTGCGCGATTTCCAACGCATCTACGACAGGGTTTTGAACATTCCCGTCGAACAACTTGATGTCGAAGAGATTATTCAGAAGTTTCCCTTTTTGGGCAAACCGGAGGCCAATTTTGTGGAGTCCTTCAAAGCCGAACATGGTCATTATCCGATGTTCGCTATTTTGGAACATCGTTTATCGAAAGCCACCAAAAAGGAGGAGAAGATATTCGCCATGTTCAATGGTATAGGCAAATATATGGCCAAGGATCGGCGTGACATCGCCCAGGAGATAGGAATGTCGAGCGACCGAGTGCGTCAGTATCTCAATAAACCCATCTTGAAAAAAGACGTTTATCTGATGAAAAATCCAGATTGGAACCGTTATGATCTGATGGATGAAATTATCCTGACACCTACGACATCCGATTTTGCCAAGATTTCTGAGCGTGAATCTCTCTCTACCGAATTCGAAGGGTTCCTTGCTATGATCAGTCTGTTGGGTAAATTCACGATGTGTAAGATCATGAAGGAGTCCTACGCTATCGCTTCACCTTTGGCCGATACCTACGATTGGGAAGCAGGTTGTAAAGCAGTGTTGGCGGCTTCGAAGAAGAAGTATGACCACGACACTGATGTGCCCTTCCTTTCGGTGCTGCCTCATGTGGATGCCTTGTTCCCTGAAATCCGTGATGCTGTCTTCGATATCATGGCAACGTTGGCCTACGAACTATTCGGCATCGAGATACAACAGAAACATCATTTCCATTTTACGCAAAATGGCATCAACGAGACTTATGCCTTGGTGGATATTCTTGACCATAATGGTATTCCGATGCACTTGCGCGAACTGCTAATGACCTTCAATACGCAGCATCCCAAATGGGCCATCGACGATGTTACTACGGTCAAGAAACTGCTCAACAAGTCTGACGAGGTCTTTGCCTGCGGCTATTCGGATATGTACTCATCAGATAAATGTGCTGACCCATTGGAGGTCTATGATGTCATTGAGAACATCGTCCGCGATATGCCCGATTATCCCGTCCATATCGACGAGATAATGAATGAGGTGCATGAATACTATCCCAATGCAAGTCGAAAGAGTGTCGAGGATCTCATTTATTATTATGAGGCTATCGATGTGGTTTGTCTGGAAGATGATTATTATGCTTGGCGCGATAGTTACAAGGGCAGCAGCACCTATCACTCCACGCTCAAAATGCTTCCTCTCACCCGCAAACTCGAATACCTTCGCTACGCGCGCGATTGTCGTTATCGTGCCGAAACATTTGGTAAGGTGTAAACCCTTGAATATATTTGTCTGATAAAACTGGAAGAGTCCCGACACGCGTCGAGACTCTTCCCCAATAATACCTGCTACACCAATCGAATTCGTTTCTTTAATAGCTAGTGGTTCTTTTCCATCTTGATCTGGTTTCTGTCGGTCTGACATACATCAGGATCATCTTCTTCTCTTGTGGTATTGGTGTAACTTTTTCTCCAATCCCAAATATTTTCCATACATTCATCTTCATACATGTTCTTTTTTAGTTAGACAAAATCGAATCATTTTACCTCTACATTCCAAAAGTCTCCTATCCCAAATCATCATCAACCACTTTTTCTGAGTGCAAATATATAATATTCCCACATCATTTGCAAATAATTTTCAAATAAAGTGGGAAATTAACGTAAAAATAATGATAAACCTCTCAGATTTGCCAAATGTATGTATCAAAATCGGTGAAAAGCCACGCGAAATGCGTGTTGCAATTCAGAATTATTGACTAATACATCGACAATGGTGAAATCAGGGGAATATGTTCTAACCGGATTATCAGAAATCCTGGTAGAAACTCAGCGTGGTAGCTTCGTCTTCTTCACGTCCAATCTCTTCATCTAATTCTTCATTATATGAATTTAGGAAATTCATTGTGTGATGAACATATCTCTTCTTCAAGATTCTTGTAACGCCATCGGCACCTTTTTGGAATTTTCTTACTGCATCCTGACGGATGAACTTGCTGTCGAAGAGTATTAGGTCGTGTGTGGCTACAAAGAGTTGGCACTCTCTATCGGCAGCCAACGATAGGTACATCTTCAAAATAAATTCCACAGCTTTTGAATGCATTAATCGTTCAAATTCATCGATGCAGGCACTTTTCTTTCCTACAGCAATGTCATATAGCACGAGTCCAAGTTTAATGATTTGTTTTGTTCCGTCCGATTCAGGATCAAATTCCAACGAACGATATACTGTCTGGTATTCTGTCGGATCGTCCTCTTTCAGTTTCGGCAACTCGGTTTGTAATTCGTGAATGAATCTAACTACTTTTTGCTTCAGATTACCATTTGGATATTGTTGTTGTAATACATTTTTCACAATGTCGGGTGTCTCGTTTTTGATCAGATCATTTAGGTTGATGCTCACCTCTTCAATACGGTAATCTACGATTTTTGAGCCGACATCCTTTAATAGTTGAGTAAGCAGTTCCTTGATTTTGGCATCCCTTTCCTGATCTCCCGTCGATAGTTTTTCAGCCAATGAGATATTCGCCTTATGAACTATACTAAGGCGGTTTACAAAATAATCATAGTTCGTCTTCATCAATTTGCTTACCAAATTCAATGAACCAAAAGTGGCAAGCACAGTCGCATTATTCCAAAGATTGATTTCCAGATCATGTTGATCTGATTCGTTCAAATCACAAGCACTGCCGAAATTGATCTTGATGGTTTCAGATTCTTTGTCGTATTTTCTGGTATAGACTTTCTGCCCATGACCTTTGATCTTCAATTCTTCTTCCTCTATTCGATCGCGAGATATCTTTAAAACATAGATAAAGTTTGTTTCATCAATGTAATATGATAACTCAAATTCCGAGTTTTTCTCTCTCGATTCATTGTCTAATAGGAAAGGTTGATAATTAGGCAAGATGGTAGGCAACTGAGG
>JAFYZW010000113.1 GCA_017548545.1 Bacteroidales bacterium | reverse complement strand
TGCCTTACAAGCAGAGGGTCGGGGGTTCGAATCCCTCAGCGCCCACCCGTCACGATCTTTATTTATTTTGGCGCTTTCATCTAGCGGTTAGGATACCGGCCTCTCACGCCGGGTACACGGGTTCGAGTCCCGTAGGCGCTACATCTCTGCTGTATGGTGTAATGGTAGCACGCGAGATTCTGGTTCTCTTAGTCTGGGTTCGAGTCCTGGTACAGCAACAATAGTCAAAGACTATAACATAAGGCGGTTATAGCACAAGGGCTCCACCTCTTACCATTCCGAACAGAGAAGTTAAACCTTGTAACGCCGATGGTACTACGAAAGTGGGAGAGTAGGAAGCCGCCACCTTACATTAGAGACCCGAGTTGCTATTGCTCGGGTCTCTTTTTTATGTGTTTTGGACATGTTTTTGGGAGTAAATGTAGCAAATTGAGCGAAAAAAGTCAGTTTTTTTGTGCAGAAAGGCGAACATTCCGATTTTTTCCGTACCTTTGCACTCGTACGAATACAAAATACAATGAGCAAAACATCTTTAACAACGCGGAAATATTTAGTTCCGTTTATCCTCATCACGACTCTCTTCTTCTTATGGGGGTTTGCACGTTCCATGCTGGATGTGCTGAACCAGCATTTCAAGGACACGCTGAACATTTCTATCGGACAAAGTTCCTTGGTGCAGGTTTGTAGTTATTTGGCCTATTTTATGATGGCGCTCCCGGCGGGAATTTTTATCAGCCGATATGGATATCGTAGAGGCGTCGTCTTTGGATTGCTGCTTTTTGCTGTCGGCGCTTTCATCTTTATTCCAGGTGCACGGGTAGAAGCATTTTCAATCTATTTGGGTGCCCTTTTCGTCATTGCATGTGGATTGGCATTTCTGGAGACTGCAGCCAATCCCTATTCCACTTTGCTTGGCCCCAAGGAGACAGCCACCAGCCGACTGAATTTGAGTCAATCTTTCAATGGCTTGGGCAGTTCGTTGGGCCCGCTCATCATGGGTGGTTATCTCTTCAGCCAAGCTGATGCCGATTTGTCACTACCATACGCCGTGATGGGCATTGTGGTGATGATTGTTGCCGTCATTTTCAGCAGGGTGAACCTTCCGGAAATACAGATTGAGGAAGAGTCAACAGATACAGGAGCACCCAAGAATGCTTTGAAGACGCTGATGAGCAATCGTTTGTTTGTATTCGGCTTATTGGCTTTGCTGGCCTACGAGGTAAGTGAAATCAGCATCAACAGCTATTTCGTGCTCTTCGTGACAGGTATGGGATGGATGAAAGCCGATGGCGCTAGCTATATACTTGGCTTAAGCTTATTCATCTTCATGGGCGGACGTTTCCTTGGTAGCTGGATTATGCGCAGCGTCAAACCGGCGCGTATGCTGTCGTGGTGTGCCGCTGGAAGTCTCCTCAGCATTCTGATGGTCATCCTGACCAGTTCTTCGATGCAGAACGAAGTTTCGTGGACTCGCTATCTTCCCATCGTTTTCCTGATGGTCAACTATCTGTGCGAATCCATCATGTTCCCCACCATCTACAGTATGGCTTTGAATGATGTGGCTCCACGCCTGGTAGGTCGGGCAGGCAGTGTCCTGATGATGACACCTGTCGGCGGTTGCGCATTCCTATTGATGGGCATAATGGCCGATAACATCGGCTATGTACTTCCGTTCTTCTTGCCATTATGCGGGTTCGTTGTTGTTCTGGCTTATGCCATTCGTAAGCGTCTGACTGACAAATAGTAGTTCAGTTAAGAAGTAATAGTAGGTTATTAAAGACGGGAGGTTCCATTAGCTGGAGTCTCCCGTCTTTATAATTGAGATAGTAGTTATTGAAGAATGCTATTTCTTGCGACCCTTCTGATGGCGTGATTTGTGTTCAACTTTGATGTTTGGATTAGAAGTAGGATTGGGTTTGGGAGTAAATTCGGCTCTCTTTCCCATGTCGGCGCGCATGACTCTTGGGCGCATTCCACGCGGTCCGTTGCCAAAGTGAATGACACCCTTGAGCATATCGGTCTCGATGCGACGAGCAATCTCCTCGGCGATGAGCATGGCGCCTGCGGCATTGGGATGAATCTTGTCGGGAAGGAGGTCCATGAAGGGTTTCATGGGCTTGTAGAGGTCGATAACAGGCAGGTTGCGCTCTTGAGCGACGGCTCGGATGCGCGGGATAACTTCACCTACAATAACCGAGTCACGGATGGTCCACACCTCGCCATTGGCGGGGATGGGCAGACATAAGTAGATGTAGGGCTTGCTGGGCAATGCTTGGAACGAGTCGATCATTGCATTCAAGTCGCGCATGAAGTCGGCATGGAGCAGCGAGTCGTAAGGTGTCTTCGAGTCGTTGGTGCCGAGCTTGATGGTCACGATATCTGGATTGCTGGCTAACGCTTTCTGGAAGCGGAACCAGCGTCCATCGTGCATGTAAGGGCGGTCGGTGCCGTTCATGAGCGTGTAACCCGAGAGACCGAAGTTCTGCACATAGTATCGATCGCCAAGGAGTTCCTGGAGGCGTGCTGGATATGCTTCAGTCTTCTTGTCCTTGAGGCCATGTCCTTCTGTGATGGAGTTGCCCACGCAGGCTATGCGGATGGTGTCGTGGCCCATAAAGCGTGGTGCTTGTGCAAAACGAGGACCAACTTGCTGTGCTGCAGCAGGAAGCGCACAAGCGAGGAAAAGAGTAAGAACAAAGTTTTTCATTATCCCTTTATTTTGTTTGGATAATCAGATACTGCGAGCTTTCCCAGAAAGCATCGGGGTCGGTGATGCGGAGTGTGGTGGTCTCGTCGGGATTTTCGATGAGCAGGTAGGAGTTGGCAGGCTTCTCGGTGATGAGTTTGGCCTTCTTGCTGTTGATGTTAAGCTCCTTGAAGTCGCGGATATCGACTTTAGTGAACTTAGTGTTGTCGAGGTTGGCGTAGTCGGCCTTCTGCTTGAAGACGCCCTTGATAAGTCCTAAATCGCGGAGCATGGACTTTGAACCAACTACGAAGTATGCTGTGTTGATGACCTGCTTCTGATAGTCGGCCACCTCCTGCAGCGCATCGCGAGCCTTGGTCATGTTGGCTGTATTCTCTTCGCTTTTGGCGAGGGTTTTCTCAAGCTGGGCGATGTCCTTCTTCCGGTTTGTCAGGTCGTTCTCAAGTTCGGCAATACGAACCTCCTTGTCGTGAATCTCCTGACGCAGACGGCCAATGATGGTACGGAGTTCACGGATGTTGGCCTTGTCGCTCTTTGCTTGGTTTTCGAGTTTCTCGAGCTGTGTGCGCTGGCGGGCAAGGAGGTCCTTGTAGTTCTGGATGCGATCCATGAGCTGCCTCTTGCTGGCCTTGGTACCATCTTCGTTGTTTACAAAGAGGAGGCCTTCCTGCGTGTCGATGCTGTCGAGGCTGGCGGTGACCGAACCAATGAGATCCTGCAGTTCGGTCATTTGTGTGGCAAGGGAGTCCTTTTCCTGGGCCAACGCATCATATTCCGCTTGTGTCGGTCCTTGGGGCTTCTGGGTGCAGGAAGCCAGCAGGGCTCCTGCTGCTAAAAGTATAAAAAGCTTTTTCATTTTACAGGAATGTCTTCGATGCGCTGCTGGTGACGACCTCCAGCAAACTCGGTGGCAAAGAACTCGTCGAGGCACTCACGGCAAACTTCTTCGCTGATGAATCGGCCTGGGAAGACAATGACGTTCGCATCGTTGTGCTCGCGGATGAGATGCGCAATCTCGGGACGCCAAACGAGGCCAGCACGTATCTGCTGATGCTTGTTGAGTGTCATCGAGATGCCTTCGCCGCTGCCACACATGGCGATACCGGGATAGCATTCACCAGCTTCGATGGCGTTGGCGAGAGCGTGTCCGAAGGTAGCATAGTTACAGCTCTCTTCGGTGTAGGTGCCATAATCATAATATTTGATACCTTTCTCATCGAGGTATTTTTTGACAAACTGCTTCAGTGGAAATGCTGCATGGTCGCTTGCCAAACCCACAAAATTCTTGATTTCCATATTTTTCATTTTATTATACAAATGCACGGAATTGTGGTTCCGTGCATTTGAAAAATTAGAAGAATTTACTTGTTGAGCATCTTCTTTACCTGGTTGTAAACGTTTTGGCCGGTGAATCCAAGCTTTTCGTCGAGAACCTTGTAAGGAGCCGAGAAGCCGAAGCTTGAGAGACCCCAGATTTCGCCATCCTGACCAACGAGACCCTCGAGGGTTACGGGCAAACCAGCTGTCATACCGAACTTGGGCTTGCCAGGAGGCAGGATGCGGTTCTGGTAAACCTTGGGCTGACGACGGAAGAGGCCTTCGGAAGGCACGCTGACTACGCGGCACTTGATGTCGTCGGCGCGGAGCATCTCGGCACCAGCAACGAGAGTGGCAACCTCGGAACCAGAAGCGATGAGGATTACGTCGAAATCTTCGTCGGAACCTGCTACGATGTAGGCTCCCTTTTCGGTTTGGCTGTAATCGTTGCCGGCGGGCAGGGTCTTGATGTTCTGACGGCTGAAGATGAGGCCTGATGGGCTGACGGTGTTCTCCATTGCAAGCTTCCATGCAGCTGTGGTCTCGTCGGAGTCGGCAGGACGAAGGATGAGCATCGAGTTGCGGCCCTTGTGGGTCTTGAGCTTCTCCATGAGGCGGATCTGTGCCTCCTGCTCAACGGGCTCATGAGTTGGACCATCCTCACCAACGCGGAAGGCATCGTGAGTCCAGATGAACTTGACAGGGAGTTCCATGAGGGCAGCCATACGAACGGCGGGCTTCATGTAGTCGGAGAATACGAAGAATGTACCGCAAGCTGGGATAACGCCTCCATGCAGTGCCATACCGATGCAGCAGCAAGCCATGGTGAGCTCGGCTACGCCAGCCTGGAAGAATGCACCACCGAAGTCGCCGCGAGTGATCGAGCGAGTTTGCTTCAGGAAGCCGTCGGTCTTGTCGGAGTTCGAAAGGTCGGCCGATGCGCAAATCATGTTGGGAACCTGCAGGGCGAGCTGGCTGAGGACTGCAGCCGATGCGCTACGTGTCGAGTCGTCGGCCTTCTGCGAAACCTTGCTCCAGTCGATGATAGGAGCCTTGCCGCTGAACCAATCCTTGAGCTGATGAGCCTTCTCGGGGTTCTTCTCAGCCCAGGCAGCCTTCTTGGCATACTTGGCATCCATGATCTTGCGGAGCTCAGCACGACGCTGGAGATAGAGTTTCTTCACCTCGGGGAATATCTCGAATGGATTCTCGGGATCGCCGCCCAGGTTCTTGATGGTGTTGATGTAAGCGTCGCCACCGAGAGGTGCGCCATGGGTCTTGCAGTTGCGCTCGTACGAAGTGCCGTCGGCCTTGAGGGCGCCTTTGCCCATGATGCACTTGCCGATGATGAGTGTGGGCTGACCCTTGGTAGCCTTGGCGATGGTGAGTGCGCCACGGATCTGCTCAACGTCATTGCCGTTGATCTCGAGGACCTTCCAGCCCCATGCGCGATACTTGGCAGCGGTATCTTCTGAAGTGACAACCGATGTCTCGGTAGAGAGTTGGATGTCGTTGGAGTCGTAGAACATGACGAGGTTGTCGAGTCCGAGGGTGCCAGCGATTCGGCCTGCGCCCTGCGATACTTCTTCCTGAACACCACCGTCAGAAATATAGGCATAAATGGTCTGGTCCATGATGCCTCCACCGAGGAGAGCGTCAAGGTGCTTGGCAGCGATGGCTGCACCTACGGCGTAGCAGTGACCCTGTCCGAGAGGACCGGAAGTGTTCTCTATTCCACGGTGACGAACTTCGAGCTCGGGGTGACCGGTCACTTGAGAACCCCACTGACGGAGAGTCTGCAACTCATCGGTAGTGAATTTGCCGGCGAGGCAGAGCTGAGCATAGAGCATGGGAGCCATGTGGCCGGGATCGAGGAAGAAACGATCGCGTCCTTCGTAAGCCATGTTCTTTGGATCATACTCCAGGAACTCGCTGTAAAGTACATTGATAAAGTCTGCACCACCCATGGCTCCGCCTGGGTGTCCACTCTTGGCCTTCTCGACCATAGCAGCAGCAAGGATGCGAATGTTATTGGCAGCCTTGTTCATTAACTCAATCGAATTGTTCATTGTTTGTAGATTATTGGTAATTGGTAGTAGTTGTAATTGATTTTGATTTATTTCGGGGCAAAGATAATGATTAATTTTGTACATACAAAATAAAATGCACCAAATTTGCGTAGTTGGTGCATTTTTTTCAGTTTTTTATCTTTTTGAAAGGACGATATGGTTACTTTGGTGCTTTCTTTTCATAGACATACCAGCAAAGCGGCAGGTAAACGAGGTTAGGTAGCCAAACTGCAAGTATTACGCTCATCGCGCCACTCACGGCAAACGACGAACTGACGGTCTGGAAAAGGATATAGGTAAAAGCCAGCACAAGGCCGATGCCCAGGTTAATACCCATGCCTCCGCGAATCTTCTTTGACGAAAGACATACGCCCAGGAAAGTCAGGATGAACGAGGTAGCTATGGCTGCAAAGCGTTTGTGGTATTCAATCTCGTACTCCTTGATGTTGCCTACGCCGCGACCGCGTTGCTTGTCGATATATTCCTTCAGGGCAGGTGTGGTGAGTTTCTCCATATCTTTCGAGCCCACAATGATGTCCTCGGGTGCCACATGTACCACGGTGTCGATGGCATAGCCTTCGGTGATGGTCTCGCCACGGTCGGTGATGTCGCGTATCTTGTAGTTGGTGAGGTGCCATGTGTCGTTGCCCTCCCACGATGCGCGGTCGGCAGTGAGACGCGAGACAAGCTGTGTGCCCTCGAACTTCTCAAGTGCAAAGCGATAGCCCGTCTGGCTGTCGCGGTCGAAGGAATAGAAGAACGCCACCTCGCCGGGTGCCACCATGAACTGGTTGTTGTATTGTGTCTTCTTGTCCTTGTCCTTGTAGTATTGCTTGAGCAAAGCCAGACGCGGTACCGACGTGACGGGAATGACCCAACTGTTGAGAGCAAATGTAAGCAGTCCAAGGAAAAGCGCCGACAACATGTAGGGACGTAAGAGGCGATTGAACGAGATGCCCGTAGCCAGCATGGCAATGATTTCGGAGTTGCCCGCCAACTTGGAGGTGAAGAAGATGCATGCTACGAAGATGACGAGAGGTGACAACATGTTGGCCATATACGGGATGAACGTACAATAGTATTTGAATATGGCGAAGGTGGGCGCCTCGTGCTCTGCAAAGTTGTCCATCTTCTCGTTGTAATCGAGGACCACCGCAATGGCCATGATGAGCAAAATCGCAAAGAAAAAGGTGCCCAGGAACTTCCTGATGATGTACCAATCGATCTTCTGTAAAGACATTCGAACCTTTCTTAACCTTTCGAACCTTTTGAACTTTTCTTAACCTTTCGAACCGTCAATTAATCTTCGTCTTCGTCGTCAGCAATGCCGGCAGCACGTTTCAGGCGCTTGCGCTCAAGTTCGTCGAGCACAATCTTGCGCATACGGATATTGTGTGGTGTGACCTCCACATATTCGTCGGCCTTGATGTACTCCAATGCCTCTTCGAGGCTGAATACCTTGGGCGGGATGAGCGCTGCCTTCTCGTCGCTCGACTTTGAGCGCATGTTGGTGAGTTTCTTCGACTTGGTCACGTTCACGGTGAGGTCCTTGTCCTTGGCATGTTCGCCGACCACCTGTCCACAATATACCTCATCCTGCGGGAAGATGAAGAAACGGCCACGGTCCTGCAGTTTGTCGAGAGCGTAGGCAAAAGCTGTACCGCCCTCCTTGGCGATGATGGAACCGTTGGTGCGGCGCACGATGTCGCCCTTCCAAGGTTCGTATGCAAGGAACTGGTGTGCCATAATGGCCTCGCCAGCCGAAGCGGTGAGCACGTTAGTGCGCAGACCGATGACGCCGCGCGAAGGGATCTTGAACTCAAGGTGCTGGCGGTCGCCCTGGGTGTCCATGGCAATCATCTCGCCCTTGCGGCGGGTAACCATGTCGATCATCTTCGAACTATATTCCTCAGGGCAGTTAATGGTGAGTTGCTCGATAGGCTCGCAGGTCTGTCCGTTGATCTCCTTGATGATGACCTGAGGCTGGCCGATGGCAACCTCATAGCCCTCGCGACGCATGGTCTCGATGAGAATGGATAGATGCAATACGCCACGGCCATACACCACCCACGCACCATCGCGTGTCTCGTCCTTCTCGACGCGAAGGGCCACGTCCTTCTCGAGCTCTTTGTACAGGCGGTCCTGAATCTGGCGCGAAGTGACATATTTGCCATCCTTGCCGAAGAAGGGTGAGTCGTTGATGGTGAAGAGCATCGACATCGTAGGCTCATCAACCTTGATGCGAGGCATGGCTTCGGCAGTTTCTATATCGCTGATGGTGTCACCTATCTCGAAGCCTTCGATGCCGGTCATGGCGCAGATGTCGCCCGAGAAGACCTCGTCAATCTTCTTCTTGCCCATGCCCTCGAAAGTGAACAGTTCCTTCACCTTGACCTGCTTGCTGACGATCCCTTCGTCGGTGTGGTGCATGAGAAGAACCATCTGGCCCTGCTTGATGCTGCCGCGATGAACGCGACCGACGGCGATACGTCCTACGAACGACGAGTACTCGAGCGAAGTGATAAGCATCTGGCTGGGTCCTTCGATGACCTCGGGAGCTGGAATGTTGTCAAGGATGGCGTCGAGGAGGGGATAGACGTTGTTGGTGGGTTTCTTCCAGTCGTCCGACATCCAGCCCTGTTTGGCCGAACCGAAGATGGTCACGAAATCGAGTTGTTCCTCGGTGGCACCGAGGTTATACATGAGGTCGAACACCTTGTCCTGGGCAATGTCAGGCGTGCAGTTGGGTTTATCGACCTTATTTACCACGACGATGGGCTTCAACCCGATCTCGATGGCTTTCTGCAGTACGAAGCGTGTTTGCGGCATCGGGCCTTCGAAGGCATCGACGAGCAGGAGGCAGCCGTCGGCCATATTGAGCACGCGCTCCACCTCGCCTCCGAAATCCGAGTGTCCTGGGGTGTCGATGATGTTGATCTTTGTGCCCTTATAGTTGATGGAAACGTTCTTCGAGAGAATGGTGATGCCGCGCTCACGCTCCAGTTCGTTGTTGTCGAGCATGAGGTCGTTGGTAACCTGGTTCTCGCGGAAAAGGTTGCCGGCATAGAGCATCTTATCGACCAAGGTCGTCTTGCCGTGGTCAACGTGTGCTATAATTGCAATATTACGTATGTTCTGTTTCATATATCTTAATAATCAGGGCGCAAAGTTAATAAAAATCCTGATATTATAGTACGCGCGAGGGTCAAAAAAAGTTTGCAGTCTCCAAAATACTAAGTATTTGCCATATCCATCATTCAAAATTTTATTGGTTTCTTTCGTTTTCGAGAGCGTCCAATTCTGAATTGTAAATTGGACGTTTCCAATCGTGTGCGTCCAATTCCCGATCGTAAATTGGACGTTTCCGATCGTGCGCGTCCAATTCGCAATCGTAAATTGGACGTTTCCAATCGTGCGCGTCCAATTCCCGATCGTAAATTGGACGTTTCCAATCGTGCGTGTCCAATTCTCGATCGTAAATTGGACGTTTCCAATCGTGCGTGTCCAATTCTCGATCGTAAATTGGACGTTTCCAATCGTGCGTGTCCAATTCTCAATCGTAAATTGGACGTTTCCAGTCGTGAGTGTCCAATTCTCGATCGTAAATTGGACGTTTCCAATCGTGAGTGTCCAATTCACAATCGTAAAATGGACATTCCTTATCAGAGCAAGACAATCCTCCCGAACAAGTGTTCGACTTTCGAATCAAAGCATGGTTTTTACCTGTATGGGAAGATTCATGATTTAAAATATTGATAAATCAGTCAAAATATTTGGAGAAGTCAGAAATATATCCTAAATTTGCACCCTCAGAAATTATTGTTTATGGAATCTTTTGCACACCTCCACGTACATACAGAGTTTTCGCTCCTTGATGGACAATGTAAGATCAGCAAACTCTTCACCAAGGCAGCCGCCGACGGTATGCCGGGATTTGCTATCACCGATCATGGTAATATGTTCGGCATCAAGGACTTCTTTGATATAGCCTCGAAGGAGAACAAGGCCCGTCAGAAGGCCGGACTGCCTCGCGTGAAGCCCATCTTCGGCTGTGAGGTCTATGTGGCACATCGTGGTTTGGCGAGGAAGGAAGGCAAGGTCGATATGAGCGGTTGGCACCTGATCTTGCTGGCTAAGAACAAGCAAGGTTATCAGAACCTGATCAAGGCAGTGTCTATCGGTTGGGTGGATGGTTATTATATGCGTCCGCGCATCGACCATGAGATCCTGGAAAAGTATCATGAAGGGTTGATTTGCTGTTCGGCCTGTTTGGGAGGCGAGGTGCCGCGTTTGTTCGAAGAGGGCGATCTTGAGGGTGCCGAACAGGCCATTCTTTGGCATAAGCGACTCTTTGGTGACGATTATTATTTGGAGTTACAGCGACATCCGACGAAGGATCCGCGCTACAATCCCGATTGCATCGTCAAGCAGAACAAACTCAACCCCTGGCTCATCGAGATGGGGCACAAGCATGGCATCAAACTGGTTGCCACCAACGACGTGCATTTCGTCGATGAAGAAAACGCCGAGGCGCACGACCACCTGATCTGCATGAATACGGGCAAGGACCTTGACGATCCCACACGTATGCGTTATACCAAGCAGGAGTGGTTCAAGACCACAGCCGAAATGAATGAACTTTGGGCCGACGTTCCCGAGGCATTGAGCAACACGCTCGAAGTCGTTGACAAGTGTGAGGAGTACAGCATCGAGAACGGCCCCATCATGCCCAACTTCGAGATTCCCGCGTGGTTTGGCACCGAGGAGGATTACCACGTGCGGCTCACCGATCAGGATCTCTTCGATGAGTTTACTCAGGATGAGAACGGAAAGGTCGTGCTTAGCCAGGAAGAGGCCGAAAAGAAAATCAAGAATTTGGGTGGTTACGGCAAGTTGTACCGCATCAAGTTCGAGGCCGACTATTTGCGCTATCTGACTTTGCGAGGCGCAATTCCGCTCTATGGTAATGACGAAATAAAGGCTCGGTACGCTGCCGATCCGAAGACGGTGACCGATCAGGATGTCATCAATGCGCTTGACCCAAGCGTTTGGGAGCGCATCAAGTTCGAGCTCCATATCATGAAGACGATGGGCTTCCCCGGCTACTTCCTCATCGTGTCGGACTTCATCCGTGCCTGTCGTGAAGAGCTGGGCGTCAGTGTAGGCCCGGGTCGTGGTTCGGCTGCAGGTTCTGCTGTGGCCTATTGCTTGGGAATTACCAAGATTGACCCCATCAAGTACGATTTGCTGTTCGAACGTTTCCTGAACCCCGATCGCATCTCTTTGCCCGATATCGATACCGACTTCGACGACGATGGACGTTCGCGTGTCATCGAATGGGTACAGAACAAGTATGGTGCCGACCGTGTGAGTCACATCATTACCTATGGCACGATGGCCACCAAGATGGTGATCAAGGATATGGCCCGTGTCGAGAAGGTGCCCATTCCCGAGGCCAATCGCCTCGCTGGCCTTGTGCCCGACCGCATGCCCGAAGAAAACGGCAAGCCGTTGAAGTGCAACCTCAAGAACTGCATCAAGGTGGTTCCCGAACTGAGGGAGGCGTGTGAGAGTGACGACCCCGCAATACGTAATGTGATGCGCCTCGGTCAAATGCTCGAAGGCAACGTGCGTGGTACGGGTGTTCATGCTTGCGGTATGATTATCGGACGTGATCCGATCGACACTGTTGTGCCCGTATCGGTGGTCGATGATCATGGCATCAAAACGCTCGTTACCCAGTATGACGGACACGTCATCGAATCGACCGGACTCATCAAGATGGACTTCCTCGGGCTCAAGACGTTGGGCATCATTAACGAAGCGCTCGACAACATTCGTGAGACACGGGGCATCGAGGTCGATATAGAGAACATTCCTATCGACGACGAGTTGACTTTCAAACTGTTCCAGGCGGGACGTACCGTAGGAACCTTCCAGTTCGAGTCGCCGGGTATGCAGAAGTACCTCAAGGAGTTGAAGCCTGACTGCATCGGCGACATCGTGGCCATGAATGCCCTCTATCGCCCAGGCCCGATGGATTACATCCCGAGCTTCATCGCCCGCAAACATGGAAGTGAACCCATCACCTACGACATCCCCATCATGGAGAAGTACCTGAAGGACACTTACGGCATCACGGTCTATCAGGAGCAGGTCATGCTGCTGTCACGCTTGTTAGCTGACTTCACGCGCGGCGAGTCGGATGCCCTCCGAAAGGCGATGGGCAAGAAGAAGAAGGACATCGTTGACCAGATGAAGCCGAAGTTCATCGAGGGTGGAGTCAGGAACGGACATGACCCGAAAACCCTCGAAAAGATCTGGGGCGATTGGGAGAAGTTCGCTTCCTATGCCTTCAACAAGAGCCATGCCGTGTGCTACGCTTGGGTAGCTTACCAGACTGCCTACCTCAAGGCACACTATCCTGCCGAGTTTATGGCTGCTGTGCTTTCACGTTCGCTGAACGATGTGACCGAATTGGCCAAGCAGATGGACGAATGTCGAGCCATCGGATTATCGGTAAAGGGTCCTGATATCAACCTTTCGCGTCAGCGCTATTCGGTCGATGCAGAGGGCGCTGTCCGTTTCGGATTGGCAGGCATCAAGGGCTTCGGTGAAGGCGCTGCTGATGCGGTGGTGAAGGAACGCACGGCGAATGGTCCCTTCAAGGACATTTTCGACCTTGTGGAGCGTGTGGATCTTGGTTCGATCAATCGAAAGGCCCTTGAGTCTCTGGTGCTCTCGGGAGCACTTGACAGCCTAGGCAAGATCAGCCGCGAGCAATATCTTGCTGCCAATGCGCAGGGCGTGCCGTTCCTCGACCAGGTCATCAAATACGGGCAGAAGTTCAAGGCCGACAAGGAATCGAACGAGATGAGCCTTTTCGGTGATCTCGAGGAAAACGAAGTCATGATCCAGCATCCCGAGCCGCCCAAGGAATTCGAGCAATGGAGCACATTGGAGCGACTCAACCGCGAGAAGGAGCTGGTAGGTCTCTTCCTGTCGTCGCATCCGCTCGACGAGTACAAGTTCCAGTTGAAATATGCCTGCAACACCACGATGGCAGAGCTCGAATCGATTCCCAATCCGCGCACCAAGGAGGAACAGGATACCAAGTGGCGCGAGATGCAGGGTGATCTTGACGAGGTGGAGCGCATCCGCAAGATACAGGCGCGCGACATCACCTGTGGTGGCATCGTTACGGCATGGCGTGAGGGCACATCTCGTCAGGGCAATCCCTACGGCATACTTACCATCGAGGATTATTCGGGGCGTCATGAGTTCGCCCTCTTCGGGCCTACATATCCCCAATGGCGTGGCTTCGGCAAGGAGGGCATGTACCTCTACATCCAGGGCAAGTATCAGCCCAAGCGTTTTGTGCGTGAGGTGCGCACCATCTTCGATGTCGAGTTCACCATAGGCAATATCCAGCAGCTTAGCCAGGTGGCCGACTCTTTGCTTGACAGCCTTACTGTGATGCTCGATTGCAACAGTTTGACCCATGCCGGCATTGAGCAGATGTTCGATGCCATCGTTCGTCGAACGCTCGAGGATGATCGTGTGAGGAAGAACATTGAGGCCAAGACCTTGCTCTATTTCGAGCTTATTGATTCGCTCAAGAAAAATGTCGTCAAGCTCTACAGCCGAAAATACAAGGCGCACATCACCACCGATTTGATAGAGTTCCTGCGAGCCCAGGATGGCGTAAAGGTGCGCATCAACAACCGTCTTGTCGAGGACCTTGCTACTGTCAACGAAGAGGCAGACGATGCCATACCTGATGAGTCGGACATGCTGCCCGATGATTAACAGGTCAGAATATAAAAGAACGTGTCAAAAGGCCGAAACCTTATGACACGTTTGCTATTCAATCGGATTGAGGATTAGCACTGGGCAAGCTTGCCGTCAGAGCCAAGCACGTTGACGATCTTGTGGATGTACATCTTCTTCATGTTGTCACGTGCAGGAGTGAGGTATTGACGTGGGTCGAAGTGAGATGGGTTCTCAGCAAGGTGCTTGCGGATAGCAGCAGTCATGGCAAGACGTGAGTCGGAGTCGATGTTGATCTTGCAGACAGCGCTCTTGGCAGCTTCGCGGAGCTGCTCCTCGGGAATACCGATGGCATCGGGCAACTTGCCGCCATAGTGGTTGATGGTGTCGACCTCTTCCTGTGGAACTGACGAAGAGCCGTGGAGAACGATGGGGAAGCCGGGGAGCTTCTCTTCGATCTGATGGAGAACGTCGAATGCGAGTGGGGGAGGAACGAGCTTGCCGGTCTTGGGATCGCGGGTGCACTGCTCGGGCTTGAACTTGTAAGCGCCGTGGCTGGTGCCGATGGAAATGGCAAGAGAGTCGCAACCTGTGCGGGTAGCGAAGTCGATCACTTCCTCAGGCTTGGTGTAATGGCTAACCTCAGAGGCAACCTCATCCTCTACACCTGCGAGCACACCCAGCTCACACTCTACGGTAACATCGTACTTGTGGGCATATTCAACTACCTGACGAGAGACCTTGATATTCTCCTCGTAAGGAAGAGCCGAGCCGTCGAACATTACAGACGAGAAGCCCATGTCGATGCAGTCCTTGCAAGTCTCGAAGCTGTCACCGTGGTCGAGGTGAAGCACGATTTCGGGATGTGCGCAGCCGAGCTCCTTGGCGTATGCAACAGCACCTTCTGCCATATAGCGGAGGATCGTTGGGTTGGCATACTTGCGTGCGCCCTTCGAAACCTGCATGATGACTGGAGACTTGGTTTCAACTGCAGCCTGTACGATAGCCTGCATCTGCTCCATAGTGTTGAAGTTAAAGGCTGGGATAGCATAACCGCCATCTACTGCTCTCTTGAACATCTCGCGGGTATTCACGAGACCGAGATCTTTGTAGTTAATCATAATTTGAGTTTTTAATTAAATTGTTGGTTGGTATTGTTGTATCAGTTAGTCACTGCTTATGTTTTCGGGAAGACATTTACTATTAAACGATGCAAATATAGCAACTTTTATTTGAAAAGCACAATTTTATTCGCAAAAAATATGCTTTTCGTGTTTTTTTTGTGAAAATCGTAATGTAGAGTGAAAAAAAACTGCAAAAAGTTTGGAGGTTTTAAAAGTTTGCCTTATCTTTGCGCCGCAATTTGTCAAGAATTATGAATAATTTGTCTGGCCGATTTTACTTTTACTATTATTATTACTTTGCTGAAGGTAAGGTCGGGAAAACGTGTGCATAACTGTATACGATGACATCAAAGATAGACTATAAAATCCCGACCATGTGAATGTGGCCGGGATTTTTTATTACATTTATATATTATGCTACAGAGATTACGTGTGGCCATTCAAGGCCAGGAGGGATGTTACCACGAGATGGCAGCCCGCGAGTATTTCAAGGATCGTGATGTCGAGATTGTTCCGTGCAAGACTTTCCAGTCGGAGTTTGACACGATGGCTGCCGACCCGCGAGTGCTGGGCGTGATTGCCATCGAGAACACCATCGCGGGCAACTTGCTGTCGAATCATGAATTGTTGCGTCAGTCGCAGCGACAGGTGATAGGGGAGCAGCGCCTCCATATTAGTCACGTCCTATGTTGCGTGCCGGGGCAGCGATTGGAGGATATCGTTGAGGTCAATTCGCATCCTATTGCCCTGCTGCAATGCGAGGTCTTCCTCCAGTCGCAGTTGCCAAAGGCCAAGGTCGTGGAAATGGCCGACACGGCAGGCTCGGCAAAGATCATCATGGATAACAAGATGATGGGCCACGCTGCCATTTGCTCGGAATATGCAGCCAATCTCTATGGCATGCAGATACTGGCTCGTTCCATCGAGACCAACAAGCGCAACTTCACCCGTTTCCTTGTGCTGCAGGACAAGTATTCGGTGCTTATCGAGACAGACCGGATGAAGGTCAACAAGGCCAGCATCGAGTTTTGCGTGAGACACACGCAAGGTTCGCTTACCAAGGTGCTCACCATCCTCTCGTTCTACGACATGAACCTCACCAAGATTCAGTCAATGCCCATTATCGGACGTGAATGGGAGTATCGTTTCTTCGTCGATATGACGTTCACCGATTATATGGCCTATCGCAATGCGCTCGATGCCATCATGCCTTTCACCACCGATTTCATGATACTGGGTGAATATACCGAAAACCTAATGGAGATAGACGTATGAAAGAGATCAAACCCGCTGACCGTATCAGCCACGTCGAAGAATACTACTTCAGCCGCAAGTTGAAGGAGGTGGCCAGGATGAATGCTGACGGAGGACTGCCCGTGATCAGTCTTGGTGTCGGTGGCCCCGACTTCATGCCTTCGCAACAGACCATCTTCGCCCTGATGGAGGATGTGATGAAGCCCGATGCCCATAGCTATCAGTCGTACGTGGGACTCCCAACCTTGCGCAAAGCGTGGAGTGAATTCTATCAGCGTTGGTACGATGTCGATCTTGACCCTGTCACCGAGATGATTCCGCTCATTGGCTCAAAGGAAGGCATCATGCACGTTTCGATGGCACTGCTCAATCCGGGCGACAAGGTGCTCGTGCCCGATCCAGGTTATCCCACCTACTCGTCGGTGAGCAAGCTTGTGGGAGCAGAGATCATCAAGTACGACCTGAAGTACGAGAATGATTGGGAGCCGGATTTCGTTGCTCTTGAGAATACTCCTGGTATAGATGACGTGAAGGTGATGTGGGTCAATTATCCCCACATGCCGACGGGGCATTGTGCCTCGCTTGAATTGCTGAAACGCATCGTTGATTTCGGACGTCGTCATGGCATCGTCATCATCAATGACAATCCCTATTCGTTCATCCTTAACGACCAACCCATGTCAATCATGCAGGTCGAAGGAGCCAAGGACATCTGTCTGGAGTTCAATTCGATGTCAAAGAGTCACTCGATGGCCGGCTGGCGACAGGGCATCGTAGTAGGCAAGAAGGAATACATCGACTGGATTCTGCGTGTGAAGTCGAATGTCGATTCGGGTATGTTCCGCCCCGTGATGAAAGCGGCCATCGCTGCCCTTGGTGCTCCAAAGGAATACTTTACGCAGCTGAACGAGGCCTATCGTGTGCGTCGTATCGCTGCCGAGCAGATCATGCATTATCTGGGTTGCGAATTCGATCCCGAACAGCGTGGACTCTTCCTTTGGGGGCGTATCCCCGACAAGTACGACCACTGCGAGGAACTAACCGAACCTATCCTCCACAAGGCCCGCGTCTTCCTCACGCCAGGCTTCATCTTCGGCCGCAATGGCGAGCGTTTTGTGCGAATCAGCCTCTGCGCTCCCTTTGAGAAGATGCAGGAAGCACTGCTCCGCATCAAGGCAGCGGGATTGTAGGCTGCTCTCTAGATAATCTAGATAATCTAGAGACTCTAGAATAATTGATAACAATAATCTTTATCACTTATAAACAATGGAAATGACATTCTCACCGCTGCTGCCGCAGCTCGACAGCAAGCGCCCCCTGGTAATTGCAGGCCCTTGTAGTGCAGAAAGTGAAGAACAGGTGCTGACCACCGGACATGCCCTTGCCCAACAAGGCATCAAGCTTTTCCGTGCCGGTATTTGGAAACCGCGCACCAAGCCCGGAGGTTTCGAGGGCGTAGGCGTCATTGGTTTGCCCTGGCTCCAGAAACTCAAGGCCGAGACAGGTCTGCTCACCTGTGTCGAAGTGGCTACCAAGGCGCACGTTGATGCTGCCCTGGCTTTTGGCGTCGATGTGTTGTGGATAGGAGCACGTACCACCGCCAATCCTTTTGCCGTGCAGGAGTTGGCCGATGCATTGGCAGGTAAGGACGTGCCTGTGCTGATCAAGAATCCCGTTAACCCTGACATTGAGCTTTGGATTGGTGCCATCGAACGAATTTATCGTGCTGGCATACGTCGCATTGGAGCTATCCATCGCGGTTTCTCGAGTGCCGACAAGACTATCTACCGCAATGTTCCCCAGTGGCATCTGCCCATCGAGCTCCGTCGTCGTCTGCCTCAGTTGCCCATCATCTGCGACCCTTCGCACATCGCAGGTCGTCGCGACCTCATCCAGCCTCTTTCGCAGCAGGCCATGGACCTTGGCTTCGACGGACTCATCATCGAAAGCCACTGCAATCCCGATGCTGCATGGAGTGACGCGAAGCAGCAGGTCACCCCGGCCCGATTGGAGGAGATTCTCGGCAACCTGATCATTCGTAACAATGTGGTCCATACCGAAGACCTGCGCGATTTGCGCGGACAGATTGACGAGATTGACGACCAGATTATCGCTATTCTGAGCAAACGCATGCGCATTTCACGTGAGATTGCCCTTTACAAGAAGGAACATTCGATGCCTGTGCTTCAGGCCACTCGTTACGATGAGATCCTCACCAAGCGCAGCGAGCAGGGTGCCACCCTCGGAATGGCACCAGAGTTCATCAAGGAAGTCTTTGAGGCTATCCACGCAGAATCAGTACGCAAACAAATGGAGATCCTGAATCAATGAGAATCTGTATCATGGGTGCCGGCAAGATGGGCATGTTCATGGCCGACACACTCTGTATGGACCACGATGTGGCCATTTATGCCCGTCGTCCTGAGAAATTACGTTATTGTCTCAACACACGTCGGTTCACGACAATGGACGAGATTGAGGCCTTCGATCCCGATCTGCTCATCAATGCGGTGACCATCAAGAATACCCTTTCAGCCTATGAAGAGGTGTTGCCGCATTTGCGCCCTTCGTGTATGCTTTCCGACATTGCTTCGGTGAAGACTGGTTTGCCCGAGTTCTATGCGAAATGTGGACATCCATTCGTTTCGACGCATCCGATGTTCGGCCCGACGTTCGCCAATCTGAACGACTTAAGCCAGAACTATACCGTAATCATCAAGGAGTCGGACCCCTTCGGCAAGGCATTCTTCCGCGAGGTCTATGCTGGACTTCAGCTCAACATCTACGATTACACATTCGAGGAACACGACGAGACCATCGCCTATTCGCTCTCCATCCCCTTCGTCTCGACGCTCGCTTTTACAGGTGTCATGAAGCCTCAGGATGCGCCAGGCACTACGTTCAAGAAGCACATGGCCATTGCCCGAGGGCTTTTGAGCGAAGACGACTACCTGCTGACCGAGATTCTTTTCAACCCGTATAGTCCCGGACAGATCGATAAAATTTGTGCCCGATTGGTGGAACTTTCGGACATCATCAAGCAGCATGACACCGAGCGATTGCTCGCCTACATCAATGAATGTCGTGCAAACATCAGGGACCAGCGATAGCGCTGGCCCCTTTTTAAATGGATGAAAAAACATTGGCTAAGTATGCCAAACTATACGAAATTCTGACTTATTTCAAGAAAATCCTTAAAAATTGAAGTTTTTTTGTACATCATTTAAATATTTTTTGTATCTTTGCGCCCGTGTTATCTTTTTTACCACCATCTTGAGATACGGCAATAAATAATTAAACAAACAAAATATGAGAAAACTTCTATCCTTCATTGTGACTCTGGTTATGAGCATCGCGGTGATGATGGCGCAGAAGCAGGTGACAGGTACTGTCGTCTCGGCCGAGGACAAGGAGCCCGTAATCGGTGCCTCGATTGTCGTCAAGGGCACGCAGACGGGCACAACCACCGACATTGACGGCAAGTTCAGCCTCAGGGTCCCCGACAACGCCAAGACGCTGGTGATTTCGTACATCGGCATGAGGACACAGGAGATCGCCCTCAAGGGCAAGACACACTTTGATGTTACCCTCGAATCGGATGAGCAGGTCATCGAGGAAGTGGTCGTTACTGGTATGGGCAAGGTCGATAAGCGAATGTTTACAGGTGCTTCGACCAACCTGAAGGCCGACGCCATGATGCAGGCCGGAGCCAACGACGTGAGCCGTTCGCTCGAAGGCCGTGTGGCTGGTGTACAGGTTACCAACGTGAGTGGTACATTCGGTACGGCTCCAAAAATCCGTATTCGTGGCGCTACATCCATCTATGGCAACTCGAAGCCTCTTTGGGTGATCGATGGTGTGATTTATGAAGATAACGTCGATGTAAGTTCCGACGAACTTTCTTCGGGTGATGCCAAGACCCTTATCTCTTCGGCCGTTGCTGGTTTGAACTCCGACGATATCGAGTCGTTCACCGTGCTCAAGGACGGTTCGGCAACCTCGATCTATGGTGCACGCGCAATGGCTGGTGTGATTGTTATCACCACCAAGAAAGGCCAGAAGGGTCGTGCTACCCTCAACTATACGGGTGAGTTCACCACTCGTCTGAAGCCTTCTTACCGCGACTACAACATCATGAACTCGCAGGAGATGATGGGCGTGTATAAGGAGATGGCTGACAAGGGTTGGCTCCAGCTCGAGAACCTGGCCAATGCCTCGAATACGGGTGTCTATGGTTACATGTTCCAGCAGCTTCGCAGCTACAACTCTTCGACGGGCACTTTCGGCCTCGAGAATACCGAGGCTGCTCGCAATGCCTACTTGCAGCAAGCCGAGTTCCGCAACACCGACTGGTTTGACCTCCTCTTCTCGACGGCTGTCAGCCAATCGCATTCGGTCAGCATGTCGGCCGGTACCGACAAGTCGCAGAGCTACTTCTCGATGTCGCTCATGGACGACCCTGGACAGTATGTCAATCGTGCAAAGGTGCGTCGTTACACGTTCAATGCCAACACTTCGTACGACATACTGAAGAATCTGACTGTACGTTTTGCAGCTTCGGGCACCCATCGTGACCAGGAGGCCCCTGGTTCACTCAACCAGACCACCGATGTGGTGACGGGTGAGGTGAAGCGCGACTTCGACATCAACCCCTTCAGCTATGCGATGAATACCAGTCGCTGCTTGGATCCCAACATCAACTACACACGTTTTTATACTCGTTTCAACATCTTTGATGAGTTGGAGAACAACTACAACGACATCAACGTGAACGAGCTGATGTTCCGTGGCGAATTGGAGTTCAAGCCTTTCCGTGGTCTTACGCTCAACGGATTTGCTTCGGCTCGTATGACTTCGGTGAAGCGCATCCAGAATGTGATGGACGACTCCAACCAGGCCAATGCCTATCGTGCAGGTACCGATGCTACCGACGACAACTCTACGATCCGTAGTTCGAACTCGCTGCTTTATACCGATCCCGACAACGATCTGGCTCTGCCTGAGTCGGTGCTCCCCGTGGGTGGTATTCGTTACCAGTACGACGATGCGATGCGTTCGTTCATGTATCGTATGAATGCCGATTACCGCAACGTCTTCAAGGATGTACATACCGTGAATGCCATGATTGGTTCGGAGTTGTCGATGCTGCACCGCACCTCGTCCTACATGACTGGATGGGGCTATCAGTACAACAACGGTGGCATCACCTATACTCCATATCTCTGGCTGAAGCAGTGCAACGAGGAGAATACCGAGTACTTCGGTGAGTCGTTCACACAGACCAATACGCTGGCTTACTTTGCTACGGCAACCTATAGCTACGATCAGCGTTATACCTTGTCGGGCACCTATCGCTACGAGGGTACCAACCGCTTGGGCAAGGCTACCAGCAGCCGCTGGCTCCCGACGTGGAACGTCTCGGGCAGCTACGACATCGCAGCTGAGCCATGGATGGAGCGCGTCAACAAGTGGATCTCGATGATGAAGATTCGTGTATCCTACTCCTTGACCGCCGACACTGGTCCGGCCTACGTGACCAATGCCACTGCCATCTACAAGACTGCCAACCTCTGGCGTCCTACCAACTCGGCTGCCGAATCGATGATCTACATTTCCGACATCGCCAATGAGGAATTAACGTACGAGAAGAAGCACGAGTTCAATGTAGGTATCGATATGGGCTTCCTGGGTGACCGTATTTCCATCATTGCCGACTACTACAAGCGTAACAACTTCGACCTCATCGGTACTGCCTATACACAGGGCGCTGGTGGTGTGATCTCGAAGATGGCCAATGTGGCAGACATGAAGTCGAGCGGTGTTGAGTTCTCGCTTTCGACAGTTCCTGTCAAGACCAATCGATTCACATGGAACCTTGACTTCAACTACACGCATGCCACCAACGAGATTACCAAGCTGAATACTGCCGACCGCGCCGTCGATCTTGTTACAGGTGCAGGTTATGGTGTGCAGGGTTATCCCGTGCGTGCACTTTTCAGCTACCAGTTCGCTGGCCTGAACTCCGAGGGTCTTCCTCAGGTCTATAATGAATCAGGCAATGTCACTGTAGGAGATCTCAATTTCCAGGAGACAGAGAACCTGACCGACTACCTCGTCTATGAGGGACCTGGAGAGCCTACTTGGAATGGTTCGTTGGGCAACACGTTCTCGTATGACTTCGGCAAGGGCGGCAAGTTGTCACTCAACGTCTATGTAACCTATTCGGGTGGCAACAAGGTGCGTCTCGATCCAGTCTTCCACTATGCATACAGCGACCTCTCGTCACTGCCACGTGAATTCAAGAACCGTTGGATGGTTGCCGGTGATGAGAATGTGACTGACGTCCCGACTATCGCTACCAAGAACCAGGTGGATCGCTATGGTTCGACAAACCTCAGCACCGCTTACAATGCCTACAACTATTCTACTGCACGTATCGCTAAGGGTGACTTCGTTCGTATGAAGGAAATTGCCATCACCTATGGCCTTCCTAACGACGTTGTTCGTAAGACACGTGTGTTGAGCAGCGCCTCACTTAAGATTTCCGGTACAAACCTCTTCCTGATCTATGCCGATGACGCATTGAACGGTCAGGATCCCGAGTATGTCAATGCCGGTGGTGTGGCTTCTCCTATCTCCAAGCAGTTTACTGCTACTCTTCGTCTCGGTTTCTAACATATAACATGATGTTCAAAAAATATGAATACACCTTTTAAATATATATATAGGAGCATGGTTCTGGCAGCAGCTGCAATGATGGTTGCATCGTGCCAGGACAAACTTGACGAGGTGCCCGATAACCGAACAGAGATTGACACCCCTAAGAAAGTGGCTTCGCTGTTGACTTCCGGTTATCCCGATAATACTCCAGCAGTGATTTGTGAGTTGACAGGCGACAACTATGTTGACAACAACGTTGTGGTTCCCGCTACTCACCGCGATGCCTATCAGGACTTCCACGAGGAGGCATACAAGTGGGTCGATATCAATAACTATTCATTGGGTGCACAGGATACCCCCTACTCTGTATGGCAGTCCTACTATGGCGGCATCTCGGTATGTAACCATGCCATTGCAGCCATGAAGGAGATGTGCCCAGGCATCGAGACCATGTCGGCTTCGGATATTGCTGTTAATTATCCTGAGGTTTCGGCATCATGGGGTGAGGCTATGGTACTTCGTGCTTATCTGCACTTCATGCTTGTCAACATCTTTGCCGAAGCATACAAGAACGATCAGTTGAGCTTAAATGACAAAGGTGTCCCATACGTTACCGAGCCTGAGACCGTCGTGTATGTGGATTATGGACAGTCGGAGTATCTTCACAATGTGAAGGAGACTTACGACATGATCGAGCGTGACCTTGTGGCTGGTCTTCCACTTATCGACGACAACAATTATTCGGTTCCAGCCTATCACTTCAACCGTAATGCTGCCAATGCATTCGCAGCACGCTTCTATCTCTTCAAGCGTGACTATGCAAAGTGTATCCTCTACGCCGATGAGGCGCTTGGAAACAACCCTTCGTCAATGCTGCGCAAGTGGTCGTCGATGAATAAGAACACCATCAACTCCTGTCTCCTTGACTACAACGACGAGACCGCTCCCTGCAACTTCATGATCCAATCGACCTATTCTGTACAGGATCGTATGCTCTCGGCTTGCCGTTATGCCATCAATTCTGGTACGACCTTTACGAAGGATAATACCAGTTATACTGTCCCCTCTACGTACGATATCATTTACAAGGGAGGTGGTCCGAACTGGAGTGGTCAGCTTTCCTGCTATGATAATTGCATCTACGTATGGGGCGCTGGCCAGCAGTATGGCGTGTGGCTCTTCACAGTATATGAGTACTTCGAATACACCGACAAGATTGCAGGTATCGGATATGTTCACATGCTTTATCATCCCTTCACTGCCGAAGAGACTCTGCTCTGTCGTGCTGAGGCCAAACTTTATTCGGGCGATCGTGATGGTGCCATTCAGGATCTGGGCTTCTGGACCAGTGGCAAACTTGTAACCAACGAACTCACTCTTTCGAATATCACTCGCAAATATTCGCGTGCGAGCAACAACCTTTACTGCAGCTCGTTGCATCCTGCAGAGATGGGCTTCGAGAAGGTGCTGACAGGCGATGACCTTGCCGTTCTTGATTGTGTGCTCCATTTCCGTCGCATCGAAACGATGTTTGAGGGTATGCGCTGGTATGACATCAAGCGTTATGGCATCGATATTGTTCATTACTATCGCGGTGCAAACGAAGATGAAATACATATCGATACGATGCCATGGAATGATCCGCGTCGTGTGCTTCAGCTCCCTAAAAACGTCATCGATGCTGGTTATCCTGCCAATCGTGGCACCTCGGGTGCTGTCGTTGGTGGTAGTTCGTCCAGCGTAGTGCATGCCCTCTCAAAGGACGATGAGGTAACTCCAATCAGGTTGTCAAACAATTAATAGTATCAGAAGAATGAAAAAGATATTCCAAACGATCATGGTGCTGTCAGCGATGCTGGCTGTCACTTCTTGCGGTGAGGATGACGACTTCACCGAGTCCATCTTCGATACCAATATTGCAGCTGTTGACCAGAGCTCGGTCACTGCACCTTTTGACCAGTGGCTGTACGATAATTTCGTAGTGCCCTACAACACCGAAATCCAGTACAAGTTCAACTTCACGGCTTCCGACCTCAGCTATCAGCTGGCACCGGCCGACTATAAGAAGTCACAGTTGCTCTCGCACTTCATCAAATACTTGTTCTACGAGGTTTATGACAAGTATGGCGAGAAGGACCAGAATGGCAACCCGATCTTCATGAAGACCTACGGCCCGCGAATCTTCCACTTCATCGGCTCGGCAGCCTATAGCCCTACTACGGGCACTGAGACATTGGGATATGCTTCGGCAGGTGTTAAGATCACGCTTATCAATGTGAACGATATGCGCACGGTAACCGAAGGAATGGACTTCACAGCCGAAGACATGTTCTCGCTCAATGAGCGTCAGTTCCACACGATGCACCACGAGTTCTCTCACATTCTGCATCAGACCAAGTCATATCCCACGACTTTCGGTATCGTTACAGCAGGTTCCTACGAGCCGCGTAACTGGCAGGAGCGTGACTCATGCGACAGCCATGCACTCGGGTACGTTACCCAGTACGGTTCGTCGGCCACTTACGAGGATTTTGTCGAGACCCTTTCGTGTACCATCACCGACACCGACGAGCGTTGGATGAATACCATCATCGAATGCTGTCTGAATGGTGGCGTCAAGT
Organism: Bacteroidales bacterium; assembly: GCA_017548545.1. Taxonomy (GTDB): domain Bacteria; phylum Bacteroidota; class Bacteroidia; order Bacteroidales; family UBA3663; genus Liminaster. Next base: position 30,683 of record JAFYZW010000113.1, on the reverse strand, counting down.
CAGGCGACAAGGAGCAAATCTATACGCTTATCGACAGTCTGGAGATCGACAACTTCGACGACCCGAAGATGCACTGGAACAACTTCACTATCTATGAGGAGTTGGTTACTGATAACGATACGGGAGAGAAGGTACATTCGCGTTACATTCTTGACAACCATCTTAGCGACTCGCGCTCGCATCTTCAATCCAATCTTACGAATTCTGAGTATCAGAAGTATAGCTGGACCACGTATAAGAGCTTCACTTCGTTCCGCGACTACCTCGACAACTGGGTGACCTATGATTCGAGCGACGAGACCAAGGGTATCAATGCCCTGCTCAAGAAGATTGATATCGCATCGAAGTGGTACACCGAATACTGGGGACTTCATCTCTTCACCATTCGTCGTGAAGTCGATTATCGCCAGAAGCACGTCAATGACTACGTACATAGCGATCAGTGTGTAATCTATGACTATCAGTAATTGCTAAGAACAAAACAATATGAAGAATTTTTCTAATATCCTACGCGTTATGCTGTTGGGCGCAGCATTGACCGCCATGTTCTCGGCATGTAAGTTCGAGCAGGAAGACTATTTCGACGAGTCGGCTGCTATCCGTATCCAGCACGTCAACGATGAGATCAAAGCAAAACTTTGCGCTCCATCGTCGGCCAATGGATGGATCATCCAATATTATGTGGCAGGCACCGACGATTACGACTTTGAGGGCTTCAACCTCTTTGGCAAGTTCTACGAGTCGGGCAAGGTGACTCTTTGCAGCGACCATCGTTTTTTGCGTGATGGTAATGCCGGCAAATATACGGAATATACCAGCTTTTATGAGATGTTGGCCGAGGAAGGCCCAGTCCTTGCATTCAATACTTGGAACGACATCATCAGTGTGTTTGTCGATCCCGTTGATCCAGGAGCAGCTCCAAACACCATCATTGACGATGGTGAAGGCATGAATGGCGATGACCGTCTCGTGGTGCTCTCGTACAATGATGACGAAATCCTCCTTCGTGGCGAGCGTCATTCGGCGCCCATTCGTTTTGTGCGTCTTGACCGCTCACCTGCCGATTATATTTCACAGACTGCGGCCATGAAGAACCTCATCTCCAACGAGAAACTGGCACAGTATTACGTGAGCAATGGTACCGACACCATGTATATCGATGGACTCTATAAGGGTTATTTTAACTACAACGACCGTCTTATCGATCCATTGGATTCGTCGGTCAAGAACTGCGTGTTCACTCCCGATGGTTTCCGTCTGCGCACACCACTCGTGCTGGGTGCCGACACTTGCCAGGAATTTGTACTCAATTCCGAGCGCACTGCACTTGTTTCGGGGAATGTATCAGTTTCGCCCTGCTGGCTGCTTTCGGTCAACAGCCTCTGCCAGATCACCAGTGGGGCAAAGATCACGGCTGCGGGTGCTAGTGAGAGCTTTGCAGCCTTGTACAACAAGCTTAACGATGATATCATTGAGAACTTCCCGTCTCAAACTTTCAATGGTATCACCTTTGGCAAGTCATCCGAATCGGGTAACAGTAGTCGTGTGGGCATCGTTTTCAGCTGTAGCAGCGGTACCCGCAAGTATCTGACTGGATTCACCGGCACTATCACCGTTGATTCGCAGACGGGTATGGCAACTATTCAGGCCGATCCCGACGACCCCTCGACAAACTATGCCAGCTATAGCCGCAAGGGCATCGGCAGCTCGTTCACGGATATCGTCAGCGCGATGAATGGCACCTATCGTCTCTACACAAACAATGTGTTCAAACCCTCAGAAGTCTCCTGGACCAAGGTAGATGACCCCTCTTTCTACTTTGTCACACAGTTCGACTACTCTAGCTCTGGAGTTATTAACTAATCCATTTATATTCATTTTTATTTTTCGTTTATGAAAGCAATGTTTCTACTTTCTGCTGTAGCCCTTCTTAGCGCTACAGCATTGGCAGGCCCTAAGTTTGAGGGCTCTGTTAGTCGTCACATCAGTCTCCCCAACCAGCCTGCAAAGGTTGAGAGGGCTCTTCCACAGGCTACTCGTCCTATCGAACTGCGTTCTGGCAAGAACCTCAAAAGTGGACATTTCGAGGCTATGGGTGAGACCTCAGCTGCTCGTCGTGCAAAGGCTACCACTTATGGTGCTTACTATTCTTTCGGCGATGGCACACTCAAGTCTTCACTCGTTTGGGATGGCGGTTTCTATGGCTATTCCTACGCTGTGGCTCATGCATTCCCCTATTCTGCTATTTTCAATGCAGAACTTGGCAACGCTTGGACAATGGTTACTGCCTCTGAGACTCTTGACATGTCTGAGTATGTTGATTCTGATGGCAACCTCCATATGGACGATTTGGGCATCGGTAACTACTATATGCCTACCATCAACGCACGCAATGCCAACTATACTTGGAGCACCAGAGATACCAAAGGCCAGATTCTCAATTATGCCTATTTTGAGGACAGCTGGGGAATGGGTGTATTTGATGCATTCGAGTGTGATGGATTCTATATCGGTTATTCGGATGGCTATGCCTATGGTTCTACTACTCCATACGGTCCATCCAACCTCACTTTGATTGATATCGGTAAAGTAGGTGGCCCACTGGTTGTCGATGATGTCTGCGTTTGGCTTACAACTGACACCCAGCTTTTCGCTACAGAGGATGACTATATCCTAGTCACCATCTATGACATTCAGGAGAACGATACGACTTTCTACAATGCTTATATTCGTCCTGAGAACATCGAGACCGCTACCAATGGCGCAACTTGCGGTGTAGGTAAGTTCGTCGAGATTGATGAGGATGGTTTCGAGACCGAGGTTTCTCCTGTGCTCACAGGTGAAGTTGAGGTTCGTATTACCGCCACTGAAGGTTGCGATTACGGCATCATCATGTGCTATTCCGATATGGAGGATGAGGATGACGAGGGCTATAAGTATTACAACTCTCACACCTATTGGTGGAGCGATGGCTCGGTTTCTGGCATGCAGGAGCGTTTCTATCGTTGGACATCTGTCGATGCTGCTGTGATTCTTGATGCACGTTTCAATGCTCTTACCACCTACGGCACTCCCGAACGTTCTGCTACAGGCTTTGTGCCCAACGATGCTACCTACTATCAGGCTGAGGACGGCACCTCTTATACTTGGGCTGTTTCTGCTGTCGATGAAGAGGACGGAAAGGCATATAACGACTTTGACGTGGAATCCACCTTCAATATCCTTGATTTCTCAGTATATTATGATGAGGATGTTGTGGCTGGCCTTGATTTCGACACCACATATTATGCTGAATACAACCTTATCGCACTTTACGTGGCATTGAAGGAGCTCCCACAGGACGTTGATGTGCGCACAACCACTGTAACCTTCGTTTCTAACGATGAGGCTGAGTATCCTATCACCATCACCCAGTTTGGTGCTGGAGCAGGCATCAACAACGTTGCCAAGGATGCTGAGAAGGAGGACAACGAGGTTTACAACCTCCAGGGCGTAAAGGTCGGCAAGTCGGAGGCTGAACTCCCTGCTGGCGTTTATGTAAAGAACGGCAAGAAGTTCGTGAAGTAAGTCGCGTTATTAACCTGAATATTCATTAGGCCGATTCCTTCGGGAATCGGTCTTTTAATTACACAGTCAATCATTTATGAAAAAAGTCTTCTCCTTATTAGCAACCGCTTTGATGGCCACTGCTTCGGTTTCTGCCGAGAATTATACTCCTTGGGGGTATTACATGGGCAATATAGAAACCGATAACCTCGGCCTTATCGGTGCTGGCGTGGCAACCCTTCGTATTGCAATCTTCGTGCCGGGCGATGGCATATTGGCAGGCGGAACGATTGCTGGTGCAAATGTCCCTGTGTATGATCCTTCTGCGGTCACGTCTCTTAGTGCTTGGGTAACTCCATCACTTTCGTCAGATGAATCTTATACTCAGCAGGTGGAACTGACGGATTATGCCAGCGGCTATAATCAAGCTATTTTCCCTGAATCCTATACGGTAACTGAATCCGGCTGCTATGTAGGATATACCATTACGGTCAATACTTCCCTCGGTACCCAAGGCAGCAAGTATCCTGTCATCTATGATCGTTCGACCCTCTCCCCAAATAGTTTCTGGATCTGGTATAGCTCACAGTATGGCTGGCAGGACATCGGCAATGATTATGGACAGTCATGTTTGCAGGCACTGTTCACAGAGATCAAGTTACCAGAGACTGCAGCGCACTTTGGCACCATCAAGAACGCTGTTACTGGTGTTGATACGGAATCTGAATGGCCCGTCACAGTTTATTCCGATGCTTCGGAAGCAGTTAGCAACATCGAATATACCATCGATGTGAATGGTGTTAAGGAGACTCGTACCGCTGATGTAGCCATCGAATCAGGCTTCAACAAGTCTGGTGAAATCATGGTTAAGGTGGCTTCTCCTTCCGAAGTAGGCGAGTATAATGTAGCTCTTGCCATCACGAAGGTCAATGGAAAAGAAAATTCATTGGCCGATAATGCGACCGTAATCAGTTTCAAGAACCTCAGCCGCATCGTACAGCGCAACACTGTTGTCGAGGAGTTCACAGGCACTGGCTGCGGCTGGTGTCCGCGTGGTATGCAGGGCATGGCCAACCTTCGTGCCGAGTTCGGCGACCGTTTCATCGGCTTGGCCTTCCATGCTTATAACACTTCCGATCCGATGTATCCTAATTACTACATCTCGGCTTCGAAACTTGGTATCTCGGGTGCTCCAAGCTGTATTATGGATCGCAAGGAGGTGATGGACCCCTATTATGGAACGGAGAAGAACGAACGTTATGTGCTTCAGGACTTCGATGATTATTGTTCAATCCCTGCTGAAGTCGATCTCGGCATTAAGTCTGAATGGACGAGCGATAGCAAAGACTCGGTGAAGGTTGAAGTCAACCTTGAGGCTTTGACCGAAGGCTCCTACGAGGTGGTTTATGTCCTCTCGGCCGATAGCCTTACAGGCACCACTACAGCATGGAGACAGTCCAATTACTACTATCAGTATTCTGCTGCTGAAGTTGGCGAAGACGATCTTGCCAAGTTCTGTAAGGGTGGAGAGTATGGTTCGAGTCGATTCTATTGGAATTTCGACGATGTCGTTATTGCAAGCTCCTACAATGCTCAAGGTGCCAATCTGGTTTTCCCATTGGGTAGACTTGCAGCAGATGCCAAGGCTGAGAGCAGCTATACACTAGGCTTGCCGACCAAAGCCGCCCTACGCGAGGCTGTCAATGCAAGCATAGACAAGGTTTTTGCTGTCGTGTTTGTGATCAATGCCGAAGGTTCCATCGCCCAGGCTGTCAAGGCCCGTGTCGGTGAGACGGCCGTAAATCCCGAAAGCATCGAGCGCATCGAAAATGACGAGACCAAGACTGTAACCCCAAGCTATGACCTCCAGGGTCGTCCGATCAGCACTCCTCGTCCTGGCCAGCTCTTCATCCGCGAGGGCAGGAAGATGATGCTGCGATAAGGATAATATACCGAAAATAAGAACGGGAATCAAGTTTAGGCTTGGTTCCCGTTAATTATTGAATATTGCTTTACTTTGATTATATAGCCAAATTCTTTTTGTGGCTTTATTGTTTCAGTTTCATAGTCTCTTTGGCGATGCGCTGCAGGGTGGGAGCGGCATAGAGGAATTTGCGCAGCTCGGGGCTATCAGTCTGCAAAATATTGTCCTTGTTGCCCTGCCAGTTCACCATACCATCGGCCAGGAAAGTAATGTGGTCGCCGATGCCGAGCACGGAGTTCATATCGTGCGTATTGACCACGGTAGTGATGTTGTACTCGCGTGTGATGTCGTCGATAAGCTGGTCGATGAGGATGGAGGTCTGCGGGTCGAGGCCGGAGTTGGGTTCGTCGCAGAAGAGATACTTGGGATTGAGTGAGATGGCGCGGGCGATGGCGACACGCTTCTGCATGCCACCCGACAGTTCGGAGGGCATCTTCTGGTGTACTCCCTTCAGGTTGACGCGTTCCAGACAGAAATCTATGCGTTCGCGTATCTCGGCCACGGTCTTGTCGCTGAACATGCGGAGGGGAAAAGCCACATTATCTTCGACCGACATCGAGTCGAAGAGTGCCGAGCCTTGGAAGAGTACGCCAATCTCCTTGCGTATCTCCTTCATCTCGTTGTCTTTGAGTTTGGTAATGTCGCGCCCATCGTAAAGGATCTCTCCCCGTTCGGGCTTGTGGAGGCCGATGAGGCATTTGAGTAGCACAGTCTTGCCCGAGCCCGACTGGCCGATGATCAGGTTGTTGACTCCAGGCTGAAAGGTGCAGTCGATTCCCTTGAGCACATCCTGCTCACCAAATGACTTGTATAGATTGCGAACTTCAATCATGATTGCTGTTTTTTGCGGTGCAAAGATAGTGATTTTTTTTCACAAATAACAATTATTGAAGGTACTTTTTGGATATTTCGGAAATTTTGCGTATCTTTGCGCCGCAATTTCCGTTGCTGCGGTCAAGTCAACATCTTTTGAATTATGTTTGACAATCTATCGGAGCGTCTTGAGCGCTCGTTTAAAATCCTCAAGGGTGAAGGCAAGATCACCGAAATCAATGTTGCAGAGACTCTCAAGGACGTGCGTCGTGCCCTGCTCGATGCCGACGTAAACTATAAGGTGGCCAAGACTTTCACCGATGAGGTGAAGAAGAAGGCCCTTGGCATGAATGTGCTCACTGCCGTGAAGCCTGGCCAGTTGATGGTCAAGCTCGTGCATGATGAGCTGGCGCAGTTGATGGGCGGTGAAGCCGTCGATTTGAACCTGAAGGCCAATCCCACCATCATCCTGATGGCAGGTCTGCAAGGTTCGGGAAAGACGACTCACACCGGCAAACTGGCCTTGATGCTGAAGACGAAGAAGGGGAAGCGTCCGTTGCTGGCCGCTTGCGACGTCTATCGTCCCGCAGCCATCGACCAGTTGGAAGTGGTGGCTAGCCAGGTGGGTGTGCCTGTCTATACCAATCGTGATTCGAAGGATCCTGTCCGTATCGCTCAAGATGCCATTGCACAGGCAAAGCATGATGGCAATGACGTGGTAATTATCGATACCGCAGGTCGTCTGGCTGTCGATGAGCAGATGATGCGTGAGATCAAGAACATCAAGGATGCCGTCGAGCCGCACGAGATCCTCTTCGTTGTCGATTCGATGACGGGTCAGGATGCCGTCAATACTGCAAAGGAGTTCAACGACCGACTCAACTTCACCGGTGTTATCCTCACCAAGCTCGATGGTGATACGCGTGGCGGTGCTGCCCTTTCGATACGTACCGTCGTACAGAAGCCCATCAAGTTCATAGGTACGGGTGAGAAGATGGAGGCGCTCGATGTGTTCTATCCCGAACGTATGGCTGGCCGAATCCTCGGCATGGGCGATGTGGTGTCGCTCGTCGAACGTGCCCAGCAGCAGTATGACGAAGAGGAGGCAAAGAAGCTGCAGAAGAAGATTGCAAAGAACAAGTTCGACTTCAACGACTTCTTCGAGCAGATTCAGCAGATCAAGAAGATGGGTAATATCAAGGATCTTGCTTCGATGATCCCTGGTGTGGGCAAGGCCATCAAGGACGTGGACATCGACAACAACTCGTTCAAGAGTGTCGAGGCCATCATCCAGTCGATGACACCTTTCGAACGTGAGCATCCCGAGGTGATGAACCAGAGCCGAAAGATGCGTATCGCCAAGGGTTCGGGCACCAACATTCAGGAGGTGAACCGCCTGGTGAAGCAGTTCGATGACATGCGCAAGGTAATGAAGAAGATGAACGACCTGAAGGGCAACCCGCGCGCCATGATGCAAATGCAACAGATGGCCTCCAAGATGCGCGGCAAGGGCTTCGGAATGTAAGTCAAAGAAAAAAGTTGGGCTATTGCTCAACTTTTTTTATTTACTGAAAATGCATCCTAGGGCAAATGACATCTGCTCAGCTTCGAAACCATTGCCTTTGGTGTAGAATCCGATGTAAGGTGATATGGTTTTATGGCGGAACATCACGTATTTGTATCCGACATTCTCGTAGATTCGTGCAGTTCCCTTGTATTTGATGGGCCGTTTGCCGTTCAAATAGGTGCCGACTTGCACGTGAATGACAAAGGGACCGAACCATCGGTCATATTTGATGCCTGCTCCGATATAATCTTTCCTGTCAGTCCTATCGACATTGTCGTTGTGGTAATAATCCACACCAATGCCGATGCCGTTGTTGGGGTCGATTTTATACATTGCATCCGCCATCATGGTGATTTGTACGGCAGAATTCGGGTCTTCGAAATACACTTTGCCATATCCCGCCATCACGCTACCGTAGAAGTGCGATCGGAACCTCCTGCCATCTTTCTCAATGAGGGCCTCTTCGGGCTTGCATTTCTGTATTTCCTTCAATGCCTTGTACCGATAGCGTACAGAGAGCGAGAAGTTGTTGATACCTGTGTTGTAATTTGCAAGGCCGCTGTTGCTGAGGTGCGTGAACTGGGGACCAAAGGCGATTTCTCCTCCTTTGACTTCGTAGCCAAAGAACCATCCGAAACTCACAAAGATTTGCCAGGGCTTGGAGAGAGTGACCCAACTTGGGACTTCATAGACAGGGTCGAAGACGTAGGCAGCCCCCATTTCGTGATTCAGACTCCCGCGCCATTTGCCGCTGACCCAACAATATTGGTGCAGGGTGAGGCCAAAGGTAGCAATCTGGCCGTAGTCGGCCGTCTTGGTGGCTGGGAAGATGGGCTCCACGCCACGAATCTTCAGGTGGCTGTAGTCCAACCATTGGAAAAACATGCCAAGGCTTGGGTAATTATATCCCTTGGGGGCAGCGCCGTAATCCTTCGAAGTGAATTGATGACCGAAATTCACCTGCCACATTTGGCTGAACTTCTGCGTGAACTCCGAGTTCTTGACCGACCGCCATTCTGTGGCGCCAAACGGAGAGCCTGCACCATAGCCGATCTCCCATTCGTTGATGAGCGGAGTACGGCCAACCACCTCCCTTTCTTGCGAATAGGCGATACTTCCTACCATCGGCAGAAACATTGCACATGCAAATAGTCGGGCGAGGGCAATCGTGTATTTGAGGGTATGCAGTTTAGTCCATTTCATATTGCAAAGATAAATTGTATCAATCAAAAAACGCCATTTCTGCCGAAAAAACATGGAGAAAGTCTTTTATTGCAGTCGAAATTTGGTGATTTGAATAATTTGCATTACATTTGCACCTCAAAATTGAATAATATGACATTGATTGATGGAAAGGCTACTGCTGCAGCCATTAAGCAAGAGATAGCAGCAGAAGTCCAGCAGATGCTGGCCGAAGGCAAACGTGCACCTCATCTGGCAGCTGTACTGGTGGGCCATGATGGTGGTTCTGAGACCTATGTGGCAGCCAAGGTGAAGGCTTGTGCCGAGTGTGGATTTACATCTTCATTGATACGTTTTGAGAGTGATGTCACCGAGGAAGAACTTCTTGCCAAGGTGGACGAACTGAACAAGAATCCTGAGATTGACGGATTCATCGTGCAGTTGCCTCTTCCGAAGCATATCGATAGCCAGAAGATCATCGAGGCCATCGACTATCGCAAGGATGTGGATGGATTCCATCCAGTCAATGTGGGTCGACTCTCCATCGGCCTTCCCTGTTTCGTGAGTGCTACGCCCATGGGCATCATGGATCTGCTTGAGCGCTATAACGTGCCAACCAAGGGCAAGCATTGCGTCGTCCTCGGACGTTCGAATATCGTGGGCAAGCCTGTAGCCTCGCTGATGATGCAGAAGGCTTATCCTGGCAATTCGACAGTCACTGTCTGCCATAGCGCTTCGGAGAATCTCAAGGAGATCTGTGCATCGGCCGACATTCTCATCGCCGCCATTGGGCAGCCAGAGTTCGTTACGGCTGATATGGTGAAGGAAGGTGCCACGGTAATCGATGTAGGAACAACACGCGTGCCCGATGCCACCAAGAAGTCAGGCTTCAAGCTCAAGGGCGATGTGAAGTTCGACGAAGTGGCTCCCAAGTGCGCCTTCATTACGCCCGTGCCGGGTGGTGTCGGCCCAATGACCATCTGCTCGCTGATGAAGAATACTCTCAAGGCAGGAAAGGGAATCAATTGGTAACCTCTCGAACTCTCTTAACCATTCGAACCCTTCTTAACCCCAAGAATGAACAAGGTGGTGACTTATGCGGTCACCACCTTGTTCATTCTTACGTCCCATTCGTCGCAGGGAACCATTTTTTGCAGTTGGCAGGTGAAGCAGACGCCCCACTTCGGACATTTCATTTCGGGTAGCAGTTTGTCGTAATAGCCTTTGCCTCGTCCCATGCGGTGTCCTTTCTTGCTGAAGGCACGACCAGGAATGATGGCAAGATCTATCTTGGAAAGGTCTGTCAGTTCCTCGCACGCTTCTGTAGGTTCCTCAATCTGATATTTCCCTTGTTTCTCGAAATGTTGCGGGTCGTACTTCCTGAGCAAAAGAGTGTCTCCGTGGACGACAGGGAGGATGATGTCCTTTCCCGAACCGATGGCATCGTCGATGAGCAGCTGCAGGCTGATTTCATCAGGCATGGCAGCATAAAGAAGCACAGTCTGGGCTTGTTGCCATTCGGCTGAACCTATCACCTGCAAGCAGACGTAAAGCGACTGGGTATCGCGTTCGGCGGCACTCAGTCGTTTGATTTCTTCCTTGATCTGTTTGCGCAGTTCGTCTTTGGTCATGTTTCTCCCTTCTTTATCCAAAAATAATGAGCTTAGTCAGATAGGCCACGTATATGGCAGTGAGGACAAATCCCTCCCAGCGTTCAAGCACATATTTGGAGCGCAGGAATACCCATAGCAGTACACCCAGGATGACCATCAACCCGTAGTCAAAGGCAAAGCCGATGTTCGTGCCCGTTATAGGCGTGATAATGGCCGAGATGCCGATTACGCTGAGAATGTTGAACGTGCCCGAACCGATGATATTGCCGATAGCCATGTCGGTCTTACCTTTGACGGCTGCCATGACGCTGGAGAACAGTTCGGGCAATGAGGTGCCTACTGCCACGATGGTGAGTCCAATGATTCGGTCGGTAACACCTAAGAGGCGGGCAATGTTGGAGGCTCCTTCGACCAGGATATTTGCACCAAAGACCATGGCAAGGAATGATACGATGACCAGCAATGTGGCTTTCCAAAGAGCCATCGGTTCTGCTGAAGCATCAGGATTATCTTTTGCAAGTGCTTCTTGGGCTTTGCTGGCTTTGCGCGACTGTCTCACTTGATATGCCACAAAACAGATAAGCATCAGTACGCCTATGACACCAGCCACCCTTCCTACCGATCCTGTCATGGCAATAGCCACAAAAAGGACAAAGGAGAGAAGCATGAACGGGAGGTCAAGGTGGAGTGTAATCTTTTGTGACGGAATGACATGAATCATGGCCGTCAAACCCAGTATCAAGGCGATGTTCGAGATGTTTGAGCCTACGACATTACCGATAGCGATGCCCGAACTTCCCATCCATGCCGACTGGGCCGAAACCAATAGTTCCGGCATCGAAGTACCGAAGCCCACGACGGTAAGGCCAATGACCATCTCGCTGAGCCTGGCACGCTTGGCAATGGCAACCGAACCATCGACGAGATAGTCACCTCCCTTGACGAGAAGCGCCAATCCCACGAGGATGAAGAGAATGTCTAAAAGCATGATTACTTGATTATGCCGTCACGACGCATCAGAGCATTGATGTCGGGGTCGGCACCTTTGAACTGTTTGTAGAGTTCTGCCGGATCTACGGTATCGCCGCTCTCGAGCAGATGGCGGAAACGCTTGGCTGTCTCCGGATTGAACAGTCCTTCCTTTTGGAACACGGCAAAGGCATCGGCATCGAGCATCTCGGCCCACTTGTAGCCGTAGTAGCCAGCCGCATAGCCTCCGCTGAAGATATGGGTGAACGAAGTAGCCATCAAAGCACCATCGACATGTGGCAATACCTGTGTGGGTGCCATGGCGTCGGCCTCAAACTGTTCGATGTTCTGGAGCTGCGGGAAGCGAGCCGTAATCTCGTTGCTGTTGCTGCCCAGATTGCCCTTGCCGAGGGTGTGGAACTGCATGTCGAGCATGCCGAACGAAAGTTGACGTACGCAGGCGTAGGCAGCTTGGAAGTTCGAGGCATCCTGTATCCTGTTGATCAGGTCCTGTGGAATCTTTTCGCCTGTCTGGTAGTCGGCGGCAAAGGTATCGAGGAATTCCTTTTCGCGCATGAAGTTCTCATTGAACTGCGAAGGCAATTCCACAAAGTCATGGGCCACGTTGGTGCCACTCTGTCCCTTGTAGGTACACTTGGTGAGCAGACCATGCAGCGAATGTCCGAACTCGTGCAGGAACGTGGTGCACTCGTCGTAGGTGAGCAAGGCAGGCACGTAGGTCGAGTCGCCAGGTTGTCCGATAGGCTTGCTGAACGACATGACAATCTGGATGTGTGGACGGCTGTCGGTGCCATCCTTCTCGCGCCACTGTCCTTTGAACTCGGTCATCCATGCGCCGGGGCGTTTCACCTCGCGGGGGAAGAAGTCGGTGTATAGGAGGCCGAGATAGGTAGAGTCGGCATCGAGCACCTCGAAGCATTCGGCTGCCTCGTTATAGACGGGCACATCAATCTTGTGGAACGTGACGCCATAAAGACGTTCAGCAAGACCAAAGACGCCCTTCTTGACCTTTTCGAGCGAGAGATATGGCTTGATTTGTGCATCGCTGACGTTGTACTTCTCTGCTTTGAGCTTCTCACTGTAATAGCTGAAGTCCCAGGGCATGAGATTCTTCACGCCATCCTTGGCCGCAAAAGCAGCCACCTCCTTGACATCCTTCATTGCAGGTTGTTTGTAAGCCTTGAGCAACTGGTTGAGCAGGCTGTTGACTGCATTGGGGGTATGCGCCATGGTGTTGGTGAGACGCAGATCGGCGAAGGTGTCGTAGCCCAGTAGGTCAGCTTTCTCTTGACGCAAGGTGGCAATCTTGCGGATGTTCTCGGTGTTGTCGAATTCTCCACCCACGCAACGTGCATTGTATGCCTTATAGAGCAGTTCGCGAAGGTCGCGGCGGCTCGAATAGGTCATGAATGGACGATAGTCGGTGGCAAGGAGTCCGATCTCGTAGTTCTTTTGTTTGAGTGCCTCGGTTACAAAGCCGGGGAGACCTGCCAGGTCAGTCTCGGGATTAAGTTGATACTTCCACGAGCCTGTTGCCTTCTGCACATTCTGTCCGAAGACGAGTGTGAGGCTATCAAGTTCGGCACTCACCTGACGCCAGCGTTCCCGCTTTTCGCCCTGAAGGGTGGCACCGCTACGCACATAACTGTCGTAGGTGTCCTTCAGAAGACGATACTGCTCGGTAGTGAGTGTAGTGGTCTTGGGGTCGGAGTTGTCGTTCCACACTTGCTGGATGCGCTCGAACAGTTTCTCGTTGAGGCTGATGTCGAGGCTGTGCTGGCTCATCATCGGCTGGAGCTCTTCGCCCAAGGCAAGCATGTCGTCGGTGCCATCGCATTCGTGCAGGTTATAGAAGATGCCTGCTACGCGGTTCAGGAGGCCACCACTGTAATCGAGTGCAGCAATCGTGTTCTCGAAGGTCGGTGCATCGGGATTGTTGACGATGGCATCAATCTCCTTGTTGTGTTCCTGGATACCGGCTTCGAAAGCAGGCTTGTAGTGCTCAGTCTTGAGCTTATCGAATGGGAAGGCACCGTGTGGTAGGGTGGATGCTACGAGGAAGGGATTTTCCATATCGTTGTTTGCGTTACGGTCGGTGCAACTGGCGAAAGTGATTACCGCAAGGGCAGCTGCACAGAGGAGTTTCGTTGTTTTCATAAGGGGAAGTTGATAAATTTAGAATTTAGATACAAGTTCGTCAGCTTTTACCTTTATCTGTTCACCGGTGACCATATTCTTCAACGAAACCTCGCCCGAAGCCACTTCGTCCGAACCCACGATGACGACGTAGGGAATTTGCTTGGCATTGGCATAGGTCATCTGCTTCTTCATCTTTGCACCAGCGTCGGGATAGACTTCGGCACGAATGCCGGCTTTGCGCAGTGAGGCAAGGAGCGGCAGACAGAAGTCCTGTTCGGTCTCGCCAAAGGTGACGAAGAGCACCTGCGTAGATTGCAAGGCATCGGTGGGGTAGAGGTTGAGCTGGTTGAGTACATCGTAGATGCGGTCAGCACCGAACGAGATGCCTACGCCCGACATGCCGGGCATACCAAAGACACCGGTGAGGTTGTCATAACGTCCACCGCCCGTGATGGAGCCCATCTCGACATCGAGAGCCTTCACTTCGAAGATGGCACCGGTGTAATAGTTGAGGCCACGGGCCAGCGTGAGGTCGATATCGAGGCGACATTCCGTGCCACCCAGCTTTTCGACCTTGTTGAGGATATATTCAAGCTCATCGACGCCCTTCACGCCCACTGCAGAGTCAGACAATGTCTCACGGATGATGGCCAGCTTTTGACGGTTTTCACCTTCCAGTTTGATGATGGGCTGCAACTTGGCAAGCTGACTCTCGTTCAGTCCCTTCTCGCGAAGTTCTGCATTGACGTTGTCGAGGCCGATCTTATCGAGTTTGTCGATGGCCACGGTGATGTCAACCAACAATTCGGGCGCACCGATGACTTCAGCGATGCCGGCCAGGATTTTGCGGTTGTTCATCTTGATGGCCACGCGGATGCCGAAGCGACGGAACACCTCATCGATAATCTGGATGAGCTCAACCTCGTTGAGCAGCGAGTCGGAACCCACAACATCGGCATCACACTGGAAGAATTCGCGGTAGCGACCCTTCTGTGGACGGTCGGCGCGCCATACAGGTTGTATCTGATATCTTTTGAAGGGGAAAGCCAGTTCGTTCTGATGCATCACCACAAAGCGTGCGAAGGGTACGGTGAGGTCGTAGCGCAGACCTTTCTCGCAGATACAGGCTGCCAGCTTGGCCGTGCCTCCGTCACATAGTTGTTCGGGCTTGACACCAGCAAGGAAGTCGCCTGAATCGAGGATTTTGAAAAGTAGTTTGTCGCCCTCCTCTCCATACTTGCCCATCAGGGTCGAAAGGTTCTCCATCGAGGGAGTTTCGATCTGCTGGTAGCCGTAGAGTCCATAGACGTCGCGTATAGTGTTGAATATATAGTTTCGCTTTGCCATCTCGACGGGCGAGAAGTCGCGTGTTCCCTTGGGGATACTTGGTTTTACTTGTGCCATATTTGCTCTTTATTTTTTCATTTTAGCGCGCAAATATAAGGAATTTTTGTGTTTTTTCGGCATGTTTGAGCGTTTTTTTTCGAAAACGCTTACATTTTAAATAATAATATGTATCTTTGCAACTCCAAAATTCTTTTTTTATGAGCGTATCAGAGATTCTGCGTTTAACCAAAGAGACATTATTCTCGTTTGAGGTATTGCCCCCGTTGCGTGGGAAAAGCCTCGAACAGATTTACGATACCATCGATAGGCTGATGCCTTTCAATCCCGCGTTTATTGAGGTGACGACCCACCGCATCGACTATGTGTATAAGGAGTTGTCGCCAGGGCAGTATCGCCGAGTCGAAGAACGTCTTCGTCCCGGTACCGTTCCCATCAGTTATGCTATCAAACAGCGCTATGGCGTGCCCGTCGTTCCACATGTCATCTGTTCGGGTTATTCGCAGCAGGAAACTGAAAACGAACTGATTGATCTTGCTTTCCTGGGTATGCATGATTTGTTGGTTCTACGTGGCGACAAGTCGAAACAAGATAGTCGTTTTATTCCCAAAGAAGGTGGTTTGCAATATGCCAGCGAACTTTGCGAGCAGATCAATGATTTCAACAAGGGTAACCTCCTATATGGCGGTCAGCATGAACTGACACGTGAGACACCTTTCACTTACGGTGTGGCAGGTTATCCCGAGAAACACGAAGAGGCCATGAGCAAGGCGTCCGACCTGCGTGCTCTGAAGCGTAAAGTGGATCTTGGCGCAGGATATGTTTCGACACAGATGTTCTACGACAACAAGAAATATTTCGACTTCGTGAAGCGTTGTCGTGAGATGGGAATCAATGTGCCCATCATCCCAGGCCTCAAACCGCTCACCACCCTCAATCAGCGTGCCATGTTGCCACGCACTTTCCACATCGATTTCCCCGAGAAGCTGGTCCGACTGCTTGAGAAGTGTCAAACCAATGACGATGTGAAGGAGGTGGGTGTAGATTGGATGATTCGCCAGTGTCGCGAACTGAAAGAACATGAAGTGCCTTGTCTTCATTTCTATTCGATGAATGCTGCCGCCCAGATTGTGAAGATCATGTCTGCGATTTAGCATGCTCGGATTAACAATGTTCCAACGTTCAATGCTCCACAAAATATGACATTACGAGAGGCTTTCAACCAAAAGATCCTTCTTTTGGATGGCGCGATGGGATCGATGTTGATGAAGGGGAATAACGATTTCCTTTCGCTCACCGATCCGGAAACCATCCTCGACCTGCATCGACGCTATGTGGATGCTGGTGCTGATGTCATTACCACCAACACATTCTCATCCCAACGTATTTCGCAGCATGATTATCACCTCGAGGACCAGATTGAGGCAATGAATCGTGCTGCTGTTCGTTTGGCACGACGTGCAGCATCCGAAGCCCAAGGGCGGCAGGTCTTCGTATTGGGCGATGTGGGACCCACTAGCAAGATGCTGTCGATGAGCGATGATGCTGACAATCCGGCTGCTCGTTCCATCACTTTCGACCAGCTTGAAGCCGCATACCTCGAGCAGATACAGGTGCTCGTCGATGAGGGCGTCGATGGCATCCTCATCGAAACCATCTTCGATACGCTCAACGCCAAGGCTGCCATCAGTGCTTGCATAAAAGCCGGTGCCCCAGAAATTCTCCTTAGCATGACCGTGAGCGATGCAAGTGGACGCACCTTGAGCGGACAGACCGTCGAGGCTTTTGTTACGTCAGTACAGCATGCCAACCCGCTCTGTGTTGGCTTGAACTGCGGACTGGGAGCCGAGGGGATGTTGCCCTATCTACGTAGGATTTCTACTTGTGCACCCACATTCGTCAGTTGCCATCCCAATGCAGGATTACCCAATGAGTTTGGAGCATATGAGGATACGCCCGAGGATATGGTGTGTCAGATGACGCCTTATCTCGAGGAACATCTCGTCAATATGATTGGCGGCTGTTGCGGTACGACACCTGCACATATCGCTGCCATGCGAAAGATGTTGGACGAGTTGCCGGATACTTACATGAAGCGTATCCCGCAGTCAAGGAAAGGGATACAACCCTTGCGTCTTTCTGGCCTTTCGGTACTCGAAGCCGATGCCCGCTCTTTCGTCAAGGTAGGCGAACGGTGTAATGTGGCAGGAAGTCGCAAGTTCCTGCGTCTCATCGGTGAAAAACATTACGATGAGGCCCTCGATATTGCACGTAAGCAAGTGGAGGATGGTGCTATGGTCATTGATGTCAATATGGACGACGGACTTCTCGACGCCAAGCAGGAGATGCAGACCTTCCTCAATCTTGTCGCATCTGATCCCGCCATCTGCCGCGTGCCTATTATGATTGACAGTTCACGCTTCGAAGTTATCGAGTCGGGCTTGAAGTGTTGTCAGGGTAAAGGCATCGTCAATTCCATCAGTTTAAAGATGGGAGAGGAGGACTTCCTTGCCAAGGCTCGTGTAATAAGGCGACTTGGTGCAGCAGTTATTGCTATGTGTTTCGACGAAGAAGGGCAGGCGACCGATTATAAGCGACGTATCAAGGTTTGTCAGCGCATGTATCGACTGCTCACCGAAGAAGCTGGTTTTGCACCTGAGGATATCATCTTTGACCCCAATGTATTGACTATTGCTACCGGCATGCCCGAACATGCCGCTTACGCTCAGGATTTCATTCGTGCTACACGTTGGGTGACCGACAACTTGCCAGGCGCACGTGTTTCGGGAGGTTTGTCGAATTTGTCGTTCGCTTTCCGAGGCAACAACTATTTGCGCGAGTCGATGCATTCGGTCTTCCTACATCATGCCATTGCCAATGGAATGGGTATGGCTATCATGAATCCTGCCACTGCGGTATCCTACAAGACTATCCCCCTTGAACTGCGCATGGCGATTACTGAGGTGATCCTCAATACTGCCGACGATGCTAGCGAGGAGCTCATCGCCCTTGCCCAGAAGATGAATGAGGCACAAGCTGCAGCCAAGGAGGTGGGTGTGAAGTACGATCCAAAGGCAATCTTCATGGGTTCTTCTCAACCGATCGAAAGGAAGGACAGGGTGAGCGATGTGCCCCATGTGTCACAGCCGTTGGCCGACACTCCGGAGTCGCGCTTGCAGGACGCCCTGCTGAAAGGAACCACGACGACGCTCGATGCCGACCTCAAGGAACTGCTTGCCAGAGGCGATTCGCCGCTTTCGATCATTTCGGGCCCTTTGATGACAGGGATGAACGAAGTGGGCCGACTTTTTGGCGAGGGAAAGATGTTCCTGCCTCAGGTTGTCAAGACAGCACGAACGATGAAGAAGGCTGTCGAGATTCTTGACCCTTATATCAAGGGTGAGCAATCGACCGATGATGTGCCGAATTCTTCCTCAAGAGGCCGCATTCTGATTGCTACCGTCAAAGGCGATGTGCACGATATCGGCAAGAATATCGTCGCTGTGATTCTTGCTTGCAATGGCTTCGAAGTGGTTGACCTTGGCGTCATGGTTCCTGTCGAGAAGATTCTTGAAACCATCCATGCACAGCATATCGACATCGTGTGTCTTTCGGGATTGATTACCCCGAGTCTCGAAGAGATGTGTGTCGTGGCACGAGCCTTGCAGGCCGAGAGATTGGACATCCCGCTGATTGTTGGTGGTGCAACGACGTCTCCTATTCACACGGCAATTAAGATCGCCCCCTGTTACGAGGGACCGGTCTTCCATGTGCGCGATGCAGCCAGCAATCCGGTATTGGCGATGAGACTGCTCGATCCTGCTACTCGTGAACAGGTGATTATCGCCAATCGAGCTGAGCAGGAACGTATTCGCCAGCAGCAGAACCAGCGGCAGTTACGCGACAAGGTGCATGAACAGACCAGTCGCACTTTGGGCGAAGCGTCCTCTTTGCAGCGACGACTGAAGGTTGATTGGACCCGATATCCCAAGGTTTTTCCCCCATTCTATGGAGCCCGAGTCATGCCTTCAATACTTGTACGTGACCTCGTTCCCTTCATAGACTGGCTCTATTTCTATTGGGCTTGGCGAGTGAAGGAGGATAGTGAAGAGGGCAAGAAGCTTCGCAAGGATGCAGATAATCTCTTGGCGCAGATTGCCGAGGGACAGGAATATGCTGTACGTGTGACGCAGGCTTTTTACCCTGCTGAGGGGCTTGACGATAAGATTCGCGTGATCCTTCGCCGAAATGGCCATGATGTAAATTGTCCTTGTTGCAACCAGTTCCTCGACATCCCGACACCCCGCCAGCAGAAGGATGCAGGCACCTGTCTCTCGCTCTGCGATTATGTCAACGATTGCATTGGTGCATTTGCATGCACCGTAAGCGAGAAGTTTGTGCAGCGACTTGAACATCTCAAGGCGACGCAAGGTGGTAGTGACTATGACGTGCTCATACTTCAGACCGTCGGTGATCGCCTCGCGGAGGCTGCTTCCGAATATCTCGCATGGCGTCTTAAGGAAGAGCATCATTGGGGCGGTATCCGTCCAGCTGTGGGTTATCCATCGTTGCCTGACCAGAAGACCATCTTTCTTTTGGCACGGATGATAGACTTTGGAGCCATTGGCATCAGCCTGACCGAAAATGGTGCTATGTATCCACAGGCATCAGTGAGTGGTCTTTATATACCATATCCTGATGCAGAATATTTCAGCGTATAAGCTATGTCCGACGAATATTATATGCGACAGGCCTTGATCGAGGCCAAAAAGGCTGCCGAGGAGGGTGAAATCCCCGTCGGGGCGATTATCGTGTGCCGTGACCGTATTCTCGCCCGTACTCACAACCTCACACAGACGCTGCATGATGTTACGGCACATGCCGAGATGCAGGCCATCACGGCAGCAGCCGAGGCGTTGGGCGGCAAGTACCTTACTGATTGCACGCTCTATGTCACTTTGGAACCTTGTGTGATGTGTGCCGGGGCTTTGGGATGGAGTCAGATCTCACGCATCGTCTATGGCGCTCCCGACCCACGTCGTGGTTATGCACTCTTTGCTCCCAAGGCTTTGCATCCCAAGACGCAAGTCGAAGGCGGTGTTTTAGAGGACGAAGCTTTGTTGTTAGTGAAGGAATTCTTCTCAAAAAAGCGATGAAATGGTGCATTAGATGAGGTAAACAATGAAAAATAACAATTGTCGCAGTCATTTTTCTTTCATATTATTTGGAGATTTAGTGGAATGTAGTTATCTTTGCGTCGTCATTTGTGAGTATAGTAGTTAGTCTATTAATCATTTTTTATAATTACACATTCATTATGTTTAAGATTTATCAAACACCGTCAGTCAAGATTGTATGTCTGAGTGATGCAGATCTCATTGTTACGAGTCCTGGAAGTAAGGCTTCTATCGGCGTCAACGAATCGGACACCGATGCTGATACTAGTGATAAGGCTCCAAATCGTGGAAATTCGATTTGGAACGAGTGAAATTGCTCGTCGAACAGCCTCTTTTTTGCATCCCCGAATTGACAAAATGATTGCAAAACGGGTCGAAAAGCCCCCAAAATGTTCGATTTTGGGGCGATTCTCTTTGTCATGCCATAAATACATTGTAATTTTGCACCGCAAAAACAAAGAAAAAAGTCCCGGAAGCGGACAATAAAGAAACTATTAATTAATTTATATTTAAGGTATTATGGAATTCATGAATAAAAAGCCAGTTATGGTGGCTACTATCGCAGCTTATTTGACTGCATTGATTTATGTCGCTTGGGCCATGTTTAAGTAATCTGCCCAGGTCTTAGTTTGAAAGTGTTCAATTATTAATATCCAGCCGGTGCTTATCTTAGTTCCGGCTGGTTTTTTGAATAAGATGAAAAGAAACGACAACGAAGTATTGTTGCACTGTTGTTGTGCCCCTTGCTCCAGTGCCATCATCGAATGGATGTTGGCACATGATGTGCGTCCTACACTCTATTATTTCAATCCGAATATCTTTCCCGAGGAGGAGTATCTGATCCGCAAGAACGAATGTACGCGTTTCGCTGCCTCATTGGGTCTTGACATCATTGATGAGGATTACGACCACGAGGCATGGCGCTGCACAGTTCATGGTATGGAGCAGGAACCCGAGCGTGGTGCTCGATGCCTTGAGTGCTTCAAGATGCGACTGTTGCAAGCAGCACGTAAAGCCGTGGAACTGGGCTTTGGGGTGTTTACCACGACACTGGCATCAAGCCGTTGGAAGTCGCTCGAACAAATCAATGCGGCAGGACGATGGGCAGTGGAGCAGGTGCAGCGAGAGACGGGGCAGTCCATCCGTTTCGACGATCGCAACTGGCGCAAGGGAGGGCTTCAACAGCGTCGCAACGAACTGCTCAAGCAATATGGATTCTACAATCAGCTCTATTGTGGCTGCGAATTCAGTTTGGAGGCCATGAAACGGAAATCGAAGATGATTCACCTGCCCGAGGTGCAATCAACCAATACCTGGATGCTCGATGCTTTGGCCCAGGGAACTGTTTTGTCCGACGAGACGGTTGTCTATACGATGCGACAGACGGCTGGACGCGGACAGATGGGCAATAGCTGGGAGTCGGAACCCGACAAGAATATTGCATTCTCGATGCTGCTGTGCCCAGAGTTCTTGCCCATCAAGGAACAGTTTGTAATCAGTCAAATGTGCAGCCTCGCCATTGTGGAGGCCCTTGACGAGCTGAGAGCAGCACAGGGATTAAGTCTCGACGAACTTCATCTCAGCATCAAATGGCCCAACGACATCTATGCAGGCGATAGCAAGTTGGGTGGCATCCTCATCGAGAATAGGTTGATGGGTGGCACTTTGCAGCACAGCGTGCTGGGTGTAGGACTGAATGTGAACCAGATAAAGTGGATAGGGAATGCTCCCAACCCGGTGTCGTTGAAGTTGCTTGGCGTCCAGACTTCCCCCATGCAGGTTTTGGAGATAGTGACACGGCACATCGCCGGGCTATATGATGCCTTGCGCGACAAAAAGGAGATGGCTGCAACCATTCATGAGTGCTATATGCAACGCTTATATCGGAAGGATGGTTTTCATCCCTATTATGATCCCCAACGGGACGAACATTTCGATGCCGAGATTGCCGGAGTCGATGCGCAGGGCCCACTCCAGCTGCGTCTTCCCTCTGGCGAAGAGCGTAGATACTGGTTCAAGGAGGTGAAGTTCGTTTTGCCTTGTGGCGTGACGAAAGAATAATCAAACGTTTCCACTTAAAGAAGCCGAAGATGGCGATTATGACGTAGAGCGCATAGAGACTGGCTTTGAAAGGGATGTCTTTGTAGAAATAGAGTGCGCAGGTGACGACATCGACGGCGATCCAGATGAGCCATTGTTCGAGGTACTTGTGAGCCAATGCCCAGATGCCGACGAGGCTGAGCGCTGTGGTGAAACTGTCGGCCACGGGGACGTTGCTGTTGGTGAACGTCACCAGTAGCCAATAGATGATACCCCAGATGGCCGCCATGAGCAACAGCCAAGGCAAAATAAGACGGCGTGGTAAAGGTCGGATGGGCAGCGCTTGGTTGGTTTGGCCACCATGCATCCAACGCCAGTAGCCGTAGATGGTCATTGCTAGATAGTAGAACTCCATACCACAGTCGGCGTACAGCCCTTTTTGATAATAGAGCACGATACCGAGTGCTTGCATTAGGAAGCCTACGAGCCACATCCAAAGGCTGGCCTTGTATTCCAGCAGGATGTAGGCCAGGCCAAGGATTGTGGTGAGGATGTCGAGCCAATGTGCGGTCAAGAATTCCATATCGAGCTTAGAATCTTAGTGTGATGCTGCCCATGGCAGTCGTTCCTGCTTGCGGGATGTATCCGATCTCTGTGTAACGATTGCTCTCGGGATTGCCTCCGCTGGCATAGATGGCCGAATATACCCAACCCGACGCAGCATAGTGCAGGTCGAAGATATTGTTAACATTTACGCCCAATATCAGTTCCTTGATGCCTGCCTTTTTGAAGGTGAACACATAGTTGGCCGAAAGGTCACTGGTCGAGAAACTTGGCAATGAACGCTGCTTGCATTCCGTATTGTCGAGATATTGGCGCGACACGAAGTTGGTGTGCCAGGTGGCCGTGAGCCCGTTCTTCTTGTAGGTTAGGAAGCCGTTGAGTATGACTGAAGGCGAATAGGCTAAAGTGCTATTGTTGTAGTGGATCACGTCGAAGCCGTCGCCGTCGTAGGCCTTGCCCGAGGCGTCGGTGTTACCCTCCCAATCGTCCCAGTTCTCGACATGCTCGTCGAAGTCCTTGATCTTGTTCTGGCTGAGGGCTGCATTGCCCTCGATGGTCAATCCAGGAAGGATGGTCCAAGCTGCGGTAAGTTCCAAACCGAGACGATACGACTTTTCGATGTTGGTGGTCAGTTTCTCACCGATGTCGCTAAGTTCGCCGGTTTGTACGAATTGGTCCTGGTAATTCATCCAGTAGAGGTTGGCACCCGCTGCCCAACGTTTGGCCATGTAGTTATAACCGATCTCAGTGTCGAGAAGTTGTTCGGCCTTGGGTGCAGGGTAGTTGTAATTGTCGGTGAAGTTGTTGCGTTCGGGTTCGCGATTGCTCATGGCAAACGAAGCGAAGGCGTGATGTCCATTCTGATGGAAACTGATACCCACCTTTGGATTGACGAAGTCATACTGTTTGTCGATGTCGAGGCGCTGGTTGACATAGCCATTGTCGGTGGAGACGAACTTGTCATTGGCCCCATCAGTAGAATAATTCACATGGCGATACTGCACATCCGCAAAGATGTCCCATTGGTCGGTGAGATGGTAAATGGCCTTGGCGAAGATGTTGCCATCGAGCTTGTCGGCATCGCTGTCGTAGTATTGGTAATCGCCGTTCTTCAAGTACTTGCTGCTCATTTCGCCATTGGCAATATAAGTGATGTAGCCGAAATGGTTCGACCAGAAGTTCTGGAATGAGAGGCCTCCGATGATGTCCCAGCGCTCATCTTTGTAGTTGGCATTCCAAACAAAGCCCAGGAAGTTCTGCGAGAGTCCTTTCTTTCGTATGAAGTCAGTGCGTTTGAGAGTCGTCCCGTCGCTTAACGTAAAGTTCGAGAATCCGAATTTTGAGAGCTTGTTGTCGTAACGGAACTCCTTGTAGTAACCATACCCGTGGGTATAGTGCACCGAAGCCGAAGTAGTCCAACGGTCATTGATTTGCCAGGCCAGCGAAAGGATGGTACGGTTCTGCCAGAAATTGTCGGTGGTCTTGTCCCAAAGGGTGCCATCCGACAGTTTGTAGCGTTCAGTGCCCTTCGACGGGTCGTAAGGATCAACAAGATGTTCGTAGAGAGTGTTGTATTTGCCGAGACCCGCCTCATAGAAGTCTTTGTATTCGAAGAGTCCTGTCTTCATACCACCATAGTTCCAGTCGAGCAGGTCACCCGTGTCGAGGCCGTTCCAGGCTTGGCCGGTCTTTTCGAAGTTGCCGAAATACTTGAGACGAACCACGAAATGGTCGGCCATGAAGGTGAGACCTCCATAGTAGGAGCCGCTGCGGCCTGAAGTGCCGTGCATATAGCCGTCGGTGTTTGTCTCGTGATAGGCGCCGTCGAAGATCCAGTGTTTGGCGAAGAGGCCTGTCGAGAACGATCCGCCGACATTGAAAGTGTTGAAGGAGCCGTATGAGCCAGAGAGTTCAGCCGAAGGTTTGGTATTGGGTGATTTGCTGGTGAGGGAAATGGTGCCACCGAAGGCTCCATCACCATTGGTCGAAGTGCCCACGCCGCGCTGTATCTGTGCGCCGCCGAGCAGGGAGGCATAGCTGTTCATGTTGGCCCAGAAGACGCACTGGTCTTCGGGCGAATTGAGCGGCACGCCGTCGAGGGTGACGTTGATACGCGAGTCGGCTGCACCACGGATGCGCATATACACTGTACCTGTACCTAATCCGTTTTCACCGTAGGACATCACACCGGGTGTGTGGGTGAAGAGCATGGGCAGTTCGCGCCCGGTCTTCGAGTGCTCTTCGAGCGCTTCCTGTTCGATATTGGCCTTGGCAAAAGGTGCATCCTTTTGTGCCTTTACCGACTTTACGACAATCTCGTTCAATTGGTGAATTTTGCTGGCCTTCATTTGGATGCGCTGTGCAGCGCCAGGAGCGGCTTCAAACGTATAGTCCTCGTAGCCAAGATAACGTACGATGAGTGTAGTCCCTGAGGCTGCAACGATCGAGAAAAAACCATCGCCATCGGTGACAGAACCAGTGCTGCTTCCTTTGATCATGACGTGTGCACCCGGGAGGGTTTCACCCTTCTCATCGACAACTGTGCCCGTGATACGCTGGTGAGAGGCTTGCCTTTCAGGCGAAGCTTCGCTTGTAGTAGGGGAGTTTGCATATCCCATACCAGTACTTGCTGCAAGAATTGCAGCCATAAACAATGCCTTTTTCATCTTGCGAAGAAAAAATTTATGAATAATAAGACGATATGGGGTTCTGCATGTTCCCTTCCCGGAATTACCCGGCCAGGTTCAATGGGTCTAATCTCAGCCTCGCAGTTCTTGTTGAGCATGCGAAGCACCCCTTCTTGCCGCTCTATCGCATCATCGCGTACGGCAAATGTCAGTTTGCGGGTGCAAAGATAACGCATTTATTCGGCATTTCCAATAGTTTGGTAGTATTTTTACTTATTTGTTACAAAATTGACCAAAATATATATTATATTATGTACGCGCGCGAAAAACTTTATGCTTGAAAAATTTGCAATTATGAAAAAAAGAATGTATCTTTGCACCGCTATTTACCAAATAAGACGAAGAGAATCGCTTCCATATGAATAATACAACGATATATAGCAGCGTCAGGAATTGCATTTCTGAAGAGTTGAAGGATTTCGAACGTGTGTTCGAGAGCGTATTGCGCACACGCGTGCCTTTAGCCGATTCGGTTATTCACTATTTTTTGGAGCGTAGTGGCAAACAGTTGCGTCCGATCATGACTCTTCTTGCAGCCAAGATGTTGGGCAAGGTCAACGAAGCTACCAATAATGGCGCTGTCGCTTTGGAATTGTTGCATAATGCCACGTTGATGCACGATGATGTCATCGATCAGAGTCCTACCCGCCGTGGTAGCGATACCATCAATAAGATTTGGGATAATAAGGTTGCCGTACTGATGGGAGACTTCTTCCTTTCGAAATGCTTGCATTGCAGTAATGCCACAGGTTCGCTCCAGATTTCGAAAGTGTTATCTGAAATGGTGACGATGCTCGTAGAGGGCGAACTGGAACAGATATCAAACGTTCGCACCCATCTTTTGAGCGAAGAATCGTACTTCTCGGTGATTCGTGGTAAGACGGCTTCGCTCTTTGCTGCCTGCATGAAGGTCGGTGCTCTCAGCGTGGAAGCTTCCAAATCCGATATGGAAAGATTGGCGAAAGTGGGAGAACTGATGGGCATGGTTTTCCAGATTCGTGACGATATCTTCGATTACTATCCTTTCTCCAAGGAGGTGGGCAAGCCGACTGGTCACGACATTATGGAGGGGAAGATCACTTTGCCCTTGCTATATGCGTTCCAGCATGCTCCGGCAGATGAGGCTGCACGTATGAAAGAAATTGTCGAACAATCCCACGAACTGTCAGAAAGTCAAGTCGCCCAACTGGTGGAGTTTGCCAAAAGTATCGGTGGCATAGAATATGCACAGGCAAAAATGAAGAATATTTCTTATGAGGCCAAGAAGCTGCTCTCTACTTTCCCCGAGAGTGATGCACGTGAGGCTATCATGGGTCTTATAGACTATTTTTCGGATAGAAAGTGTTGATTTTGCCGCGCCGACTAAGCAAAACACGATTGTTGGCGTGTCGTTTTCTGCAAAAAAGAAACATTTTTAGAAAATTCTTTCCAAAAAATTTGGTGGATTGAATTTTTTGAACTATCTTTGCACCCGCAAAACATGAAACGGGGTGTAGCGCAGTCCGGTTAGCGCACCTGCTTTGGGAGCAGGGGGTCCCAGGTTCGAATCCTGGTACCCCGACTACACATCGCTTGATGAATGTTCTTTGAAAGATCCACAATGGCTCCTTAGCTCAACTGAATAGAGCATCTGACTACGGATCAGAAGGTTACAGGTTTGAATCCTGTAGGAGTCACAATCTGAGTTTCCTCGTCGGTAGCTGAGGGGTTCTTATTATAATGCTTCAATAGCTCAGTTGGTTAGAGCACCTGACTGTTAATCAGGGGGTCGTTGGTTCAAGTCCATCTTGAAGCGCATTAAGGCAGCAATCGCAAGATTGTTGCCTTAATTGTTTCCGTACAGCAGGAATCAGCCCATGAATTCGGGTCAGAACGGAGGTTTATAGAGCAATAAAGGGAATTGAACAGATTATAATCACAATAACAAACCACTTTTTTTGGCAATACACATTTTTTTTGTATATTTGTGACCTAATATTATTAATGTAAAAACTAAATACTATGAGACGTGTATTTTTAATGCTGTTGTCGCTGGTGTGGCTGATGCCCAACGTGTGGGCTACAGACCTGGAGGCAGTAACCGATAACAGCACTGGCCTTGAAGCCACTACAACGACCGAAGAAATCGTGGCAGCGACTGTCGCCACTGTTGCTGAACCCTTGCAAAACGACAAGGAAAAGAGTGACAAACCACCCATCTTCACCAAGCCTAAGTTCAGCGGATATGCCATCGGCTCTTATCAGGCAACTTTCCAGGAAGGAAATAACAGCAACACCTTCAACTTGAGAATTGTCAGGGTATCAGTCGAGGGAAAAATCCTCAACCAAATATATTATAAGGTGCAGGGCCAAATCAACGGCAACACCTCTACCCTAGGCAGCAGTCCACGTCTGGTTGATTTCTTCATGGAATGGCAACGCTTTGATTTCTTCAAGATAAAGTTTGGCCAGTTCAAGCGCCCGTTTACCTACGAAAATCCCATGCATCCCCTTGACCAGGGCTTCATGTCTTACTCTCAGCCCGTCTCAAAACTGTCGGGCTTCAGCGACCGCACCGGCGAGCATGCCAGCAACGGCCGCGACATAGGTCTGCAGTTCCAGGGCGACTTCCTTAAGAATAGCTCAGGCCGATACCTCCTTCACTACCAAGTGGGCGTGTTCAACGGTCAGGGCATCAATGTGACCGATGTGGATAAGAAGAAAGACATCATTGGAGGCGTCTGGGTGATGCCTGTTGCTGGTCTTAGGATTGGCGCTTTTGGCTGGGAAGGCTCCTATGCCCGCAAGAGCGGTGGCGAGGTGCTGAGTCTCAACAAGCACCGTTACGCATTGAGTACGGAGTATAAGAAAGGCGACCTCCAGCTACGTGCCGAGTACATCCATTCCACAGGCTTGGGCTTTGCGACTACCTACCAGAAGCCAGGCGACGCCAACGACCTCACAATCAAGACCTATACCGATCGCGAAGGCAACGAGATTGCCGCCAACAAGGCCGACGGATTCTATGCCCTAGCCATCGTTCCTGTTTACCGCGACAAACTCATGGTCAAGGGCCGTTATGACCTCTATCGCCCCAGCGCCACTTGGCTTCATGCCAAGACCAACTATGAGATAGGTCTTAACTTCCGCTTCTGCAAATATTTTGAGATACAGTCGGAGTATGTATTCACCAACGACCGTTCCCTTGCCAAGCACAACTACAGCAGCGTGTATGTGCAAGTGAGCGTCCGCTATTAAGGATAAATCTCACATTACACTTCTTAACAAGTTTATTAGAAGTTATGGGTTGCCAACCTCTCTACTCTCCACTCTCCCCTCTAAACTGATAACTTAAAACTTAACACTTATATATTATGTCAGCATTAATGATTTTACAGCTCTGCATTGTTCTCGGAGCTTTGTGGCTGGGCTCCCGATATGGAAGCTTGGCATTAGGCGCTATTTCAGGAATCGGCCTTGCGATTCTAGTTTTCGGATTCGGCATGAAGCCTGGAACTCCTCCCACCGACGTTATCTACATCATCATCGCGGCCGTGACATGTGCCGGCATTATGCAAGCGTCAGGTGGTATGGACTGGCTCATCCAGCTTGCCGAGAAGCTACTGCGCAAGCACCCAGCGCGCATCACCTTCCTCGCGCCATTGTGCACCTTTTTTCTCACCGTACTTGTGGGAACAGGCCATGTGGTTTACACTTTGATGCCCATCATCTGCGATATCTCCATCAAGAAAGGCATACGCCCCGAGCGTCCTTGCGGTATCGCCAGCATCGCGTCGCAGATTGGTATCACCTGCTCACCCATCGCCGCTGCGGTAGTGGCGTTTATCACCATCTCAAGCGCTAACGGCTATGCTATCACCATTCCCAAGGTGCTAATGGTGACTATTCCAGCCTGCCTTCTTGGTATTATCATTGCATCGGTGGCCTCCTACAAGCGTGGCAAGGATCTTGACAAAGATCCCGAGTTCCAGAAGAAGATTGCCGACCCCGAGCAGCGTGAGTTCATCTATGGCAGCCATGCCACTACTCTCGACAAGAAAATCGCCCCCGAGAGCAAGCGCGCCGTTTATATCTTCTTCGGTGCACTGTTGGTGATTGTGATGTTCGCTATCTTCCAGGAGCTGCTTCCTGCTCATGAGACTATCAAAGCCATTAAAGATGCCCCCGAAGTGCAGCTTTTAGGCTCTAGAGTCACCCTCTCGGCCGACCAGTTGGCAAAGCTGGGTGTGACGGTCGATGGCATAACCAAAATAGAATTTACGCCATTGAAGATGAACATCGTGATTCAGATTGTCATGATTACCGCTGCGGCGTTGATGATAATCCTCTGCAAGGCGTCCCCCAAGAAAGCCATCAGTGGTCCAGTATGGCAAAGTGGTATGGTTGCAGTAGTCGCCATCTATGGTATCGCATGGCTTGCCGACACCTATTTCGCCAACTATTTGGGCGAGATTCAGGAGATGCTTGCCGGCATGGTAGAGCAATACCCGTGGTCTATAGCATTTGCCTTCTTCCTGGTGTCAGTGCTTGTCAACTCGCAGGGCGCTGTGGTTGTGGCTATGTTGCCGCTCGCCTATAAGCTCGGCATTGACGGATGGATACTGCTCGGAGTGCTGCCTTCGGTCTATGGCTACTTCTTTATCCCTAACTACCCATCAGATATCGCTACTGTGAACTTCGACCGCACCGGAACAACAAAAATCGGAAAATATCTTCTCAACCACTCCTTCATGATGCCAGGAATGGTGCACACCATTGTGGCATGCGTGGCAGGATATCTAATCGCTTACCTCTATCACTCAATGGGTTGGATTTAACGTTGTTTAGTTAATAGTTCACAGTTAAGAGTTGAGAGTTGTCAACGATAAACGAACTACGAACTCCGTTCCACCTTCCACTTTCCACCTTCCACCAATAAACGACAAACAGACTTATGATTTTAAAACATATAGTTTCTATAGCACTTGTTGCGACAGCGCTGGTCGCTGTCGCACAAGTAGATGAGTCTACTCCCGAGGGTCGCAAGCGCCTCTCTTG
>JAFYZW010000112.1 GCA_017548545.1 Bacteroidales bacterium | reverse complement strand
GAACGTCAATTCAATGTTGGGGATAACTGAGGTGTCGCTGTAGTCGGTTCTGCCCTCCTTGTCGTCCTTCTGGGTTTCGTGCATGATGCTCACGCCGATACCAGCCTTGGAATAGAGACCGAAGTGCTCCTTGCGCAGCCAGTCGAACTTGGCGGTTGGGATGATGCTGAGGTTGGAGCGCTTGGCCTTACCACTATACTCCTTGTGCTCGATGCCGTCATTCCTCCATGTGTAGTACATGTCGCGGTCTATGCCGTTGAAGGCAACATATCCACCGAGGCCGACAATCTGATTGATATGGTAGTAGTACTCAACCGAGATGGCAGGGATATAATTCTCTTCGCCGTAGGTGTAATAGGCTGTGGTCGTGCCACCGGTGATGATGGTTGAGATAGCTGCCTCGATGCCAATGGAGGTGAAGTCTGATAGATCTCCGACAATCTCCGTCATGGTTCCTGTTCCTACCGAGACACCGATCTCGTGACGAGTGTTATAGTACGATGTTGAAGTTTGTGCGTTGACATTGCCACATACGATAAGGGTGGCGACTGCGATCAGTGAAAAGCTCTTTGTATTCATAATTTTGTATTTTTTAATTGTTAAACATTATTTGCAAGTTTTGTTGTCTCGTCAAGTGTTTCCTTGATTTTGACGGTGCAAAGGTACGGGCATTTTTCGAACCCTCCAAACAAAATTTCCACTTTCTACATCACACATAGCGACACATCCCCAAAATGGCGACAGACGCGACAACCCCCTTCCGGAACTGTCGCGTCAGTGCTCAAAATTATCCCCTTGTTATGATTTCATCTTTTTTTCTTCTATAATTCTCAAATTCGTGATAAGGGCAAAAAATCGCAGCATGTCCCCCAACGTACGTAAGAGGATATCATTCTGCTGAACCATATCCCCCAGCGTCCGTTGGAGGACATGCCACCATCGTCGCATATCCTTCAGCGGACGCTAGGGGACATTCTACAATCGGAGCATATCCTTCAACGTTCATTAGGGGACATTCTACCATCGAGGCATATCCTTTAGCGTACGTTAGGGGACATTCTACAATCGGAGCATATCCTTCAACGTTCATTAGGGGACATTCTACCATCGAGGCATATCCTTTAGCGTACGTTAAGGGATATCCCACAATCAGCGCATATCCTTCAGCGTACGTTAGGGGACATGCCTCCATCGTCGCATATCCTTCAGCGTCCGTTAGCGGACATACTACAATCGTGGTATATCCTCCTGCGACCATTGGGGGACATGCCATGATCGGAAATAGGGAATCGGATTTGCCGAGCAAATTATAAATTTTTGAAATTCGCTGTTATTCATGTATCCTCACCAATATCCTATAGCATCAAGCACTCTGTCGCCTGTCGTAGTGCTTCCTCCATTTGAGCAAGCACTCTGTCGCCCGTCAGAGTACTTCCTCCCCAATATGTCAAAGATCGTGCCGCAAAGATACTACAATTGCTTCTTCAAAGTATCTGAAACTGAAATAAAGACTCGAATAGAGCCCACTCGGAAAATGATTGATAAAATCAGAAAGTACATTTCCGACAAAGACCAATCTGTAGTTTGACTTTCACATTTTTATAGTGTCCTGGTCAAATACATACTCGGGCAAGCAGAATTTTCCCCATAAATAGATCAAAAAAGCGTCTCTCGCGCGTTATTCTCTTCTCTAATTCTTATTCAATTTACTATGAACCCGCGTCCGTACTCATGGGCGTACTTGGGTGCGGATGCATATCCGTACCCATGAGTGTGCTTGAGTGCGGGCGCGCAACCGTACGCAAGCGTGCGTACACACGAAGAGCAACATCATCTTTCTATCTTTTTTTATCATCAAAACGGAAGTCCCAAGTAGTACGAAAGTTCGCCAAAAGCCACGCTGTACGAAACGCTCGCCCGATGATTTTCAATAGTCGCTGCACCTCAAGTGCGAAAAAATCGGCAAAAGATTTGGAGATATCACCAAAATCCCTTATCTTTGTGCCAATCAAACTGCTTGATGACATAAAGCTTTGAAACAAGAGTATCAAAATTATATACAGTTTCCTATATATGTATTTGAAAGACGCATTGACATTTAGCGCAGATGGTAAGACCTTGGTTAAATGTGACGAGAGCTATGAAGGTAAGGTGGTTGTCCCCGGCAGTATGAAAGAACTCGGACTGAGCCCCAGTAGTGCCTTGGCCAAATTACGTTCAATATTTCTCCCCTGCAAGGTGACGACCATCGGCAAGGAAGCATTCAAGGGCTGCGATAAAATCACTTCCATAGTGTTGCCTGACAGTATCAATCTGATCGAGGAGTATGCTTTTTACGGTTGCAGTAGCCTTAGCTCAATCAGGATTCTAAATAAGGTGCAGAAGATTGATAGTTTTGCCTTCCATAGTTGCTCGAAACTTGAATCAATCGATATTCCGTCCAGTGTAAAGGAGATTGGGATGTTTGTTTTCAGCGAATGCATCGGAATCAGGAGAATTAACGTAGATCGCGACAACAGGAATTATTGTAGCGAAGACGGCGTACTGTATTCCAAGGACAAGAGTTTTCTGTATAATGTGCCGACGTGTTTTGAGAAGTACACCATCCCCAGCTCTGTAAAAAGGATTGATTATGAAGCTTTCGATAATTGTAGCAAACTTACCAGGATGGAGATTCCTGCGAATGTGGTAGATATTGAGTCGGGAAACGTCTTCTTGGGTTGTAAAGGCATCAAGGGATTTGTCGTTGACAAGAGTAATCAGGTCTATTGCGATATGAATGGTGCGTTATGTTCGAAGGATGGCAAAGATCTGATTCGTGTGCCCGAAGGATACGAGACATTCAAGATGCCGGATAGCATCCATACAATCAAGGAGGGTGCCTTTTGGGGATGTGAAAAACTCACAGATATCGAGATCCCTAAAAATTTGATGAAAATTGAACTTGAAGCCTTTGTCGAAACCTACGGTAACAAGCGCTACGTTGTCGCCAAGGACAATCCA
The DNA here is from genome assembly GCA_017548545.1 of Bacteroidales bacterium. GTDB lineage: Bacteria > Bacteroidota > Bacteroidia > Bacteroidales > UBA3663 > Liminaster. The sequence goes on along the minus strand of JAFYZW010000112.1, from coordinate 34,070 downwards.
TACTTTTGCGATATGAATGGAGCCATCTGCTCGAAGGATGGCAAGATCCTGCTACATGTCCCGATTGGATTGGAAACGTTCACAGTGCCCGACGGTATCGTTTATATCAATGCCGATAACAATGACAATGAATCAATCGCTTTCGAAAGCAACGATAAACTCACCTCGTTGACAATTCCGAGTAGCGTTATCCTGATAGGAGAATACACATTCATGGGTTGTGATAACCTGGTGGAACTGCACATGAAGCACCAGACTCCTTTGGAGGCGTTTGATGAGAAATCTGATCTTGACATCGCCAAGGTCACCCTCTATGTGCCTCGTGGTTCTGAAGGGGCGTATCGTACACATCCTTTCTATAGTCAGTTCGCCAAGATTGTAGGAGAATAGACCCTCTAGGTCCCCCGCTCAGGGGGATGACTTGCTTTTCCGTTTTCTTTAACACGAATTATCGCGAATTGACATGAATTTTTATAAATGATGAAAAAAAAAGCTCCCAATCTTCGGGAGCAGAAAAAAGGGCGAAGCCCAGAAAAATACCATCCGGACTTCGCTTCTATTTTGAACACGAATTATCGCGAATTGACATGAATTTTTTATAAAAAGATGAAAATAAGCTTGGGAAGTTGTGAGCACGGAGGGCACTACATTGGAAATCATGGAGCGCATCAACCGCAAGGAAATGGAAAATATTAAGTAGGCGACGTCCCCCTCGGTTGACTTTAGTTACTTGTGGCCCTGAGTGAGCGAACGTATTTCATAAATTTGTCGATGAGTTTGATTCTCTCTTGATTGGGTGTTGTGATGAGTGATGCCCCATTGTTAAACTGCATTACGGTAGCCTTGCCTTCCTCGAAGACAGGCCAGTGGGGCAGGCCTTCGCCATTGGGATCGCCACCCGTCTTGGCAAAGTTCACCCAATACTGCTGCATCAGATCGCTTACTTTCTTCTCCTGCGGAAATTTCTCTGCCTTATCATCAAAGACGCCTTTCAGATACATCATGTCGTCGGCATGAGCAGCACCACGACGATTGCCTTGAGCATAGACGGTGGTATCAGACTTCTGGGCGAGGTAAGCCGAATAGACGGCACTCTTTCCTGTCTGCTTCTGGAGGGTGGCCCAGGCGTAGGATGGCCATCCGAAGCTTACGTCACGCACAAAGTCGCGCATGCTGAACAAGCGCTCCTCGTCGGTCAAACCAGGATAAACTGCCTTTGCGCTGTCGGACCACTGGCCGGGCAACTGACTAAACAACTGCTGATACATCTCTTCACTTGCTGACCCGAAGGATACAGCACCCTCGTCGCTGTTGTGCATAATCAGCACGGGCACATCATTATATTCGCCTTTCTCGTAAAGGTCGTAGATAGATTCGGGAATGACGTAACCATCGACGATGGGCGTACAGGCTGGGAAGTTCACGCCATTGCCCGTCAGTTCCTTGGTATCCATCTGACGCATCTCAGCGATGGAGTTTTTCTGCAGCTGACTTATAAACATCTGACCAATCATCTGGGCCATCTCTTGATTAACCACATTCGTGGGCGAAATAAAGCCCCCGCTCTGACTGATGCAGGCGCGGAACAAGCCCTTGGCCAGGGGTGAGGCACATAGGATGTGACAACTCATGGCTCCTGCCGATTCGCCGAAGATAGTGACCTTCGCAGGGTCGCCGCCAAAGTTGCTGATGTTGCGCTGCACCCATTGCAGAGCAAAGATCTGGTCGAGGATGCCATAGTTGCCGGAATGACCGCCCGACTCCTTGGCCAGATCGGCATGTGCCATAAACCCTAACGAGCCGGCTCGATATTCAATAGAGACGGCTACGACACCCCTGCGTGCCAGACTCTGCCACAGGTCGCCACCATAATGCTCTGTCGCAAAGCCGCCTCCATGTATGAATACCATCACGGGCAGGGCGTCGTTGACAGTCTTGGCGGGTGTGGCGACACTCAGATAGAGACAATCCTCACTCATCATGTCGTACTTCACGTAGCTCTTTTCGGGCTGGGGAGGCCATTTGGCCACATCCTCTGCCTTCAGCACTCCCTTCCACGGCAGTGCTGGCTGTGGTGCCTTCCATCGCAGGTCGCCCACGGGTGGCGCTGCGTATGGAATGGCTTTATACACGGCGAGGTCCGTCCCATCGGGCGTACCTTCCACATCTCCTGTTTCTACATGCGTTTTCAATAGCGGCTGAGCCTCTGCAGCCACCATGCCTAATAGTCCACAGACTATCATGAATAGTTTTTTCTTCATATTATACGTAACTTTACCTTATTTACTGATCTTGTCAATGGTCTGCAGAAAACTTTCGATGTTAATCTTAATTAGGTGCAAAGGTATCATTTATTTCTGAATTATGCAAGGAAACGTATGTTATATTTGGTTAATTGGACAAAAACCTTGGATAATTGAAGTGGAATCACTATCTTTGCCCCAGCAAAATGGCTCTGTAAACATCTACCACTATGATTCTATCATCATGTATTAAAACTATGCTGCTTGCGGGCACTGTTATGCTGCTGATGCAGGCATGCAGTTCGTCGGAGAAAGAGGCGGAACTGCCGGTACGCAAACCTTGTAACCTGGAGCGGCTTTATAAGGATATGCATCAGGATATCCGAATGGATACGCCTGACTTGGCATTTGTCAATGCACTTTGTGCTGGTAAGGCTGACGAGGTGGCTGGTCTGTTCCGAGAGAAGAAACTGTTCTGGGACGAGAAGCCGGCTGTAGATGCCCCATACGGACGTTTTGAGGGCCTAGAGGATATACGTGCGTTTGCCGCGGGATTCCTGGACAAGTTCAATGCGACTTCGGCCACATTTACTCCCGTGTTTCAAACTATCGGCGGCGGACGGATTGCCTTGGAGGGTGTATTCAAGTTCGTGGTGAATGAGGCCATCGAGGAGGTCCCGTTCTTTGTCATTACCGACCTTCGGACACCTTCTCTGCTGGAGGAGGTGAGGATGTACACGCACTATACCTTTATTCCAGGCCTTACGCCTTACCGTAAGCCCATTTTCAAGCCTGCTCATTACGAGATGGGTGACCCGGGACTGCTAACGGGTGCCATGCGCGCTTATTACGAAGCATTGCATCATGCGCCATATTGCAACCCTGAGAAGATTCACGCTGCTTTTGCAGACGAGTGCATCGTGGGGGGATATGACCCGTGGGGGACTCCCATCCTCTCGAAAGAGGAGATGTCGAAAAATGCTCATCGTTTCGGCTATGGTCTGGCCACGTATATCCCTGCCTGTGTGGGTATGCGCTACGAGACGATCATTGACGACGGCAAGACCTGCGTTATCGAATGGTGCCACATCGTTTCGAAACAGGGCCAGCAGGAACGCAACCGCATCGCGATGTCGGGTTGCAGCGCATATACCCGCAATGACGAGGGCTACCTTTGTTCGGTTCGCATCAGCGACTATGCGGGACATGAGGGGGAGATTGATTGGACGAAGACGGAGGTTTCCCGCGATGAGGCTTATGCCATCAATTTGGTGGATGAGTTTCGTGGAGGGTGTGGGATGAAGGAGCAGGAGGAGTACTGATGAAGCGACATATCTTGAAGGGGATCCTTAGATATGTCGCTTTTTTGTGGACTTGTCGTGATATCTGATGTGTAAAGTTGGAAAAATATTTGGAGAATCGAGTGAACTGCTATACCTTTGCAGCAGCAAAACAAAAAACTTGATAATTCAAAAACAATTCAACTATGATTAAATATATCCTTCTTGTCATCGCTCTTGTAGCGATTGTTAGCTTCCCTATCTTTTGGGCTGACAATGATAAAGTGATTACCTTCGATCAGCTGCCACAGAATGTACAGGTTATGCTGAACAAGCATCTGGAGAACAAAGTGCCCGTGATTGTCACCACCGACTGGGACGACTACAAGATAATGTACCAGAGTGGCGAGCAATTTGAATTCGACAAACTCGGCAACTGGAGAGACCTCGACTTCTGGCTGTCGCAGGTCCCTTCGGAACTGGTTCCCGAGCAGATACTGTCAAACGTGAAGCTCACTTTCCCTGGTACTTCTATCGTGAAGATCGAACGCGATAACCGAGGCTACGATGTCAAGCTCAGCAATGGTATGGAGCTGGAATATAACAGCCACTTCCAGATTGTTGACATCGATGACTGAGTGGTATTTATGGGAGGATGATTTTTTTGCCGGATTGGATGTAGAGGCCGGAGAAGGGATGGGATATGCGGCGGCCGAGGAGGTCGTAGGTGGGGGAATTGTTTGTGGAGTTGGTTTCTTGTTCTAAGGAACGGATGGCGGTGGTGCCTGAGGTGATTGCGATGCCGAAAGGAAGGGAGAAGGTGGTCTCTCCATCGTTGACGACGACAATGAAACGTCCAACACATTGGGTGTTGGGCTTGATGGCCGATACTGTCAGTGTAGTGCCGCTGATCTGGGTAGAATAGAGTCCTGTGAGATTCACTCCATCGATACTGAATGATGGGGTGACGGGGTTGCCATTCTGTCCGTAGAAGCCAATGAAGTAGGGACGGAGGTCGATGCTGGCTGTGCCATTGGGCTCGATGACGATGTAGGGATGTGCCACGAAATCGAGATAGTCTTCGAGCAACGTCCAACCATCATCGTCGGGATCATCGTTGTGGTTGGCTGTCTCGGGATCGCTGCCTATGCATTGCTCATACCAGTTGGGCATACCGTCCTGATCGGTATCCCAATCTTCGGCACGATACTCCACGGGATAATCCTCCCAGCCTCCTGCGTCATCCTCATGGTCAATCTCGCCCTTGATGCCAGAGCGGGAACCCACGTAGGTGTAGGAGCCGTCGATGGTCTCCTTGACTACACGCACATGCTGATTGTCGCGACAGGGCATAGTGGCTCCTGCATCGGTGGTGACAATCTTCATGGCATCTTGGGCCGTGTGAATGGTGGCCTCCGACTCGAAGAAGGGTTCATCGACCCATGTCCTTTCAGGTTCCGGACCGGTGGCCGTGTAGGTGTCGTTCAAGGCATCGTGTGTCAAGGAGTGGTTCTTGTTCTCGCGGATATTGCCATCGACGTAGGCGAACTGCGTACGTTCGCCACCTCCTTCGTTCTGTGCTATGAACAGTTCGGTACGACGGGTGTCGGGACCCATCTTGTAGTAATTGTTCACAAACTGCATCCACTTGGCTCCTCCATCGGTGGTGCGCTTCCACCAGTTGTAGCAAACGTTGTTGAACATGTCGAGTTCGCCAGCGGCATTGCCATTGCCGTCCAGGCCGCCACCCATGCTCCAGTTGCGTCCGGCACAGTTGACCAACAGGTTGTGGCTGAATGTGCCTCGCTCACCGCCAATGGTGGCTGCAAAGCCGTGGTTGGTGCCCGCAGCGTAGTTCTTGTGGTCGGCGATGCCTAATGCCTCGGCAATCATAGAATACTGGAATGTGATGTTCTTGGCACCACGGCTGGAGAACGTTTCGTCGGTGCCCCAAGCTGCCGTGGTATGGTCGATGATGCTGTGGTCGGCACCTGTCATGCCGAGAGCGTTGCCCGTGTCGCCATAGCCTCGCTTGAAGCGCATGTGACGGCAGATGATGTCGGAACCGATGTTGATGTTCGAATGCTTGATGCAGATGCCCTTGCCAGGTGCAGTCTGTCCGGCAATGTAAGCGTAGGGTTTAGTGAAATAGGAATTGAAATCGAGCTCGATGGTGCCACTGACATCGAAGACGATGTAGCGGGGCTCGTTCATCTCGACAAGGCCATAGAGCAACGTGCCAGGCTCTTTGCCACCACTGAGACTAGTGACATGATAAACCACACCGCCACGTCCTCCAATGGCATATCGTCCATAACCTTCGGCTCCAGGGAAGGCCAATTGTCGAGGCTGACAAGCCCACACTTTGCCTGGGTGAATCTGCCCGTCGGCATCCACTTCATCGACACGCCACCAATAACGCTGCATGGACTTCAGACCGATCTTCTCATATTCGGGAGCTGTACCTTCGTATTCGTAGCTGGTGGCATTGGCCACTTCGGTGGAATCGGTGCCCAATACCATCTTGTGACTGACAGCTTCGGGCGCTGCTGCCCATGAGAAATGGATGGTGCCATCGTCGGTACCGGCATGGAAGTCATGGTCGGCAGGCTGCGGGTCGGTGGCCACGATGGAGGCAACATCGAATTCGAGGCCGTTGATCATCATGCGAGTGTTGGTGTAGGTCATACCTTCCTCGGGCGCCGTGCTGTAGGTGATGACGACGGGTTGTCCTTCGGTGACATTGAAGGTGATGAACGACGTGCCTGCTTCGGCGTTGCTTCGGGCCGACGAAGTGAACTTCACTCCAGTAGCCACCACATTGCCATCTACACGCACTTCGATGTCGGGCTGTATCTGGTCGGCTTTCGAATTGTTGTGATAAGCTTTGAGCGAATGTTCGCCGGGAGTCATGCCGGTGATGGTCAGGACGAGCGAGGTGGAACCTTCGGTGATTTGCGTCAGGTTTCCATCGACGATGTTGGTGGCAAGTACCTCGTCGGCGATGACGCGTAGTCCGTTGGTCTCGACGTCGGCTTTGCTCCAGTCGCTACCCACGTCGGAGGCTGCGCCATCGGCACTGATGGTGATGGTCATGCCGTTGTCGAAGGTCTTCGTGTCACTATGGGCGCGAGGAACTGCCCACGAGATGTAGTTGATTTCGGTATCCTTACCAGGAGTGACCTTGCCGGGGAGGTCAAAGTCGATGTTCTGCGCCATGAGCGCAAGGGAGCACATCTGCAGTGCTGCCATTGTTTTTAGCTTATTCATGTGTGTTTTTTTATAAATTTTGTTGCAAATATATACTTTATTTGAAAAATCACCAAAAAAAATATGAAATAACAGCACTTGTTTCGCAAATTCTTATTATTTTTGCAATCTCATAAATTACAAAAATATGAAAAGATTATTTGCTATTCTGATTGGCCTGACGCTGATGGCGTCGGCTTTTGCTGTTGAACCTAATTTTGAGTCAGACAAGAACCAAGTGACGGACCCCACTGTGGTCGTGGACGAAGAATCGTGGGTGGACGAAACGGGTGATGAAATCGAAGATGTGAGGGATATCATCGATGATGTGCTCGAGGATGATCCCCTTGAACGAATCAACTACGGGAATGACTATCGGAATGATGAGTTGCTCATCTTGATCTTGTTCCTGTTTGCTTTCTTCTTTATCGGTGTTTCCACAGGATTGTATGTGCTGGTGGCTGTGATGGCGATGAATCGGCACAGGAATGCGGCATTGTGGGTCTTCCTGAGCATCGTCATGACTCCTTTGTTGGGGATTTTCATCCTGCTTATTTTGGGAAAGAGTGACCCTCGGCAGCCTGAGTCGCTCTATAACAAACAGGAATCGGGAAGATGAGAAAGATAGTATTTAGGATGACGGCTCTGCTTGCCGTCATGTTTGTGGCCGTGATGGCCCAGGCGCAAGAGGGAACCTTCGACCACACCACACAGACCATCCGTGGCCAGGTATGCGATGTGGCATCAGGCGAACCTATGGTGGGCGTTACCGTGATGGTGGACGACCGCACCGACAAGGCATCCATTTCGGATAGCGAAGGAAATTTCGTGATCGAACGTGTGCCTGTGGGCCGACATTCGGTGAAGGTCAGTTATATCGGCTACGAGACGCTGCTGCTGAAGGAGCAACTGCTCTCGTCGGGCAAGGAGATGGTGTTGAACCTGCGGATGACCGAACGCATCGCCGAACTCAACGAGGTGGTGGTGAAGCCGCTTGTGAACAAGCAGATGCCGCTCAACGAGATGGCGCAGGTGGGAGCACGTATGTTCAGTGTGGAGGAAGCCTCACGTTATGCCGGAGGCATCGCCGACCCTGCTCGCACGGCTTCGATGTTTGCGGGTGTGGCTGCAGGAGGTGTCACCAACGGCATCTCGATCCATGGCAATTCGCCCCAGATGCTGCAGTGGCGTGTGGAAGGTGTGGAGGTGAACAACCCCAACCACTTTGCTGAGATTACCCAAGCGGGCGGCGGTATATTCACCTCGCTCAACGGCACGGTGCTCGCCAACAGCGATTTCCTGACGGGTGCAATGCCTGCCGAATACGGCAATGCCCTTTCGGGAGCCTTCGACATGAAAATGCGCTCGGGCAACAACACCAGGTATGAGCATGCCTTCCAAGTGGGCACACTGGGCATCGACTTCGCCTCGGAGGGCCCGCTGCGCAAGGGTTCGAAGGCATCGTATCTGGTGAACTACCGCTACAGCTTCCTGGAGATTGCCAAGAAGCTGCATGCCATCAACATGGAGAAAGAGACGCTCGACTATCAGGACCTGAGCTTCAAGCTGAACTTCCCGACAGCGAATGCCGGGACTTTCGCCCTGTGGTTCACAAGCCTTATCGACAACTACGAGAACGAAGTGCCCGACGTGTCGAAACGCGAGACACTGTGGGACATGAACGATTCGTGGTCGCGCCAACGCAACTGCGCAGCCGGACTGACACACACCTACCGTTTCCAATCGGGTGGCACACTGACCTCGAGTGTCGCCTATACTGGAGCCTACACCAAGTTGGAGCAGAACGACTATGAAGAGGGGATGACCAAACTGCCCTGCATGGATGGTCGCAACACAGGGTGGAACGTCATCATCAACATGCAGCACAAGCATAAGTTCTCGCCGCGCTACACGATGCAGAACGGCTTCGAGCACCGCCATATCGAATTCTCGGCATGGCTCGACTACGTTCATGAGATCGGCGAACCGCAGTACCGTGTCTATGAGTCGGAGGGTAACACCGGACTCACCCGCCTCTACTCCAGTCACAAGCTGGCTTTGACATCACGCCTTTCGACCGTAGCGGGTGTGAATGTGATGTGGTTCAATCTGAACAACCAGTGGCTCGTCGAGCCTCGTGTGAGCCTTCAGTACAGGACTTCGTCGTCGAACACCCTGTCGATAGCCTACGCCCTGAACAGCCGCAAGGAGAACACCGACACCTATTTCGTCACCGATACAAGCGGAGGAAATATCAATCCGAACAAGGACCTCGGCCTCACGCGTTCGCACCACGTCTCTGCATCGTTCTCACAACGTCTGAGCGAAAACGTCATGTTGAAGGTCGAGCCCTACTGGCAGTATCTCTTCGACGTTCCCGTCGAGAAGGGATCGGTCTATTCCATCATCAACCACAATCTGTTTTTCCAGGACCGTGTGCTCGTGAACGAAGGGGCAGGGCGCAACTACGGCATCGATCTCACGCTCGAACGTTTCCTGAAGGACGGGCTGTATGGGATGTTTACGGCCACGGTGTTCAAGTCGGAGTACCGCGATGCGCAGGAAGTGTGGCATCCCACACGCCACGACCGTGGCTACATCACGAATATCTTGGGCGGCAAGGAATGGATGTTAGGCAAGGGCGACAAGAATGTCTTTGGCTTGAACGGACGACTCACGCTGATGGGTGGCGACCGCTACACGCCGATGGCTGAAGGGGTGACCTTCGACGATATCGCCAAGCGTCCCGACAAGTCCATCCCCGAGGATTCGGCCAACCCCTTCAGCTGCCATTTCGACATGAATGTGGGCTATGCCTTCTCGGTGAAATACACCATCAACAAGCAGCACACCGCCCGTCACTTCATCCTCGAATACCTGCAGATCCGCTCGTTCAACGGTCAGACCTTCGACCTGGAGACGCATGAGCTCGTCAACCTTTTCACCTCGATGACTTTCCCGAACATCGCCTATCGAATCGAGTTCTAGGGGCTATTCTTCGAACATATTTGCGCGAAAATTTTGCAATATCATTTTTTTGATGTATCTTTGCACCCGAAATGATATTGACGATTTGGTTGTTCATACTACTTGCGACAGTGGGGCAGGGCCATGCAGCGTGGTCCTACCAGTATCGCTTTGAGCCCATCGACAGGCAATTCGACAGCATAGCAGCCCGTTTGGACAGCCTCGACCAGCATCATCGTTTGGGCGAAGCACAAATCGACGATTACCGCAAGCTCGACAGCATCGTGCGTCAGCATCCCCAAGCAGGGCTTGAGGCGCGCCTGCTGTATTGGAAGGTGAAGTGCCATCAATATACGATGGAGTCCGACACGACCATCGCTAAGCTCGAGCGGGCACTCCAGTTGACCAGCGAAGGAGGATACGACCGCTTGCGCATTGCCTATCAGCTGGCAGGTAACTACCAGCGCACCAATCGGCTCACCGAAGCCTGGCAGCTGCTCACCAACGTCGTGATACCTGGTATCGAGGCCGTGGGCGACAGCATCATGCTGGGCAATGCCTATCACCTCTACGCGCTCATCTATCGCGACATTGGCGACGTCGAGGAAGCCATGCGGGCCATCGATCAGTCGCAACAATGTTTCGCAGCGTCGGGTTATCCCCTGAGCAAGGTCTATTTCTTCAGGGCACTGCTCGCCCCCGACGGCAGTGAGGCAGCCGGCCTCTATCGGAAAGCCATTGATGCCGACAGCACCGACGCCACCATCGTGGCCCAAGCCTATACGAACCTGGCCAATATCGCCCTCGGGAACAATCAGTCCGACAGTGCTCGGCTTTGGGTGAACAGCGGACTCGAAACCATCCGTCGCTATCAACCCGAGAACCAGTTGCTGCGTGCCTTCCTGCTTGTCAACGATGCTCTGCTCGACTACAATGCCCATCAATACAACAAGGCACTGACGACACTGACCGAAGTGGAGCGCCTGTGCGGACCGTCGCTCAGCCAGTACAATGCCGCATCCATCTACCGCATCATCTCGGAGACCTATGGCAAGGTGGGCAACCAGACCGAGGAACTCAACTACCTCAAGCAATACATCAAGGCACAGGAGAACCAGCAGCGCATCGTCAGCGAGACACAGGAGATGCGAATGCGAGCGCGTGCCGACATCCAGCAACAACAGCGTGAACTGATCGAAAGACTGACCGAGGAGGCCACCCTGCAACGTCGGAAGACGTGGGGCATCGTGGTGGTGCTCATCGTCGTGGTGGCCTTAGCCATCGCCATGCTGACGCATTATTACCGCAAGCGCAAGCAGCGTGAGGAGGAGAACAGCGAGCTGCGCAACGTGCTGCAGCAGGAAGCTGTGGGCGCCCTGGTGAAGAGCGGTATCACCGACGATGGCGATCGAAGCAGGGCTGAGAAGATGTTCGGACAACTGCGTCCCGGATTCTTCGCCCGACTGAAGGAAATCAACCCCGACCTGACCGAGAACGACCTGCGCCTGTGCACCTACATCAGCATCGGCATGAGAGCAAAGGAGATTGCCCAGCAGCTCAGCGTGACGCCCGATTCGGTGAACACGGCACGCTATAGGCTTCGCAAGAAACTGAACCTGAAACCCGAGGAAAAATTGGACGAGTTTTTGCGAAACCTTTGAAAAAGAGTAAAACGACACATAGACAAATGCTGACAGGCGCAGTTTTTGGCCTTCGGCATTTGTCTTTCTTATAGAATATGTGTATTTTTGCACAGTCATTCGATTCTATCGACTTTGATATTTTGCGAATTTTTCAAATATGAGAACTCTGACTTTATCATTGATCGTTCTTGCAGCCATGTGCTGCATGGATCTGCAAGCCCAGAACACCTACTTTGTGGAACATTTTAACGAAGGCATCCCTTCGTCGTTCGCCCTGTACGACATGGATGGCAACGAGCCATCGGTCGATATGGCCAACCTCGGTTTCGCTGTGGGAGTACCTTGGATCTGTGTGACCGAAGGAGAAGACAACAATGCGGTAGCTGCCTCGACCTCGTGGTACAAAAAGGCAGGAACCAGCAACGACTGGATGGTGACCATACCTTTCGAGGTACAAGATGCAAAGGCTGTGTTGACTTGGCGTGCCCGTGCCACCGATGCTGACTATCGCGATGGCTACAAGGTCTATGTTTCGACCACAGGCAATACGGTCGATGACTTCGCTGGTGAGCCCGTATTCAGTGTATCGAAGGAGAACGTGGCATGGACTGAGCGTGAGGTGTCGCTGGCCGACTATGTGGGCAAGACCCTTTGGGTGGCTTTCGTCAATACGACCAAGGACCGCTCGATGCTTTATGTAGACGATATCTTCGCCGGCATACCCGCCTGCTTCGAGCTCAATAGCGAACTGGAGGACGGTGTCGTGACCCGCTATGGCGACGTCAATATCACGGGTTCGCTGACGGCTAGGAAGGCAATCTCATCGTTCACCGTCACCTTGACTTTGGGCCAGCAGACGGTGACCGAGACCTTCGAGCGCAGCCTGAAGGAAGGCGATGTGGTCGATTTCATCCTCAGCGAGCCAATCCATATCGACCGCAATACACGTGCCGACTACTCCTTGGTGGCCGAGGCCGAGGGCGATCGTGTCAGCCTCGGTGGCAAAGCGAGCTTTATTGCGCAAAAGGTGGTTGCCGAGGAGGTTACTGGCACATGGTGCGGCTACTGCGTGCGTGGCATTGTCGCTATGGAGCAGATGCGCGAAGAGCACCCCGACGACTACATCGGCATTGCCGTACACTGCGGCAGCAATAACTGGCCCGATGCGATGGAACTCGATCCGACCATCTACAACGACCTCCTCTTCAGCAATCTGGGAATGACGGGATATCCGCATTGCACGGTGAATCGTCAGAAGAAATATACAGGCGATCCCGCCAACATCCCCTATTTCTACAACCAGGTGAAGAACGACACCAAGCCCAAGGCTGGCATTGTGCTCACTGCAGAATATGATGCCGAGCTTGATCAGATAACCACTCACACCAGCACCCTTTTCACCAGCAACGAGACAGGTGCCGACTACCGCCAGCTCTACGTGCTGATCGAGAACAACGTGCATGGCGAGGGTTATGGCTATTACCAGAGCAATTACTACTCGGGTGTTTCAGGCATGGGCCGTTTCACCGACCTGCCTAGCACCGTGCCCGACACAGAGATGACTTATCCCGATGTGGCACGCGCCATTTACGGCACCTACTACGGCATCAAGGACATCTACGATGCAACGATTACCGCTGGTGCCGTCACCTATTGCGACTACATTCTCGATAGCATTCCATCTTCAATCCTCCTGCGTGAGAACTGCGAACTTGCCGTGCTGTTGCTTAACAAGAATGGTGTGATCGTGAATGCCGACAAGGTAAAGCTTGGTGAACTGAGTGGTTTCAGTGGCATTGAGGAGGTGCATGCCGATGCACAACCTGACAAGACTGTAGCTCAGCATATCTTTACCCTCGACGGAAAATGCCTCGGCTCAGCTTCCCAAGTGGGTAAGCTTCGCCAAGGCATCTATCTGAAGGTCGAGACGGGTGCCGACGGTGTGCGCCGCACCCGGAAGATCATAGTCCGATAATTAACTTTTTCCCGTTCCTGATATACAGCTGCCCTGCTCTGGGGTGGCTGATTTTTTGTCCCTGCAGGTTATAGAGGATGGAGCTGCGAGCGGATGATACAGCTTCGTCGGCGTGTATTTCTTCGATACCCATGGGTGGCATGGAGTTGAGCAACTCGACCTGGACTTCGTTCGATTCGTTGGAATGAGCTTTACCGTTCCAAGCGGTGACAGTGTAGCCATATCGATGGTCGGTGTCGAGGCCCTTCAGGGTGTAACTGGTTTCGGTGAGGTCGGTAATCGTTTCGACAGCCACGCGTTCGAAGGCATAGTCGGCAGGAACGTCGTCGTAGGTATTGGTATCGGCGGGCGTTACGTCGATGACGGTGGCATCGGGATACTCGGAGGTGGCATCGCCACGCTTGATGATGAGTTCGTCAATATAGAGACGTTCCTTGTTGATCGAAAGGGTCACCTGAGAGGACTCGGTGCCGCTATGGAAGACGTACAGGTAGTCCTTGTCGGTGGCCGAGACACGATGCTTGGCCGTGCATGGACCTGAGGTGACGGTGAGAACGGGCTGCTTGCCGGTGTAGCTGCGTGCCTTGATGATGAGGGTGAAACGTCCCTTGCTGGGAGTCATGTCGAGGACTGGGGTGGTGATGGTGCCTGTAGCATTGGGAGCACCCACGCGCACCCATCCTCCAGCCTGACAGATGCGTTCGCCAGTCCAGCCCGGGATGGAGGTGTATTCGTCCATGATGGCGCTGAGTTCGGTGACGTCGGGAGCCTCGTAGTTGCCGGCGCTGAACTTCTCGAAGTCCTCGTAGAGCGACACGGGGTGGGTGTCGAGCGTGTCATAACGGAAGACGTTGAGCGAATAAGAGGCGGCCTGGACGGCTTCGGTCCAATGAGCTGTGAAAGCGTTGCTGTAGAGGTCCGTGGCCTCGAGGGCCGTGGGCGTACCCACCGATTCGGTGCGGAAGTCGAAGGTCACGATGCTGTCGGTACCGAATTGGATGTTAGTGACGTCGCGGTCGATCCACTCCCCGTCCCAGGAGATGGCTGCTGGGACGGAGTTGCCCGTGAAGGCATTATTGCCGAGGTCGGACGGAGTGCGGCCGACGAGTGGGTAAAGGTCGCGGTCGTCATTGCTGTACGAACGGGAATTGTCGGCAGGAATGATGCAGTAGCGCGGATTGCTGCCATTATTGACGACATTCAGTGCCCATGCCGACTTGAGGTAATCCACATGGGTGATCATCATGCCTTGCGAGGGGAGGAAGGTGTCCCATCCGTTCTTCACGCGTGTTTCGAGAATGAAGAACTCGTCGTCGTTAGGAGTCTGCAGCATGAAGGCATGGTTGCTCACCTTGATATCTTCCAGACTGAGGTTGAGGGCAGGTTCCTTGATCTCGTCGAGGTCCATCCAGCCCAATGAATAACGCTCCATGGCACTGTAGGCAGGTGGAGTAAATGTTGAATCGTTATAGCAACCAACGTCCATGATATCGTAGCGTCCGGTCATCATTGGGGCGGAATTGGTGGTATTGTAGTGGTCGGCAAGGCCAAGCACGTGTCCGAACTCATGACAGAAAGTGCCAATGCCGCCAGGCACGGTACCTGTTGTCCCATAGATCTCACAAGTACATGCGTAGGTGTCGATGGCCTTGTCGTCGAGTGAGAGTGACATGCCGTAGCTTGAAAGCTCGTATTTGTGAGGCCAGATACAATCACTTGAGGCACCATAGTTTTCGCCGTAGCCCGCATAAATCACAAAGACCATATCGACTTTGCCATCCTCGTCGTAGTCGTACTGTGAGAAGTCGACATCGAGATTCGTATCAGCCTTCAGACACGCATCGCGTATCATCTGTCCTGCGCGCATATCGTCGCCTTGTCCTCCACTATTCTTTCCATAATAGGCCATTGTCTGGTTGAGCGAAACGGGACCTACGACATCAAAGGTCGGGTCGAACTGTCCCATCGACTGGTCCCTAAAGTAGTCGACTGCTGAACCATAGGGGGTGGCCAATGTGCAGCCGTCCTCGTTCATGATGCGCTCAAAGTACTCTGCGTCGTTGCTGAACTTCACGTCGGTGAACTGTGCCAGGATGATGAGTCCGCGCACCTTTCCCTTGGTAGGGAAGGAGCCGACTTGCATGTCGCCGGGTTCGGTAGAGACCTGACGAGCCTTACGTCGAACGGTAATATCGCACAAGTCGAAGGCCGGATATTGTTTGAGAAACTGGATTTCGTCGTCGGTGCGCATCTCCACATCGTGAGCCACGGGCGACGAGGCGAAGCACGTAACGTCGCCATCGATAAGACTGGCATAACGCAGCCAACCTTCGTCGTCCTCCATGAGGGGATGGCCGTCGAGCGTGGTGAGCAGGTGACAATGTTCGTCGCCCTGAATCAAGATATGGACGGTCGTGCCATCGGGCTGTACGCGTTTCACCGTACCACGGTAGGCGGGAACGGCTTGGAGCGTAAGGAAGGACAGGAGGAGAATTGAAATGGATAGAAGTCGGTGCATCGGTAATTATGTTGAATTGTGGGTTGTGATGTAATATTTGGGTGCAAAGATACGCAAAATCTTGGAGAAATAGGTGGAAAATCGTACATTTTTCCGTGTTTTAGGCATAGACAAACACTAACAAACCACATTTTGAGGATGAAAAAGGCAGGAAAGGGTTGAAGTTTTGGGAAAAATGCTTATATTTGCGCTAGAATTTCGTCCTATACATTATTAAATTTTTAAACACAAGTTCATGAAAAATTTCAAACACCTTTTCCTGGCATCTCTTCTTGCCGTGGCGACTACTTCGGTATTTGCCCAGGATGAAGACGTGCCCACCGCTTATGGTTGGCTCGATTCCGACACATGGGCAGCACAGAACGGAGAGACCTCACGCCGAGGCCTTGCTTCCTTCCCGCTCAATGACCCGACCAACATCACGGTAAGCCGCGAGTTGACTTATGGGAATTCGCTTGGCAGTGCAGTCTTCCATGAAGGTCTGTGGTACTACATGGACTACACCCAGCAGAGTTATGGTTACGACTCAGGCACCTTGAATGCCCTCGATCCTGAGACTGGCGAGGTGACCCTCATTGCCGATTATGGCGGTGTTCGCAGTGGTACCATCTATGCTTGCATGACCTGGAGTTATGCCGACCAGAAGATGTATGCCCTCAATGGACTGAACAGTGGTACAGGTCTCGTCTCGATCGACCTTGAGACAGGCGAGGTGAAGAACGAATGTACGTTCACATTCGATGTGCCTGATGCTGATCCGGGTACTTCCTATAACTCCAATATCCAGGCCCTCGGCATCAACTACGATGGCGACATCTATGGCCTTAGCTATTGGGGCAAGATCTATAAGATCAACCCGAATACGGGTGTCTGCAACTTTGTGGCCAAGCTGAGCTACATCGGCGAGGTGACCAACTACTCGGGCACTGCCCTGCAGTATCCCAACACCAACTTCTTCTACGACGAGGATCGCGGACAGTGGTACATCCACATGTACACCTATCCTTATCCGAGTGCGGGCTACTCCATGTTCATGAAGGTCGATATCACCACAGGTGTCACCGAGGTGGTGGCCGAGAACAAGCTTGCTCCCCAGTTCCAAGGTCTTTACGTTCCCTTCCAGATTGCTGAGGCTTCGGCTCCCAACAAGGTCGTTGACCTTACGGTTACTCCAGGCGAGAATGGTGCCCTGCAGGCTACTGTCGAGTGGGACAACCCAACGACCACCTTCGGACGTGGCGGTACACTCATCAGCATTGACTCGGTGGTTGTCTATCGCGATGGCAAGGCCATCAAGACCATCACCGGTGTGGCTCCCGGTGAGCACGTAAGCATGGTGGATGAAGTTACTGAAAGCCGCTTCTACAGCTACCGTGTACAGTGCTTCAACGAAGCAGGCCCTGGCGACCGCAAGGCTGTCAGCGCATTCATTGGTCACGATACTCCAACGGCTGTTGCCGACCTCACAGCTACTGTTGATGATAGCGCCGAGCACAAGATCACCGTGGCTTGGACAGCTCCAACAACAGGTATCTATGGCGGTTGGATTGATGCCGAGAAACTCAGCTACCGCGTGGTACGTTCCGATGGTGAGACCCTCTACACCGACCTCCTCGAGACCTCGTTCACCGATGCTCCTGCAACGCTTGCCAGCTACAGCTACACCGTCACAGCCATCACACCAGACGGCGAGAGTGCACCAGCTACTTCTCCTGCTGCCATTGGCGGCCCAGCCATCATCCTGCCTCACACCTTCACGTTCAGCACCGAGGAGTTCCCGCTCTGGACCGTCTATAACAACAATGGTGACCAGATTGCTTGGCAGCCTACCGGACAATATACCTACAATGCACTCTATCCTGGTGCTTACGTAGGCTATGATTACTATTATGGCTATATTGGTTCCGACTGGCTGATCTCACCTGCTATCAAGTTTGAGGCTGGCAAGAACTACAAGCTCACCTTCGATGCACGTACCTACAGCAACGCTCCCGAATGCCTCGCCATCACCATGGGCAAGACCAACGAGTGGCAGGCCCAGGATTCGATCGACCAGTTCGACTTCGCATCTACGACACGCATCCAACTCCGCACCAACCTGCCTGTTGTCGAAGAGGACGGTGAATACCATATCGGCTTCTATGCACGCAGCTTCTATCAGAACTGGCAGCTCAGTATCGCCAATGCTGCCATCGAGGAGAACCATGATGGCTCACTCACCGGTACTGTGACTGATGCCACCACGGGTGCCATTATCCCCGCTGCCCTTGTAACCCTCACGGCATCTGACGGCACGCTGAAGCAGACCCTTACCGATCCTGCAACGGGCATCTATACCTTCCCCTATGTTCCTTCGGGTACGGCAAGCGTCGTTGTAGAGCGTCTTGGCTACGAGAATGGCACAGGCGAGGTTGTCATCACCGAGCTTGAGCAGAACACCCTCGACATCGCGATGACCGCACTGCCAACCTACACCCTGTCGGGCACCGTTATCGATAAGGTGGGTGAGCCTGTCGCCGATGCACAGGTATCGCTTGAAGGCTACAACGAGTATGTAGGACGCACTGACGCTGAGGGCAAGTTCAGCATTGCCGGCATCATGGCCAGCGAGAACTACAACCTCACCATCACCAGCAACCGTCTGCAGCCCTATCAGGCCGTTCAGCCTATGGTGGCTGACACCGACCTTGGCACCATCACCCTCGACGACAAGATCCTTGCACCTGCACAGATCACTGCACGCCTCAATGAGGCTGGTGTACCTGAGATCACCTGGAGCAATCCTGTGAACGATGACGTGACCTTGCGTTACGATGCCAACCTGCTCTATACCTCGTTCGGCACTTCGCAGTCGTCGTCGTATGCCGTCTTCGGTAACGTCTTCCGCACACCAGGTCTCTATCGTGGTGCACAGTTCTACCTTTCCGAGACGGGTCAGACCATCTACGGCTTGACCGTCTATGCTTTCGACCTCGATGAGAATGGTCAGCCTACGCCGAACATCCTCGGTTCGAAGTACGTGAGTGTAACCCAAGGCGCTTGGAACACCATGACCTTCAACGAGCCTATTGAGGCTCCACGCGGTGCTTATCTCTGCGTTGCCTACTACGGTTTCGTAGGTCTGGGTGCCAGCGAGCCCAACGACAGCTATCCGTTCGTAGAAGGTGTGAGCTGCTACACGGGTGACTACACCTCGGGTCAGTTCTTCTACATCGAGAATGCCGGTTATCAATACAACTTCATGTTCCGTGCAACCGTCGCTCCATACGACACCGAGGAAACAGCTGCCAAGGCCAAGTTCCGTCGCACCGAGCAGGATGAAAATAACCTCTCGAACACTTCGAACCTTTCGAACTCTTCAAACTCTTCGAACCTTTCAGCCCTCGAGTGCCACCAGCTCATCAAGGCCATCAGCCCCGCTGAGCCTACAGTGAAGCGCAATGCTATCGGTGACCGCACCTGGTTCGACCTCTATCGTCTCACTCCAACCACCGTTGGTCAGCCTGAGACCTGGACACAGCTGCTCGACAGCGTGAAGGCCCGCACCTACACCGATGAAGGTATCGCCGAACTCCCGATGGGCACCTACGAGTATGCCGTTCGTTGCCACTACACCGACGGACTGACCAGCAGCTTTGTGCTGAGCGACAGCATCGGCTGGAAGATGCACACCAAGGTGACCGTGAAGCTTACCACCAACACGCCAACCAACGAGGCTGAAGGTGCATGGGTACAAATTGTCTATGGCGGTGGCGTTCATGCCTATGGTGACTATGCTGACACGAACGGAGAAGTGGTCTTCGAGGATGTATGGAAAGCCAACTACGACCTCTACGTGAACCTCAAGGGCTTCGAAACTCTCAGCGAGGTTGTGAAGCTTGATGTCGAGGATGCATATATCATCGAGCGTCAGCTTACCGAGACGCAGGTAACGCCTTTCGGCCTCAAGATCATCAACGACGACGAGATTGACCTTGGCAATCGCCTGTTCATCTGGAACTTCGCTGACCAACTGTTCGATGGCTTTGAGGATCATGAGGCATTTGCCATCAATTCGCCCGGTGAACTGGGCTGGCAGTATCTCGACTTCGACGATCCAAGCGAGGGCACCGGCTACTTCAACGATATGGAGTATCCGAACCGTGGCGGTGCATTCGCCTTCCAGGTATTCAACATCAATCAGGCAGGTGGCAACGCAAGCTCTTACACCTACTACCTCTCGGCATACCAGGGCCAGCAGATGCTCACCTCTTGGGCCAACAGCACCGACCAGAACTGGCTCGTTTCACCACGTCTTTTCTTCGACGAGGACTTCAAGTTCGCCTTCTATGCCAAGGGCTACGGCTACCAGACCGAGACCTTCATGGTGGGCTACACCACTTCGACTGACTGGACCGATACGGCCAGCTACCAGTGGCTCGAGTATGTGCCCGTCTATTCGTGGGAGATCGCGAGCGAGGAGTTCAAGGTGAACAGCTACTGGACACGCTATGCTTTCGACATCCCTGCTGATGCTCAGTATGTCACCATCCGCCAGATCGATGGCAACTACATCCTGATGATCGACAATGTGGCTATCGGTCTGCCCGAGGGATTCCCGGCCTCGGCTCCTCAGCGCAAGGCTCAGGGTAGCCGTCGTGCTCCAAGCCTCGATGGTGCCTATAAGGTTTATCTCGATGGCGAGCTCGTAGAGCAGACCGACGACAAGCAGTACTTCTTCGAGGGTCTTGCCTCGGGTGAGCATACTGCCGGTGTCATCGCAAGCTATACTTCGGGCGACACCGAGATGAGCACCATCACTTTCAGCGTCGAGGGTCCGGACAACATCGAGACCATCAGCACCGAAAGTGTCGAAGCACCAGCCTACGACATCTACGGTCGTCGTGTCGATGCTGCCAATGCCCGTGGCGTCTTCATCCAGAAGGGAGAGAAGATGATCAAATAAGACTGATCCCCCCAAAAAATGGCCCGCACGTCACAACAACGTGCGGGCTTGTTTTGCTTCGGAATTGACGGAAAATTTGTCAGTTTGGTAAAAAATGCAGTCAAATTTGGCCGATAATCGAAAATTTCTTTCATAAAATTACAATAACTCGGTTTTTCTGCGTATCTTTGCGGCAAAAATTTGACAATGCCAGTAAGAAGTATCACACGAGAGCAGTATTTCGACGAACTTGCGCGGACGAGCGAGAAGTACTTTGTCCCCTACATCGAGCAGCATCACACCCTAGGCGAAGCGACACGTGTGCTGGAGGTAGGTTGCGGCGTGGGTGGCAACCTGGCACCCCTGGCAGCACGCGGATGCGAGGTGACGGGCATCGACATCGACGCAAACAACATCGTGGCTGCCAAGGAGTGTTTCGAAGCGAAGGGACTGAAGGGCAGTTTCGTCTGCCAGAACTTCTTCGAGATGAAGGAGAACGAGGCAGGGTTCGACGTGGTGGTGTGTCACGACGTGATCGAGCATATCGCCGACAAGGAGAGTTTCCTGCGAAAGATGATGCGTCTGGTCGGGAAGGACGGAATCGTATTCATGTCGTTCCCCGCTTGGCAGATGCCTTTCGGCGGTCATCATCAGAACTGTCGCAGCCGCTTCGTGTCGCATTGCCCCTACATTCACCTGTTGCCTCGTGGCCTGTATCGTTGGGTTCTGCAGCGTGCTGGTGAGTCGCCCAGCACGGTGAACGAATTGCTTGAGATCAAGGCAACGCGCACGCCTATCGAGCTCTTCGAGCGGGTGAGCAAGACGGCGGGTTTTAAGATACTGAATCGCCGCCTCTACTTCATCAACCCGCATTACGAGACGAAGTTCGGCCTGAAGCCACGTCGGCTCTGGTCATTCATCGCCCATATCCCTTGGGTGCGCAACTTCTTCACCACTTCTTGTTTCTATATATTAAAATGAAAGACATGGAAGACAAGTTCAACTTGGAACGATTCGTCGAAGCACAGGACACCGAGCCCCTTGGCGACTATCAGCAGGCGCTTGCCGAGATGCGTGCTGGGGAGAAACGGGGCCATTGGATCTGGTACATCTTCCCCCAGATGAAAGGCTTGGGACGTAGCCCGAATTCGGATTTCTTTGGCATCAGTGGACTGGAAGAGGCGAAGGCCTATTTGGCACACGAAGTGCTGGGACCACGCCTTCGCGAGATTACCGAAGCTGTGCTCGAGAACGAAGGAGAGCCCATCGATGTGCTGATGGGATGGGAAGTAGATGCCATGAAACTGAAATCGTCGATGACGCTGTTTGACGCAGCTTCGCCCAACGACATCTTTGGCGATGTGCTCGAAATGTTCTTTGATGGACAACGTTGCTGGAAAACACGGTCGATGATCTGAACCTTCACTATCGATTTTGAACCAACACTTAACACACTATAAATTTTTAACACTATGAAAAAATTCACCTTGTTTGCAGCTGCGGCTTTGTTCACAGCGGGGTTTGCTATGCCCTTTGCTGCCAATGCCGCAGAACCAGCTGGTGCCGCTGCCGTGGCTCCAGCCGATCAGATTACTGTCACGGGTACGGTGGTCGATGAGAATGGAGAACCCGTAGCAGGTGCCAGCGTCCTCGAGCGTGGCTCGACCAATGGCATCAACACCGACATTGACGGAAAATTCGTGCTGAGGGTTGCCTCTGGTTCGACGCTCGAAATCTCCTTCGTCGGCTATGCTTCACAGACCGTCAAGGCTGTTCCGAACATGAGGGTTGTCCTCGTGGAGGATGCCGAGCTGCTCGACGACGTGGTAGTGGTTGGTTACGGTACGATGCGCAAGTCGGACTTGACAGGTTCGACCACTTCGCTTCGTTCGGAAGCCATCACTTCGACCCTTGCTGCCAACCCGCTCGAAGCCCTGCAGGGCAAATCTTCGGGTCTGGCCGTCTTCAACAACCTGCGTCCCGGTGAGACGCCAACGCTGCGTATCCGTGGTACGGCTTCGATCAATTCGGGCAATGACCCGCTCTACGTAGTGGATGGCTTTGCCCTCGTCGATGGCGACCTGAACGACATCAATGCCGCCGACATCGAGGCCATCGAAATCCTGAAGGACGCTTCGGCCACCGCCATCTACGGTTCGCGTGGCGCCAATGGCGTGGTGATGATTACCACGAAGAAGGGCTCGGAAGGCCGCAAGAACCTCAGCGTACACGCCAGCACGGCCGTGAACATGCGCTACCGCCTGCTCGACACCGTGACGGGCGACGACTTCATCGACTATATGACCAAGGCTGCTGCCGCACAGGGTTCGGCCAATCCTTTCCCCAACGGCTATTCGGTAACGAACGTGAACTGGCAGGAGGAGGTGATCAGCAAATCGTCGCTCACGCAGGACTATGGCGTGTCCTTCGACGGTTCGGCTGGAGGCACCAACTATATGTTCTCGGCAGGCTATTATGACCAGGAGGGTCTGATCAAGGGCACCGAGTACGAGAAGTTCACGATTCACAACAACCTGCAGCACAAGTTCAACAAGTGGATAACCATCGGTTCGAGCATGCAGCTCACCACTTCGACCACCGATCGAATCGGCTCTGACCTGACCTACGACATGAGCGTGACCAACGACATCTTCCGCTGGGGCTGGCCCACCGATCCCGTCTATAACGCCGACGGTTCGTACAACATCGTGAACCATGGCGACTGGTTCAACCCGCTCGCTTCGATGTCCAACCAGACCAACAATCAGAAGAGCGTGCGCTTCCTCGGCGACTTCTTCCTGCAGGTCGATTTCACCAAGCACCTCAACTACCGCCTCAATATCGGCTACGATGTGAAGAACATCAACCGCTACTACTGGGCAGGCAACCAGGATGCCAAGTCGATTGGCAACGCCATCGAGACCGGTACCGGCTCACACACCTGGGCTCGCAACCGTTCGAAGCTGATGGATCACATCATCACCTACACCAACAAGTGGGGTGAGCATCATCTCACCGTGACGGGCGTATATTCTTGGCAGGACTACAAGTACAACACCTCGTCGATGAGCGGCTCGTTTGCCGACATGAATCTGCAGGCATTCAATTTCTCGGGTGTGGATCAAGCAACCCTTTCGGCCAGCAGCAACTACTACAGCAACCGCCTGATTTCGTGGACCGCACGTGCAGCCTACAATTACGCCGACAAGTATCTGCTCACTGCCACCGTGCGTTTCGATGGTTCGTCGCGCTTTGGCGATGACAACAAGTTCGGTACCTTCCCATCGGTCGGCCTTGGCTGGCGCGTGAGCAACGAGGACTTCCTCAAGGACAACGATGCCATCACCAACCTGAAGCTGCGCGTTTCGTATGGCGTGACCGGCAATCAGGAGATCGGTAACTACAATTCCCTTTCGAAGCTCAGCACAAGCACGGGCGATGCCAACTATACCGACGGCACGAGTCCAGTACTCGGCTACTATGAGTCGGTAGGCAATTCGAAGCTGAAGTGGGAGCGCACCAAGCAGCTGGATGCCGGTTTGGAACTGCAGCTCTACAATCGTATCAACTTCACATTTGATTACTATACCCGTACGACCACCGACCTGCTCTACAACGTACCTATCCCATCGACTTCCGGATTCTCGTCCGTGCTGAGCAATATCGGCAAGGTGGGCAACCATGGTATCGAGGTGGCTGCCAATGCCGATATCTTCAAGAACAAGGATTGGCTGGTGAACATCGGCGTGAACTACACCTTCAACACCAACGAGATCAAGGAGCTCTACAACGATGTGGAACGTGTCGTAGTCAACGATGGTTCGACCACCACGGGTATCGTCTCCCTCCTCCAGGTGGGTGAACCCGTCAATGCCGTTTATGCCCGTCATTCGCTCGGTATCATCAAGACGCAGGAACAACTCGATGCCTACGTGGCTGCCGTGCCTGGTGCAAAGGGAACGGCTCATATCGGCTCGGAAATGTATGAGGACGTGAATGGCGATGGCCAGATCAGCGTGAACGACTGCCAGAGCATCGGTTCGATCGAGCCCAAGCATTTCTATGGCTTCAACCTCAACGTGAGCTACAAGGATCTTACCCTCAGCGTCTATGGACAGGGTGCATTCAAGTATGCTTCGATCATCGGTGCAGAGCATAGCGGCTATCGTGGAACGGGCACATCGAGCGCTTGGCGCATCGGTATGCAGGATACGGGCAGCTATAGCCTTTGGGTAGATAACGGCGTGCGCAACACCCTCGGTATTCCTACTCGCGATGCCTACGAGGACATGTTCGACCCAACAAGCAACCCCGGTGGCGATCACCCGTCGGCAGGTGCCAAGGGCATCTTCCTGAGCGACCGCACCAACGGCGACTGGGCTTACTTCCTCCTGAAGAACGTACAGCTCAGCTACAACTTCGGCAAGCTGATGAAGGTACAGGCAGTGAAAGACCTCACCGTGAACGTGAACTTCCAGAACGTGGCAGCTTGGGCCAACCATACAGGCTACAATCCTGAGAACGGCGACGTTTCGAACCCATTCGCAAGGACTATCATGTTTGGCATCAATGCGAAATTCTAAGTATTACGGTCGAAAACATCAATTATTAATTACTCAAATTGTTAATTGACATCATTATGAAGACTATCAAATATATTATCGCAGGTGCAATACTTGCAACCACGATGCTGGGTGGCATGTCGTTGACCAGTTGCAGCGACCTCGATGAACATCCCTATACCTTTATCGACCCAGCCTCGTTCTACAATACAGAGGAGGAGATTGATGCTACGCTGGCGGGCGTCTATAACCGCTATCGTAACATGTACAACGCCAACAGCCAGCTCTATCTGGCTCAAATCGAGCTGCTCTCCGACCAGGGCGTGCCTACCTACAACAAGAACAACATGGAGCTCATCAACAAGTGGGACGGTGTGCAGAATGCATCGGCTTCGAACGGTGTTCACCGCATCTGGGCCGCTTGCTACGAGGCCGTGAACCGTGCCAACATCGTGCTTGGTCGCGTTGATAACGTGGAGATGAGCGAAGAGGCTCGCAGCCGCATCAAGGGACAGGCCTACTTCCTGCGTGGCTATGCCTTCTTCTCGATGGCACGTTGCTTCGGCGCCCTCGCTTTGCCGCTCACCTATACCAATGGTGTGGAGAACCTGGAGCTCGCACGTTCGACCTATGCCGAGACCTACGACCAGATCATCTCCGACTTCAAGGAGGCTGAGGCCTTGCTGCCCGTACGTGGCACCAGCGGCTATGAGGTTTGGCGTGCTTCGAAGGGAGCTGCACAGGCTGCCCTCGGCGAGGTTTATCTGCTTCGTGCGTCGATGGCCGATGTGAATGGCGAAACAGCCAGCCAGACCGAATATTACACCCAGGCTCGCGACTACAGCAAGAAGGTGATTGATAGCGGCGTCTATGGACTGATGGACAACTACGTGGATCAGTTCTACTGGTTCAACGAGAGTGGTGCCAAGAACTGCAAGGAGTCGGTCTTCGAGCTTCAGTATTCGGCAGCACAGAGCCAGAACAACGGTATGCACATCCGTTTCGGCCTGGGTCGCACCTATTCGAACTACATGGGTTGCTACCAGTATTCGCGTATGGGCGTTTCACCCTATATCTACACCGAGATGCTGGCCAATGGTGACAAGCGCGCCGATGTGTTCCTGACCTACTTCGAGGAGAACGACGGCACTTCGCACACTTTTAATCCGAATACCCTGCATTGGGAGCCCTACATCACCAACGACCGCAACGTGGAGCACACCTGCGTCTTCAACTGCAAGTATTTCGACCAGCACACCGATGCTTCGCTGCAGCGTCCCAACGCCAACTTCCCCATCATCCGCTATGCTGAGGTGCTGCTCAACTATGCTGAGGCAGCCAACATCCTGAATGCAGGCTCGGGCATCGAGTGCCTCAACCAGGTGCGTCAGCGTGCAGGTCTCGCTCCATTCAGCGGCAGCCAGGCTGAGATTGACGAGGAGATCTTCAACCAGCGTCGTTTCGAGTTCGTGGGCGAGGGCAAGATCTTCTTCGACGAACTGCGTCGCGACGTGCTTGCCGACCGTTCGGCTGCGAAGCTCGCCCGTGGTTTTGCCGACAAGCTCAGCTATTTCGACTCTGCCGAGCCGCTTTTCAAGCCTCAGAAGAGCTTCCTCTTCCTGATTCCACAGGGTGACCTCGACAGCAATCCTGCCCTTGTGCAGAATCCTATCCCGCAGTCGAAGTAATCCTATTCCTAGGCTCCCCTGTCCGAGGACGGGGGAGCCTGTGTTTTTTGGAGCACTCCGAATACTCCAATCACTAAATAAAACTCAGCTATGAAAACTTTTCCTATCCTTTGTGGCGCGGCATTGCTGCTTGCCGCTTGCACCGAGTCGATCACCTGCTTTGAATATCCAACAGAGCAGGGCTTGCTTCGTGTGGAGTTTCCCGAAGCGGATATTGTGCGTGTGCGATTGTCGGAAAATAGTGATTTCGTGGACAACAAGACCACGGTCGTGCTTCCTGAGGCCTTGAGCCATCCCGTCAGGGTGAGACTCGAGGAGACCGACGGACAATTCGTACTCACCTCCGACAGCTTGCAGGTGCATATTGACAGCAAGACAGGTGCCATCAGCTATTACGACTGCCGTGGCACGTTGCTCCTTTCGGAGCGCGACAACCAGCCCAAGCGATGCGAAAGGATTGCGCTCGAACAAATTTCCTACGATGAGGCGACAAGCCGCATCGAGAAGACCGCCGATGGCGAGAAGGTGGTGATGGACGTGCTGGGACGTGACACGGTGGGCACTTCGTGGCGATGGCAGGTGCGCTTCGCGTTTCCACAGGGCGAGCCGCTCTACGGATGGGGTTCGCACATGGAGGACCTGCTCGACCTCAAGGGACAGAAGCTGTGGCTTTGCCAGCACAACCTGAAGGCCATGGTGCCCGTGATCAATACGGCATCGGGCTACGGCCTGCTCTTCGATGCGGGTTGCGGTATGCGTTTCGACGATACCGACGACCATGGTCTCGTCGAGCTGGAGGCTGCCCAAGGACTGGACTATTATTTCATGAAGGGCGTGACGATGGATCGTGTCGTGAACCGTATGCGCAGGCTGACAGGCCAATCGCCGATGATGCCTCGCTACTTGTTCGGGTACATCCAGTCGAAGGAGCGTTTCCACAGCAGCGCAGAGATCATCGGAGCCATGCGCGAGTTTCGTCGTCGCCGGATACCCGTCGATATGGTGGTGCAGGATTGGAACTACTGGCCC
Organism: Bacteroidales bacterium; assembly: GCA_017548545.1. Taxonomy (GTDB): domain Bacteria; phylum Bacteroidota; class Bacteroidia; order Bacteroidales; family UBA3663; genus Liminaster. The sequence continues at coordinate 5,992 of JAFYZW010000112.1, read as the reverse complement.
GAAGGCTGGGGCATGATGCAGATGGATCGCCGCTATTATCCCGATCCGCAGGCTTTGGCCGACACCGTGCATCAGCTGAATGCCCGCCTGATGGTCAGCATCTGGCCCAATCCGCAGGGCAATGCCCAGGAAAAGGATTTCAAGGAGCATGGCTATATGCTCAACCGTTCGTTTGTCAACGTGTTCGATGAAGAGGCGCGTGCCTACTATTGGCAATGGGCCAACCGCGAGTTTTTCCACGAGGGACAGGGCTTCGATGCCTGGTGGTGCGATTGTTCGGAACCCACCGACGGAGACTGGAAATTCATGCCCGAAGGATATGGATGGGACAACCATCAGGACCGATGGATGCTGAATCTGGAGGCACAGAACGCCGTGTCGGGGGCAGAGCGCACTTCACTCTATGCGCTCTTCCATGCGCAGGGAATCTACGAGAACCAGCGCAAGACCACCGACAGGAAGCGTGTCGTCAACCTCACCCGTTCGAGTTATGCAGGACAGCAGCGCTATGCCACCATCACCTGGAACGGCGACACCTACGCCTCGTGGGAGTCGTTCCGTCGCCAGATACCGATGGGTTTGAACTTCATGGCCACGGGATGCCCTTATTGGACGGTCGATGCGGGCACGTTCTTTGCTGCATCAAGACCGCAATGGTTCTGGAAGGGCCAATATCCCGAAGGTTGCAAGGATCCGGCATTCAGGGAATTCTATCTGCGCATGTGCCAGTGGGCGGCTTACCTGCCCGTCTTCCGCAGCCATGGCTCTGATACTCCGCGTGAGGTGTGGTATTATGGGGATGTCGGCGAACCCTATTACGATGCCCTTGTCCGCAATATCGAGCGGCGTTACGAGTTGCTGCCCTATATCTATTCGTTGGCGGCCAAGGTGACCTTGGTGAACTATACCATGGCTCGTATGCTCGCCTTCGACTTCCCGCAGGATAAGGAGGCTCGCGAATGCAAGACCGAATACATGTTCGGCTCAGCGCTGCTTGTCTGCCCAGTGACACATCCTTTGTCCGAAACCTCGGAGCTGGATGTCTATCTGCCCGCAGGAGCCCGGTGGCAGGATGCTTCGGGCAATGTGCATGAGGGTGGGCAGCATTTGGCTTGTGACGTTTCCTTGAACGAGATTCCTGTCTTCGTGCGCAGGGGAAGCATCCTTCCCAAGAGCCCCGTCATCCAATATGCCGATGAATTGAACGAACAGACCTTGACCATCGAGGTCGTTCCGGGAGAGGACGATTCGTTTGAACTGTACGAGGATGATGGCATCACCTACGATTGCGAGAAGGGCCAGTATGCCGTCATTCCCCTCACGTGGAACGAACAGTCGCGGAGCCTTACCATCGGCCAGCGAGAGGGAACTTTTGAGGGTATGAAGGAGAAACGCCGTTTCGTCGTCAAGGTGGTGGATGGAAAGACAGAGACCACGAAAGAGGTGAAGTATAATGGCGGGGCTGTCACCCTTCGGTTTTAATCAGCAATTGGCTCATGGTTGGTACGAAAAGGGTTTCGAACACGTTGCTCGCTCTGATTCTTGGCGCTGGCTTTTCCTTGTTTGCACAAGATAGGCTGTCCAAGACAACCTTGGAGCAAGGTCCCTATGAGGCGAATTGGACATCGCTGGCAAGGCATCAGGCCGTGCCCGAATGGCTGCGTGATGCCAAGTTCGGCATCTATTGCCATTGGGGCGTCTATAGCGTGCCGGCCTATGGCAACGAACAATATTTCCACTACATGCATTGCGATGCTTCGAGTGGAGAATATGCCAAGGGGGAACAGTTCCTGATGGGCGAACGAGAGCGACATGAAGCCATCTATGGTCCGCTGTCGGAGTTCGGCTATCATGACTTCATTCCGATGTTCAAGGCCGAGCATTTCGATGCTGACGCATGGGCATTGCTTTTCAAAGAGGCAGGTGCGAGGTTTGGCGGCATCGTGGGAGAACATCACGATGGCTTTGCGATGTGGGGCTCGAAGGTTACGCCGTTCTGTGCGGCCAAGATGGGACCCGAACGCGACTGTCTGGGTGAGATTGCGGCTGCCATGAGGAAGCGCGGATTGAAGTTCTTCACCTCGCTGCATCACGAGATCAACTACACCTACGTGCAGGTGCAGGAAGATTGGGCGGCGAACAATCCGAAATATGCCAAGCTCTATGGTTGTCTGATGGACCATGACGAGTGGTTGCAGATGTGGTCGGACAAGTGCGATGAGGTTATCGAGCAGTATTCGCCCGACCTGCTCTATTTCGATGCGTGGATGGACCAGATTCCCGAAGAACGGAAACTGAGGATGGTGCAGCACTACTTCAACCATGCAGCTCAGACGGGGCAGGAGGTGGCCTTTACCTATAAGTATAAGGAATTTCCGCGAGAAGTGGGTATGCTCGACCATGAGATGTCGTCGCTCAACGAGATTGATCCCATCCCCTGGCTATGCGACTTCACCATTGCCGACGGCTACCATAAGTCGTGGGGATACGTGAAGGGAATGCAGTATATTTCGCACAAGGACATCGTGCAACGACTGATACAGGTGGTCAGCAACAACGGACAGTTGCTTTTGAACCTGGCGCCGATGGCTGATGGTACCATTCCGCAGGCACAGCAGGACATCATGGCCAATGTGGGCGTGTGGCTCTGGTCGTATGGCGAATCGATTTATGAAACGCGTCCTTATCGCGTTTCGCATGAAACGGCCTTACCTGTTGAGCCTATGCGAGACAATGCGGAGGGTTATCGTGTGCATTACACCCAAAAGAAGGACGGGAAGACGCTCTATGCCATCTTCCTCGACTGGCCAGGCACGGAGAACACCATCCTTTTGCGAGAGGTGAAGCAGCCGGTGAAGCAGGCCATCCTCCTTTCGGTGAAGAAGAACTTTGAATGTCGGATTGAACAAACATCCGAAGGCTTGCGCCTCACCATCCCGAAGGGTTCGCGTCTGCCATCGGATGTTGCACAGGTCGTAAGGCTCGTTTTGGAGTAATCCTAATATATATACTATGAGAAAACTTTTATTACCATTCATCGCACTTTTGACGGTGCTTGTGAGTTGCGGAGGTCCCAAGGGTCCAAGTGTGACTATCGACTTGCCGGAAGATGCCAACACAAGGATGATGTTCGGTGCAGAGCAGTTGCGTAATGAACTCAAGAAACAAGGCTGCAAAATCGTTGAACAGGACGCTCAGCTGGTGATTCGTCTGCGACAAGCCAGCCCTGCCGATTCCTTGCCCAAGGAGGGATTCCACATCGTGACTTCGGGCAATGAGACGCAGGTGATAGGCAACGATGCCACAGGTTCGCTCTATGGATGCCGCGAGCTTATCGACAACTATATCTCGAAGGGTAATTTCCAGTTCCCGATGGATTTCGCCGATGCACCGGAGATGGTGCTTCGTGGTCCTTGTATCGGTGTGCAGAAGACGCAGTTCCTGCCAGGACGTGCGGTGTATGAATATCCCTATACACCCGAGAACTTCCCGTGGTTCTACGACAAGGAGATGTGGTTGCGCTATCTCGACATGATGGTCGAGAACCGCATGAACTCTCTTTATCTGTGGAACGGTCATCCCTTTGCCTCGTTGGTCAAACTGGAGGATTATCCGTTTGCCGTGGAGGTGGATGATGCGACGTTCGAGAAGAACCGCGACATCTTCTCGTTCCTTACCACCGAGGCCGAACGACGTGGCATCTATGTGATTCAGATGTTCTACAATATCATTGTCTCGAAGCCTTTCGCCGAACACTATGGCATCAAGACGCAGGATCGCAATCGTCCCATCGACCCGTTGCTCTCCGACTATACGCGCAAGTCGATTGCCGCCTTTGTGCACGACTATCCGAACGTGGGATTGCTCATCACGTTGGGAGAAGCGATTAGTGGTAACGACCGCAAACTTGACTGGATGATCAACACCGTCATCCCGGGTGTGAAGGATGGATTGGCACAGTTGGGACGAACGGATGAGCCGCCGATTATCCTACGCGCTCATGACGTGGATTGTCGTGCGGTGATGGATCAGGCTTTGCCCATCTACAAGAACATCTACACCATGCACAAGTACAACGGAGAGTCGCTGACCACCTATCAGCCGCGCGGTCCATGGGCCAAGATCCACAAGGACCTCTCGGAACTTGGTTCGGTGCATGTTGAGAACGTGCATATCCTTGCCAACCTGGAACCATGGCGCTGGGCGTCGCCCGACTTCGTCCAGAAGACCGTGGGTGCCATGCATCGTGTGCATGGTGCCAATGCGCTGCACCTCTTCCCACAAGCTTCTTATTGGGATCATCCTTATACGGCTGATGATCTCGGCGGCGGCAAGCGTGAGATGCAGATTGATCGTGACTGGTTGTGGTTTGCCGAATGGGGTCGCTATGCATGGAAGCAGGGACGTGACCGTGCAGAGGAGATTGCCTATTGGGACGAACGAATCGCCGATTTCTATGGCACGACGTCGGAGGTTGCTGACGAAATACGTCAGGCCTACGAGGCTTCGGGCGAGATTGCTCCGAAGCTATTGCGACGCTTCGGCATCACCGAAGGCAATCGCGAGACATTGCTCCTGGGACTCTTCATGAGCCAGTTGGTCAATCCGTACAAATATACCATTTATCCGGGTTTCTACGAGAGTTGCGGTCCGGAAGGAGAGAAGCTCATCGAATGGGTGGAGCGCGAATGGACAGGTGCGCCTCATGTGCCCAATGGCGAATATCCGCTCGACATTGTCGAACAATGTCTGGACCACGGTGATGCAGCGCTTTCGGCCATCTTGCGTGCCGACAAGGGAAGGATGACGAAGAATCGTGACGAGTTCCTGCGTCTGCGCAACGACATGGCCTGCTATCGCGAGTTCTCGCAATTCATGTATTATAAGGTACAGGCTGCCAAGCTCGTGCTCGACTATCAGTGGAGCCACAAGCTGAAGGCGGGACCCGAGATGGAATGTATCGCTTACCTTGATCAGGCCGTTCCTTTGCTCGAAAAGAGCCTGGAGCATTGGCGTCAGCTGGTGAAACTGACCGAGGGTCATTATCTCTATGCCAATTCGATGCAGACGGCACAACGCCGCATTCCCATCGGAGGCGACGACGGGAAGAACAAGACGTGGGCAGAAATGCTGCCACATTACGAAAAAGAGTTGGAAGCCTTCAAGACGAATATCCAAGTGCTCAAGGACAAGGCCGCAGGCAAGATTGCAAACGAAGCGGCCAAGGTGGAGCCGCTTCTGGATGCTGATTATGTATTGATGAGTCCGCAGAAACCTATGCGCCTCGATGTCGGCACGCAGCTTTTCACCAACTTACCAGACAATAAAGTGGAAGCTTTGGCCGATGAACTGAAAGGGCTTACGGCTTTGACGTTCGAAGCACAGAGGCCACGCAATCACGTGCAGCAGGTCCTGCAAGGTGAGAATGTCGAGGATCAAGGTTTCGTGCTGGAGTTTGAGGCCAAGGAACCTTTGAAGGTGCTGGTAGGTTATTTCCGCGATGACCAGAGCCGTTATGCCAAGGCTCCCAAGCTTGAGACAGACGCTTCGGCCAACGAATACGGACAGGCCGAACCACAGCTGCAGAATGCCATCAAGCTGGCAGGACAGCCTTTGGCCAATGTGCATACCTATAGTTTCGAGGCAGGACATCACAAGCTCATCCTACCCGAAGGATATATCCTCGTCCTTGGTCTTACCAAGTCGCAGGTCAAGGCACGCAATGTAGGCCTTGGCGGAAGTGAGGATGCCGTGGATTGGCTGTTTTATTGAGTCTAGAGAATCTAGAATTTCTAGAATATCTAGATTTTCTAGCCAAATAGGGGGAGCCGAATTTTCGGCTCCCCCTATTTTGGTTCGCCCAGCATGGGCATATTCTAACGGGTGCAAGTCCCCTAGCCGCCCTGATAACGGGAAGGCTACAGCCAAAGGCAAAGGTGTCCGTGGCGACGCGGAATCTGAAGGAAGCCGGCGGCAAACATCTGCTCTGATG
>JAFYZW010000111.1 GCA_017548545.1 Bacteroidales bacterium | reverse complement strand
GACCAGCATGGGCGGCAACGACGAGCGAGAGAGTACGCTCAACTAGCTGCTCACCGAGATGGACGGTTTCGGCACCAACAGCGGTGTGATTATCCGTGCCGCCACCAACCGTGCCGACATCCTCGACAAGGCCCTGCTCCGTGCCGGTCGCTTCGACCGTCAGATTCACGTCGATCTGCCCGAACTGCAGGATCGCATCGAGATCTTCCAGGTTCACCTTCGTCCGCTCCGTCTTGCTGCCGACCTCGACATCAAGAAGCTTGCCCGCCAGACACCCGGATTCTCGGGTGCCGACATTGCCAATGTCTGCAACGAAGCCGCGCTCATCGCTGCCCGCAACAACAAGACGCATGTCGATGCCGAAGACTTCAACGCAGCCGTCGATCGCATCATCGGCGGTCTGGAAAAGAAGTCGAAGGTGATGACTCAGGAAGAGAAGCACAGCATCGCCGTCCACGAAGCCGGTCACGCCACCATCTCGTGGTTCCTCAAATATGGCAATCCCCTCGTCAAGGTCACCATCGTGCCCCGTGGCAACGCCCTCGGAGCAGCTTGGTATATGCCCGAGGAGCGACAGATTGTCACCTACGAAGCCATGTGCGACCAGATCTGCGGCCTGCTTGGCGGACGTGCAGCCGAAGAGCTCTTCATTGGTGCCATCTCCAGCGGCGCAGCCAACGACCTCGAACGTGTCACCAAGCAAGCATACGCCATGGTAGCCTACTACGGCATGAGCACCGCCATGCCCAACGTCTGCTACTACGACTCCACCGGCCAGGAATACAGCTTCTCCAAGCCCTTCAGCGAAGAGCGCGCCAAGGTCATCGACGAAGAGATCTCCAAGATCATCGCCGAGCAGTACCAACGTGCCAAGTCACTCCTCATCGAGCATCAGGACGGTCACAACCGTCTCGCTCAAACCCTTGAGGAGCGCGAAGTAATCTTCACCGAAGACGTCGAGCACATCTTCGGCCCACGCCCCTGGACGTCCCGCACCGACGAACTCCTCAAAGAGAGCGAAGTCACCGAAAAACAGGCCGCCCCCCTCTCGAACCCCTCGAATCCCTCAAACCCCTCGAACTCCTCAACCCCCTCGAACCCTTCGAACCCCTCAAACTCCTCAAACTCCTCAAACCCCTCGAACCCGGCATAAAAATAACAATGAAACTCCCCAGTTTGATTCAACGCACCATCACCGGCCTTCTTCTGGTCGCTCTGATGATCTGGGCCATCCTGACGGGCCCTTACACCTTCGTCATCTTCTTCTCCATCCTCACGTTCGGCATCCTTTGGGAGTACTTCACGCTCATCAACGTGTCGCGAGAATGTGATATTTTCCGACCCGTCCACAGCTTTGGAGGCATGCTGCTCTTCATCTGTTATTTCCTCACAGCAGCCCACCTTACGCCCCACGCTGTCTTCATTGTCTATCTGGCCTATATGATGCTGATGTTCATCAGTCGTCTCTACACCCGCCAGGTCAACCCACTCCGTGAACTCGCCTTCATCATCATGGGCCAGGCATATATCGCAGGCCCCATGGCCATGCTCTCGTCCATCGCTTTCCACACCAAGGCCTTCCCAATGGACGACATGTGGAAAGACTACTGCCCCATCTTCATCCTTTCGCTGTTCTTCTTCATCTGGATCAACGACACAGGGGCTTATCTCACCGGCATGACATGCTCCAAGCTAATGAAGACCCACAAACTCTTCCCGCGCGTCTCGCCCAAGAAGACATGGGAAGGACTCATCGGCGGCATTGTCTTTTCCATGTTGTTGGGACTGATACTCTCCTACGGCAATTATATCTGGCGCCACCTCGGCATCAGCCTGCACGAAGGTGTTCGTCTCTCGCATCTCTCATGGATAGGCATGGCGCTTACGGTCAGCATCTTCGCCACTTTTGGCGACCTCTTCGAGTCGTTCGTTAAGCGCGCTGTAGGCGTCAAGGATTCCGGCCGCATCCTGCCCGGACACGGCGGTCTTTGGGATCGCTTCGACTCCCTGCTCATGGCGGCACCTGCCATGCTCATCTACCTCACCGTCAATGCCATCTTCTTCAAATAATATTCTCTATACTCTATTTCTTACACTTGTCGTCCTCATGCTCACCTCTTGCTGCCAGGACAGACAGGCGATGGAGCGTGCTGAACAAGCGCTACAGGAAGTGGGCGAACGTTACCATGCCGAGAAGGTCATTTGCGATTCGCTCCTCGACATTGCCTCCAGTTATTATCTCCCCGACTTGGCTAAGGGCGACACCACCCTTTCTTCTTTGACTTCCTCGCCCCAGCAAGCCGAATGTATGCTCTATGAAGGCATACGCCATCACGATAGGGCGCAGGAATTGAAGCCTAATATGGAGGCATATACAGCCGAGATGGCCAAGGCTTATCGTTTGTTCATGGAAGTCGAGTATAATTTGGAATTACTACAAAATCCTTATTTGAAAGGGGTCGTTTTTAACCGTCTTGCTATAATCAACGTGCGGAATGAAAACTATCCTCAAGCATTTGTTTATTTTCGCAAAGAAGCGGACAATGTTAGTCAGAATGGCGATTCAGCGGAGATTGCCATATCATATACGCACTTGGCTTACTCCTACTATACTCTTGAAAAGGGTGATTCGGCACTCTACTATTCCAATCGAGCACTTAATTTTGCGGTGCATCTTGATGCTCGCTCCCTTGCTTCTTTATATGCAAATACCGTTTATTATCACCAAAAATTTGGGCTCGAGAAAGAGCGAAGTGAAAGTTTGTTGAACCGAATATCCTTAGAGAATTGCTCACGGAATGACAGTTGTCGCATTTATATCATTCTTGTTGATTACCTAATGGAGCAAGGGAATTATGAAAAGGTTGACAGTCTGCTTCGGTGGACAGTCTCACTCTCCGAAGACAAGCCCGAGGTTCTTACTATGGCTTATTTGCGACTATCCAACTTATATGAGAAGTTAGGGCAGCCCGATTCAGCTCTAGCCTTCTATAAAGAATTCTCGACACAGCAGAAACTTGTCAGAAAATCAGAACTTGGGAAGAAAGTTGCCGAGGCTCGTAGCCAGTATCAACGCCTGCTTCAACAACGCCATCACGAGTTGGTTGTTGCCGCAATCTTTTTTGTTGCACTCATCGTCATTCTCCTCCTACTCCTGCTGTGGATTCATCGTGTACAACTTACTCGACAACTGGAATATCGCATCGCCAGCATCAATGCCAAGATGGACCAATATGCTACAGACCTTGCCCAAAGCAAGTTAAGTATAGACAAACAGATGTCAGCAAGCAAAGACAGAGAGGAGGAACTGAAGCGACAACTAAGGAATTCGCTTGCAATAAATCAATCTTCTCATGCACAAATTGTAGATATGCTGCGCCACTTCTTCCTTCTAGATGAGGGGACACCTTGGCCTTCTACCATTTATGAGGAGTTACTTGCAATCTACCGGGAGTCCTCACCAGCTCGTCGCCGTCTTCTCGACGAACTGGACAAGCTCGGTCTTACAACGCGCCATAAGGTAATATGTTTGCTGATTAGTGAGCGAAAACTCGATTCAAAACGACTATGGGCCTATGCTGGGTGTGCCAGCGAGGCAGCCTTCCAGTCCACCAAGTCACAAATCAAGCGTAAACTGACCGAAGCAGCATCCTCTTCTCACGAAATCCAAAACCTCCTGAAGCGCTTTCCTCAGGAACGAGGACCAGCTCCCAAGCCAATACCCAAACTTAAAAATGAGGGTAAAAACAAAGAATTTTAACCCCTCAAACACTTTATTTTCAACAATCTGGCAAAAAGCCGCGTTAAGAATCTCTTGACGCGGTTATTTTATTTTCGTAATTTTGCACCCGAATTAATATAAAACTTACCATTATGAATAATGCAAAAAAAATCTCATTTTGTTGCCAGATTCTTTTGGCTGCTTTTTTACTCTTTCAAACCATAAAAGCTAGCTCGGATCTCATTCCGATAGGATACATCCAATTCACATATATTGAAGAAGAGAATAATCCACCAATTATTAATCCTTTGGGAAATGGGTCATTCAATATCCCTGCCAGTGCAATCGTTTATGATGATCGAGCTGTGATTATCACTTTCTTCTGCTCCTTAGGTTCTGCAGATGCCGAGTTATGTGATGGAGATATTGTAGTCGGCACTTGGCACAAGCCATCGGGTACTCAAACCATGACTATCCGACTCCCAGTTACCCCAGCAGACTATACCATCTATCTATATCTCCAGAATGGAACAATACTTTATGGCGAATATACATTAGAATAGAACAGTCTATACCTAATCATCTTCTCTTGAATTAAAATAGGAAACAAACAATAAATTCACAATTAAACATTTCACAATTTTGAAAAAAATACTATTATTATCCTTCAGCTGTATTATGGCAACAAGTGCATCGGCACAGCTTACTGTTGATGTCAACGGTAACATTGGTGTTGGTGATACCATCACGAGCTACAATTCTCAGCTTAGTGTCAATGGCGCTGGGCTTAATAATGCGACCGTTTTTGTCAACACTGGAAACCGAGAATATGGTATTTATTCAGAAAACATTATTACCAACAATATGTCGAACCTCAATCGTGTTGGCGTAATTGGTAATGCCAAACACTTGACTTCATCAGGTGTAGGGCGCAGTATTGGAGTTCTCGGTACTGCTGCTAACTGTTCAAATGGATATAATTATGGAGTATTTGGTGTACTCGATGGTGTCCAAAATGGTGGAGCAATAGTCGGCACAATTAGTAAAACTATGCCTCTTTATCCTTCCATAAATGGTCGCTATGCTGGTTATTTTGTCGGTCCAGTCCTGGCAACAGGGATAATAACAGCGCCCAATATTACTGTGCCTTCCAGTGCTGCAAATGTAACTGATGTTAGTAATTTGGACAGCGAAAGGAGCTACCAAGGAATCATGTCTCTCACGCCTGTTGAATATAAGCAAGTATATTCTGAAGAATTAGAGTCTGAAGTAATAGATACAATCTCTTCCGAGTCGATGGCTGAACTTGAAAAGATGGTTTCTGAAAAGAAAGCTTCAGAACGTCCCCATTTCGGTTTCATTGCTGAAGATGTTCAGAAAGTTTATCCTGAGCTTGTTCACGAAGACTCCGAAGGTGGCTTGAGCGTGGATTACATAGGCTTGATCCCATTGCTTATCCAAACCGTCCAGCAGCTTGATGCTGAGGTCAAGGCATTGAGAGGGGAAGGTGGCCTTGTCAAGGGAATGGGGCCTGAGACAGGAATGGGTGATTTTGGAGCAAATTCCTCCAAAGAAGTACAACTCTCAACCAATGGTAGCTGTGAGATTGAGTACATGCTGCCCGATGCAGTCAAATCTGCTAGGCTCTATATCTACAGCATCTCAGGAAAACTTGTAGATAGCTGCAATATAGACGTTCGTGGCAACGGTAAACTAACTGTTGATACCAGCAAGTTGGGCAAGGGCATTTACATTTATACCTTGATAGCAGATGGTCAACCCATCAGCTCAAGACAAATGATAGTTCAATAACTAATGATTATGAAATCGTAAATGAGTCTTGTACAAGAAATTATTATTAACATAATACTATTCCTAATATGAAAAAGATATCATTTGCTTTATTGTTGATCCTCATCGGCATGCAAACAATGGGAGAGAATAAGTATTACCCAACTGGCACAACATGGACTGAGGTGACGAGAGGCTATTGGTGGGAAGAATGGGACACAACCACTTACGTTGTGAAAGACGTGGTAGAGGTAGATGGTTTCGCTTACAATGAGGTGCTCGCCAATGGCAAACGGTACTGTTTGCTCAGAGAAGAGGGGCCTCTAGTCTATATTTGGTTATCTGAGTATGAAAACGGACTCTTGTACGACTTCGACTGGTGGGAAGGAAAGGAGTACAAAACGTGCGAGTTCGACGAAGAATTTTGTGAAGTGATAAATACGATTGAAGAAAAAGTACTCGAGGATGGTCAAACATACCAGATGTGGAAACCAAAAAAGTTGTATGGTGCCTACATCATTTGCGGAATTGGTGGTACAAACAGTATTCTGAAATATTACTGGGAGCCAATCACTGGTGGCGGTGACACCTTCCTTCTAGATTTCACAAGAGAAGTCCTGCTATATAGCAAGGAAAACAATACTGATGGAATCAATGAAATTGGCATTGAAGAACGTCAAGGAAAACGCCCCATTCGCTTAAAGAGGAATTCAATAGGTGGGTATGATTTGCAGATATGGAATGCTGATGGCACTTGGCACATGGTGAAATAAAAAAGAAGGATATGAGATACTATATATTCGTCATATTTGCGGGTATTTCTCTAGAAATACTTGCTTCTAATCATAAGGTGGTAAAAACTCTTCATTTTGATGCGGATAAGTTTTCCGTATCCTTTGTGAAATGCGAGAACGATTCCATCTATAGCAAATTGAAATACGAGGGAATCGATACTGAATCAGAAGAACCTGGTATGCCTTTACTTCCCATTTATTATGAAAGTGTCCCTCTGCCTTTTGGAGCAACAAATATTGAAGTGGATGTTTTGAATAGAACCATCAAGACCTTTGACTTGGATTATTCAATTATTCCTGTTCAAGAGCAAGCCATCACATCATTGTTTGCTAGTGATCCAGGCTTCGCTTGGCCGAATGAAGGGGTATATTCGAAGGATGATCCATTTCCAAACAAGGTTGCATCGGTAGCATATACAACTAATGACGCGGGTATGAGCAATGAGATTGTCATTGCCATTTATCCAATTGTATATCTACCAAAGCTAAATAAAGTTGAATTATCGCAATCCATGACTATTACCATAAAATAAACCACCGATAAAAAGAATCAAAACAAGCGAGCTAAACTATCGCGCAGTTCAATAGGCCTTCCTTTCTATGAGTATTGTGTCATAACACGAGATAGCCTTATCCCCTCGTTCGAGAGAATTATTGCATGGAAACGCACAAAGGGCATAGATGCAGGTGCAGTATCCATAGAGTCCATACTTTCGAATTCTTACTGCTACGGAGATACAGTATCCGGAATCAATGATGATGCCGGAAAAGTCAGGCAATATCTTCAATACGCATATCAGTCAGGGAAAGGCAGGTATGTCTTCTTTGGGGGTAATTATAGTATCCTTCCCATCAGATATGGGACAGCCAAATATGATACATGGGAATATAAAGAGATTTGGGATGCTGGGAATGTTCCCACTGATCAGTATTTCAGCGAACTAAACTCCAACTGGAACCGTGATCATGACAGCTACTATGGTGAGCCTTACACTATGAACTATAGCCCTGAACTGTTTGTAGGCAGGTTGTTGTGTGAGAACAGCAGGGACATCGAAAACAATACGGACAAACTGCTCGGATATGAGAGGAATCCCGGTAAAGGAGATTTCGCATATTTGAAGAAAGCGTTCTATTGCCAGTCTGACCAAATGCAGGACGATAATCAGGCCCAATACTTGATTAGCACATGCAACGATGTATTTACAACCAACACTGTTCTCAGCGAGTACCCCAGTGCTGATGATATGAATCCGTTATTCCCTACAGGCACCCAAGTAGTCGATTCGATGAATATTGCGCATTATGGATATTTGAATTGGATGGGACATGGTCATCCCTTTGCTATTGCAACAAAAACCGATAGCATCCAAAAAGCCAATACATACGCTATCACATCGGTTCAAGCTGATACCATTCCTTATATAAGGCGTGAAAATGGAAATGGAATCGACAATCTGAACAATAGTGATTACCCTGCCATTGTTTATTCTATTTCTTGTACTATTACTCCATTTGATATTTATCGTCCAGTTTTTAGTGGGCATCCCAATATTGGACAATCGTTTACGTTGGGAAAGGATTATGGTGGACCTGCTTTGATCGGGAATACGAGAATTGGTCTGACCTCTTCATCCCACAATTTGCAGAAGCTCTTCAATGCAAAAATGAAGAAGTATTCCTTGGGTGAGGCTTTGAGTTATGCTAAAAGAGATAACAATTATACCAAGCATTTTATGTCTATGACGACGAACCTCATAGGTTGTCCAGAACTGCACATGTGGACAAACATTCCCAATTATTTCGGAAACATCGTGAAGACCGACAACAGTACATCCGACACAAGTCTATCTTTCACAGCATACAGCGATACCGTTGAAGTGGCTGTTAGGGATGTGTGGGGAAATGATGATGTCGCTTTATACACATTCCATCCCTCATACAGCAATCTGACCATCCCGAATGGCAAGGGCAAGCTGATCACCTTGAAGGCATTGAATCACATCCCTGAAATCCTGCATCTGGAGAACGGCTCGGCGGTTGTTCATGGAAGAAGATACGTCTATGTTTCGAGTGCAACACTCGGAGGAGAGGCCAACTCAACTTTCACCGTCGATAATGATGCCGACATCACCATCGAGAAAACCGGTGTTCTGAGACTATCCAGCGGCTTCAAGGTAAAGGAAGGTGCAAGATTCGTAGTCAGATAAGTCAATCTTGTTTGTGCCTGGGCAAGACGTTCCATCTAACTTTGCCATCTTTTGTAATAACAATAATTGTAACCAAAATTTTACCATTATGACACGAGTGATTTTAGATTCTAGCTCCACTATTACAAGCACGACATTTAATGCAGCTAACACTATTTTTGTAATCTGTGCCAACTTTGATTTGAATGGGGCAACATATAACCTCAACATCTCAAGTTATATCCAGTTTGATGGCGGCACCCTCACCAACGGCACGATTTATGGTCGGACTGTTGATGGAATAGTACGGCCTGAATGGTTCGGCGCAGAAGGAGATGGTATCACCGATGATACGGATGCCCTTGAGATGACTTTTCGTTTCACTGAGTTACCCAACGGGACCTATGAACAGCACATCCATAACCATGCGACAATAGAGTTCAACGGGACAAAAAGGTATAAACTTAAAAGGAGTCTTTTCTTGCGTCTGGGTGTCTCTGTTAATTTCAACGGTTGCACCCTCTTGCCTGAATTGGGAACTATTGGTAATTTCAGTAAACCCAATCCCTCTGGTTCGGGTAGCTCGGACGATTGCCGCTTCATACTTTTTGTCAATTGGCACAAGACCAATCACTGCTTGTGTTTTGATTATCCTGCTCGATTGGGTACAATCAACAACGTAAAAGTAGGCAACTATGATGACTCAAATCCTAATACCATTTTAGGCTTCATTTATCTTGCAGCCCCGATGGTCATTCACGATATTTTCACAAGCCATATCTGCCCAGTTGTCTGTACTCCAGATGGTTCTATTCCTTTGAGCAATAATTCCACCCAAGTTTGCTATCTCGATTCAGTCAGCATTAAAAGGGTTACAGCGGTTTGGTTTATAAATGACTCACAAGTATACGTTCCACAGATTCCTTACTTGATAAACAAGCGTTGCCACGGAGATTCTTGGCGCGTTGAACAGTTAACTAACGAATGTGGGTACTCCAATCTTGAAGAAGGTAATACAAATTTGAGAATACTTGGAATCTACTTCGATATGACTTTCGGACTTACCGTCTCGAACTGTATTCATGCTGATGGTGTCATTTGGCGTTGTTCTGAGGTAGAGTACGTCAGCAATCACAACGAACGATTCTCCCTTTTTGTCAACTATTCCAGCATTTCAATTCGAAACTGCTATTTCGTCAGCTCTTCAAAATACGAATGTTCCCTTATTCTACAGGAGACAAATAGCAATTTTAAACCGTGCGCGAATACAGTCTCCCTTGATAATGTCAACTTCGTCATTGCTAATCAGGTGCTGAATTATGGCACAACTTGCTACCCACAAATTGCAATCGGAAACAATGGATTCCCGCTTATCGAATATAGAGATGTGAAGACCATTCTTTTCAGCCCTAGCATCGGAGATATGGCGATGAGGCCAACCACAGGCTTCACCTTCAGCTACGGAGGCCATATCTACGAGACACACTTCAGGCGTGGAGTCATTGACCTCTCGAGTTCCACTGTTGATGTTAACAAGGGAAACACACTAAGATTGGCCACGGAGGATTACAGTCTTCAGAATCAACCCGAAGTTATTAATTGGGATCAAGACAGCGATATTTTCCCGCAGACTGGTAATTATTCCTATGAAATCAAGCTGGTCAACAAGATTGCCGACTCATGCTGTGTTTCCGTGGATGTGACGTCATCACCCGTTTCAGTCTCCGTCTCTTCCAAAAAGAAGTGTGTTTGTTTGCGAATGACCCCGTCTTTCACTGACGGCCTTGCTGTGTATGTCATTAGGAAAAGAGGGACAGCGACATGTTATGCACTTCTTCCTGTTAGCTATAACGGAATACTAATTGATTGGGGCTCTTGGATTAATGGTGTAAAATGGACAACTGACCCCCCATTCCCGAACTATACGTTCCTGGCTCTCAAGAAAAATGAGCATGTGGAGTTTGGCCAGAGTGGTCATGTGAGATATTACGTAAACAACGTTTTCAAGGCATTGCCATGGACCAGCCCGTCACTTGAACTGGTGGATGTGGAGAATCCTCTGCAGACTTGCTTTACTGAAGCAGACGGTGATAGGAGGTGCTACAGCCTGCAGCCATGGGCATACATACGTCCCACTACTACCAATGTCTATCACGTCAGCTTGGGTTACCCAACCTCTCCGGTCATGTACCAAAACCAGATTTTCACGATTCGAAACGGCTTCGATGACTCCGTGGTTGAGATTAGAATCAACTTCCCTGCAAGGACATGCACCAAGACGGTGAAGGGCAAGGATTTCGTTACGGTGTATGTCGACACCAACTACGGATTGTATCTTCAATTCGCCAATAGCAATTGGCATCATTGCGATATGCAGATTCAGTGCAACCAAATTAACAATCTGGTGACGATGGTGAACGGTAGCAATTCGTTCCCCGACAAGCCCTATAGTCAATGGACTGGTCTGACCACCGTAGCGACCACCGCGCCTTCAGGCATAACATCAGGGCGCCCCGCTAATGCAGCAGCTGGCACGTACTACTTCGATACGACAATTGGCAAGCCAATATGGTCGAAGGGTAACGGTCAGTGGACGGATGCCAGTGGCGCTATCGTGTAACCTCAGGCCTATGTCAAGCTTACGATACCTTACCGTCAAATATGCAGCAGCGATGCTTTCACTGCTGGCCTTGTCATTACCTATCGCTCAGGCTGCACACGCAGACTACACTTTGGAGGACATACTTGCCCTCAAGCTTCCCGTTATCACAATAGAGACTGTGGACAGCGAGGAGCCGACGTGCGAGTATGTTGATCATCCCGAGGGAATGGCGGGCTACGGAATCAAGAACGCAACAAAAGTGCCGGGACGGCTAACTATCACATTAGGCGACGAAGTGTTCTACGACAGCGGCTCCTACGAGAAGAATGTCAGCGGAATGCGCATCAAGATACGCGGCAACTCGAGCGCCTATCCCCAGAAGAAGCCCTACAAGGTGAAGCTGGAAGTCGGCGACGATCTGTTGCTGCGCGGCAACGACGAGACGTATTCCGACAAGGACTGGCTGCTCATCAAGGATTCCGACCTGCGGCAATGCATCGGCTACGAGACATGCCGACTGATGGGGATGGAGTGGACACCAGGTTATCAATATGTCAACGTAGTAATGAACGGCGACTATCGCGGCCTTTACCTGCTGTGCGAACCCGTGGAACGAAACACGCACTGCCGCATCAACGTGAGCAAGACCGGTTACATCGCCGAATCGGATGCCTACTTCTGGAACGAGGACCTTTACATCCCATCCTTCCTGAATCCCTTCGGCTGGACGTTCAAGTATCCCGATGCGGACGACATCACCGGGGAACAGTTCGCCTGGCTCACAGGAGAACTGACCCGATTGGAGGAAACGCTGTCAGGCGACAGATATGCGGAACGTATCGACGTGGAGTCTTTCGCCCGCTGGCTGCTTACGCACGACATCCTCGGCACGTGGGACAGCTACGGCTCCAACCTCTTCATCGCACGCTATGACACGCTCGACTCGAAGGTGCGGATGCCCGTGCTGTGGGACTTCGACACCATCTTCCGAATGGAGGGCGCCTGGGCCAACGTCCATAGGGAACGCTTCTTCTTCCATCAAATGCTTGCCAGCGTGGATGACACCTTCAGAAGGACGTATCGTGAGCTATGGAACGAGCGACGAAACGACGTGTTTGAGGGTATGCTGTCCTTCATCGAAGAGTTCGCAGCCTCGGAGGAAGCCAAGGCCGTCGATGCCTCAATGCGCCTCGATGCAGAACGATGGCGCAGCGAATACCATGGAATCACCGAGCACCTTGACATGGCACGCTCATGGTTCGAGGGCCGAGAGGCATGGCTGGACGAGCACATCGCCGAGGAGATCGGGGGACTCCCCATCGATGCAGTAATTCGCGATTCCATTGAACCGTTCGAACCCATCTTCAACGTCCACGGCATCCCTGTCATCTATGGCAGCACTGGACTCATAATACGAGGTGGCAAAAAATACATCATCAAAAATCAGTAGCACACCTTCTATAATTCGATAATTCGTGATAAAAGGGAAATGAAGGAAGACAAGCTAATATCAGAGACCATCAGCCTGCTGCGTTTCCCGCTTACCGTGTTCGTGGTCTTCATCCACTACAACATGGGCGTGCGCGGCTTCTCGTTGCATGGCGTGACCTACGGGCTCGACGCGCCTGAATGGTTCCGCTGGGTCACCGCCTTCTTCAGCGACGTGCTGCCCCGCACTGCAGTCCCGTTGTTCTACATCATCTCGGGCTATCTGTTCTTCCGTGGGGGATCGTTCGATACCGATGTCTATCTCCGCAAGCTTAGCACTCGCGCAAGCACGCTCCTCGTCCCCTATCTGTTGTGGAATGTGATAGCAGTGCTCGTCCAGCTCTCCCATCGTCTGCCCTTCCTCTCGACAGTCTTCCCCAGCGCACATCTGATGGAGGTGCAGCTTACGCCGCTACGGCTCTTCCGCACCTTCTTCGACAATTACTGGAACAGGGGTATCCTCGTCACGCCTGAGAACGATGGTATGGTCTCCGAACTTCCCTATCCCGCCGACGGCCCGCTGTGGTACGTGAGGGACCTGATGGTCATGGTGCTGCTTGCCCCCGTCGTCTGGTGGTTAGTCAGGCGAGCTGGGCGTTGGCTTGTCATTGTTCTTGGCGCCGTCTGGTATCTTCGTCCACTGTTGTTTCCGATGTGGGGAGACGGATGGGGCACGATGCTGCTCGATGCCGTGTTCTTCTTTTCCTGGGGCGCATACTACGGCATCCGAGGGCTGAGTCCCTTGAATGGGATCCCCAAGCTATGGCCCGTCGCACTCATCTATCTGCCCTTAGCCATTGCCGACGCCTTGACGAAAGGATGGGAATACAACATCTTCATCCACAAGGCTGGCATCGTCCTGGGCATCGTCGCCATCGTCCGTATCGCCACATATTTGGTTGAGACGGGCAAGGCGAGAGCCAGTGCAATGCTTGCAGGGAGCAGCTTCCTCGTGTTTGCCCTCCACACCCTCGTCATGGACGACATCGGCAAGGTGATCTTCACCGTGCTGCACCTGACCCCGGATGTCGGCACGCTGCTCTTGCTCTATTTCATTGTTCCATCCATCACCATCCTCTTCTGCCTTGCCGTGTATGTTGCCCTCAGACGGCTCGCTCCTCCGCTGTGTCGTCTGCTGACGGGAGGTAGGTGAGTCTCGATTACGCTTTAGCGTCTTGCCCTGAAAAAAACTTGATCATTTCTCACATCATAGCATATAATAGTCAGCCCTTTCTCGCTCTATTCTCCATAATCAGTGTCTTGCCCTGAATTAACTTGACTATTTCCACATCGAAGTATAAAGAACCAGTCTATTTTCACTCAAACTATCCATCCGAAGGCGCGGCATCGTGTGTGCTGCGCTTTTGCTGTTTTACCATGGCATGTCCCCTAACGTTCGTTGGAGGACATGGTTCGAAAGGAGGATGTCCCCTAACTTTCGCTGGGGGACATGATGCGATGGAAAGATGTCCCCTAACGTTCGTTGGAGGACATGGTTCGAAAGGAGGATGTCCCCTAACGGTCGTTGGAGGACATGTTGCAACGAGAGGATGTCCGCTAACGGTCGTTGGAGGATATGCTGCGAAAGGAGGATGTCCGCTAACGTTCGTTGGGGGACATAGCGCGATGAGAGGATGTCCGCTAACGTTCGTTGGGGGACATGGCGCGATGAGAGGATGTCCGCTAACGTTCGTTGGGGGACATGACGCGATGGGAAAATGTCCGCCAACGGTCGTTGGGGGACATGCGATGATTGGAAAATGCTTTTCTACATTTAGGACCAGTGATTATCCTTCGGTGGAAAGTCGGTCGCCACTGTAAATTATCGATCTTCTACGTCATAGAGCACTCTGTCGCCCGTCATAGTGCTTTATCAGATTGCGGAAGTACTCTGTCGCCCGTCAGAATGCTTTATCAGATTGCGGAAGTACTCTGTCGCCCGTCAGAATGCT
>JAFYZW010000110.1 GCA_017548545.1 Bacteroidales bacterium | reverse complement strand
CATAGATAAGGTAGGCCCACCAAGTGCGCCAATAGGGAGGTTCTATTTCAATGTCCATAGAATGTATTTTGCTCCATACCCCTTCCTCGTCGGTAGCCTTTAGTTGGAACACGTAATCGCCAGGAGGCAGATTTGTGTAGGTGGCGCGACGGTTGTCGGCCGAAGTATAGTGCCAATCTGCATCATAGCCGACTAATTGGTAAGCATAATTGCAATGCTGCTGGTCGGTATAGCATAAAGCTGCAAAGCAGAGTGTGAAATCACTGATGGAGGGCTCAATCACCAAGTGGCTGGCCATGCCATGCAAGCCGATGTCCTTGCCGTTGAGCAACAGACGTGTGATGACTGGAATATGAGGATTGTCGGTGGGGACATTGTCTTTTGTCTGTATCGTCATGTAGCCCCTTCCGCAACCGAAATATAGCAAGTCGCCCGAACGAAAGACAGCATTTGGAAGGAAGAAATTATCTGGAAGGCCATCGGCGGTCGTAAATATTCGCACATTGTTCTCTCCCTGATGAGAAAATACTATCCTTGCCAGTCCTTGATTGGTGCCTATCCACAGGTTCCCGTATTTGTCCTCCTCAATGCTATTGACCATATCACCAGGAAGATTGTAAGTCTGGTGTATGCTCTCAAACCGGTCGGCTGCTGCATTGTACAGACAGAGCCCGCAACCCTCGGTGCCAGCCCAAACTCTTCCCTGCCGGTCGTATTTCATGCACAATATGGTGTTGAACGGGCAATTTGCACTTTCCTGATCATAGATGTCGTACTTTATCTCACTGGAATCCTTGAATCCTCCTGTCAGATGCACGATACCATGATTTGCTGTGGCTATCCATAGAGTACCGTCCCCACCTTCTGTCATGTTCGAAATCTCGCCTTGCAATGCAGGGGGAATATCCTTCAGGTCGTGCAGATTACAGGCTTCTCCATTTGCATACCTCACGCCAAGGCCGCGATAGGAGGCCACCCAAAGATTGCCCCTGATGTCTTCGAGGGTCATCGTAACAAGATTATGAGGGATAAATGGACTGTCATCCTTCTTGTATTGTTTCAGGATGCGCCCTTGCTTGCACTCCAGCAAACCCTCGTCGTGGGTGGAAATGAGGATATGTCCATCCTGATGGCTCTGCGTGATGTGATAAACACGTCGGTCGGAAAGCAATGTCGTCTCCTTGTCAAACGCTCGATAATGTACGCCATAACCCAGTCCTGTCCATATCGCACCATTCTCTTCGACAAAGATAGCCGACACATAGTCATTGATACCTGCATTTTGTCCGGGTTGAATCATATTGCTGAACAGTCGCGAACGAGTGTCTGCCGTCAGCAGCCCTTCACCCTTCGTGCTGATCCACATCTTACCGTCCCTGTCCTGGAAGACATCTCCTATCTCATAGGCAGGAAAGTAGTCGCCACAAAGTGCATTGGTATAATTAGTGAAATTTCCGGCCTCAGAGCTCGTCATAAGGCTGATACCATTGCGTGTGCCAATCCAGAGCGAATGGTCATCCCGATCCTCTCGGATGGAATAGACGTAGTCGGAAGAAAGAGAATGGGCTGTGCGCGGATCATGTACAAACCTGTCGGCAGTAATGTCTTGAAGATCGTTTGAGAAATGCAAACGCAAAAGACCCGAACCGAAGCTCCCTGCCCAGATATTCTCTTGAGAATCGATGTATATTGTAAGAAAACTACTGATGCCCTCCACCGCTGGATAATGAGTGAAATGACGGGTGGTACGATTTAGTCGGTAGATGCCCTCTGACCATGTCGCAATAAGCAAATCGCCATGTGAATCCTCGCAAATGGCCTGAACATTGATTTCGGATGGTACGGCTCCTTGGAAGTGATTATCTTTCATTAACAATACAGAGTCGGCTTTCTCATCATAATAGACAACACCGCGAATACAGGCAGCAATCATCTTCCCGTCTTTCGTAATGCAAATATCATTGATGCGCTGCTTGCTGATGCCAGCCACCTCGTATTTCTTGACCATTCCCGTATGGAGATTCAGCCGGGCAATCCCCTCGTGTGTGCCAATCCACAATCCCTGATTATTGTCAGTGGCAATACAAATGACATTGTTGCTTGGCAGGAGCGAAGGATTCTCCATGTTGGATTTGTAGGGACGTATCTCGTAGCCATCGTATCTGTATAAGCCATAATAAGTGGCTATCCAAATAAAACCATCGTTGTCCTGTATGACTTGATGCACCATGCTGTTCGGCAGTCCTTCTGCTGTAGAGAACTGCTGGAACTGGATATGATTCACACTTGCAATAGAAGCAGTGAAAAAGGAGAAAAATAATAGGAAATGAAAGTATCTCATCGGTATCATATCATCCTCTTTTTATTCAAAGTCATTTTTTATGCGGTGCAAAGTTATATATTATTATGGAGATTTCCAAATATTTGCATGTGTTTTTTGCATAGATTTCAATTTTGAAGGTAAAAAATGTCTTTATTCTTTGGAGGCAGAAGAGAAAAAGGCGAAGCTAGAAGAAACCATCCTTACTATGCAAAGTCCACCTATTAACAAGCTTTGCAGGCTCATTCTGCTCAAACTTGATTTTGCACATAGCGCTTGCAAGTATTTGCAGGTGCTTTTTGATCTGTAATTTAGGGCTTTAGAATACGAAGTTTATCTTTTCGAACATTTTACATATTATATTGAACATCAATATTCGTGATGCAGTGAACATCATCGACTATATGTTCGGCATGTTTGCTAGTTCTCTCGCCGTCCTTAGTTTCTGGGCCGGCATCCTATGCTTTGATCGCCATTTCATAAAGGACTGTGATTATTGGTTCAAGAAATCCCGGGACTTTTTGTTATGGTTCGAACGAATTGGTTGGAATTGTGTTGTAAGCTCGGTGATCATCTGCGTGGTTTTGCCCATCATCTTTACTGTGTTCCTGATTTTGTGTTTGTAATATATATGCTATGTTACAATGGATGTCAAGATGCAAATTGCTATTCAATACATGGTGTTTCCACAGACGCATAACTATTTTCTCTGAATAAATTTGGTTATTTCATTTGAAAAGTGTATTTTTGCAGCAGAAAAATATATTGAAAAAACATGCAGGTAATGGCCGATGAAGTAATTACAAATACAAGATAGAAATGAAACCTTACAAATTCACCCCATATCTGAAGACCACCATCTGGGGCGGTTACCAGATAGCACCATTCAAGGGCATTTACACGGCTCAGCCCAATATCGGCGAGTCGTGGGAGATTTCAGGAATGCCTGGTCACGAAAGCGTAGTCGAGGAGCGTGGGCTCGCCGATGACGTTGACGTGGGGCTCAACCTCACACAACTCATCGACAAATACAAGGGCCTGCTGATGGGACAGAAGGTCTATAAGAAATATGGCAACAAGTTCCCGTTGCTGGTCAAGTTTATCGACTCGCGTCAGGACCTCAGCGTACAAGTGCATCCCGACGACAAGCTTGCCATGGAGCGCCATGGTTGTGCGGGGAAAACCGAGATGTGGTACATCATCAAGTCGGATGTCGGCTCGAAGATCTACGCTGGTCTGAAGGAAAACATCACCCCCGAGGATTATGAGCGCCTTGCCAACACGCCACCCGTCAACGGACACTCGCCCATGCAGGATGTGATCACCGTACACGAGGCGCATCAAGGCGATCTCTTCTTCCTGCCAGCCGGACGGTTGCATGCCATCGGTGCGGGTTGTTTCCTTGCCGAGATTCAGCAGGCGAGCGACGTTACCTACCGCGTCTATGACTTCGGCCGCGTCGATGCACATGGCAATCCGCGCGAACTCCACATCGAGCAGGCCAAGGCTGCCATCGACTATCAGGTTTGGCCCGAATATCGCACTTCCTACGATTCGACCAAGCCTATTTCGCAGCTTATCGCCTGTCCCTTCTTCGTTGTGCATCGCGTCGTGGTTCAGGTGGCTCAGCAGATCGACTTCCACTGCGATTCGTTCGTCGTTGTGGTTTGCCTATGGGGCGAAGCCAACATCAATGGCATCAAGGTGCGTCAAGGCGAGACGCTCCTCGTCCCCGCCTCCGAGAATGTACTCTATATTTTCGGCAATGTCACGTTCCTAACGGCTCACATTGAATAATGAACTAGCACGTTTTTGCATTTTTATTTTGCAAAGTCCACTTCGCACCAGTCATAGTGGGCTCATTCTGCTCAAACTCGATTTTGCAGAAAGAATAACCAAAAAACTGCCAATTATTAGAAGATGTGAACAAAATGGTGTGAACAAAACTGTAATAAGTGAACAAAATTTGGTTATCTATTTGATAATCAGCATATATTTTTTCAAGTTTCAAGTATCGTTCTCTCCGCAAAAAGCGCTTGCAAATATTTGCAGGCGCTTTTTGTTTTGATGCTTTCCGAGAGGAATTAATCAGGATGAAACAAAGTTAATAGATATCAGCAAGCTGGCCTGTGAAGGTCGGCTTGTTTTTTTGTTTTTGGGGAGAATTTTTGTAAGTAAGGGATATTTTGAGACTACCGGCAGATAGCGCGCACAGAAAAGCCAATGTAGCGGTAGAAAGTGTTCCAAGAAGTGTTTTCCGAATAGAAGTAGTAGCTGTACGCTTGATACCAGTGCGGACTGCCACTGTTCACGTCGCCCGGCCTGAACGACGAAGACCAGAAGTAACACTCCTTGCCCTCATAGTTGGGGCCGTACCAGCTTTGAATGCCAGCGGCAGGCAGGAAGATCGTACCTCCATTCGATCCCGTCAAAAGTTGACCATTCACGCCGTTCTGTGTGGTCCATGTCTTTATACAATTATCAGCCAATTCCCTTAGCTTTTCAAGAGAAGGCATGCACCACGAGTCGCCCCATTTTACATATGCCACATCGTATTGCGTGCCTGCTATGTCATCGCCGATAAGGCTACGATTATAAGCATAGTTATCACTATCGTAAATACTCTTCTCTTCCGTGTCTCCCCAAGAATAATACCCGCCATATTCTTCAGGCGAATTGGCTCCAATATTGCAGCAAGCCCATTTAGTGCCACTAGGAAGAGCGAGATCAATTTTATGAGGATGATGGTCGTCGGGACAAGATAGATAAACATCTGCATTAACAACTGGTTCATCAGTCATATCTTCATCATCGTGTCCACATGAAGAAAATAGAAACATAGACGATAGACAAATGAACAGCGTCAATA
Organism: Bacteroidales bacterium; assembly: GCA_017548545.1. GTDB lineage: Bacteria > Bacteroidota > Bacteroidia > Bacteroidales > UBA3663 > Liminaster. The sequence continues at coordinate 25 of JAFYZW010000110.1, read as the reverse complement.
GACTTGACAACAACATCAATAGTTT
>JAFYZW010000109.1 GCA_017548545.1 Bacteroidales bacterium | reverse complement strand
CGAACCCTTCGAACCTCTCGAACCCTTCGCACCTCTCGAACCCTTCGAACCTCTCGAACCCTTCGCACCTCTCGAACCCTTCGAACAAGTCCTCCCCCTCTAAGGGGGACCGAGGGGGTCCTTTATTTCCCTAGCTGCTTAATCATCTGTGCCACAGCGTCGGCGTTCTTCTTGAATTCCTCGTTCTTGGTGTTCTGCGCCAGCGTTGACCACAACTTCTGCGCCACGTCGAGGTTGCGCAGGGCATCCTTGTACCGGCGGATATTGTTGTCGGCCTGGCACTGTCCGCACTTGGTGTGGATCATCGCCATATCGACGCAAAGCTGCTGGTCGAGGCGTAGGTTGTTGAGCACGCCAAACTGGCTGATCACCCTCGTGTAGGTGTCCACCTCGGCCTTGATGCCCTTGCTTTTGTGCTGGAGGTCTCCCAGTTCGAGGGCAGCATTGATCACAAAGTGGATCACCCTGCTATCGCGCGGATAAGCCTTGAAGCAATCCAGGGCAAGGTCCATGTTCGAACGAAGCAGTACCGACAGGTCACGCTGCGACTTGCCCTCCTTCCGATAGTACAAGCCCAGATTATGGTTGGTCACACTCAACGTGAGACGAGCGATGAGTGCGCGTGGCGACATCTGTATGCCGGCCTCCTCGTCCTCTTTCTTGAGGGTAGCGAGGTAGCGCATCTGGCGTATCTGCGCCTCGGTGTAGGCGTCGTAGCTCTCCTCGGTCTTGCCCAGGTGGTCGTAGAGCTCACCCAGCGTCTGGTAGTAGTTGCACATGCGCAGCTCCTCATCGTGGCCTTTGTACTTGTCTTCTCCCTCGTTGCTCAAACCTTCGAGATAGGTCTGGATGAGCGAGATGCAGCCCTCCGAATAGTTGGTGAACTGCTCCTGCAGAGGTTGCGGCATCTGGTAGAACAGCTTCGACATGTCGATATGCTGGTCGATGATGCTTATTTTGATTTGGTCGGCATGCTTGTCGGCAAGGGCTGCAATCTGTGCCTGCTCCACCTTCACGATGGCCTCGAAGAGGAGGCTGATGGCCTTGGGTTGTGCCATCTCCTGGCAGATCTTCAGGCAGAGCCAGTACTGGCGAACCTGCTCGTCGCTGATGGTGGTGGGATCGGCCTGTTGCAGGGGTGGCATGAGGTAGTTGAGGGCACCGATGAAGGTCTGCTGGGCCTGTTGTTCCAACTGCTTGGCCTCGTCTTCCTTCTGCTGCTGGTGCGCAATCTGGGCACGCGTACGTGCACTTTGGGCTACACGCAGCTTGGCAATGCCCAGCAGCACGGTGATGCCGCTGTTGCCCTGCTGGATCATCGAGCCGATGATGTTGTGGAGCTTCTCGGCCACCGTCTTCTGTCGCTCGGGATTGCCGACGATGGCGATGCAGTCGTTCAGCTGCAGCATGAGGATCTTCTTCTGGTCCACCTTCTCGCTCTGAACCAGCGGCATGTCATACACACATTGCTGCACATAGTCCGGACCATCCTTCAGCGCATTGCCCATCGTCATCGTGGCCAGGCGCAATGCCTCGCCCTCAGCTTGGCTGATGTATTCGGCAGCGGCGGCTGCCTCGTCACCATCGAGCAGGAGGTGCATGGTCTGGATGTCGCGCACGGGGTCACCTGCCTGGCAATGCTCCATCAGGTGATAGCCCAGGTCGCTCGCACAGGCCCGATAGGCACCATCGCCCATCAGTTTCTGGATGCTCACACGCATGGGTGGGAACCTGAAGTCGGTCACCTTGCAGTCGGGGGTCAGGCTGCGCTCCACGAACAGGTCAAAGCCCAGTCCCGTGCGCAGTTCTGTCCACAGGTTGGCGTCAAAGTCTTCGCCGATCACGGCCTGCAGGTCCTCGGTGCGCACACCATTGGTCGAGCTGCTCAGGTAACGGAACGGCTCGCCCACCTGGTCATCCCCCAGGGCGGGAACGGCCACGTCGATGATGAAGTCATAGAGCACCTTGGCATCGGCCTCGGTCACGTCCTTATCTTTTTCACAAACGTCCTTCACCTTGTCCAGAAGGCTGGTGTCCAGCGAGGACTTGAATTCTTCTAATGTCATGTTTCTATAGAGTGGGTTTTCGGTTTTCTAATTGTAAAACAATTCAGAAAATGCAAAAACTATGCCACGTGGTCGTTCGTGGCATGTTAAGAAGGGATTTCTACAGTTTATCGCACTCATTCAGCCAAATTGTCGCACAGGCGTCGCTCGGCATCCTCAGGTCTCCGCGTGGCGAGATGCTCACCGTACCCACCTTCGGTCCATCGGGCAGACACGAACGCTTGAACTGCTGTTGGAAGAATCGGCGGAAGAAGCTCCTCATCCATTTCTTGATGGTCTCGTCGTCGTAGGTCCCTTCGCGAACATCTTTATATTTGTCGTTCTGGAAGGCTTCCTTGGCGAGCATGAAGATCTTCTTCGGACTGGCTCCGAAACGGAACGAGTGATAGAGGAAGAAGTCATTCAGCTCGTAGGGTCCGATGAAGTCCTCGGTCTTCTGCTCGATCTCTCCTTCGCTGTTGGTGGGGGTCAGTTCGGGCGAAATGGGTGTGTCGATGATGTCCAGCAGGTAGGGCCGTGCTTCTTCGTCGCCCTTCATGGCCACGTATCTTACCAGGTACTTGACGAGCGTCTTGGGGATCGAGGTGTTGACGGCATACATCGACATGTGGTCGCCGTTGTAGGTGCACCAGCCCAGCACCAGTTCCGAAAGGTCACCCGTGCCGATCACGAGGCCACCGGTCTGGTTGGCAGCGTCCATCAGGATCTGTGTCCGCTCGCGTGCCTGGCAGTTCTCGTAGGTCACATCCTTGTTGTCAGGGTCAATGCCGAGGTCCTTGAAGTGCTGCAGCACGGCCTCCTTGATCGAGATCTCGCGTTGTGTGATGCCCAGGGCGGTCATCAGTCCCAGTGCATTGCGATAGGTGCGTCCCGAGGTGCCGAAGCCGGGCATCGTGATGCCCAGGATACGCTGGCGGTCCCAACCTAGTTTGTCGAAGGCACGCACCACGACGAGCAGCGCCAACGTCGAATCCAGTCCGCCCGAAATGCCGATCACGGCGGTCTTCGCGTTGATGTGGTTCAGGCGTGTCACCAGGCCCTGCACCTGTATGTTGAAGATCTCCGAGCAACGTTCTTCCATATCGTCGTCATTCGAGGGCACGAAGGGTCGAGGAGCTATATATCGGTACAACTTCGAGTCGAAGTCGGGTGATGGCAATTTGGTCATCTCCACGGTGTAGTAGCCGTGCTGCGTGGGTTCGCAGGTGTGATGTCGTTCGCCATACACCATCTTCTCGGGCTGCTGTCCCATGTCGGGCTGCAGTTGTGTGAACGACGTCTGTGTGCGACGCAGCACCTTCAGTTTCTCGATATCTACATCACGCACCAGCAGGCTCGACTCCATCTTGAAGCGTTCGCTCTCGCCCAGCATGGCGCCATTCTCGGCAATCATACCCTTACCGGCAAAGACGAGGTCGGTGGTCGATTCGCCGAAGCCCGACGAGGCATAGACGTAGGCGCAGATCAACCGGCCGCTGTGCGACTGTATCATCTGGCGCAGGTAAGCATGCTTGCAGGTCACTTCGTCCGAGCAGGAGAGGTTCACGATGACGTGGGCACCTGCCAAGGCCATGCGGCTCGAGGGAGGGATGGGTACCCACAGGTCCTCGCAGATCTCGATGCCCAGGGTGAATCCTTCGAAGCCGAACAGCAGGTTCTGGCCGAAGATGATGCTGTCGAAGCGCTTGTCGGCCAGGGCACCCAGGTCGATTCGTGCTCCAGGTGGCACTTCAGCTCCGCTGGCAAACCAGCGTGCTTCGTAGAACTCGCTGTAGTTGGGCAGATAGACCTTCGGCACCACGCCCACGATGTTGCCGTCACCCAGCAACACCGCACAGTTGTAGAGACGGTTGCGGTAGGGGAGGGGCGCTCCCACGATCACCGCCATGTCGATGCCGCGTGTGGCTTCGGCCAGGTGCTTCAGTCCCTCGCGTGCTGCATTCAGCAGCGGCTCATGATGAAAAAGGTCCGCACAGGTGTAGCCCGTGAGCGACAGCTCAGGGAACGCCAGCACTTGCACTCCCTCTTCGTGTGCCTCACGGATCAGCTGGATGTGCTGCTTCAGGTTATACTCCACATCGGCCACCTTCACCGTCGGAATAGCCGTAGCTATGCGCAGCAGCCCATAATCCTCAAATATCTTCGTTGTCTTCTTCGCCATATCATTTTTTATTAACCTTTCGAACCCCTCAAACCCCTCGAACCCTTCAAACCCTTCAAACCCTTCAAACCCTTCGAACCTCCCTTCCTCTGGCTCTTCGCCTTCGGATTCACGCCCTCCACGCGGCGGGTCTTCACGTTCATCAGTCCCTGCTTGTCGTTGGCAAAGACGTCGCTGAACGACTTCGCCTTCATGTTCTCCTTCTTCACGGCCTTCTTCAGCTGGGCTTCGTCCATGTCCATCGCTTCGGCATTGTTCCTCAGCACACGTCGCTCGCCCGCGGTGCCGCTCTTCGCCTTCTTGCGCAGCAGCTTGCTCTTGGGGTTCTGCTTCTTTGCCTCTTCCCGCTGGCGTTTCTCTTCGTTATGCTGGGCCCACCAGGGGTTGCGCTTGCGTTCCAGCTCGTCCAACGCTTCCTGCGAGATGGCATTCTTGTAGGGGTTCGCTGGGTCCACCTTCTGTCCGTCCACAGTCACCTCGTCATGCTCGGTGTCAATCTGCATGCCGATACGGGCGGGTTGTCCGTTCACTTCCACACGTCCGTCGGCAATCAGTCCATCGACTTCTCTGCGGCTGCAAACGCCCGCTTCACTCAAATATTTATTGATTCTTTCGATTTTTTCCATAGTTGTTTTCTTTTTTCGGTGCAAATATACACATTATTATTTAAAATACATTAACTTTGCACCCAAAATCTGTGAAAAAATGAAGAAAAAAATCTTTTTGTTCATCTTTTTTGTCGTTTTAGGCATCGTGCAGGCAGTAATCTTCATGCTTGCCTATCGACGACTTTTTGAATCATGCAGCTTTGCTGAATGCCTTCTGTCTCTTGCACACGCCATCCCTCAGTCAGCGATGGTGAGTGCCTGGTTGATGCTTCCGGCATTCATCGTTGGCGTCATCTATGTTTTTATTCGCGGATCATGGCATCGCAGGTTTATGATATGGTATATTACCCTTGCGCTGATGGGAATGATTTTCTTGACCTGCATCGACTGGATTCTCTACGGTTTCTGGGGTTTTCGTATCGATACCACCCCCTTCATCTATATTTTTGATAATCCTGCCAAGGCCATTGGCCGCACACCCTGGTGGGGTTGCCCCATCACGTTCGGAACCGTCGTTCTGATGGGTTGGCTTGTTTATAGCATCCTGTCACTCGTTTATCCAAAGCGCCGTCACAGTTCGTCGCATGCGGGGCAAAGGCTTTCTTTCCAACATGAGGCTTGGGGAAATCTGGGCTTTGCAATAGCCATGTTCATCATCGGCAATGGTTGCTTCGGCCTTATGGGCATCGGTTCAGCCTATTTCTCCGACTATCAGCCGTTGAATCATGCTGCCACCAATCCCATCTACAATCTCTGTCACTCGGTTCGTCAGCACTTCACACCGTTCGAAAGGCAGTATCGGTTCATGAGCGAAGCTGAATGCCGGATTGCCATGCAGGAGCTTGCTCGTCCTTTACAGGGGCAGGACTCGGTTTCTGTGCTGAGGACCGATGGTCGTCCCAATATCCTGCTCATCGCCTTCGAGAGCTTTAGCGGCGCTGCCAGTCATTATCTCTATCCTGAGGCAAGTAGCCTGGCGATGCCTTGCTTCGACAAAGCTATGTCCGAGGGCCTTGCTTTCACGCGTTTTTATGCCAATTCTTTCCGCACGGAACGCGCCTTCGTCTCCATCCTTTCCGGATACCCGGGTCAGCCTACCTTCAGTCTGATAACCGATGATGCCCGCACTCGCCATCTGGATTATCTTACTCGTCCCCTCATCGAGTCGGGCTATTCCACGGAGTTCTTTTACGGTGGTGATGGAAAGTTCTGCCACCTCGATACTTATCTTCACTATGCGGGCATTGATCGCCAGACCGAGAAGGGCGCCTTTCCCGACGAAGACTACGATGCTGATTTCGGCATGCACGATGCATTCATGTTCGATGTTGTCTTCAACAGCCTCAAGCAGGAGGCCCTTGCAGCAACCGATACCCTGGCAAGACATCCCGCCCAGCCTTATTTCAAGTTCTTCTCGACCTTGAGCAGTCATGAGCCGTTCGACGTACCCATGCAACGTCTTCCCGACCCTTATCTCAATAGTGTAGCCTATACGGATTCTTGTTTGGGAGCTTTCCTCGACAAGGTTCGTGCCGATCACACCATTTGGGACAACCTGCTCATCATCTGTATGCCCGACCATTGTTATTCCAATTATCCCGAGGGCATTCAGCAGCACGTGCCTCTGCGTTATCATATTCCGATGTTTTGGACGGGTGGGGTAGTGGCAGGTCATGCCGACGTCCCCATCTACGCCCAGCAAGCCGATCTGGCGGTGACACTCCTCCATCAGCTGGGTATTCCGACTCAGCCCGATGACTTCCCATTCAGTCACGATATCTTCGACCCTGCGTCGCCTCACTTTGCTTTTTATGCATGGCCCGATGGCTTTGGGTTCCTCACCGATTCATGTTCCTATGTGCAGGACAACCATTTCGATGGTCATCCGCTCGAAGGCTCAAATGACCCGTCAGGACACGCCGAACGGTTAGGGAAAGCATATCTGCAGACGCTTTTCGACCATATTTCTTCGCTCAAATAGCTTCTTTTCCCTCGTTTTTGCAAATTTTCACACAAAAAATTTGGAACTTACGAAATAAACCCCTATCTTTGCACCCGCAAAATCGAAAGATGGAGCAGTTCGGGATGTAGCTCAGTCGGTAGAGTACACGTCTGGGGGGCGCGAGGTCGCCCGTTCGAATCGGGTCATCCCGACCAGGTTGCAAGGTTTAGCCTTGCAACCTTTTTTTGTTTCTGTATCCCATCTTGGCGCCATCTGTCGTTCCGAAATAATGCCATCGATTCCCCGTTTCCTGCCATCTTTTTGCAAAAAATAATAAATATTTGCGTGATTTGTCAACTCTCTGCCCCGAAAATTTGGAACGAATCGGAATAATTGCTATCTTTGCCGCGCTAATAAATATATGTTCCCGAAACAAATCATCACTCAAATGAAATATATTTCAGCGTTTCTTCTCTCTCTTGCCATTCTTACAGTCTCTTGCAAAAAGCAAACTGTCGTATGGCAAGGCATCTTCTACGAGTCAGTCCTTGCCGATGACGCGCCTTTCCACATGACCGAGGTGTTGGCTCCCATTTTCCCCGATCGTAATTTTGATATCACCAATTACGGAGCTCGTCCTATGCCCGCTGGTGGCTATGCTTCGGCAGTCGATTCGTCGCGCATCATTCGCACCAACAGCCAGGCTATCGAGCGTGCCATGAATGCCTGTTCGGCTTCTGGAGGTGGACATGTGGTGGTGCCCAAGGGAGAGTGGCTGACGGGTATCGTCGTTTTCAGCAGCAACTGCGACCTCTATCTCTCTGAAGGCGCGGAGCTCGTCTTCAGCGCCAATCCCGACGATTACCTGCCCGAGCACATGACCACCTACGAGGGTATCGAGTGCTACAACTATCGTCCGCTCATCTACGCTTGGCGTCAGACCAATCTGGGCATTTCCGGCACGGGTACCATCCGTCCCTTGATGTCGGTGTGGGAGAAGTGGTTCGAACCCACGCCCGAACATTCTAAGGGTCTTCAAATCCTCGACCGCTGGGGTACCTTCAATCATATATTCTATCAGCGTAGTATCTCCAGCCGCAGCTTTAAGCTGAGCCCTCCGCTCATCCAGTTCTATCAGTGCACCCACATCCTTCTGCAGGACTTCAAGGTGCGCCAGTCACCCCATTGGACCGTCCATTGCTTCGGATGCGAAGAGGGTGTGATCCGTCGTCTCGATCTTTCAGCACATGGCAGAAAAAATGACGGCATCGACCTCGAGATGACGCGCCACTTCATCGTCGAGGATTGTGTCTTCGATCAGGGAGGCGATGCCATCTCCATCAAGTCAGGCCGCGTTCACGAGACGTGGAATAACCCCGATGCCTCCCGCTTCATCCTCATCCGTCGCTGCGAGGCCAAGAACGGCAAGGCCTTCCTCAGCATTGGCGAGGAGATGTCGCACGGTGCACATTTCATCAGCATGCACGACTGCAAGGCCACAGGCGACCTCGACGACTTCGTTTTCGTCAAGACCAACAAGCGCCAGGAGGCTGAAGTCGATAGCATCTTCGTCGAAAACTGCGAAGTTGCTGGCGTCAATCGTGTCTTCGCCCTCGAGGACAATGTCTGGGGCGATTGGCGCGACGTCTCTTCTTCTGGCAAGGACACTGTCGCCACCATCGGCGGCATCATCATGCGCGACGTGAAGTGCCGTCGTGCCGTCGGTCTGGTCGAGATCAATGGTCCCGCTGCACGCCACGTCAAGGACATCACCATTCAGAATGTCCACGCCGACAGCCTCGTCTCCTTCGTCTCCCGCGTCTCCAACGCCGACAATGTCCAAACCAGCAACCTCACCTACCGCTGGTTCGGCAACCGCCCCCGTCCCTAGTGGCCCCTTCGGCACCCGTGCGTCCCTCCTGTGTCTATGTCGGCAGCCAAGTTTGGCTGCCCCAGTGTCCCTGTCGCGGCCGTCTTTGGCCGCCTTTATTACTATGAAACGCCCCTTCATAATAACCACCCTCCTCCTCCTCATCCTCCTCCCCGCAGCCACCGCCCAGCACCTCGTCAAGGACGACTACTGGACCCTCCAACAGATCGGTGAGGGCTACTACGACGTCGAGATATCGATGATCTACGAGGATGTCTTCGGCATCACCGGTCGAAATGAGGTCAAGGGCAGCATCACCTCGACCATCTGGTTCCGCAACGCCGGTCTCACCCCTCCCGACGAGGTTGCAGGCCTCCAGGTCTCGTTCTTCCAGCCGACCGACTTCGGTTACTACGCCGTCTTCGACGATCCCGACGCCAACGTCACCGAGCCGCGCACCGTCCTCGTCCTCTATAACCACGAAAAGGTCCCCACCCGTCAGTTCCTGCTCAGCGAAGTATTTACCGATGGTCGTGTGGTCGATTTCCGCTATGCCGATGGCCGGTTCTACCTCGCCCTGGGCAACGAGAACCGCCTCACCGAGTTCGGCTATTTCTCCTACCAGCTCTATTGCTTCGACATCCAGGCCGACCGCATCATCTGGCGTACCAATTACGAGGTGAGCAAGGGCCAGTTCGACGTCCTCGACAAATACGTCATCTCGGGCTTTGGAGGCTCCGGCATCGAGGACTTCGTCTATCTCATCGATCGTCGTACGGGCGTAGCCCTCGACTATGTGCCTACGCAATCCATGCCCCAGTATATCGAAGCCACACGCACGCAGGATACGGTATATGTGGTCGATTACAACAATATCATCTATCGCTACCTCATAGCCGACCGCTGTGTGCATGTCACAGGTCGTGGGGTGCGTCTGCGCCGAGGTCCTTCCACCGACCACGCCATCTTCTCCGATGCCAAAGGCCGTCCCATCTATCCGCTGGCAGGCGACAACCTGGCCTACCTCGGTCAGTCGGGCGACTTCTACAAGGTGCGTTTCAAGCAGCAGGAGCTCTACATCTCGAAGCGATACACCGAACTGCGCAATCCGATGCTCGAGAAACAGAAGCTCCTCACGTACTTCCAGGAGGCCCTCTCCAGCCGTGGCGAATATGTAGCCGCCCCCGTGAGTATCTTGTTTGTCGATGTCGACGACGATGGCATCGACGAGCGCATCTGCAAGGACCTCAACGACCAGCTCGCCGTCTTTACGGCCCGCAACCAGCAGCATGAGCTCCTCTTCATCGACAACCTCGACAACACCCACGTCTATCCCTCCTCAGGTGCCTTCCGCACCTACATGAGCCTCTCCAACGGCTACGAATCCGAGGCCATCTACCTCGTCAAGAACAGCCGTCTCCAGGCCACCTACCTCCGCGAAAACGACACCTACACCAAGATCCCCGCCACCCTCTCGTCCTCCAAACCTGCCTCCCCCTCGTCCAAACCAGCCCCCATCAAGATCAAAGCCAAGGAATACGAAGCCCAGCGCTCCCGCCTCCAATCCGCCCCCGAGCTCACCCTCGACTCCTGCTTCGACCTTTAGACCCCCTCTAATCCCCCCGGACCCCCTCTAATCCCCCTGCTTAGGGGGAAGAACCAAGCCCCGACAAGCTTTTTATTTTATGCACGCAGTGCAATTTTATGTCGCCATTGAGGCGACAATTTTCCGGCAGAAACAACCAGGCCATTGGGGCCGAGGTTGTCTGCCATTTTCACCAAAATTATCATATGCAATAATTCAGATTAACATTTGGCAAAAATGGCAACGGCTTTGGCATCAATAGCCAAGCCTGGTTGCCCCAAAATTGCTGCCTCCAATAGGCAGCATAAAATTGCTGACGCATAAAATACTGCTGGTCGATGGGCTATTGAAGCCCACGTCTCAAATCCATTTTCACCTAAAATACATAGTACACTGTTTCGACCCGTTAAAAAAGTCCCCCTTTAAGGGGGATTTAGAGGGTCTCCTCAAACCCCTCAAACCCCTCAAACCCCTCTTAACCCACCATGAAACCCCTCCACCTCCTTCCCCTAGCGCTGCTCATGCTCGCCTCTTGCGCCCAGCAGCCCGCCCAGTCTCCCGACCCCGCCGATGAGCAGCAGCTCTATATCGGCGACAACATCGCCGTAGCCAAGACGCAGTACGGCTACGTCAAGGGTTACATCCTCCGCGGCACCTACACCTACCTCGGCATTCCCTATGGCAAGACCACCGAAGGTGAGGGTCGCTTCCTCCCCGCCCAGGCTCCCGAAGCTTGGACCGACACCCTGCCCACCGTGTTCTACGGCGCTTGCGCTCCGCAGTTCACCGAAGGCAAGTATGGCAACAACTACTACACCTTCTCCGACCACTGGAACTACTACGACGTTGGTGAGGACTGCCTCAAGCTCAACGTCTGGACCCAGGGCATTGCCGATGGCAAGAAGCGTCCCGTGCTCTTCTGGATCCACGGTGGCGGCTTCACCAATGGCAATGGCATCGAACAGGACGGCTACAACGGCGAGAACCTCAGCCGTTATGGCGATGTCGTCTTCGTGTCGGTCAACCACCGTCTCGGCCCCATCGGCTTCTCCGACTTCTCGGCCGTCGATCCACGTTATGCCGATTCCGGTAACGTCGGTATCCTCGACCTCGTCGAGGCCCTCAAGTGGGTGAAGAACAACATCGAAGCCTTCGGCGGCGACCCTGCCAACGTCACCATCATGGGCCAGTCGGGTGGTGGAGCCAAGGTCTGCACCCTCGTGGCCATGGATGCCTGCAAAGGCCTGATCAGCAAGGCTGTGGCCCTCAGCGGCAACATCTACGGAGCCATCGACCAGGACTACAGTTCCGCCCTCGGCAAGTACATCTATCAGAAGGCCGGTCGCAACATGAAGAAGCTCACCTCGATGCCCTGGATCGAATACCTCAAGCTCGCCAACGAGGCAGCTGCCGAGTACAACCAGAAGACCAAGGGCAACGGCATGATGCGTGGCGCCTTCGGTCCTGTTGCCGACGGTCGCAACATCCCCAAGGGTGCATTCTTCCAGGATCCCAACGGCGCTTCTGCCAATGTCCCGATGATCTTCTGCACCACCACCTGCGAGAACTCTGTCAGCCGCACCAACGCTGCCCTCGAGTCGCTCACCGACGAGCAGCTCATCCCCTTCGTCGAGCGCTCCAAGCCCGGTCGTGATGCCAAGGCTATCATCGAAGCCTATCGCAAGGCTCTGCCCGACGTATCAGGCATCCAGCTCCTTGGCTACATCATGAGCTCACGCGACCGCGTCATCGGCGCCATCAACGCCAAGGCCGTACAACCCGCACCGCTCTACCTCGCCTGGTTTGGTTGGGAACCACCGCTCTTCGACGGTCGTATGCGCGCCTTCCATTGCCTCGACATCTGCTTCTGGTTCCACAACACCGACCTCATGGTCACCCACACCGGTGGCGGCGCACGTCCGCGTGCCCTCTCCAACAAGATGGCCGACGCCCTCCTCGCCTTCATGCGCACCGGCGATCCCAACTGCGCTTCCCTCCCCGAGTGGCCCCGCTACACCCCCGAAACCGGCCAGAGCATGCTCCTCAACGACGAATGCAAGGTGGTCGATGACATCGACCGCGAAGCCCGCGCCCTCCTCCAGTAAGCAGGCCGTCCCATAGGCACCCCGCTCCCAGCAGGGTGCCTTCCTTCTGTCCCTGTCGCGGCCGTTCTTGGCCGCCCCGTGTTCTCGTCGCCCTCTTGTCCTTGTCGCGGCCAAGTTTGGCCGCTTCCCTCCGCCGCTCCTTCGTCGCTCTCCCTGTGTCCCCGTCGCGGCCGTTCTTGGCCGCTCTTCCCGCGTCCTTGTCGCGGCCAAGTTTGGCCGCTCCTTCGCCGCTTCCCTAGTGTCCTAGTGGCAGCCATCGATGGCTGCCTTCTGCCCTCCATTTGCCTTGTAGAGTGGGCAATTCGCCCCAATAAGTCCACATTTCTTCAGTTTTTCCCCCGTAACCAGCCGTCATTTCAAAAAAATACTTTACCTTTGCAATCTATAGTGCGAAACGTTAACGAAAAAATGAAGAAATACATTCCATTCATAGCATGTGCGGCCCTTTGCTCCGCAGCCTTCGCGCAGAGCAAACCCGACAACTACGATGATGGCATCAATAAGAAGTGGGAACTGAAGATCAACGTCACCGGCAACGTTGCCGGTCGCGGCGACCCGAACGTGGGCGACGGCCTCACCGACTACGACGAGGCGATGGGTGGCGAACTCGGCATCGGCTACAACTTCACCAGCAACTGGTACGCCGGCCTTGCTTCAGGCTTCTGGTACCACTGGGGCGGCGAGACCAACAACATGATCCCCGTGCTCGGCGATGTCGTCTGGCGTTGGAACCTCGGCTCCGAGCGCCTCTCCCTCTTCCTCGAAGGACGCACAGGCTACCTCTTCGGTCTCAAGAGCGACCGCGAACGCTTCCACGAGCTGCGCGACTACCGCTTCTCCGACCACATCTATGCCGACATCCAGCCCGGTATCTACGTCCGTACGGGCCGCAACATCGACTTCCGCGTCTCCCTTGGCTACGCCTACACGCGGCCCATCCACAACTACGAGCAGAAGTACCTCGACGCCATGACCGAAGAGCAACGCGAGGAGTTTGGCAAGGATTATTTCTATGCCCAGCCCGAGCACATTGTCACGCTCAAGCTCGGCTTCAACTTCCGTGGCAAACCTGCCACACCGGCCCGCTATCTCAACCTCGACGACGAGATCCGTCATCGCGAGATTAACGTCCGCGAAGAGCAGCGTCTGGCCGAACGTGCCGAAGAGAAGGCCGAACGTGCTGCCGAACGTCTCGCACGCCACGATGCCGAGTTCGACAAACTGATCGAGAAGACGAAGGCCAAGGAGTCCGACATGGTGCTCTACTATGTCATCACCGATGCCTACAACATGCCCGACTACGAAGCCGACCTCGTCACCCTCGCCGAATGGGCACAGTCGCACAAGATAGGTCAGATCATCCTCAAGACCTACCTTCCCAACAACAAGTCCGCCTTGTCCTACGCCTCCGAAGCTCGCAAGCGCATCAAGCATGTCAAGCAGGTTCTCGTCACCCAATACGGCATCAAGTCCAGCCGCATCAAGTCCGACATCTACGTCGTCAACGACAAGACCGCCAACTCCACCGACATCTCCCGCCGCGTCGATATCTACAAGCGCCTCCGCAAATAAGCCGCGTTCTAGTGGCGGCCGTTTTTGGCCGCCCTCCGCGTCCCCGTGTCCCCGCGTCCCCGTCGGCAGCCATCGTTGGCTGCCCTCCCCCCGCGTTCTAGTGGCGGCCAAGCTTGGCCGCCTTCAAACCCCTCAAACCGCCGCGCCCACGCGGCCCTCAAACCCTTCAAACCCACCATGAAACCCTTCCGCTTCCTCCTCATCGCGCTCACCGCGCTAGTGATGACCTCCTGCGGCACCGCATCCAAGGTGCCCATCACCGGTCGTACCCACCGTCTGTCCGTCTCCGACGAACAGGTCCTCAGCCTCAGTAACTCCCAGTATCAGGAGTACATGGCAAGCGCCAAGAAGTCCACCGACGCCAACGCCACCGCCATGGTGAAGCGTGTCGGTCAGCGTCTGGCCACCGCCGTCGAAACCTACCTCCGCGAGAACGGCTTTGCCAACGAACTCCAGTACTTCAACTGGGAATTCAACCTCGTGAAGGACAACGCCGTCAATGCCTTCTGCATGCCCGGCGGCAAGATTGTCGTCTATGAAGGCCTCCTGCCCGTTACCCAGGACGAGGCCTCCCTCGCCATCGTCCTCGGCCACGAAATCGCCCACGCAGTGGCCAAACACAGCGCCGAGCAGATGTCGAAGAAATACAACCAGAGCCAGATCACCCAGCTCGGCGGAGCCGTGCTCTCCTCGGCCGTAGGCAGTGGTGCAGCCCAAGTTGCCACCGCGATGGCCTCCATAGGCCTGCAGTTCGCCAACGCCCACTACAGCCGCGAGAATGAGAGCGAAGCCGACCACATGGGTCTCGTCTTCGCTGCCATGGCAGGCTACGATCCCGCCGTCGCCGTATCGTTCTGGCAGCGCATGAGCGCCGCATCAGGCGGTGGTTCCACCAGCTACCTCAGCAGCCACCCCAGCGATGCCAAGCGCATCACCGACATCCAGAAGTGGCTCCCCGAGGCCCAGCAATACTACCAGGCCTCCAAGGCCGCCGGACAAGCCACCTCGAAGACCTCCACCAAATCCACCAAGTCTTCTTCCAAGTCCACCACCAAGAAGACCACCAACACCTCCAAAGCCACCACCGCCAAGAAGTTCACCTTCTGACCTCATAAACGAGGCGGCCTACCCAGGCCGCCTCTCTTCGTTCCTCCCTTCGTCCTCGTCGGCAGCCATCGATGGCTGTCCTTCCGTGTGTCCCCGTCGCGGCCGTTCTTGGCCGCCCCCCTTCGTTCCCCTTCCGCGTGTCCCTGTCGGCAGCCAAGTTTGGCTGCCAAATGAAAACTACTCTCATCAATTTCCCCCCAAAATCGATAAATATCAGCCGAAATTCACATTTTTTCCCCCTAAACAGATACAACCTATAATATAATAGATTATATTTGCCAAGAAAAATACAGTCAACTGCTTTATGCGCGAAATCATCTGCATTGGTCACATCACGCACGACCACATCGTGACACCCGACATCGACCTCCATATCCCCGGCGGTACCGCATGGTATTTCGCATGGGGAATGCAAGCCCTTGCCGCCTCCGACCCCAACCCCAGCTCCCCCTATCGGCTCATCACCGCAGTAGGGGAGGAGGACATGCCCGCTGTCGAGCAGCTACGCAAGGCAGGCGTCCGCGTCGAAGTGCTCCCCAGCCAGGCCACGGTGTATTTCGAGAACAAGTACGGCCACAACATGAACAACCGCCAGCAGCGCGTGCTCAGCAAAGCCGCTCCCTTCACCTGGGACCGTCTCGAACCGCTGCTCCAGGGCGTCGATCGTCCCTACTTCATCCTCGGTTCGCTCCTGGCCGACGACTTCCCCCTCGATGTCATCCGCCATCTCCACCAGATCGGTAAGGTAGTCGTCGATGTGCAAGGATATCTGCGCGAAGTAGTAGGCGAGGAGGTGCGTGCCACCGATTGGCCCGACAAGCAGGAAGCCCTCCAGTACGTCGATGTGCTCAAGACCAACGAATACGAGATGGACGTCCTCACGGGCGAAACCGATCCCGCCAAGGCCGTTCACAAGCTCGGTCAATGGGGTGTAGGCGAAGTGCTCCTCACCCTCGGCGACCTCGGTTCCTACATCTATCGTCGCAAGGAGGACAGCACCACCCGCATCGAGGCCTTCCCGCCTCGCAAGCTCGTCGATGCCACCGGCTGTGGCGACACCTACACCATGGCCTACGTCTATCGTCGCACCCAGGGTGCCTCAGTCCCCGACGCCGGCCGCTTCGCCGCCGCCGTCGCCTCCCTCAAGCTCGAGCACTCCGGCCCCTTCCGCGACACCGTCCAGCAGGTCAACGCCCTCATCCGTTAAGCGCCCCGCGTCTGTCGTGTCCCTGCTGGCAGCCATGCTTGGCTGCCACCGTGTCCCTGTCGGCAGCCATCTATGGCTGCCCCCTATAAAAAACAAACCGCTAACCAAAATAAACCCAATTAAAAAAAACAACCAACAAAAATGAAAATCGAAAAAATCCACGCACGTGAGATTCTTGATTCACGTGGCAATCCAACCGTTGAGGTTGACGTAGTGCTTGAGAATGGTGTATTAGGTCGCGCAGCTGTTCCATCGGGCGCATCTACTGGCGAGAACGAGGCTCTCGAGCTTCGCGATGGCGACAAGGGTCGTTATCTCGGCAAGGGTACCACCAAGGCCGTGGCTAACGTCAACAACATCATTGCTCCCGCCCTCAAGGGCTGCTGCGTATTCCAGCAGCGCGCTATCGACGAGAAGATGCTTGCCCTCGACGGCACACCAACCAAGTCGAACCTCGGCGCCAACGCCATCCTCGGCGTATCCCTCGCTGTGGCTCAGGCTGCTGCCAAGGCTCTCGGCATGCCTCTCTATCGTTACATCGGTGGCTGCAACGCCTATACTCTCCCCGTTCCAATGATGAACATCATCAACGGTGGTGCACACTCCGACGCTCCTATCGCATTCCAGGAGTTCATGATCCGTCCCGTAGGCGCTCCTACCCTCAAGGAGGCCGTACGTTGGGGTGCTGAGGTATTCCACAACCTCGCCAAGCTCCTCAAGAAGCGTGGTCTCTCCACCGCAGTAGGTGACGAAGGTGGCTTCGCTCCCGCTCTCGACGGCATCGAGGACGCTCTCCAGATCATCGTCGACGCCATCAAGGCTGCCGGCTATGAGCCAGGCAAGGACGTTAAGATCGCCATGGACTGCGCAGCTTCCGAGTTCGCAGTAATCGAGGATGGCAAGTACTTCTACGACTACAAGCAGCTGAAGAACGGCAAGCAGAAGGATCCTAACGGCAAGAAGCTCTCCGCTGAGGAGCAGATCGACTTCCTCGAGCACCTCATCGACACCTATCCAATCGACTCTATCGAGGATGGTCTCGACGAGAACGACTGGGACAACTGGGTGAAGCTCACCGCACGCGTAGGCAACAAGTGCCAGCTCGTAGGTGACGACCTCTTTGTAACCAACGTGAAGTTCCTCCAGAAGGGCATCGCAATGGGTGCAGGCAACTCTATCCTCATCAAGGTTAATCAGATCGGTTCACTCTCCGAGACCCTCGACGCCATCGAGATGGCTCATCGTCACGGCTATACCACCGTTACCTCTCACCGCTCTGGCGAGACCGAGGACACCACCATCGCCGACATCGCCGTTGCCACCAACTCTGGCCAGATCAAGACCGGTTCGCTCTCTCGCACCGACCGTATGGCCAAGTACAACCAGCTCATCCGCATCGAAGAGGAGCTCGGCGCCGTTGCCAAGTACGGTTACAAGCGCATCAAGTAATCCCCTTCCCCCTCCCAATAATCCACCCCTCCCCACCGGCGGGGTGGATTTTCCATTTCTTATCGGCCCTCGCGTTCCCCGCGCGTTCCCCTCGCGTCCCCCTCGCGTTTCTGTCGCGGCCAAGTTTGGCCGCCCTCTTAATCCCTCAAACCCCTCAAACCCCTCAAACCGCCGTGTCCACGCGGCTCTCAAACCCCTCTTAACCCCTCTCATCCCATGCTCACCCTCATCACCGGCGCATCCTCCGGCATAGGCCAAGCCTGTGCGCGCAAGTTCGCGCAAGCCGGCCATCGCCTCATCCTCAACGCCCGCAGCGTTGAAAAGCTCCAGGCCCTCAAGCAAGAGCTCGAGCAGGCCTACGCCACCGACGTCCTCCTGCTCCCCTTCGACGTTCGTGATCGCGCAAAGGCCGAAGAAGCCATCCGCACCCTCCCCGCCGACTATCACGACATCGACGTCCTCATCAACAACGCCGGCCTCGCCCTCGGCACCGACAAGGAGCACGAGTGCGACCTCGACGACGCCTTCACGATGATCGACACCAACGTCAAGGCCCTCCTCATGATGACGCGTCTCATCGTCCCCGGCATGGTCGAGCGTAGCCGCGGCCACATCATCAACATCGGCTCCGTAGCTGGCGACGTCGCCTACCCAGGCGGCAGCACCTATTGTGCTACCAAAGCTGCCGTCAAGGCCCTCAGCGACGGACTCCGCATGGACCTCTACCAGACGCCCATCCGCGTCACCAACCTCAAGCCCGGCCTCGTCGAGACGAACTTCTCCAACGTCCGCCTCCACGGCGACACCGCCGCCGCCAAGCGCCTTTACACCGGCATCCAGCCCCTCACCGGCGACGACATCGCCGATGTCGCCCTCTATGCCGCCTCCGCACCCCCTCACGTCCAAATCGCCGAAGTCCTCATCCTCGCCACCCACCAGGCCTCCGCCCAACTCATCCACCGCCAGACCCTAGAATAGATTTTCTTTAAAGCGGAAAAGGAAATTTCTGAAAAGGCGAAAAATGGATTTAAGAAGAGGGAACTGCTCGATAGCAGTTCTGATGCTAAGCTCGTAAGCGCCATCTGAAAGCAAGCTTTCATCTGTCCCTTACAACCTTACCATCACCCCTTCGGGGCTTCCCTCTTCTTAAATCGCTTATCTATTCCATCTAAAGCATCTATTGCTACTTAAAAATATTAATGCTCATTAATGGCCCATTATACGGTCATTAACGTTAAGAACAACGGACGATCAGAATTTTATCCCAAAGAGTAGGGACTAGCAAAATATTTTTAAGGATTTTTAATGATTTTCGAGGAGATTGAATGAAGGCCCCTTTAGGGGTGCTGATTGGCTTAGAGCTGGCAGACAGGAGCTAGCTCATGACTGACAGGTGTAAGACAGGCAGCAGAGGCGCTATCAAGCGACTCCATTCAATCTACTCCATTTTTCATCCTTTAAAACTCTAAAAAGATGGGCCCGGATGGCTTTTCTGCCGAAGGCTTTTTTCTACCTCCAAAGGAGGTCTTTTTCTCTTTGAAAGGGGTGAGCACATCGCAGATGTGCGCTTAGGATTAGGGCAAGACAGCTAGGAGAGCTCGCTATCATAGCTGGCTGGCGCTAATGCTAAGCATCAGGGCAAAGCCCCACCCCTTACAAAGCTTTTTTTTCAAAAAATCGCCAAACAAAGATTTTAAAATATTTTTCATCTTTTATCATTTCTAAATAAAGTATCAAAAAATGAAAACCTTCAAGTTAGGCATCATCGGCGCCGGCTGGATCGCCGACCAGATGGGCAAAACCATCACCCCCATCCCAGGCTACGAAGTCTATGCCATCGCATCCCGCACCCTCGAGAAAGCCCAGGCCTTCGCCCAGCGCTACGGCTGCACCCGCATCTACGACAGCTACGAAGCCCTCGTCCAGGACCCCGACGTCGATCTCGTGTACATCGCCACGCCCCATTCCCACCACTATGCCCACACCCGTCTCGCCCTCGACTACGGCAAGCCCTGTCTCGTCGAAAAAGCCTTCACCGCCAACGCAGCCGAAGCCCGCGAGCTCCTCGACATCGCCCACGAGCGCGGCATCTTCCTCACCGAAGCCATCTGGACCCGCTACATGCCCCTCTCGCACAAGGTCAAGGAAGTGATGGACAGCGGCATCATCGGCCAACCACGCCTCCTCCAGGCCAGCCTCTGCTACATGATGGAGCAGAAGCCGCGCATCGTCCGTGCCGACCTCTGCGGAGGTGCCCTGCTCGACCTCGGCGTTTATGCGCTCAACTTCGCCCGCATGTACTTCGGCACCAACATCGTCCGTCAGGTCAGCAACTGCCACCTCGGCCCCACAGGCATGGACATGCAGGAATGCATCTCCCTCAGCTTCGCCGACGGCAAGATGGCCAACCTCCAATCAGGTGCCCTCTGTCTCAACGACCGTCGCGGCATCATCAGCGGCACCGAAGGCTACATCAGCGTCGACAACATCAACTGTCCCGGTAGGGTAGAGGTTTGGCGCAACTACGAGCTCGTCGCCACCTACGACCGTCCCATCGACATGGTCACCGGCTACGAATACCAGGTCTTCGAAGCCCAGCGCTGCCTCGAAGCCGGCCTCCTCGAGTCCCCCATGATGCCCCACGCCGAAACCCTCTCCATCATGCACCAGATGGATTCCCTCCGCCAGGAGTGGGGTGTCCGCTACCCCATGGACCGATAGGCCGGACCCCCGGACCCCCTCGGTCCCCCTTGTCCTCGTCGCGGCCATGCTTGGCCGCTTCCCTCCGCCGCTCCTTCGTCGCTCTCTTCGTCTCCCCGTCGGCAGCCATTGTTGGCTGCCGACAGCGTTTTTTCGCCTTTTTATTTGGCTGTTTCAAATTTTTGCTCTATCTTTGCAGCGCATTCAATACATATCCAGTTAATATTTCGGTTCATCCCCCAAATATTAATGGTCATTAATGGCCCATTAACGAGCATTAATGTTGAATACAAAAAGAGTCCAACCAATATTTTTCAGGATTTTTAATGATTTTCGATTTACAATGATGATAGCCCGAAGGGTGGTGGATGGCATAGAATCAGCAGCGGAAAGCTTGCTTTCAGGTGTTGAGCCTATGACATGCACCAAGTGGCTTATCGGAGCCACTCATCATTGTAAATCCATTTTCCATCTTCCTTTTCTAATTCTATAATTCTCAAATTCGTGACAAAAGAATTCGTGACCGGATGGCTTTTCTGCCGAAGGCTTTTTTCTGCCACCAAGAGATTGGTGGCTTTTCCTCCAAGTAGAGGAATAAGTGTTCAGATTTGCGAGAATTGTAGAAAAAAAGAGGTCAAAACACGCAAAAAATCAATATATTTGCACCCAAATAATCCAATATTATATTTTTTTCATTTTTTATTTTGTTCTTTCATTTTTTTATCCTATCTTTGCCCCATATTATAGGCGGATTGAGGGGTAGTCACTATTCTTGTGTAACTAGCTCTAGCGTAGCTATTAGGATTGCCCAACATTGTATCTCTTTGTATCTTCGCCCCCAAAATACTATGTATGAAAAAGAAAACCGTAATTAAACGTCTGCAATCACTGAAGAGCCAACTTAGTTCGGTTGGAGTCATCCGGCTGGGTCTTTTCGGCTCCACTGTTCGCGGAGAGAACACTGCGAAAAGCGACATAGATATCCTTCTTGATTTTAACGCAGAGCAGGAGACTTATCCAAACTTCTTGAATGCCTGTCAAATATTGGAGAATAGTTTCAGACGTAATATGCTCGATGTTGTAACGCTTAAAGGACTTAGTCCCTACATAGGCCAAACCATTTTAAGTGAAGTAGAATATGTATAAATCGTATATACCCTACCTTCAGCATATTCTTGATGAGTGCCTCTATGTGCGTTCCGTCATTACTGGTGAAATGCAGATGGAGGCTCAGACATAACGCGAATCGAAGAGCATTTCCGTTTTCCCAAAACTATCCCAGCTGCAGCCAATCAACCTCTTTAAATTTCATCAATTATATAGAATTATTGTATGAATACAATCGATATAGCAGAGTTTCTTTCCCCAGATCTGAAGTCGAGGATGTGGGCAAGAGATTTAAAGGACTATATTGACAATAGTGAAGATAAAGAGATAGTTTTGGATTTTCGTCACGTTAATTTTGCAACACGTGGCTTCATCGATGAGTTTTACAACCTCTTCTTGAAAAATCCATCCGCACTTTCCTACCACTTAGAGATTACGAATGTGCCCGAAGACATAAAAGCAATGCTGGACGCAGTTAGCAGAACACAGGTTCACACCAGTGTAATCCCGACTGATTCAGAAGAGATTTCGTTCAAAGATGTGGACGAACTAATCCGGTATTTATGTACAGCAGATATATTAGTTATTCTTAGTTCCCGTAAGAAACCCATTCTAAGCGACCTAGTGAGAGAAAGCATTAAGTCATTGGCATGCCCTTGAATCCCTCGAGTCATGTATCGTAATCCTCGAAGCCAAGGATGGAGCTTATGCTCCGCTCACGGAAAAAGATTATTTGAAGAACACAAATCGCACGAATCTGAACGAATAGTTTAGCAAACGCAATAAAACAAAGATTCCAGACCTGAGACAACTGCCCCGATAGACAGGAGTAACTTATGGAGTAATTAACAGATTGAGGAACAAAAACCACGGGAATAAGAACGGAACAGATAATATTCTCCTAATCATCCCATTGTTTATTATAGTATGAAACCTGAAAGACTGAACATTAAAAAGGAAATACTGATATGGGCTGTCGAGCGTAACGGGCAGTCTGTGGATGAGTATGCTAAAAAAAATCCATCTTTCGTTAAGTGGATAGAAGGGGAGAAATTGCCAACAATTAAGCAATTAGAAAGCTTCGCTACTCAGGTACATATTCCTTTTGGATATCTTTTCCTTAGCGAACAACCCCAAGAGTCTATACCCATTCCTTTCTTCAGAACGGTCGACAGGCATCCTAAGTTTAATCTTAAGTTGTACGATACTGTGATTGACCTACAGCGCAAGCAAGAATGGTTGTCGAGTTATTTTCGTGAAAATGATATGGACTTTGCGCGGTTTATTGGTAGCTGTGTTGGTAAAAGTGTAGAAGAAACCGTCTTGGTCGCTCGTAGTTTGCTGGAAAAGGACCCCGATTGGGCACTCCATGTTGCCGACAGTGCTTCAGTAGTCCGAACGTTAATTGACTGGTTGGAGGAAATTGGGTGCTTTGTAAGTGTGCAGGGCTATGTGGGTACATATAATAAACGACAATTAGCCGTTGCAGACTGCCGGGGATTTTCCCTTATTGATCCATATGCCCCCTTTATATATGTTAATAACAATGATAGCAAAGAAGCTCAGTATTTTACATTGATACATGAGTTTGCACACCTGTTGATTGGTTTTAGTTCTGGTTATGGAAGCGGTTCCGACAATGATGATCAAAGAGAAGATTTTTGTGATAAAGTAGCGGCTATGTTTCTTGTTGATGGTGCGTTGCTCCATCAAAAATGGAATGGTAATATAGATGGTTTGGCACGCACTTTCCGCGTAAGTAAGATAATGATGGCCCGAAGAGCTCATGAAGAGCGGCTTATAAGTGATGCTGGTTATCGATCCTATATGGATGCTTACTGGGCCCATGTTCAAGAACATCTTGTCAAAAAGGAATCAGGTAATAGTGGAGGCGACTATTATGCCACAACACGTCGCCGTTTAGGTTTCAATTTTTTAGTTCACATTAGTAATGCAGTGAAATCAAATCAACTGTCCTATAACGACGCTTACCGCCTTACGGGATGCCACGGCGTTACTTTTGACAAACTAATATCAAAATAAGGAGGGGCTGGCTATGATATATTTATTAGATACCAATATATTTGTAGAAACGAAGAAACGTTTTGCCCCTATCAATGTTGGTTTAAGTTTTTGGGCTATGCTCAATCGCTTAGCCGAAGAGGGTACCATCGCAAGTATAGATAAGGTCGAGGATGAAATTAATGTACTTGGTGATGACCTCACGGCATGGTCTGCTTCGCAATTGCCGCAAGGTTTCTTTCTTGGCACATCAACCGCGGCAGTCATTGGGCAATATTCTACGATAATAAACTGGGCGAACAATGGCATCTTTACGCAGGCAGCAAAAGATGAGTTCGCAAGAAATACAACGGCAGATGCTTTTCTCATTGCAATGGCAGCCACTGACCCTCAGAATGTAAAGATTGTGACTTACGAGACATCAGAGCCCTTGCGCAGGAATAAAGTCAAAATACCTGATGCTGCAGCATCTGTTGGAGTGACCTGCATTACTCTTGTAGAGATGATGAATGAACTAGGAATTACATTTTAAGTTTGAATACGAAATAATTACAACCACCACCCTTCAACAACAATATATCACCAACTGGTATAACAGCTTTGTGGACTACATCGGGAGTTTGCTCGGTGTGGTGGCGGAATTGATGACGATGATGGAGGCGACGGAGGAGGATAAGAGGGGGCTGGATAGCATCAGGCTGATTCTGAATGGAACGGGATGTAGCGGATGTGGAGCTGGATTTGGCTGCTGGGGTTGTGAGGAAGGGCACATTGGACAAGATTGAGAGGTTGAACAAGGACTTGGCAGATACATGTCTCGAACATATTCAGATGAATCCTTTGGTGCGAGTGTTCTGGAAGCAGATGGCGCATATCAAAATAGAAAAAGATAAAGCAGGCGAGCAGGATCGATTGACTGCGCTGCAGATACCGGGTGTTGAGGGATAGATAGGGCGGCAATGTCACATGAAGAACGTGTAGTCGGAAAATCAGTTTTATGATACATCTTCCGAAACATATTACAAAGTGCGTTATCAGCGTTGGGAATAACGTTGTGCGGAGGTGCTATGGTGTTGAGGAAATAGTTTTTAACAATGAGGATACGGGAATCATTGTAAACCGTGACCCTTTTGTTGTAGAACAAGAAGGGCGAAGAATTCTGTTTACCTCCAAAGCTAATGATGATAATATTTCTGGTTATCCTTACGTGGTGCTTGTTAACCGTAAGCCAACGGCACCTTTGTTTAGGAATGCTGATTTCAAGAGTTATGAATGGCTCAAACATCCATTCATCAATGATGAGCTTACTTCTGATGAAATAGCACAGACTTGGCGAGGGAAGTTCACTTTCATTGAGGAGGATAAAGCCAACAACCTCCCCGGCTTACGGACACCGCAAGCCGGAGCGATTCATGCTTGGCTGTCTATGCAGCACAGCAGGAAAGATCGTGCTACCATTGTGATGCCGACGGGTACCGGCAAGACAGAGACAATGTTGGGTATTATGGTTGCAGCCCAATGTAAGAAGATACTTGTAACAGTACCTCATGATGCCCTTCGAGAGCAAATCTCAAACAAGTTCATTACATTGGGTAAGCTATATGAATTTGGTATTGTTACTGAAGACTGCAAGAGCCCATTCGTTGCTGTGATAAATAGCGGCATGGTAAACATAGATGATTGGCATACTATCATCGATAATTCAAATGTAATTGTCTCTACAATGGCATTACTTGTGAATGCCAGCCCTGAAGTAAAACAGTTATTGTCAGAACGTGTAACAAACGTATTTGTGGATGAGGCTCATCATATCGAAGCCTCAACTTGGAGTGCCTTCTTTGATAGTTTTGAAATAACAAAGATAACGCAGTTTACAGCAACACCATTCCGCAATGACGGCAGGAAACTTAAGGGAGAGTTTGTTTATATTTTCTCCCTGCGTGAAGCGCAGCAGCAGGGTTACTATCAGCGAATTAACTTTCAGCCAGTTTATCAGATAGACAAGGAGAAAGCTGATAGGACGATAGCAAGAAAAGCTGTAGAAATATTACGCCACGATATTAACGATCTTCATAAAGATCATATTTTGATGGCCCGTTGTAAGGATACAGTTCGAGCAGAACAAGTATATGCTTGCTATGAGGAGTATGCAGACTTGAACCCTGTAGTGATACATAGCCGAACTACGGGTAAATCAGCTATTCTTGAAAGGATTAAGCGAGGGGAGCATAAAATCATTGTCTGTGTGAATATGCTTGGCGAAGGTTTTGACCTTCCCCAACTGAAAGTTGCTGCTATTCACGATGAGAAGCAGAGTTTGCCTATTACTTTGCAGTTTATTGGCCGTTTTACGCGCACTGCCGACGATAGCATTGGAGAAGCAAGTTTTGTTACCAATATGGCCTATCCTCCTATGGCCGATGATATCCGCGATTTGTATTTGAAGGATGCCGACTGGAATATTATCATTCCTGGTCTTAATGATAAAAGCACAAACGAGCAGCGCGAATTTGCAGCATTGTTGAATGACTTCTCAGACTTGCAAGAGTCTGAGATACCTTTCCAGAGTATCAATCCTGCACTTAGTACAGTGATTTACCGCTTGGACTGGATGAACTGGACCCCTGCAAACTGGGAAAACGTGTTTACTGAACAAGACTTTGACTACCGCTATATGAGTGTGAATGAAGCCGATGATATGATGATTATCATTCTTGGCAGCATAGAGCGTGTAGATTGGACTAGTTTTGAGGGAATCCAAAACCGGACTTGGAATGTGATACTCTTGCATAAGTTTGATGCGGGCAATTATAAGCATCTTTACATCAATTCTTCTTTAGGCGGCACTTCATTCAACACGTTGGTAGAGGAATTGTTTGGGGCTCCTCAAATCAAAATTGATGGTGATGTTGTATTCCGTTCTTTCCATGGAATGAATAGAATATTGGTTCAAACATTTGGTGGAAGGAAGTCAATTGCTGGTGATATATCTTATAAGTCATACGTTGGACGTGATGTCGAAAATGGCCTTTCAGAGGCCAATCAAGGAAGATTGTTTAGAAACAACATTTTTGCTTCTGGTATTGTTGAAGGCGAACGAACCACTCATGGCTGCTCTAAGAGTGGTAAGGTGTGGAGCTACCGCCGAGGTAACCTTCTGTCATTTCGTGATTGGAGCCATAGAATAGGGCGTCTAATAGAAGACCCGACAATAGATCCGAGAGAGTTGTTTAAACATACGCTTAGTGTCCAGAATGTAGGTTCTTGCCCACGTGTTGTACCTGTAGGAGTTGATTGGGATGACGAAATATATAAGAATATTGGAACAGAGCAGATTCTAACAATCGATGAGCAAGATGTATACTTATTCGATGCAACTTTGAAAATAACACGAAGAGATTGGGATTATAATAATCCGCCATCTGACATTTTATTTCAAATCAGTTATAAAGACAGCATAAGCGAATATCGTATCAATTATTCTGCGGTGGAAGTTGATGGAACAACCATCTATAGTTATCATGTTGTGCAAGACTCAGGTTCAACAATCGCTTTTCGTCGTAGGCAAATTGTCTATGGTGATATCGTAGAGTATTTTAATAAAGATAAACAGTCTCCGGTTTTCTTCTTTGCTAATGGCTCCATGTTGTATGCCAATAAATTAGTAGAACTCCGAGAGGAGGCCATCACTCCTATGAATCCAGATGAATTAGTAGCTTATGATTGGAATGGAATCGACTTGAACGTCGAATCTATGGACTGGCCGCACAAACAGAATAGTATCCAATACTACATGTGGCAGAAAATTCAGAACGACTACGAGCTGATATTCGATGATGATGGCAGTGGCGAGGTTGCTGACCTTGTGGGAGTAAACCAAGATGTTGACTCTATCTACGTCAACCTTTATCATCTGAAGTTTGCCATAGATGGACACCCCACTAGTAGAATAGCCAATTTCTACGAAGTGTGCGGTCAGGCTCAGAAGAGTTTGAAGTGGAAAAATGCAGAAATGAACCTGTTCCACAGACTTATCAAGCGAGTGACAGACACAGCCAAGGCAGAGAAACGTATTTTGAAAGGTAATATGGAGTTACTGCAACAATTATCACAAGACGCTGCTTTTACAAAGCGAGTGAAAGTGAACCTTCACATCGTGCAGCCAGGACTTAGCAAAGTTTCTGCACCCGCTTCAGCAGATATACTCCAATTGTTGGGTGTAGTAAAGAATTACGCATTTGAGGTTTGCAATGCAGAGTTGACAGTGTATTGTAATCTTTAATCGATAACAAATTTATTACAAAACAATAATGTAATTTATTAATTCAAAGGAGTTACTTGCACACCGTGCGGTACATTGAATAAGTGAGCAACAACGGCAAAACATAATTTACTTTCTGCAGGGGTCAGTGTATTGTGGTGCAAGAAACGGAAGAAAGAACCTTTTGCTGCCAGTGATCTGCTAGGTGGTGATAACTACTATTAGCTGGATACACCAAATTTGGCTTTGTATGACTATTACAGGATTGAGCAATGTATTAAAAATATTTTTCAATGAAGTTTTTCGAGAGGATTAAATGTAAGTCCCAGGAGGGGAGCTGAGTGTGGTAGATCTGGCAGAAGAAAACTGTTTTTCAGCTGACGGTAATAACCAAATAAGCAATTCGTCAGATGGCACATCTATTCAATCATCTTCATTTTGATTCTTGCAACAAAGATACGAATTGAAACCCGTTGGTGAAAGAGTAGGATAATAGGGGAGAAGATAAGTAGTATAAACAACAACTGAGATAAATTGAGGAAGCACTATCACATATGTGGTGGTGCTTCCTCTATTGGTTCGCCCAGCATGGGCATATTCTAACGGGTGCAAGTCCCCTAGCCGCCCTGATAACGGGAAGGCTACAGCCAAAGGCAAAGGTGTCCGTGGCGACGCGGAATCTGAAGGAAGCCGGCGGCAAACATCTGCTCTGATG
>JAFYZW010000108.1 GCA_017548545.1 Bacteroidales bacterium | reverse complement strand
GGACGCAGGATGGCGAAGATGCTACGGGTGACCTTGTGGTCCTTGTGCTTGATGATGATGTGCGAGATCCATAACATCACCAGGAAGGGCA
The DNA here is from genome assembly GCA_017548545.1 of Bacteroidales bacterium. Classification (GTDB taxonomy): domain Bacteria; phylum Bacteroidota; class Bacteroidia; order Bacteroidales; family UBA3663; genus Liminaster. The sequence goes on along the minus strand of JAFYZW010000108.1, from coordinate 45,386 downwards.
GCCACACCACCGAGAGGGTGGCCAGGATGCTGCCGAGAATGCCGAAGAGATGGGGGGCACCGATGCTTTGAATGAAGGGGTCGTGAACTACCGAAGAATAGCCTACATACGTGGCACAGTTGATGCCGATGGGACCGGGAGTCATCTGACTGATGGCGACAATGTCGGTGAACTCGGCCTCCGTGATCCAGGCCTGTTTCACCACCACTTCCTGCTCGATGAAGGAGAGCATGGCATAGCCACCTCCGAAGTTGAATAGTCCGATGTAGGAGAAGACCAGAAAGAGTTTGAGGAAGATCATGGGAGGGAATCCTTTTTGATGAGGCCATAGAGGAAGCCGGCGATACCGGCGACGAGGATGATCAATGCTGGAGTGACGCCATAGATGATGAGGGCGGTGGAAAGGATGGGAATCCAGACGTTGCTCCATGTCACACGTGCCGTCTTGCCCATCTTGAAAACCGGCACGACGAGCAGTGCGACGACAGCGGGACGAATACCCATGAAGGCGGCTTCGACCCAACGGTTGTCGCGGAATCGGGAGAAGATGATTGCGATAAGCAGGATGATGACGAGCGAGGGGAAGACAACGCCGAGCGAAGCGATGATGCCTGAGCGTATGCCGCCGACCTTGTATCCGATGTGGGAGGCCATATTGACCGCAAAGACACCCGGTGTTGCCTGCGCCACGGCCATCACGTCCATGAATTCGCTATGGCTGAGCCATTGATGCCGGGTGACAACCTGTTGCTCCATAAGCGGGATCATGGCGGCTCCGCCACCCAAGGTGAAGCCGCCGATCTTCATGAAAGTGATGAAGAGATCCTTATCAAGAGAATTCATTTACTTATCACGAATTAGAGAAGAATTCTTGATAAAAAGAAAAATCAGCAGACTTTCGAGCCGTTCTTGACTTTAGCTTCGTTGGTCACGACATGGAGCGAACCATCGAAATCGACGGCCGAGAGGATCATGCCGTTGGAGGCGATGTGCTTCATCACCTTGGGGGCGAAGTTGGCTACAAAGAGCACCTGCTTGCCGACGAGCACCTGCGGGTCGGGATAATGCTGAGCGATGCCCGAGAGGATGGTGCGTGGCTGACCAGTGCCATCGTCGAGGGTGAACTCGAGGAGCTTTTCGCTCTTCTTGACCGGTTTCACCTCAAGCACGGTAGCAGTGCGGATGTCGAGACGTTCGAAGTCGTCGAAAGGAATGATGTCCTTGATGGGCTCGGGACGCCAGTTCTTCTCGGCTTCGGCCAAGGCGACCTTCTCGTTCTCCTCCTTGATGCGAGCCAGACGGTCGAGTTGCGGCTGGATGTCCTTGTCCTCGAGTTTCTCGAAGAGGAGCACGCTCTCGCCCAGCTGATGGCCTTCGGCAAGGAGGTCGGTGCGACCAAGCTGGCTCCACTCGAAGGTTTCCATGCCCAGCATCTTGCGGAGTTTTTCGGCCGAGAAGGGCAGGAATGGTTCGAAGACGATGGCGAGGTTGGCCGAGATCTGGAGGCTGAGGTTGAGAATGGTCTTGACACGCTCCATGTCGGTCTTGGCAATCTTCCAGGGCTCGGTGTCGGCCAGGTACTTGTTGCCGATGCGTGCCAGTTCCATGGCCTCTTTCTGTGCATCGCGGAACCTGAAGTCGTCGAGGAGGGCTTCGACACGAGCCTTGACGTCCTTGAAGTCGTCGAGTGTCTGACGGTCGTAGTCGGTGAGTTCACCGCAGGCAGGCACCTTGCCTTCGAAGTATTTCTCGGTGAGTTTCATCGCACGATTGATGAAGTTGCCGAAGATGGCGACGAGCTCGTTGTTGTTGCGTGCCTGGTAGTCGCGCCAGGTGAAGTCGTTGTCCTTGGTCTCGGGTGCATTGGCGGTGAGGACATAGCGGAGCACATCCTGCTTGCCCGGCATATCGATGAGATATTCGTTGAGCCAGATGGCCCAGTTACGCGAGGTAGAGATCTTGTCACCTTCGAGGTTGAGGAACTCGTTGGAAGGCACGTTGTCGGGGAGGATGTAGTCGCCATGGGCCTTGAGCATAGCCGGGAAGACGATGCAGTGGAAGACGATGTTGTCCTTGCCGATGAAGTGGACGAGGCGTGTCTCTTCGTCCTGCCACCACTTCTGCCATGGGCCATATTTCTCGGGCTCGGCGTCGCAGAGCTCCTTGGTGTTGGAGATATAGCCGATGGGTGCATCGAACCACACGTAGAGGACCTTGCCTTCAGCCCCTTCGATGGGCACAGGGATGCCCCAGTCGAGATCACGAGTGACGGCACGTGGCTGCAAGCCGCCATCGAGCCACGACTTGCACTGGCCATAGACGTTGGGACGCCATTCCTGGTGCTCGTCGAGAATCCATTTGCGGAGCCAGCCTTCGTGTTCGTTGAGCGGCAGATACCAGTGCTTGGTCACTTTCTTGACCAGGGGGTTGCCGTTGATGGCGTTGTAGGGGTTGATGAGCTCTTCGGGCGAGAGCGTGGCTCCACACTTCTCGCACTGGTCGCCGTAGGCGCCGAGGCTGTGGCAACGGGGACATTCGCCACGGATGTAGCGGTCGGTGAGGAACTCTTTTGTCTCCTCGTCGTAGAACTGGGCCGTTGTCTGCTCGATGAACTTGCCCTCATCGTAGAGCTTGCGGAAGAAATCGGCGGCAAACTTGTGATGAATCTTTGAAGTGGTGCGGGAATAGACGTCGAACGAGATGCCGAAGTCGGCGAATGACTGCTTGATGAGATAGTGATAGCGATCGACAACCTCCTGCACGGTGATGCCTTCCTTACGGGCACGGATGGTGACGGGCACGCCGTGTTCGTCGGAACCGCCTATGAAGAGGACTTCCTCCCCTTTGAGGCGAAGGTAACGGACGTAGATGTCGGCAGGCACATAGACACCTGCGAGGTGACCGATATGAACAGGGCCGTTGGCGTATGGCAGGGCCGAGGTCACTAGAGTGCGCTTGAATTTCTTTTCTTGCATATTGTTTGGGTTTTATTGGTTGCTTATGATGATCAGAACTGGAAGTAGATGAATGGCTGCATCTCGGCGGTAACGAACTGATAGATGATGAACACTGCGAGGGCACAAACGGCTATCATGATCGGCAGCGGGAGCTTGGCGAAAGAGTAGCGATAGCGGCGTTTCATACGTTCGGGTATCCAATGGATGGCCATGCCGATGCAGAAGAGCAGGAAGACCTTCCAGTAGGCTGGAATCACGTCGAGCGGGTTGACGGTCCATTCGGTGCCGATGCGTGTCATCATCGACGTGGCGATGTTCCATGCCGTCTCGTTGGCCACAGCTGGGTCGAGGTTTGAGCCCGAGCGGAAGAACAGACGCGTGAAGGTGATGAAGGTGAAGGTGACGAGCACCGACCAGGCGACATTGGTGGCCTTGGCCACACGCGGCCAACGCACGTAGTCGCGCTGGGAATTATAGTACTGCCAAATGCACTTGATGATCATGCTTCCGAGGATGAAGACGCAGAAGCACAGCAGGACGTTCCAGAGTGCCAATGCGGGCGAAGCCCATAGGCGCAGGAGGAAGAGGATGCAGACGACGTAGCTGGTGACGATGATGCGCTTGACGGTATGCCAATCGCTCCAGAACTTGAAGATGATCATGCCGACGCCATTCAGACCACCCCAGATCATGAAGTTGCACGAAGCACCATGCCAAAGGCCACCGAGGAGCATGGTGATCATGGAGTTCATGTTCGCGTAGATGTGACGACGTTTGCCGGGGGTACGTAGTGCGGTGATGACGGTGGCCAATGCGATGGCCAACACGATGAGGGCCACGATCCACGAGCCGCTGAGGATGAGCGCTGCCACGGTGATCACACAGATCCAGAACCAGGTGCCGAATGAGATGTTGCGGTTGCCACCAAGCGGGATGTAGAGATAGGTCTGCAGCCAACGGGAGAGGGAGATATGCCAACGTTTCCAGAAGTTGCGTGCATTCTGCGCCTTATAGGGCGAATTGAAGTTCTGCGGTAGATAGAATCCCATCATCAGCGATAGGCCGATGGCGATGTCGGTGTAGCCCGAGAAGTCGGCATAGACCTGGAACGAATAGGCAAAGAGGGCCGCCAGGTTCTCGAAGCCCGAGAACAGTTGCGGGTTGGCGAAGACACGGTCGATGAAGTTGACGGCCAAGTAGTCGGACATCACGATTTTCTTGGTCAAACCGTTGAGGATCCAGAATACGGCGATGCCAAACTGGGTGCGTGAAAGCGCATAGCGGCGATAGAGCTGCGGGATGAAGTCGGAGGCCTTGATGATAGGACCTGCTACGAGCTGCGGGAAGAAGCTGACGTAGAAACCGAAATCGAGGATGTTGCGTACGGGACGTACAAGACCCTTGTACACATCAGCGGTGTAGGAGATGACCTGGAATGTATAGAACGAGATACCTACGGGGAGGATGATACGGTCCACGCTCCAGAACTGACGTCCGATGATGTGGTTGCCCAGACGGGCAGCGATGTTGGTCACATGGATATCGGTGCCAAAGATCTGGTTGACGATATCGGCGAAGAAATAGCTGTACTTGAAATAACAGAGGATGCCGAGGTCGATGGCAACCGATAAACAGAGCAGGACGAGCGCCATCTTGCTCTTCTCGCGTCCCCTGTTGATGGCCCTTTGACGGAAACGGTAGATGCCACGAGCGAGGAAAAAGTCGGTGAGTGTGACGAGGATCAGAAGACCGACAAAGAGCCCCGACGTCTTATAATAGAAGAGCAGAGAGATCAGGAAGAGATATCCATTGCGCAACACGCGACGCCACCCCGGGAGGTGGAGGCGTGCACCGGAACGGTTCTTGTGCAAAGAACCTGCGACAATGGAGAATCCAGTGAATACCACCGCGAAGAATGCCCAAAACCGGAAGTGCGTGAAGAGCAACGGCGAATTGGGATCGAAGGCGAAAATATTCAGTAGATATTCCTTGATCAGAATTAGTATATCTTGCATTTCATTCGTCATAATACTTAGCGTAATCTTCAGCTATGGCGTCGGAGATGATGTTGCCTATGAGCTGATATCCCTCTTTGGTGAAATGGATGTGGTCGCGTTTCATCAGATCCTGTGCAATCCACTTCTCCACCGAACCTAGTCCGCCCATCAGGGCAAAGACGTCGATGACACCGCCATTGTACTCTTCGGCCAGTTGTTTCATCGCTGTCTGCACACGTGGGCCATTCTGGTTGGGTGTGTAGTAGCGACGGCGTCCACGGCCATGACGCATGGCACTGTCGTTGTTGGTAAGCCAGATGAAGCAGCAGTCGGGATTGACCGCCCGGATACGCTGGATGAGCTGGCGATACCGTTCCTTGAAGACCTCGGGGTTGAATTCGTTGACGGGGACATAGGCATCGTTGATGCCGATACCGAAGATGACCAGGTCGGGTGGGAGGAGCGAGAGCTCCTGGTCGAAATGATAGTTGCAGCGGGCCCAACTCTCGAGCGAAGCCCCATTTACGCCAGCTTCGGTGTAGGTGATGCCATGACGCCAGCTGGTCGGGATCATGCCACGAAGGATGAAGAAATGGCTGTCCTCGAGCGGCAGATAGTCCTGGCGCTGGATGTTGGGGTTGACTGTGCGTCGCAATCCCTTGAAGTTGAGCGTAGCTACGCTGTCGGGGCTGAGCAACTGATAGACCCAAATGCCTTCGATATCAGCCACCTTGCTGAGGATGGGATCGGCCCAGAGGGTGTCGCCCCGTTGCGTGGTGAGGAAGGGAATGACCGAGGGGTCGCTCGCCTGACCGAGCACGATGAGTTGGGTGAAATCCCATCGGCCCTCATCGCGCAGACGGAGGGTAAGGGTAGCCTCCTTGTCGCTGGTGATGGCAGCAGCGCCGGCCAGTCCGAGTTCGGCATCGGGCTGCTTGGAAACGTTGCGCGAGCCTTTCCACAGGCCTGTATAATCGAAACGGTAGTACGCCGGACTGTTGGTCTTGATGGCTCGGAAGGGGAAGCAGAGTCCGCGATCGCCCGTGGGTTCAAACCTCATGCGGATTGTGTTGCTCAATTCGCCACCTTGCACGTGGCTGCCACCGATGTGGAGGATGTTGACCTCGTCGGGGGGCGTCGGCAAGGAATCGCTTCGCAAGGCATGCAGTTTGTCGTAGAATCTCCGCAATCCGTCATTCTTGCCCGGGAAGACCAGATGCGTATGCCTACGCACGACCACCGAAGGATAGGCCTCAGAAGGTGTGCTGGCGTACGTCCGGACAGGGTTCGCCAGACTAGTGGAGAACCACAGGATAATCGTCAATAGTATCGTTGTTGAGCGAGTCTTCATTAGCTGTCGGGAGTTCCAGGGTGATGTCACCGCGGCGTAACTTGTAGTTCTTGTAATAAGTGTCGATAGTCTCGTAGAGGAGGTCACTGACATGCTCAGCACCCTTGTGGGTGAAATGTATATAGTCTTCGCCAGCAAGCTGGGGACGAGCAGCCACCCAACGCACCATGGAGCCTTGTCCGCCCATTGCCTCGAAGAGGTTCCAGAACGAAGCACCGCATTCGGTGACATATTGGTCGAGCAGTTCGACGAAACGAGGCAGCAGGGTATAGGTGCGCATTTCGCCAGCGATACGCGTACTCATGTCGGACGGACCGATATAAAGGATTTTGGCATCGGGTTCCAGACGCTGGAAAAAGCGTATCTGTCGCTGTATCTCCTTGCAGAAGTCGTGGAGAGACTTCTCGGTACGCAGTCCCGGCACGGAGTTGCCGCCATACTGCAGGATGATGAGCCGGACGTTCTCGTGCTCGAAGAATGGCTCGATGGTGTTGCGGGTGATGCGGGTGAAGATGTTGCCCGAAGAGCCACGCATGGGGACATTGTCCACCGAAACACCGGTCTTCTGGTCGAGCAATATGCCATAGATGTTGGCAGGACCATTGACGGTGACAGTCACCTTGGAACGAACACTATCGAATTCCTGGACACGATACTGAAGACCTGAACCATCGGGATTGTTTCGCAACACAGTCACGCGGTCGAAGTCGCGGACATGGGGAAACTTGTCACTTTTCGTGGCAGAGAAGTAGATGCGAACGTTGCCGTAGGCCTGTGCCACCGTAGCCATGGGACCGTAGCCGTTGTGACGGGCATGCATGGTGGTGGTGCCGTAGGCCACGTAGTAGGGCAGTTCGGGCGACGTGCTCTGGTAGCAGGTCAGTTTGCTGATCCAGCGTTGAGCGGGCATCCAGCCTGGGCCACCGCCACCGAATTGTTCCTGGAAGTGTTCGCGCAAGCCTGAAGTGATGCGGTCCTCTTCAAGCTGCGAGTCGCCGTAGTGGAGGATTCGGACGTGGTGGTAGCACGCACTGTCGAGTGCCTCAAAGAGGTCGTCGAAGTAGGTCAGGTCGTGCTCCTGGGTGATACTGTCGCGATAGCTTATCCAAAGCGTATCGGGCGATGCATGCCGCTTGAAGTATGCCGTGCTGTCGATGATCATCTTGATGCTGTCGCACAGGTCTTTCACGCTGTCGGACAGCTCGATATATTGTTCGATGGTCATCGTATCGACAATGCATTGATGCTTGAGGGGCATCGAGATACGGATGGGGCTGTTCATGCAGAAGTCGAGGAATGTAGAGTCCTGTGCCTGCTTGAGGGCCTCCATCTCCAGTCGTTGGATTTCTTCGGGTGAGAGCTCCGCTTCCTTCGGGTCGTCTTCAATCTTAAAGCTCAACACTTCGCGAAGGCCCGGAAACGTCAGATGGACGAATCCCAGCCGTAGGCCGTCCTTCGGAAAGAAGATTGAAATGCCGGCCAAGAGGGTCAATAGCGAGAAGATAAATATGAGCGTCTTGAATAGTTTCATGTCGGATTCTTACTATCTATATAAAATAGCGCGCAAAGGTACTTCTTTTTCTTGAAATAGCCAAAAAATTGCCTGCTAAAATTTCATTTCGTGCCAGAATACGATTTGTTTAACAATCGTTAACGTGGATTGAAACCCCAATCCGCATTTTTTCGTCCTAAAATTTGGAACTTAATAAAAATAGATGTATCTTTGCCCCCGTAATTAAACAGTATTCGGAACGATGTTTGCACTTCATCATCCAGTCCTTCTGGCTATTCCCATGCTTATCCTGGCAACCTGTTCGGCTTGTCGGGACAAACAGCCGGGTGAAAATGATGAGGATGGTATAGAGATGAATGATCCCTCGGGGACTTCCGATGTGGTCATTCCCGAGACGAGTGACGAACAACTCGTGATCAGTAGTGAAGCGTATAATCCTGTCATTCTCAAAGATGCCGACGGAAACATTAGCCATGCGACGCGTTCCGTGCTCCGCAAAAATACACTTGTCAAGACATATTACCAGCGTGTCGGATGTAATAACGATAGCTGCAAACAGGAATGGGTCACCTTCACGGCAATCCAATTTCCTAAGGATCTGGTGCTCCAGAAATGGGCGACAGACATCGTCGGACAATTCTATTACGATGCATCACGCAGTCTTGATATCTTGGTGAACGGACAGAAGAGCGAGACGAATGCAGATGGCGAGATGGTCCTTTTGAACACGGGTATTCAGCCTTTTGCCGGTGGACTCGACGATGGGGCGAAGGCCATGTTCGATTATTACCAGGCCCGTCTGTGGGTCATTGGCAAGAATCGGGCTGATGAACATGGGCCTGCCGGTCGCTATGGTTGTGTGCTCTATCGTTGCTGGCAATCGCAAGAAGTGGCATCCTATTTCGTCGGTTATTCCACGGAAGTGCAGCAGCCCACAGAGCACTGTGTGGTCAGTTTCGACCGCAGAACGGGCAAGGAGCTGAGTTATGCCGATATCCTCAAGGACGATAACGTAGCCGAACTGAACGATCTCGTGGTCGATGCCGCCCGCCAGCGACATTTCGAGCTCCTACGTTCCAAGAACCATGAACTGGCGATAGACAAGGAAGAAGGCGACTATTCCTCGTTGTTGGACATCAGTCATGTGGGATTTGTCGAGAATGGCCTTGCCGTAAGCACTGGCGCCTTGCCTTTCGACCAGTGGGCCCTCGCTACTCACATCTTGATTATCCCCTATGAGAAGGTGAATCATCTTCTTGTGGAACGTTTTCGCAGATGATACGAGATGGAAGAGTTTCTGAAGACTGTTGCAAGACATTATAAACAGAAATCCTGTCGCGAGGCCCAGCTTCGAGGTGAGCCGGCCTCGTTGCCGTTATCGAGATACCTCTTTTGCTTTCCCAATCGACGCAGCGGCCTCTTCTTTGCTCGTCATCTGCAGGATGCCTTCAATGAGGGCAATACGGGCAATGCAAAAGTGACTTGCTGTGTGCCGCCTATCACGACCATCAGCGACCTCTTCGGCCTTTTCAGCACACGTCATGTCATTGATCGCACTGCGTTGCTATTCCATCTCTTCGGTATCTATGATGGCTTGAACCAGCGGCGTGAACGTGAGACCTTCGACCAGTTCGTCTTCTGGGGCGACATGCTTCTGTCGGATTTCGACGATGTGGACAAATATCTCGTGGACGCCAACAAGCTATTTGCCAATGTGCGTGACCTCAAGGAAATCGATGCCAAATTTGCCGGTTTCACTGACGAACAGATCAATGTGATCAGGAGTTTCTGGCAGAGTTTCAATCCCGGCAAAGACTATCCTGAAGGCGAAAAACATGAGGTGTTCCGACAGACGTGGGCCATTCTGACAGAACTTTATCATGCATTCCGGAAGAAGCTGGAGAGCCAAAATCTGGCTTATGGAGGCATGATGGAACGCGAGGTTGTCGAACATCTGCTCAGAGACGAAAAGGAAGGCTCTGTGGCTGGAGACGACACAAAGGCCGATGTCTTTTCGGAACTGAATTATGACAAAGTGGTCTTTGTCGGCCTCACCGCAGTCAGTGAGGTTGAACGACGACTGATGGCTCTGCTCAAGCTGCAAGGCAAGGCGGAATTCTGTTGGGATTATGCCGACCCGCGCCTGCAGCCCGAATTATCCAAAGCCACCTCGGCCGCTTATTTTACCAAGCAGAATCTTTCGGATTTTGGCAATGAGATATCGGAAGAAGAATTCAGGAGCGGTCTAGTGCCTGAGGAGGAACGTCAGGTGAGTCTTTATTCCGTATCTTCAGGTGTCGGACAGACTCGTATGGCCAGCCAGATACTTCACCAATGGAAGCAGACCGTCACGGACTTCGATCCCTTCCGCACAGCCGTTGTACTGCCCGACGAGAACCTGCTCCTGCCCATGCTGTATGCCGTTCCTGAAGATTTGGGCGCCTTCAATGTGACGATGGGCTATAGCCTCAAGAGTACGCCTGTAGCGGCTTTTGTCACAATGCTAGACGCACTGCAGCAGTCATGGCGCGAGAATGAACGGACATTCTATTTCCGTCAGGTGTTGCCCTTGTTGTCACATAGTTTCACCCTGGGCGTTTCGGGCAAAGCTGCCCGTCGGTTTACGCAAGAGATTACCAGACAGAATCTCTACCAGGTGCCGATGGATCTCTTTCAGGAAGATGCTTTCCTCAGCTTGATCTTCAAGCCGATACATAGTGCTGACGAAGCCATCGGATACGTCGATACGATCCTCGACCTATTGATGAAGAAGGCCGCTCAGGACATCGAGATGCAGAAGGAAGCGGCGCTTGACGAACAAGGGCAGTACGAATTGACGCTCGATGAAACGATAGAGGCGCCACTTACGGATACGAAGATCTTTACCGATACTGATTACGAATTCCTGTATCATTATCGAAAGACGTTGCTGCAACTCGACCGAGAGATCAAGCAGCATTCCATCGGATTCACCTTCGAGACCCTGTTCCTCTTGCTCGAAAAACTGGTGGCAGGTGTGAGTGTACCATTCACGGGTGAACCACTTAGCGGATTACAGTTGATGGGTGTGCTCGAAACTCGAGCCTTGGATTTCGACAATGTAATCATCCTTTCGATGAACGAGGGTGTGTTCCCTGCCAATTCCGTACAGAACACGTTCATCCCGATGTCGCTCCGCGATGCCTTTGGTATGCCCACGCAGAAACATCGTGACTCGGTCTTTGCCTATCATTTCTATCGTCTTATCGGACGAGCACGTCGTGTGGCACTGATCTACGATAGTCGTACGGAAGGCATGCAGACGGGGGAGGAGAGCCGCTATGTCAAGCAATTGAGGTTCCTGATGGGACACGACGACCTGACGGCTCAGACCGTCTCCGACAATATCCGTGTTGTCAATTCACCAACGTTCGAAGTACGTAAGACCGATGAGATCATCAATCTCTTGAACAGATGTCTTGATTCCGGCGACAGAAACTTCTCGGCTTCGGTGCTCAAGGACTATATCATCTGCCCGTTGAAGTTCTATCTGCGTTTTGTCAGACAGCTCAACGAAGACGACGAGGTTTCGGAAGGTGTTGATGCCGCCCACTTCGGTGACATCCTGCATGAGGTCATACGCAGTCTGTATGCGGGAAGTGAAGGCAAGGTGGTGCAGGCCTCGATGATTGACAACATCCTTGGGACGAATCGGCGGATGGTGCAGGATGCCATTTGCAAGGCGTTCGACCAGGTGATGAACCTGAAAGGCAAGGAGCTTGAGGGATACAACCTCCTCGTTTCACAGATTCTATGCAATTATGTGATTGAGACGTTGCGCCACGACAAGGAGCTGTGTCCATTCGTATATCTTGCAGGCGAATGCAAGCAGTCGGCCACTTTTCGCGTATCTGATAGACTTGCCGTTCGCATCAAGTGCATCTACGACCGCCTGGACCGTCCCATGACGAGTGAAACCATCCGCATCGTCGATTACAAGACCGGCAATTCGCAGCGTGGCTACAAGCTCGTCTTCCCTTCGATAGAGGATTTCTTCCGAGATGACGGCAAAGGTTCAAAAGAAGCATTCCAGGTGATGCTCTATTGCCTGATGCTTGAAAATGCCAGCGACGATGACCTCAAGCAGTTCCATCTCAAGGAGATACCCAAGCATGTGGTGCCGCATCTTTACTTTGTGCGCGACTTCCAGTCGCATCGGAAGACGAGCACCGTATTGAAAGTGAAACAAGAAAAACAGATTCAGGACCTCCAGGAATTTGAGCCTTATCGAGACGAATTCGAACAACGACTCAAATCACTGTTTGAGGAGATTTACAACCGCGATATTCCCTTCACCCAATGCAAGGACACGAAGCCGTGCGAATGGTGTGCCTTTGCCAATCTATGCAAACGAATATAATAATGTCAAAGACTCAAACCCTATCAGACGATCAGCTGACCAAGTTGTTGAAGGATCCCGCCACGCGGCGAGATGCCTTCAGTCAGGTGATACACCGATATCAGGAGCAGCTCTACTGGCAGATTCGAAAACTGGTGATTGACCACGAAGACTCGAGCGACGTGTTGCAGAACACTTTGCTTAAAGCCTGGCAGGCCTTGGACAATTTCCGAGGTGACTCCAAGCTGAGCACGTGGCTTTATACCATTGCCCACAACGAATCGCTGACCTTCCTGACCAAACGGCAGGCCGAACAGGAGCTCACCATCGACGATCCTGATGGATATGTGATGGACACCCGTGAGGCCGACAAGTATTTCGATGGCGACGAGGCCCAGCGACTTCTCATGGAGGCCATTGCTCTGCTACCTGCCAAGCAACGCGAGGTGTTTAATATGCGCTACTTCGACGAACTGCCTTACGAGGACATTTCGCGAATCACAGGAACGTCGGTCGGCGCCTTGAAGGCGAGTTACCATTTTGCGGTCGAGAAAATCTCCACGTATTTCAAAAAAAATGAAATTTAAATTAAACCTTTACCTTTAGCAATTGTCGAAAAGGCATAAAAGTACAAATAGTAGTTATGAAAGACAATAAGTTACATATCATCATGGAGGATCCTGAGCTCCCCAAGCAGCTGAAGGATGCTCGTAGGAACCACGGCGGAATGACGGTTCCCGAGGATTTCTTCGTGCAGTTCGAGCGTAAGATGAATGCGGTCATCGACGCGGAGATTGCAGCGAAGGAGGCAGAGAAGACACCTTCCATCAAGGGTGAGAACAATCAGACGGTGCTTCGTCCCAAGCGCTGGATCAAGGTTGCTGCCATGGTAGCGTTGGTTGTCGCCGTTGGACTGGCCCTCCAGTTCAAGTGGTTCGGACATAGCCAGATCGATTCGAACAATGTCAACCAGCTTGTCAGCGTAGAGCAGTTGTCGGGAGATGAGATGGAAAAGATTGAGATTCCTGAGCAGATCGAGGATGTGCTGATGGTTTCGACATCAGATTATGATGCATACGATATTTATTGCGGCTTATGAAAAGATTAGTGTTTTTCTTGGTCTTGATTTTGATCGTCCCGATGGCCGCTATGGCGCAGAATAATCGTCGAAGCGGAAATGATGGCGGAAACAGCCAGCGACCAACGTTTGAAAGTTTCATGCGTACGAAGTGCGATATGGTGGTGCATGAACTAGGTCTCTCACCGAAGGACAGCTCACGGTTCATTCCAATCTATCAGGAGCTCTTGAAGGAGAAATCCGATCTCTACAAGAAGTATGGCGGGGGACGACGCATCAGAATGCAAGTGGATATGGGCGAATCGGTACCCGATACAACCTTGATGCGCGTCATCTATAATAACTCACAACTTCAGGTCGAAGATGCCCAACTTGAGCATCGTTACCTGCTCCGCCTTTCAGGCGTTCTCACTCCCATGCAACTCTATAAACTGCAAAACGCTGAACAAAAATTCAGAACGAGTATAATGCGGAGACCTCAAAAAAGAGACAAATAAGGCAAAAAAGTTGTTCTTCAACATAAAATTGACATTTTTTCGACCCCAACTCTTGGAGGGGTCGATTTTTTTTTGTAAATTTGTCGCGCATAAAGGTATTTATCCTAAAACATTATCAGCACATTGAGTAACAAATTATCATATCAAACCACTATTTAACAAATATACAATTTCATGGTACTAGATTCTTTGGCAAACAGTGCTCAATATGAGACGCTGAATCCTTATTTCAAAATGGCTTTCGACTATATAAAGAAGACGGACTGGAGCACGGTTGAACCCGGCAAAATTCTGCTCGATGGCAAGAACTGCTTCATCAACGTCATCAACCAGGCGGGCAAGACTCCTGAAGCTGCCAAGTTCGAAACCCACAATAACTATCTCGACATCCAGATCCCGCTCGATGGTACTGAACTTATGGGCTTTATCCCCACTCCTGAACTAAAGCTGCCTGATGCACCTTACAATCCCGAGAAGGACGTCACCAAGTTCAGTGACAAGACCGACTGCCTGATAATGGTTAAACCCATGCATTTTGCAATCTTCTGGCCCTGGGACGGCCACCAGCCATGCATCGGTGAGGGGAACTGGAAGAAACTCGTTGTTAAGATCAAACTATAGCTTTTTATCTAATATTTTTTGTATTCACCTAAATTTTATACGATATGAAAAGGACAACAATCAAGAAGCCATCTTCTTTTAGTCCTACCAGCAAGGTTGTGCATGATGTTATCAAGACACATGACCCCTTGGTGATCAACAAATGGATGAATTCCTTGAAGCCCAATTCGCTAAAGATTTTGCGCAATCTGCCTTATCTTAACGATTTCTCCGATGCAATCCTCGGTCGCTTCAAGTACGCTGCTTGGAAGATGCACGAGACGACACAGCAGGCTGGTTCACTTACTGACCTTGCCGACGGCTATCTGTACTTCGGACTGCATCGCCAGAAAGATGGCACGTGGATTTTCCGTGAGTGGGCACCCAATGCCACTGCAATGTACGTCATTGGCGAGATGAACGACTGGCAGGAGAAGCCCGAATACGCTTGTCATCCCATTGACAATGGCGTTTGGGAGATACAGCTTCCTGCCGACGCTCTGCATCATGAGGAGCTTTACAAACTCTCAATCCACTGGAATGGCGGACAAGGTGAGCGTATCCCGTCGTATGCACGTCGCGTGATTCAGGATGAACAGACCAAGATCTTCTCTGCCCAGGTTTGGGCTCCTGCTCGGCCTTATCGTTTCCGCAACAAGATGTTCCGTCCTCAGGTTGATCCACTGCTTATCTATGAGTGCCACATCGGTATGGCTACCTCGGAAGAGAAGGTGGGATCCTACGAGGAGTTCCGTGTGAACGTTCTGCCTCGTATCGCACGTCTTGGCTACACGGCTGTGCAGATCATGGCTATCCAGGAACATCCTTATTACGGCTCGTTCGGTTATCATGTGTCGAACTTCTTTGCTGCCTCCAGTCGCTTCGGTACACCCGATGAATTGAAGCACCTCATCGATGATGCGCACAACTTGGGTCTTGCCGTCATCATGGACATTGTGCATTCGCATGCTGTGAAGAACGAACTGGAGGGTCTGGGTAACTTCTGTGGCGATCCATGCCAATACTTCCACAGTGGTGGCCGTCGCGAACATCCGCAGTGGGACAGCCTTTGCTTCGATTATGCACGTCCTGAAGTGATGCATTTCCTGCTGTCGAACTGCAAGTTCTGGCTCGATGAGTATCAGTTCGATGGCTTCCGTTTCGATGGTGTTGGCTCCATGCTCTACCTCGATCATCAGGGCGGCAGCGGCAATCTCTACGATTACTTCAGCCCCAATGTCGATGGTGATGCCCTCTGTTATGTCACGTTGGCCAATGCTTTGATTCATGAGTTCAAGCCTTACGCAGTAACCATTGGCGAAGAAGTGAGTGGTATGCCGGGTCTGGCTGTTCCTTTCGAAGAGGGCGGTATCGGCTTCAATTATCGCTTGCAGATGAATGTGCCCGACTATTGGATCAAACTCCTCAAGGAGCGTCGTGACGAAGATTGGAACACCACCGAGATCAAGTGGCAGCTTTGCGAGAGCGGCAATCTCATCAATTCACCCGCCGGCAAGACCATCTCGTACGTTGAGAGCCACGACCAGGCACTGGTGGGCGACAAGACAGTCATCTTCCGACTTATCGACAGTGACATGTACTGGCACTTCAAGATTGGTGACGAGAACCTTACCGTGCATCGTGGCATCGCACTGCACAAGATGATTCGTCTTATCACGCTTTCGACCATCAACGGTGGCTATCTCAACTTCATGGGCAATGAGTTCGGACATCCCGAGTGGATAGATTTCCCACGTGAAGGCAATGGCTGGTCTTACAAGTATGCCCGTCGTCAGTGGGACCTCGTGGACAACGAGGACCTCAACTTCAAGTTCCTGAACCGTTGGGATATCGCCGAGAATCACCTCATCACTTCGGTATTGAAGTTCAACGAGGCTCCATTCGTCGAGATAATGGATAATCGTGGCGACAAGGTGCTTGCCTTTGAGCGTCGTCGTTTGCTCTTCGTCTTCAATTTCGATGGAGAGCGCAGCTACACCGATTATGGTTTGCTCGTGAAGAACGGTCGTTACGAGCTCGTTCTCAATTCTGATGATCCGCAGTTCGGTGGCTTTGGCAATGTGACTGCCGATGCTCCTTACGAGACTGTACACGATCCTGCCTATGAAGAGGACGGCAAGGGTTGGCTGAAACTCTATCTTCCCGCTCGTACAGCCATCGTTTTGAAGCGCAATATTTCTTCAAAGTGATTTGACTTAATTCAAACAATTACCCCGGCAATTCTGTCGGGGTAATTTGTTGTTCTGAAGGAGGGTTTATTAAGTCAGTGGCACATCCCACTTGCATTCATAATCGAGATCCTCGGGCCGAAAGTCGATGATTTGTGCCGGCACACCGGCCACAACAGCGTAGTCTTGTACATCTTTCGTCACGACAGCACCTGCACATACCACTGCACCTTTCCCAATGGTCACTCCTTGCAGTATCGTTGCTCCTACACCTATCCACGCATAATCCTCGATGACAATTGGCTTGAAGGTGCCCTGGAAGTTGCGGGATTTGTAGTCGTGGCTTCCTGTCATGATATTCACTCGATGAGAGATGGATACGCTAGAACCGATGGTGATGCCTCCACGTCCGTCGAGGATACATTGCGTGTTGATATGGGAGTGTTCTCCAATAGAGATTCGGTTTGCGTTGATCAGGTAATTCTTTTTCATGATGAAACTGCCCTTGCCGATCTTCATGCCGACGAGACGCAGATAGGCACGGCGCCATGACCAAAATGGGATATGTGGGATTACGGAGTTGACCATATATTCGAGGATGAAACTGTGGGTGAAATTGTATAGACAGGAACTCTTCAGACATTCGACGGCAGCGTTCTTGAGGAGATATCCGACGTAGGGAAGTTTGTTGTTCGCCTCGGAGCTTGTGATTCGGTAGTTGTAGAGCAGATTACGATAGGGGTGATTGCTTGTCCCTTCGGCACGATAGGCTTCGATGAAGGTATCGACCATCTGGAACTTGTACCCCTCGCGCCATAGCCTGTGAAGCATTTCCCAGTCGAGGGCATAACCCAATCGATCAGTCTTATCGAGGTCGAAGAGATGCGATTTTTGCACATCTGTTCGAATGAGGGCGGAACCATGCCGGAAAGTGGGAGCGAAGCGCAACAACGAGGTGTCGGGCACTGCTCGCAGCTCTCGATTCCATTCGTCATTGACCTCTATGCTATGGCCGAAGATGACGGTAGTCTCAGCTTCGGCTTTGGCGATTGCATCAGCGAGGGAGGTTGAAGTAACGTAAGTGTCGCCCGAGTTGAGGATGCTTATCCACTCGCCGTCAGCCATTGCGATGGCCTGGTTCATGGCGTCGTACATACCAAGGTCGGGCTTGCTGTGCCAGTAATCGAGATGGTTGGCAAAACTGCGGATGATTTCGGCGGTACCATCGGTCGAGGCTCCATCGAGCACCAAGTATTGCACCTCGACACCTGACTGTGCCAAGGCGCTGACAATGGTCTCGCGAATGTGACTTTCGTCATTGCGAACCACGGTGATGATGGTCACGCGTGGCATCATAGTTCGAGCAGTTGTTTGATGAGTGGCAACAAGTCCCGCTTCATCATGGCATCGGTGAGGGAATGCTCGCCTTCGATGATGCGGAAGTGTTCGTTACCATAAGCTTTCTTGAATTCTGCTTGGCAGTTGACTGTCGGGTCGTCTTTGCCGAAGACTCCCCATATGAGTTTCTTGTCATCGGGAGTGATGTCGCGGAGGCTTAGCTTCGACTCAATCTCCTTGAATTCAGCTACCATCTGCTTGTCCACCTTGAACTGTTTCTGCCCATCGGCACGCTTATTGAGGAATTCCACATTCTTGCCAAGGTGCTTGAAGGTGAGCAGACGAGCCATGTGAAACGATGGATTGACACAGATGCGCAGATGGCCGTGGAGCAATTCGGTGTACATGCCGCCCATCGAGGTGCCGATGATGAGGTCGGGTTTCTCTTCCTCGACGACTTTTCGAATCATCGGAATGGCTTCGGCAGGCGAGACGGGGATATCGGGCGAAACCACAGTAACTCCATAGTCTGCATAGAGGTGATTGCGTAGATTGGTGGCTGTGCCGGTCGATCCAGCCGATGAAAATCCGTGTAAATAGAGTATTTTTTTCATAATCTTTGCTCATTTCGCTTGTCGAAAACGCTGCAAAGTTACGTATTCTACCTCGTTTTAGCAAGACTTTTGTACGAAATCTTTTGTCAATTGCTGGAAAATAATTATATTTGCACCGTAAAATGGGCATTTTGCGTTCCAGAATTCTTAAAGTTTCAAATCTCAAAATCGTATTTCGAAATGAGGGTCGTAGATTTCTCAAAGACAAACTCCGTGGTGAACAAGTTCATCGCTGAATTGCGTGATGTAAACATCCAAACCGATAGGATGCGTTTCCGTCGCAACATCGAGCGTATCGGTGAAATTATGGCATACGAAATCAGCAAAAAACTGACCTATGAGGAGCAGGACATCACCTCTCCGCTTGGCATTGCTGTAGCCAGTGTTCCTACCGACACCATTGTTGTCAGTGCCATCCTTCGTGCTGGACTGCCTCTTCACCAGGGAGTCATCAATTTCTTTGACGAAGCTGAGAACGCCTTTGTCAGCGCATATCGTCGGTATGATGCCGACACGGACTTCAATTTCGATATCTCGATCGAATATATCTCTGCTCCTTCACTCGATGGGAAGGTCCTCATCATCTGTGACCCGATGCTTGCTACCGGCTCGTCGATGCAACTGGCTTACGAGGCGTTGTTGGCCAAGGGCACACCCACTAAGGTTTTCATCTGTGCAGTGATTGCAAGTTCTGAGGCGCTCGACTACCTCAACGAAAATCTGCCAGAAGATGCTGTGCTTTATGTAGCCGCTGTCGATGACATGCTCGATCAGCACAAGTATATCGTGCCCGGTCTAGGCGATGCAGGTAATCTTGCATTCGGAGAGAAAGGGTAGATCAATAAACAATGAACAATTAACAGTTAACATCTAGTTAACATTTATCAATTAAGATTTGCGTAATATAACTCGACTTATTGACTTCCAGCCCAAGTTCTTCAGTTGTCTGAAGAATTATGACAAGCAGAAGTTCAGCCAGGATGCTCTCGCTGGTGTGATTACAGGCATTGTAGCTTTGCCGTTGGCCATTGCCTTCGGTATAGCTTCGGGTGTGTCACCTCAAGAGGGCATCATTACTGCCATCGTGGCAGGATTCATCATAGCATTGCTAGGAGGCAGCAAGGTGCAGATTGGAGGACCAACCGGCGCCTTTATCGTTATCATCTACGGCATCGTCACCAACCCTGAGTACGGCATGCTGGGACTCACCATTGCCACGATTCTGGCTGGTGTGCTGCTCATCCTGATGGGTGTGTTTAAGTTGGGAACGGTCATCAAGTTCATTCCTTATCCCATCATCATTGGATTCACCGCAGGTATTGCTCTTACCATTTTCACTACACAGATGGGGGATGTTTTTGGACTAAAGGAAACCGTCATTGATCCTGCTACAGGTCAGGTTGTCATCGACACCGATACAGGACTACCCGTGATGGCACCCCTCAAGACACCTGGCGATTTCATTGGTAAGTGGATCTGTTATTTTGAGCACTTCCAATCGTTTAATCTTTGGAACTTCCTCATCGCCCTCCTTTCCATCCTGGTCATCATCTTTTTCCCGACGTATATCAAGAATGTAAAAGGACTCAACAAGATTCCCGGTTCACTCTATGCCATCATATTCATGACACTCCTTGTCCTGGCAATGAGGAATTTCTTGGGAATAGAGGGTATTGACACCATCGGCGACCGTTACCAGATTGAGTCCAAGCTTCCCCGTCTGGCTGTGCCGACTATCAGCTACGAGATGATTCATGGACTGATGCCAATCGCTTTCACCATTGCCATCCTAGGTGCTATAGAGTCGTTGCTCTCCGCTGCTGTGGCCGACGGTGTGATTGGCGATCGTCACAATTCGAACACTGAGCTTATCGCACAGGGTGCGGCCAACATCTTGTGTCCGATGTTTGGCGGCATCCCTGCTACAGGAGCCATCGCCCGCACCATGACCAACATCAACAATGGTGGTCGTAGCCCTGTAGCCGGTATTGTTCATGCCGTGGTGCTACTGCTCATCCTGCTGGTGCTGATGCCTCTTGCCAATTATATTCCCATGGCGTGTCTGGCTGGTGTGCTTGTCATCGTTGCCTACAACATGTCGGGTTGGCGTACTTGCCGGGCTTTGTTCAAGAGCCAGAAGTCCGATATCGCTGTGCTCGTTGCAACCTTCCTTCTTACGGTTATCTTCGACTTGACCATAGCTATCGAATTCGGCTTGATTCTTGCCGCTCTGCTTCTGTTCCGTCGTGTGGCTGCAACCAGTCATGTGTCCTTGCTACATGGTGAGGTACACATCGAGGACGATACCGACCTCTCGACAGGTAACCTTGAGATTGATCATTTGCAAATCCCCGACAAGGTGCAGGTTTATGAGATTGATGGTCCGTTCTTCTTCGGTATTGCCAACAAGTTTGACGAACTGACAGCTACGTCCATGTTCAAGCATCATTCGTATCCCGATGTGCGAATCATCCGTATGCGTAAGGTTCCGTTCATCGATGCGACCGGACTCCATAACTTGGAACTCTTTGTGCAAAAGAGTCACAAGGATAACATCCACGTCATCCTGTCGGGTGTTCGTCCCGAGGTGATGCGTGTGCTCAAACGTACCGCCCTCTATCAGGAAGTAGGGGATGCAAATATCTTTGATAATATTCTCTCTGCACTGGCTCGTGCCCGTGAGATTATGAACGATCCTCACACTCATCATCGCAAACATCAGAATAAGGCACAATGATAGTCGTTGAGGAGATCAAAGGCAGGAAAGCACTCAAACGATTCGTACGGTTTCAAGCGGAACTGTACGAGGGTGTCGATGCCTTTGTCCCTCCGATGATTGATGCTGAGATAGATTGTTTGGATCCAGCAAAGAATCCTGCCTTCGACTTTTGTGAGGCAGTTTTTTTCTTGGCATATAAGGATGGTATACTTGTGGGACGTGCTGCCGGCATCATCAATCGCCTCTCAAACGAGCGTGTTGGCAAGGCACAATGCCGTTTCTGTTATCTTGACTTCATCAACGATACGGAGGTAAGTTTTGCCCTGTTGGACAAAGTGGCTGCATGGGGAAAGAGCAAGGGCATGAAGGAACTAGTCGGACCTTTGGGACTTACAGATTTGGATTATGAAGGATGTCTGGTCAAAGGTTTCGACCAACTTTGCACTTCTGCCGAGCTATATAATTATCCATACTATCCCAAGCATTTCGAGGCATACGGAATGCGTCCGGAGGCTTACTGGAATGAGTATCGTATGCAGATGTGCGACGAGGTGCCGGACAAGCATAAGCGTGTAGCCGAACTTGCTACTAAACGTTATGGTTTACGTCCCTTGAAATTCGCCGATTCGAAGATACTTGTCGAACGATATGGCCATCGGATCTTTGAACTCTACAATACTGCGTATTCTGAACTTTATGGTTTCACACCTTTGACCGATCGTCAGATCGACTATTATATCGATCTCTATCTTCCACAGGTGCGTCTTGACCTTATACGCCTTATTGTCGATCAGGATGATACACTTCTTGCTTTTGGCATTGCCTGTCCCTCCCTTAGTCGCGCACAACAGAAAGCACGTGGAAAGATGTGGCCGTTGGGTTGGTTCTATCTCGCTCGTGCGATGTATATGAACCCCGACAGTTTCTGGGGCAGATTGTTACACGGAGGTACTGATACTTGCGATTTGCTGCTCATCGCTGTACGTCCTGACATGCAGGGTAAAGGCATCAATGCTTTGCTATTTACTGAACTTATACCACAGTTCAAGGCCAATGGATATAAATACGTCGAGTCGAACAACGAGCTAGAGAGTAACCATAAGGTTTCGAATCTGTGGGGCGATTTCGACAAGGAGTTGCATAAGCGTCGATGCACATTCATCAAGGAGATATGAGATGAGTATCCATCCCTTCGAGAAGACATATCACTATTTCGCTTCCCATCGTGGGCGTATGTGGCTGCTGCTGTGTATTGTGGTGGCCACGCTTGTTATGCTTGTGTCTCGTCTCGAATTCAAGGAGCAGATCACCGACTTTCTTCCTGTCGATGACCGGTACAAGCAGGCGATGTCGATCTATCAGGAGGTGGCAGCAGGCGACAAGATTGTCATTCAGTTCATCAAAGACGGCGGTGTTTCTGCAAAGCCTGACCCCCAACAACTCATCGCTGCCGTTGGACATTTTGGTAAAGTTCTTGCTGAGCAGGATACTGAACGGTGGGTTGTTAATTCCTGGCAGCCACAGATTGATGCAGAACGTGTTCTCGAGGTTTTCCACTTCGTCTATGCACATTTGCCCTATTATCTCGAACCTCGTGACTATTCGGCCTTCGACAGTTTGTTGGTAACACAGGCTGAAGTTGATTCTTCTTATGTGGAGAAGCGACTTCTTTGGGTGCGTCAGCGTCTGACATCGTCGACAGGCACTTTCATGCAACCAATGCTGGCCCATGATCCTCTGGGTCTCGGCAATCGAGTGGCCACATCGCTTCGTGACTTCCAGCCGGAGATGAATCTGTTGCAGATCGATGGTTACCTTTTCACGCCCGACACGTTGTGCTGTCTGGTGAACGTCACTTCGCCGTTTGGCAGTAGCGAGAGTGCTCGCAATGCAGCATTGGTCACGATGTTGGAGGAAGTTGGGCAGCAGGTGGAAGCTGCTGATGGTGTCATCGTTCGAGCCACTGGCTCTCCTGTGGTCGCCGCAGGCAACAGTATGCAGATTCGTCGAGATACACTGCTATCGGCCACGTTGGCCATCTTGCTCATCCTAGCACTTCTCCTTTATGCGTTTCGTAGCATCAAGACTTTGCTCTATATCCTGGTGACCATTGGGTTCGGTTTTCTCTTTGGTTTGGGTATCTTGAGCCTCTTGCGTGACAGCATTTCGCTCATCGTTGTGGGATTGACCTCCATCATTCTGGGCATTGCTGTCAATTATCCCCTGCATTTTCTATGTCACAAGCAGGAGGGCGGAGATTGGCGGACGTTGGTTTCGCCACTTCTGATAGGTAATGTCACCACGGTGGGTGCCTTCTTGACGCTTGTGCCTCTCAAGGCTGAGGCAACGCGCGATTTAGGGCTATTCGCTGCGCTGATGCTAGTCGGTACAATACTGTTTACCCTGATTTTCCTCCCGCATATTGTCGGGAAGGTCAAGGTTCGGCCCGCGAATGAGGTGGTGACTGAAGATTTTTCAGAAATCAAAGGAAAGAAAAGAGCACAAAGTTTTCTCCTAGGAAGTGTGATCTTTGCCATGACGGCCGTATTGGGGTGGTTCAGCCTTGATACACGGTTCGATACCGATTTGAACCATATCAATTACATGACCGATGTGCAACGAGCCGACTTCGTTCGCCTATCGGAAATGCAAGGCCAAAAAGAGGGGAGTGCAACGGTTTTTCTTGCTGCCCCCAATTTATCATCGTTAGAGGAAAAGACCGATATACTGGATCGTTTGATAGAACAGGGGAAGATAACTTCATTGAAGAATCCAGCCGGTTTGCTTCCGAGCACGAAGCTTCAGCATGAGCGTCTGGCCCTGTGGAACAGTTATTGGCAGAGGTTGGCACAGGAAGGACGTTTCAATTACGCATCTTTCCAAAAGGAGGCTGTCCGAGCTGGTTTCAACGAAGATGCTTTTGCTCCCTTTGCCCAACTATTGTCCATGACTCTGGCTGACACCTGTGAGATGGTAGGTTTTGAGCCTTTGACGAGCAGTATTCTCGATGGCCTTGTCAATGGTGGAACCGGACAGCTGGTAGCCCAGTTGTCGGTACCCACAGAGCATGTCGAGGAGGTCGAACGGCTGACAGGAGGTTTTGATTTGCCAACTTTGAACAAGCGCGTGCTCAATACGTTGACTGCTGATTTCAACTACATTGGAATCGCATGTTCGCTCATCGTGTTTCTTTTCCTATGGATCAGTTTCCGACGCATTGAATTGGCGTGTATTGCCTTTTTACCGATGATCATTGGCTGGCTTTGGATATTGGGTATTATGCAGTTGTTGGACATTCAGTTTAATATTGTAAACATTATCTTGGCTACGTTCATTTTTGGTCAAGGTGACGATTATACTATTTTTGTAGTCGAAGGTCTGATGCGCGACTATCGTCAGGCTGTCAGGACGGGGAAACGGGTCAATAGCACGTTGAAGAGTTATCGTCGCAGTATCCTGCTTTCGGCCATTATCATGTTTATAGGAATCGGCACTTTGATCTTTGCCAAACATCCTGCTCTGCATTCTTTAGCCCAAGTTACTATCATTGGTATGGGTGTTGTGGTGCTGATGGCATGGATTGTGCCCCCATTGCTTTTCGATTGGCTTGTAAGCCACGATAAACCATTACGAGATTATATTTTAAAAGGAGAATAATATGAAAGAAAGAATACGAGCTTTGCTCGAGGACCAGCTTCCCTTGGTGGATTTGGAAAGTGATGCACTTTATCAAGAACTTGATTCTTTAGGTGTAACCACCATCCTGATGACTCTTTCCGACGAATTCGGCATCGAACTCGACAGTCGTGATGCCACACCCAAGAACCTACGAAGTCTTGATTCTGTTGTGGCTCTTGTCGAACGCAAACTCTCAGAGAAAGCGTGAAATGGATTGAGTATGTTGCCCATGTCGTGGAGTGCTATCCCGATGACCTCGCTTTGATATGTCATGGCGAGAAGTTGACCTATGCTCAGTTGTGGACGGCTGCAAAGACTGAAGCGCAACGTCTGCGTGAGACGGAGCATTTGCGTGCGGGGCAATACTATTATCAATCCTGTACGCAGGATATTGCCTATGTCGTACGTTTCATTGCCCTGCATTTGATAGGTACACTTTCGGATATCCTTTATACTACTGGATCTACAGGTAAGCCGAAAGCAGTCTTGCTGAGCGAAAAAGGGATGGTGGCTAATGCTGAGAATCTTATCGAAGCGCATGGTTATCACCACGGCATGACGTTTGTGGTATGCGGACCGCTCGATCATTTTGGGCCTTGGAGCAAGATGCTGCCTGTATTTATGACTGGAGCCACCTTGCATATCTTGGATGGACTGAAGGATCTGGAGTCCTTGTTTGATGCACTTCGTCCCTCACATTCGGCCACATTTCTTGTTCCCAGTGCCATCAGGATGTTACTTCAACTGAATGGAAACAGGCTTGCTGCTCTTGCCGACAGCATTGAATTCATTGAAACGGGTGCTGCCCCGATGGCCACTGTCGATATGGAGCGGTTACGCGAGCTCCTTCCTCGTACGCGTCTTTACAATACCTATGCTAGTACGGAGACGGGCATCGTCTGTACCTATCCATTCCATCTGTCTCCAGCAGAAGGTAGAGAAGGTATAACTCCAAAACCTATTCTTCATGGATGTGTGGGGCCGATGATGAAGCATGCTAAGGTTTCAATTGGCCCTATGGGGAATATCTGCGTGAGCGGGCCGATGCTTATGGCTGGGTATTTGAACGAAGATGGTGAGGGAAATCTGCAGCTTGATCCGGTAGGAGAGATGTTTGAAACAGCCGACCTGGGACATTTCGACGACGAGGGACGTCTTTTCCTGACAGGACGCTCCAACGATTTCATCAATGTGGGAGGCTTGAAACTGAGTCCCATAGAAGTAGAGGATGCTGCTGCCGGATACCCGTGCATTGAGGATTGTATATGTATCCCCGAACCTCATCCCATGATGGGGCAGGTGCCCAAACTGCTGGTGACGCTTCGCGTGGGCACATCATTCAACAAACGTGAATTGGCCAGCTATTTGAAAGAAAAACTCATCGAGACATGGAAAGTCCCGATGAGGTATGAAGTAGTTGATGAGATACGCAAGATGCCGAACGGCAAGAAGAATCGCAGAAGCTACCTTACATCATGTGAAGGCCAGCCTTGATGAGTGCCTGTACCGACATTGTCGGATCTTTTGCCAGCAGTTTATTGATTGCTTTCTGGGCATTGGCCATCGGATAACCCAGAGCTATGAGCGCCTGGATAGCCTCATCGCCATTTTCGTTGCTGGCAACAAGTGCACTGGTATCGCTTGTTGCTGCACTGATACCCAGTTTGCCTACCTTATCGCGTAGGTCCACAATAATGCGTTGTGCCGTCTTTGCACCAATACCCTTGACATTCTTGAGCTGACGGTCATTGCCGCTGCCCACCACGGCTACGAGTTCGTCGGGCGAAAGACTCGATAGAATGCAGCGAGCCGTGTTCGGCCCCACACCACTCACAGTGATGAGCAGTTCGTAAAGGCCACGTTCCTGTTTGGATGAGAATCCATAGAGCAGATGAGCATCCTCGCGGATGGCTTCGCTGATGTATATCTTCTGAATCTGGCCTTTCTTCAGGTGGTCGTAGGTATAGACTGAGATGGCACAGGCATAACCCACACCGTGGCATTCGACAACTGCCATCGTCGGATCAAGTTCGGTGATTTCTCCCTTAAGATATTCGATCATTTGTTGCTGGAATTTCGTAAAAAATCAATTATTTAGGTGCAAAGATAATACATATTTCTTTAAATAACAACTTTTTTTTATTCAAATATTGCAAAAATAGTTAATTTCTTTTTTTATGTGCTAATTATTTTATATCTTTGCACCAAATTATTGTATATTATTACTTAACTATTATATGAAAAAGTTTCTATTTTTAGTTCTTTTTGCTGTCTTAACCTTGCCAGTCTTTGCGCAGATGACATTGACGCTCGATAGTTGTCGAGCCATGGCACTTCGCAACAATAATCAGCTGAATGCCACCCGTCTCAAGCAAGATGTAGCCAAGGATGTTCGTAAGGCTGCACGCACCAATTATCTGCCCAAGATTGATGCGGTGGGCGGTTACGAATATTTTAACAAGCAAATTTCTTTGCTCAGCGATGAGCAAAAGGCTACCTTCTCAAGTCTTGGCACCAATCTTTCTACATCTTTTGGTTCCAACTTGAGCACATTGCTCACGGGTTTAGCCCAGAATGGCCTCATCTCAGTCACCACAGCCCAGGATTTGGGAACTATCTTCCAGAATCTTGGTCCTGGCTTGGCTCAGATGGGTGATGCCGTTGGACAAAACATCGTGGATGCTTTCCACACCGACAATCGTAACATGTGGATGGGTTCGGTGATGGCTCGTCAGCCTATCTATATGGGTGGTGCCATTGTTGCTGCCAACAAGATGGCTGATATTGCAGAGAAGATTGCTGCTGATGATTTGCGTGGTATGACGCAAAATACACTCTACGACATTGACAAGACCTATTGGCTTGTGGTTTCGCTCAAGCAGAAGCAGCGTCTCGCGCTCAGTTATCGCGACCTCGTGTCGAAGCTTAACGACGATGTTCACAAAATGATTGACCAGGGTCTCGCGACTCGTGCCGATGGTTTGAAAGTTGATGTTAAAGTTAACGAGGCTGATATGCAACTTACCCAGGTGGAGGATGGTCTTACCTTGTCGAAGATGCTGCTTTGTCAGCTATGCGGCATTCCTGCCACTAGCGAAATAATTCTTGCCGATGAAGATAATGAAGTATTGAATCTCGTTGACGAAACTGCAGGACTGGAAGGTCTTTCGCCCGACAATCGTCCTGAACTCAACATGCTGGAACATGCGGTGGAACTTGGAAAGCAGACTACCAATCTCACACGTGCCGCTTTCTTGCCTCACGTGGCTTTGACAGGTGGTTACCTCATTTCCAATCCAAATGTGTTCAATGGCTTTGAAAAGAAGTTTGCAGGTGTTTGGAACGTTGGTGTTATGGTGCAGGTTCCCGTTTGGAACTGGTTTGAAGGAGTCTATAAGGTCCGTGCCAGTAAGACTGCCACTAACATCGCTCGTTTGGAACTTGACGATGCCCGTGAGAAGATTGACTTGCAGGTGGAGCAAAGCCGATTCAAGGTCGATGAAGCCAAGAAGCGTCTGCAGATGGCCACCCGCAATGTGGCCAATGCTGAGGAGAACTTGCGTTGTGCCAATGTCGGTTTCCGCGAGGGCGTAATGGAAAGTACTGAGGTGATGGCCGCACAGACAGCCTGGCAGCTTGCCAAGTCGCAGTTGATCGATGCGGAGATTGATGTCAAACTCGCTCAAGTGAATTTGAAGAAGGCACTGGGTATCCTCCAGTAAAAGTTCTGCAGGGATTATAAGGTTCTGAAAGGTTCGAAATGTAAAAAACTAAATAATATGACAGAAAATAGAGAACATAACAACATCCTGCTGGCCGTATTTGGCCTGTTGGCAGTAGTAGTAATCATTGGACTCATCGGCTTCTTCACACTTGGCAGAAGCGAGGATATCATCCAAGGTGAGGTCGAAGTTTCGGAATTCCGTGTATCGAGCAAGCTTCCCGGTCGTGTGCTCGACATCCGTGTCGAGGAAGGTCAGTATGTGAACGTAGGTGATACGCTCGTAATTCTCGAAGTGCCTGAAGCAACCGCTCAGCAGAAGGTGGCTCAAGCTACCGAGGGTGCAGCAGCAGCTCTAAATGAGATGGCTCAGATAGGTGCTCGTGCAGAAACCATCCAGGGCGCTTTCCAAGTGTATCAGGCGGCTAAGGCAGCCAGCGAAATCACGGAGAAGACCTACAAACGCGTGCAGAATCTCTTCGACGAAGGTGTAGTAAGCGCTCAAAAACGTGACGAGGCATACGCAGCATATCAGGCTGCAAAGGCACAGGTCGAGGCTGCCAAGAGCCAGTATGATATGGCCAGGAATGGTTTGCGCAGTCAGGAGAAGCAAGCTGCTCGCAAACAGGTTGAAGCCGCACAAGGCGCCGTAGATTTGATTAACTCGATGCTTCGCGAGACCGTTCAGGTAGCTACTGTTGCAGGAGAAGTTAGCGCCATCTATCCTATGGAAGGCGAACTCGTCGGATTAGGATCTCCCATCATGACCATTTCCATGATGGATGATATGTGGGGTATCTTTAATGTGCGTGAAGACCAGCTCAACGGTTTGAAGGTTGGAGATGTGAAGACTGCTTATATTCCTGCCTTTAAGAAAGAACTCAAGTTCAAGGTGACGCATATGAAGGACGAAGGTTCTTTTGCCACATGGAAGGCCACAAAGGCCAGTGGACAATATGACCTCAAGACCTTCGAGGTAAAGGCTAAACCCATGGAGGAACTCGAGGGACTGCGTCCTGGAATGAGTCTCATTATAAAGGATTAAAATGAATAAGCTTGCGCGAATCATACATATTGCGGGTCGCGAATGCCGTATCCTGGTTTTCAAGAACCCCATCTATATCTTCTGTATGGTTGTGATACCCATCACCGTCATCTTCTTTATGACATCGGTGCTGAGTGCGGGCCAGGCAGTGGATTTGCCGGTGGGTGTGGTTGATCAGGATAATACGGCCACTTCGCGTCAGCTCATCCGTACGCTCGACAGTTTCCAGACTTCGCACGTTGTGGGACATTATGCCAACGTGAATGATGCACGCAATGCCATCCAGCGGCGTGAGATCTATGCTTTCCTCTATATCCCAGAGGGAACGACTGGCGGTCTGTCGCTGTCGCGTCAGCCAAAGATTTCGTTCTATTATAACAGCACCTACATGCTGGCTGGTTCCTCCACGTTCCGTGACCTCAAGACCGTTGCAACTTTGGGATCAGCTGGTGTAGGAAAGCAGAAGCTCTCTGCTATCGGTAAGACAGAACACGAGATACGTGCGTTTCTCCAACCCATCTCAGTAGATCTTCACATGGTGGGAAATCCTTGGTCCAACTACAATATCTATCTCTCTTCGACGCTTGTTCCAGGCTTGCTGATGCTGATGATCTTCCTTATTTCAGCTTATTCTATTGGAACGGAATTAAAGTTTGGCACATCGCACGAATGGATGCGTTATGCAGATGGCGATCCCTGGGTGGCCGTAATCGGTAAGATGATCCCGCAGACTATCGTCTTTCTGCTTATTTTCTATGGTTTCGAGTTCTACATCTACTATGTGCTCGACTTCCCGCATCCGGGTGGCGTGTGGCCTATACTTTTGCTAGGTTTCGTTTCGGTAGTCGCTTCTCAAAGCTTTGGCATCTTCCTTTTCGGGTTGGCACCTTCGCTTCGAATGTCGATGACGTTGTGTTGCTTGTTGGCCATGCTTGGAATCAGTATGGCGGGTGCAACGTTCCCGGTATTTGCAATGGACGGTGCATTACAATCATTGTCATGGATCTTCCCATTGCGCCATTATTATATGATCTATCAGATCAATATTTTCAACGGCTTCCCGCTCCTTTACGCTTGGCCTTATTGGGCGATGCTCGTCGTCTTTATGATACTGCCGCTTTTCGTCATGCGCAACATCTACAGGGCTATGCTTGTGTATAAATATATTCCCTGATCTTTATCTGAATACTCAGAATACTCTGAGAACTCCGATTCTTTCAACAAGAACATGAATTTTAACAAAATAAAGCGAACTATCAAGGAGGGTCTCCACGACATGTCGATCATCTGGGCGAACGAAATGAAGATGACCGTCAAGGATGAAGCTGTGCTCATCTTCTTCCTGCTCGCATCCACTATTTATCCACTGCTTTATTCCTGGATTTACAATAATGAGGTGGTGCGTGAGGTGCCTGTCGCCGTGGTTGACTATAGTCATTCGGCCGAAAGCCGTGAGTACATCCGTCTGTGCAATGCTTCACCCGATGTCAATGTAGCCTATCATTGCACAAGTCTTACTGAGGCCAAGGATTTGGTGGGTCGTCAGCAGGTAAAGGGTGTCCTCTTTTTTCCTTCAGATTTCGATACCAACATCCATCGAGGCGAACAGGCTCACGTCAGTGTCTTTTGCGACATGAGTCTGATGTTGACCTACAAGGCCATCTTCCAAACGGCACAGGCTGTGTCTTCACAGATGGGGTCGAAGATACAGCTGTCAAGATCGACAGGCTTCACAGATCGTGACGACGAGGTGACGGTTCGCCCTCTTGAATTCGACGAAGTTCCTATTTTCAATCCAGTGGGAGGCTATGGAAGCTTCCTTCTTCCGGCGGTGCTTATTCTTGTCATCCAACAAACCCTACTTTTAGGTATTGGTTTGGCTGCTGGCACCAATCGAGAGAACAACCGTTATGGTGAACTGATTCCCATCGACCAGCATTATCGTGGCTTATTCCGCATTGTTGGTGGCAAGGCGCTCTGCTATTTTATGATTTATGCTTTGGTCGCTGCTTATCTTACCATGATTTTGCCCACGTTATTCCATTTCCCGTTGCTTGGATCGTTGAGGTCATTGATTGGTTTGATGGTGCCTTACATTCTTGCCTGCATCTTCTTTGGCATAACTCTTTCTTGCCTGGTACGCTACCGTGAGAATGTGATGCTTCTGGTGGTTGTCACTTCGCTGCCCTTCCTATTCCTCTCGGGCATCTCTTGGCCTTCGGAGGGTATTCCTGCGTTTTGGAAAGGGATTTCGTGGCTTCTCCCCAGTACGTTCGGTGTGAAAGGATACATCGCTGTCAACAGCATGGGGGCCACGCTTCAAGATATTAGTCATGAGTATTTTGCACTTTGGGCTCAGTCGCTCATCTATTTCTTCACCTCCTGCCTCTTCTACAAGGTGCAGATCGATAGGGCTATCAAGCAAAGGGATGCCGATGAAGACACTTCTGGCATTATCCAGGAAACTTTATAATTCTCAATCAAATTATTCATTGAGAAATACTCGCATATCCCCCAATGTTCGCGAGGGGATATGATTTTATACGATAATGTCCCCTACGGTACGTGTGCGGATATGAAAGCATCGTTCCATATCCTCTAAGGTACGCGAGGGGATATTATTTTATTGGAGCATGTCCCCTTTAGGACGTGAGAGGATATCCCGTTATCGCAGTATGTCCTCTACTGTACGATAGGGGGTAAAAATCTAAAGTAGCATGTCTCCTAAGGAACGTGTGGGGATATACCGCTTTCGAAGCATATCCCCTAAGGAACGCGAGGGGATATCCCGTTATCGAAGCATGTCCCCTGTGGAACGATAGGGGATATTCTTCTATTGAAGCATGTCTTCTACGGTTCGCGTGCGGATATGTTACAATTGGATCATATCCTCCACGGTTCGTTAGCGGATATTCCGCGATTTATTATGGAGAGTTTTGGTTTAGAAACAAGGTTATTCATGGCAAGCCTTCTTCTTTTCTGAAAAAGCTCAAGTTTTATCAACCAGGAAGAAGCTAGTAATCATATGAAAGACACGTAAGAATTCGGATATGGGAATAATATCCATGGAGATTACGGAAGGCTACGCCACTTGGTATTCGATAAATGGTCGTCGCATGGATTGTAATCCAACGGCCAGGGGATTGTATATCTTTAATGGCAAGAAGGTAATCATCAAGTAATAAATCTTTTGACTTCTCGAAGGAATTGTATTGAATCCCCCTTTTCGAATTTTAAGGTCTATATGCGACAAAAATTTAATCTATTCCCCTATTTTGTCGTGCTTTTGAGCATTTTGCGCGTATTAATTCAAAATAATTCCATTGAAAAATTGGATATATTAATATTTTCACTTATTTTTGCACTCAGAAATCTAAAAACCTAAATAATATAAAATTATGAAGAAGTTATATAAAAATCCAAAAGTGACAATCGTCGTTCTCGATGATTGGCGCTGTATAGTGTGTGAAAGTGTTACTGGTGGTGTTGATGTTACCATTTCTGATATTACTGAGGATACTTCAAATGGTGGCTTTACGCCAAGCAGTAGCGGAGCCCCTAGAAGAAAAGGACCATGGGATGAATGACTTTAATAATTGTAAATCTCAATAGACAATGAAAACAATAAAAATTCTATTATCCGGATTATTTCTTATCGTAAGCCTTACCAACTGCTCCTCTTCAGACGAAGATGAGGTATCGGTAATTGATGACGGCAGAAAGATGCGACAACTTACCATAACACAAGTTGATGAAACTGTATCACGTTCAGAGACTGACCCTACTCGAGCAACTATTTCAGAGACTTTTGAAACTTCTTGGTCTAAAGGTGATGAATTGACTTGTTGTAATATTTCCAATTTATCTTCAGACCTTTCTACAGAAGAACTCAAAAAAAGTGTTCTCGAAGCGGAATCCTCTTCTAAAACATCAAAGTTTAAAGGACCGGCGTATTGTGGTGATGATAATTATTTTGTACTTTCATATCCTTCACCTGATTCTTATAATTTTGGCTCCATAAGTGGTACAGTAACAGCAAATTATACTATTTCGCTGGATGGACAAGACGGCACGTTAAATACCCTTGCTAATTCATTTTATTACCAATCTGGGGTTGCAAAAGTAGTTTCAACAACAGAAACCACTGCTGATGCTAATATGTCATCGATGAGATGCCTTATTTCTTTTTTTAAGTTATCTTTTGTCGATGAAAATAATAACGCAATAATTGTTGATGATCTCAAAATCAGTTATGTTTCTGGTAAAACTCCACATAAGGCCACTGTAACTTCTTACATGTCTAATGAAGGAGTAAAGGTGGAAGTTTATCCAATAAATGAAAATACTAATATACCTTTATCTATTCTTGTCAATCAGAATTCCGCTGCTCCTATTTATGTTGCAATGTTCCATACATATGGGATCCCATTTAACTATAGTTTTGTAGTTACTGGCAAAGACGGAAATACTTATAGCGCCAATTACAGTGTCGCTCTAAATGAAGGCAAATATAGAACTGGTACTCTTAAACTGACAAAACAATAACAATTAATAACTAAGTATATGATTTCTAAACATTTGATTCGACAACTGTTCCTATCATCCATTATGATGGTGGCAGGTATCACTTCAGCATTTGCTGGTTGGGGATACGAAAAGATCGATGGAGGAGAAGGTGGCGGAGGTACCTATACCTTCCGCAATGAGAATCGCTATTTTTCCTACGGTGGAGATAATTATGATTCTAATCACCTCGATTGGTTCTGGACCCAAAAACGATTTGATGGAGACAATGACCAATTCTATTTCGAATTCGAGATGCGTGTCTGCTGTGACATGATCATCGACTTCGACAAGAGTGATTGGAATATGTTATGGCATGACAGCGAAGTAAAACAGACCTTTATCGAAGGCGATGTGTTTGTCGTCTCCGATGATGATGTTATGCATAAGATCGGTCACTGGCAAAAAGCCAAGACTGACAAATCATATATCACCTATAGCAGTGAAGACAATCAGGAATATGGCGGTATCCGCACCTATAATATGGATACCGACAATGGTCATGTGAAGATTCGCTTTCTGCCACGTCGTCGCTCATTCCTCGACGGTGTCAAACGGATTATCTTCAAGAACCGCCTTGTCTTCAAAGACACACGCCAATGGGGATGGTTCCAGTACGAGAAGGACATCGATTTGAACTATTTCGACGAGAACAAACCTATGCACAAACTGTCTGTCGAGTGGAATGACGAAGGATCACTCTCCTTCAAAGCTTCTGACATGCTCGACATCAGCAAGAGTTCACGCTACATTAAACAGTACTACGAAGTATATCAATATCTTTATCCTGGTTATAAGTTCAGTCGAAGCAACAAATTCTATCTTGACACAAATGATGTGAATACCACTAGTAGCAGCAACAATAAGGTTGATGTGACATTCAGCAAATGGTATGCTGATGGCGGTGTTTACACTATACCTGTGTGCTATAAATACCAAGGTGTTTCGAATTTAAATGTTAAAGATGCGGAAACCACTTTTTCTGATGTCTGGTATTTTCAGCCATACATAACTGATATGGTTTTGCCATATACTCGACCTGAGAATCTTAAAGTTGAGTTTGACAAATGGAATAAAACAAACACCATTACATGGACTAAGCGGGAGAACGCCACTTATTACGACGGAAGTAAGACTGGAACTGTCGAATGCAAAACCGATGGTAAATGGTATATAATCCGTTATGACAATGGAAAAAATGCCAAGAACGACGGATATAAGCTTTTGGGCTCGGTAAATGGCACTAGCTCCAATCTCAAGTATACCGATAAGAACATCGACTATGATTGTGAGTATGTCTATCGCGTGATTTTCCTTCCAACAATACTGGAGAATAAATACAAGGAGAACCTCGCCGACCTGCCTGGCCAGTCATCCAGCCATTCTTCTAACGACCTTTGGGAAGAGAAGACTGTCAGCACTCTGATGGAAGTGCCCATCAAACTCTCACAGGATCGCACTTATGAGAAGGCGGTGCGTCTGGTATGGGAGTACAATGTTCAACTCAAGGGCCTGGATTGGCGCATCAATTGGCGTCCTCAAGGTACAACGACTTGGAAGGCCATTGGCGAAACACTGCCCATCGACACCAAGCAGTCGATTGTCCATTACGATGCCGAGGGTACGGTTTGTGACCTTATCGAATATCAGGTATTGACCACTATTAACGGCAAGGAGTTGGCTTCCAATATTCTGGTAGGCAACCTTCCCGCCGGCAGCTACATCAGCGAGGTAACGGCTTCGACAGGTACCGAGGAAGGCAACGTCATCGTGAAATGGAAGGTGGCTCGAGCCGATAAGACCAACGAGTCGTACTATCGGGTACTACGCCGTCCGATTGGCACTGAGGAATGGACTTTATTGACTGACGAGATTCATGGTACCGCGTCGGAATACCAATACACCGACAACCGCGTTTCGGCAGGCTCGTATTATGAATACACAGTCGAAGCATTCAATGCTGTATGTGACGAACAGTTTGTTCAAACCGACGCACAGATAGCCCCCGGCTTCTCTCAGGCACGTGGTACCATCACCGGCCACATCGCATTCGGTTCTGGCACTGCAGTAAGGGACGTTCGCGTCAACCTGGTAAAATCGTCTGCCGACGAGGTGAGTGATTCGCCTCAGTACCTCTCGCGCTATATTGACGGTGAGGGCAAAGGCCTCACCTGGATAGCCGACTCCGCCAAGTATGCATCCAACCTCAATGGCAAGAAAGATCTTACCTTGCAACTTTGGGTCAAGCCAATGATAGAGGGTGGCGAGTCAAAGCAGGCCTTCCTGAACCTTAACAATGCTCTTGAGTTGGGAGTGAAGCGCATCAGTGACAACTCCACTTTCGATATTGCCGCTGAAATTACCAACGGTTACGATGCTGAGGGACGTTACATCATCGCAACAGCTGCCGATTGGGAAGTATTTGCCCAAATGGTAAATAGTGGTAGTACTACGCTCGATGCCGTGATGACGGCTGATGTTGATCTGGAAGAATGTCAGACTATGATCGGTGATACCGAAGCTAATTGCTATAGAGGACACTTCGAGGGCAATGGTCATACGCTTAAAGTCAACTATTATGTGCATAGCTCTACGGATAGAGATGGCGGTTATCGTACGGCACCATTTAGTTATGTAGGAGACGGTTTTGCAGTTCAGAATCTCCACGTAATGGGCAAAATTAGCACCAATGCCAAATTTGCTGGTGGCATTGTTGGTGGCATTGTAAGTGGTACGGTAACGTTGACGCGTTGCTGGTCGTCGGTGACCATCGAAGGTCGAGCTGCAGGCGACGGCACTCATGGCGGTATTCTTTCCATGACGAATGCCTCCAGTCTCAATATCAATTCCTGTCTCTTCGACGGTGTCATCAAGGGTGATGGCCTGACTAACTGTGCTGGAATGATAGGTTGGATACACGACAATCGTACTGCCCAGTTGACCAACTGTCTGGTAAATCCAGAGAGCGTTCCCGTCAGTGAAGGTTTTTACACTTACGCACGCTCAAGGTCTGGAAATGCCCATGTGCTCACCAACTGCTACTATACCCAGAAGATGGGCAAAGAGCAGGGGCAGCCAATTGCTGTTGCCGACCTGACACCCTCTACGTTGGGAGACGGTTGGACGTCCAATGAACTCTCTCAGGTGGTTCCTCAGCTTATTGAGGGTGAGGTGAACAATATTGTTAATTACAGTGTCGATGCCACCGTTCATCAGCCAAAGACCAGCAATAATAACGACAACATCTATTGTCTTTATGCTGTTGACCTTACACATCCGGATTCAAGAGAATACAAAGTAACTGAGTTCCAGAATCTGACCCTCGATAACTTCGATTTCACACACGTGACAGCCCGTTACAAGGATAGCTCATGGATCTTCTCGGTTGGCAAGGATACTCTGTTATGCGACACTCTTGTCGTAGCTGATGCCACGTGGCAGGCATGCCGAAAGCCCGGTTCGGCTACCTTTAGCTTGGGTGGCTCGAAGCACGTTTCCGGTAATGCCTTCAAGGGAAATGTCGATGATGTGCGCCTTTGGAATCGCGCTCTTTCAACTAAAGAGATCGACAACAATTATAACCGCATTCTCGGCGGCATAGAAGAAGGGCTCATGCTTTATTGGCCGCTTGATGAAGGTATAAACATTCGTGACTACGTATTCGACGTGACCCAGCAGGATGGTATTTATCTGCAGAATCATCCGATAGTTGGTGCCAACGCCGTACCTTCGGCTATCGTGCCACAGCATCTTAAACTCTACGGCATGACCGATGCAGAGGGTGACTACATCATTCGTGGTATTCCGTTCCAACAGGGTGGCACTAATTATAAGGTCATGCCTGAACTAGGCGTCCATGAATTTAGTCCCAACTCGTCGTCGATGTTTATTAGTCCCACAAGCCTTACTGCCAACAATGTCAACTTCGAGGATGTCTCGTCATTCCCGATGGAAGGTTACATCTATTATGCTGGTACAAACATTCCAGCTGAGGGTATTATGTTCTATGTCGATGGAGAGTTGCTGTCCGAGGACGGCAAGGCTGAACAGACCGATGCTGATGGCTTCTATAGTATCTCTGTGCCCATTGGAAAGCATTATGTCACGGCCAAACTTGATGGCCATACCATGGCTAACGGTGGACGTTTCCCACTTGAAGGTACCTTCAACTTTGACCGTGCTATGACCTACGACTTCGTCGACTCCACATTGGTCAATTTTGTAGGACGTGTTGGTGGTGGCGAACGCAACGACACTTTGGCTGTTGGATTCGGTGCATCGAAAAACAATATCGGTATAGCAACAATTACCTTGAAGCTCAACAACGAGTCGTTCTCGTTCAACTGCCAGGATGACCATATCACATCGGCAACCAAGAATCGTACGTTCGAAAGTGACACAACGTCAATCAAGAGCAATTCGTGGGCGGGCATTGATAATAAGTCTAGGTACATCTATATCCGTACAGACTCACTTACAGGCGAATTCTCCGCTAAGCTGCCACCGCTCAAGTATATTACCAAGAGTGTAAAAATAGACAGTAATCCTGACATCGAGTTCTCTTCTTTGCCCGAAATTGACCTGACAAATCTGAAAAAGGAGCTGCAGGACTCTTTGCTCGTTGATGACAGTAGCGGCGGAGGTAAGCTCAGCTATTATATCTATAATACAAAGCAGGTGTTTACCCATTATGCCACGCCGACACTGACGATATGGCAGGAAGGTAACGAGGATGGCGCCTTCGGTGAGAAGGAGATCCTGAACTATCAGATTGCTCCTGGCGATAGCACCATCGATATCGAAGACATTTGGACGAAGACAGCCAACGGTTCTATCGATTACCGGTTCAAATATCCAATCTTCCAGATGGACGAAAGATATACATTCGGCATTCGTGGATTCGAGGCTTATGTCAACAAGGACGGAGGCACGATGACTGCCGATACTATCCCCCTAAATGATTTAGTGATCACCATCGCCAACGAGATGAGTGACGAACAGACGATCATCGGGAAGATCCTGAACACTGATTCTGCTGGCAACAGGAAAGTGGGAGAAATCGTGGATCTGAAAAAGAATCAGCTCCAGCTCTCGGCCGAGGGTGTTCAGAAATGGTCATGGGGTGCAGGTGCGCCCAATGTCACAGCTCCCTATACTCGCAATCTGAGTGCTTTGTTTGAGCGAAACGGTCGCACTTACGTATGGAACGATTTATTTGGCATTGTACTCGGCGATCTGTCACAAGGCAATAACTTTGTGACCGAAGGCCCCGACAAACCACTCATGGTACTTCGCGACCCACCCGGTGCCAAATCGAAGACCACTTGGAAGTCGGGAACTACGACAACAAAGATTAGGACACATACAAGGGCTTGGAATTCAAGTGAGAATGTTGTCTTCAACCTCGTATGGGGCACTAGTATTCAATCAAATGCAGGTTCTCCTGTCTTCATGTTGACTACCAAGTATAGCGTAACTACTCAATGGGACCTAAAGGGCAAGCATCAGCATACTTTGACCAATAAACATGAAGAGACTTGGTCAACCACTGCCACCGAGGCCATTTCTACTGGTACCGACATCTACCATGTAGGGTCGGCGGGCGATGTGTTCATTGGTGTTTCGAACAATTTCCAGCTGGGCGACTGCACCCATCTCGGATTCTATCGGCAGGTTGACGGTAGCATCAAACTTGATTGCCGTGATGCCACCATGCTTTCCCTTAAAGCGAACACCTTCTTCTACTATTCCGCCTATGAAATTGAGAAGGTGATGATCCCCAAATGGAAGGAGCTGCGTTATCCTCTTTTGACACAACTGCCTACGAGAGAGGAGTGCGAGGCATACGTCAACAACACCCAGCAGTCAATGTACCTCACATGGCTGAAAGACGATGATGTATGCTACGGCGACAGCGGTACCTACGTCTGGAAAAAGGCGAAGGGTGTCCCCAGCGAAGACAAGGTTGGCTACTACAACGAGCAAGTCAAATCCTGGAGAAATATCCTGAAGTGGAACGAGCAAGACAAGGTAAAGGCCATCGCATCCGAGAAACCAAGCTATCATCGAAAGAACATTTCATTCGATGGAGGCACAAGTTACTCTTACACCGAGCGTCATGATACAACCGATGTCACCACGCACGATTATTCGGGACAAGAAAG
This sequence comes from Bacteroidales bacterium, assembly GCA_017548545.1. GTDB lineage: Bacteria > Bacteroidota > Bacteroidia > Bacteroidales > UBA3663 > Liminaster. The sequence continues at coordinate 4,984 of JAFYZW010000108.1, read as the reverse complement.
TATCTATACGAATTTCCGTCATCATATGGCTGGATGGTCTGGAGGAGGTTTCACCTCTGATTGGGGCTTTGAGATTGAGAATGGCTTCAAATGGGGAGAGATTTCATCAGACCCCGACGAAAACGAAAAGTCGTACGCTGAGTTCGCCTACGACTTCAATGATGGTAACCGCGGCACCGACTTCTCGGTTGACATCTACAGGTCGCCGCAGGGTTGGAGCGATTCGTTCAGCATCCTGGGCGGCCAGAGCTACAATCCCTATGAGGGGCCTGAATATGCGGTTTATTACCAACCCAATGAGAAGCACATTCTCTCGTATGGTACCCAGCAGATGGAGCAACCCGACATCCGTATAAGCATTGATGGGCAAAACAGTGCTAAGACGCTTACTGTCACAGATATTCCAGCAGGTCAGAAACAAAACCTGACTCTACACCTGACAAATAACAATCAGACTCAACAGCCGTTTGATATGACCTATAACCTTATTGTTGCTGAGACTACCAATAATAATGGTTTGCAGGTCTATATGGATGGAGTTCCTATGAACGGTCGCTCCGTACTCATTCCAAAGAACGAAACGGTGCTGAAGACAATCACCATATCTCAGACCGATCAGAGCAAACTAGATCACAAGGGTGTGAAGATTCGCTTCGCATCACCTTACCAACCATTAGCCATTTATGATGAAGTGACGCTCAATGCCACTTTTGTGCCGAGTTCGTCACCAGTTGATCTCATTATCAATGAGCCACTAATCAACACAAACAGCGAAGATAGCATTGAGATGAAGATTGCCAACTTCGATCGAAATTTCACAAATTTGAAATACGTTGGTGTACAATATAAGTTTGAGGGCAGTACGTCATGGTCGGAATTCTGCCGCTTCGACTCGGCTTACATTGCTAATAACATTGTCCCCGAACGCGGCTACCTGCGGAAGTGGATTGATATGCGTAGCGATGTCAGCTATCCTCAGGGTAAATATACTTTCCGAGCCTTCACAATGACCAAATATGGCACTGATGATGTCTATGCATACAGTGATGAAGTTACTGTCATCAAGGATAACATTAGTCCGCGTCCGCTCACTACACCTACTCCCGCTAACGGAATTCTGGGTTATGGCGAAGACATGAGTATCGAGTTTAACGAGGACATTGTGCCTGGTTATGTAGGCGACAAAAACGTCATCGTTACAGCTCGCTTGAATGACAAGCCGATCAATCACGAGGTGGCTTATCTATTCACGCCACACACTTCTGCTAATCGTACGCGCAACCCCATCTTCCTTAATGGAGACTTCTCGTGCGACTTCTGGCTGAAGTGGGATCAGGCAGGTACTATCCTCCAGCATGGCAAGGGTCAGAATATGTTCGCTGTAAGTATCGACAATGACGGACACGTTCATTCATCCATTGCTGGTACTGACTATGTGAGCCTCAAGAGCGTACCAACTGATGAATGGCTCTACATGGTGATTAGCTACAAGTCGAGCGACATGACGTTCTCGATGCTTGCGCAATATGATAAGGTGACGATTGAATTGTTCGACAATGAAAAGGTTAATCCTATCACCACTCAGGTTGTTCATTATGCTGATGACAATTACCTCTATATCAATTGCGACCTGATGAGCGGTGCTATGCACGACCTAAGTCTGTTCAATATCTACCGCGACGTACACGAAGCTGCCAATTCCAAATATCAGGCCAAGAATGTGTATACCTATGGATTGACTAACTACTGGCCTATGAACGAAGGACATGGTTACGTGATCGCTGATGCTCGCCATACACATGATTTCGATGTAATCAATACTTGGCTGATTGATAACAAGAACTATTCAGCTAATCTTACGTCTCCGGAGGGATTAACGGTCAACATTGCGTCACTGAATACAACTATAGGCGATAGCTATGCCATTGAAATGTGGATTTATCCTAACAATGTATCCTCTGAAGGTGCCACACTCTTCGAGACTGGTACTGTAGCTTCCAACAAACTCCGTCTACACTTTGATGCTGATCATAACCTTTGGCTTGATTATGGAGAGAAATCACAGATGGTAGCTGACTATAATGAACTTGTAACATTTGACTTCGGTAGTTGGAGCCATGTCGCACTCAATGTGTTACGTGGTCAAGCAGCCAGTTTCTACTTCAATGGTCAACGTACCGCTGTCATTGCTGAAACTGAGTTGCCGCGTGTGGAAGGTGCAGTGATGAAGATTGGTGAAGGATATATCGGTTATCTCGACGAAGTACGCTACTGGCGTGCATCGCTCTCCGAGAAACGACTTCTTTCGAATATGTTCAACTGCATCGACACCACTTCGATTTATTCTCGTGGCTTGGCGGTTTATCTGCCGTTCGAAAAGGAATCTAAAGCCAGTGGTTATCTTACCAAGAACTTTACGTTCGAAAATATGGCTCCAGGCTCAAATGAAAGATTGGGTGGTGACGCTCAGTTTGGTGCATCTACAAACACGCCTCCGATTAAGAGCGCTCCAGAAGAATCCACATTACTTGCCACACCTGTCGCTTCGGAACGCAAGGTAGTCATCAACCTCAAAGGTAGTACAGTTACTCCACGCGACATTGAAGGCACTACTCTCAACATCACATTGGCCGATGTGCACGACTTGCATGGCAACACGTCACAACCTATTCGTTGGTCTGCATACGTGCAACAGAATAACCTTAAGTGGGAGAAAGATTCCGTCCGACTCGTAAAGCAATATGGCGACGACCTCACCTTCGATGTCAATATTGTCAACAAGAGCGGCAATATAGAGTACTATTCTGTCGAAAATCTTCCACAATGGTTAACCCTTGTCGAGAGCGAGATCAACGACAACGTGGCTCCACTCTCTACCAAGACTCTTCGCTTCCGCGTTGATCCGTTGGTGCGTGTTGGCAAATATGACTTAACTATCGGCCTTCAGGGTAATCTCCAAATACTTGAGCCGCTTCGCATCACGATGAAGGTGAGTGGCGAAAAACCCAGTTGGAGTTTCGATCCGCTGGCCTTCGAGCATCAGATGACCATCATCGGTCAGGTACGCATTGATGGCATTCTCATGGAGAACAACGAGAGCATCGTTGCAGCCTTCATCGATGGCGAGTGTCGTGGATTGGCTTCGCCTGAACCTGTTCGAGGTGCTGCATACGTCACCCTCGGCATCTATGGTAATGACTACAAAGTGCTTGACCAGGACAAGCCCGTCACTTTCGCCATCTATGACGCGACAACAGGTATGACCTATATCGATGCCAACCTGACTCTCGCCGACGGCACACAGACCAACATCCACTTCAGTCACGACGAACTCATCGGCAATTTTGACGAACCCGCTATTTGGAGCAAGAGTGGCAAGGTCGAGCAACAGGTACCCATGCACCAGAATTGGAACTGGATTGCGTTGGGTGTTGAGCCTGAGGATTCGAATCCCGATCAGGTGTTCAGCGCCTTCAAGTACTGGGCACTCACTGTAAAGGACCAGGGTTCGACTTTCGCTTCGAGCAATGGCGTCCAATGGGATGGTCCGCTCACCATGCAGGCCAACACGATGTACAAGGTTAAGATTACCCCAACGCCCAAGAGCGAGACGCTGCCTTCGCAGCTCACCGTACAAGGCCGGCAGGTCAACCTTGCTGATGCACCCGTCACTATCTACGAGAATTGGACCTGGATTGCTTACACGCCGCTTTATACCATGTCCGTCGATGAGGCACTTGCTGGTGTCAATCCTGAGCGTGGCGACCGTATCAAGTCACAGACAGGCATCGCAATCTACGGAAATACTGGCTGGGAGGGCAACCTTAAGTCGCTCGAAAGCGGACACGGCTATATGTACTTTAGTACAGTCAAAGAGACCAAGTCGTTCGTTTATCCAACATATAAACTCAGTAACCCGATGATGAATGCACCACGCATGATGTCATCTTCTCACGTAAACGACGACCCAACCATCTTCACGCCTGTTGATAAGCATCTTTATCCCGACAATATGACGATGGTGATCCAGCTTCTTGATGGCTCAGCCGTGGTTGATACCGCTGAAGTGGCCGCCTTCATCGATGGAGAATGCCGAGGTGCTACTCGTGCTTATAACGGCCTCTACTACCTCATTATTACTGGTGAGGGCAGCAACAAACCGATGCAGATTTATTCGTGCATTGATGGACGTATCGTCTTGATCGACGACTCGCAGTTCTTCGTTAGCGATGATAACATCGGAGATCCTTGGGCGCCCTATGTTATCGATTTGCAGCATCTGCCGGAAGCCATCGACGGTGTCTATGCTGATGACGATGCCGATGATGATGCATGGTACACGCTACAGGGCTTCCGCCTAATTGGTTATCCTGAATCGCCAGGTATCTACATCCATAACGGCGAGAAGGTAGCTATTGGCAAGAAAGCTGTCGAAAAACGTTGATCGGGCATTTCTTATCGCTTCAAAAAACTTCAGGTTCGTCCGTATGGATGAGCCTGAAGTGATTGATTGAATACAATTACTAATAGTTGATTGAAGAATGAAACAACTGAAACTATGGGCACTCTTTGCCCTACTATCTATCGGATGCGCAAGTGTGTTTACTTCGTGTGAAGAGGATGATGACATCATCACTTATCCGGAAGGAACGGTGATCCTTAATTGCACTAAACCTGATTATCTGGCAGTCGGAGATAAGGTGGCGCTGATCTCTCCTTCGTATTATACGCCTATGGAGAATGTCGAGAAAACTGCCGACTTGTTGCGCAGTTGGGGATTGGAACCAGTCATTGGTCCAAATGTCGGCTTGGTGGTCGATGGACGTTATGCTGGAACGGTCAGCGAACGTGTGAGTGATATCCGTTGGGCGCTGAACGACCCGAGCATCAAGGCCATTATCTGCAATCGTGGTGGTTATGGTACTATCCAGCTCATCGACCAGCTGAATCTTTCCGAACTCAAGGCTCATCCAAAATGGCTTGT
>JAFYZW010000107.1 GCA_017548545.1 Bacteroidales bacterium | reverse complement strand
TTGCGCATCACTTTAGCCAAAGCCTTATCGAGCAGTCGCACACCACTCTCACGGGTATATTGGTCGATAATTCGTTCCATCGTACGGCGTGGAATGGTGAACTTGATGTCGCCCAATCCATGTTCCTCCTTCTGCTTCGGCAAGAGGTGGCGTTCGCCTATCTCAATCTTCTCTTCGAGGATATAGCCCGAAAGCTCAATCACCTCCATACGGTCGCGTAGAGGGGCAGCAATGGGTGCCAAACTGTTGGCAGTAGCAATGAAAAGCACGTTCGAAAGGTCGTAATCCACATCCAGATAGTTGTCGTGGAAAGCCTTGTTCTGCTCAGGATCAAGCACCTCAAGCAATGCGCTCGAAGGGTCGCCCTTGAAGTCGGAGGCTATCTTGTCGATTTCGTCAAGCACGAAAACAGGATTGTCGCTCTTGGCCTTCTGGATGCCCGAGATGATACGACCCGGCAAAGCTCCAATATAAGTACGACGGTGTCCGCGTATCTCGGCTTCGTCGTGTAAGCCTCCTAATGATATGCGTACGTATTCACGTTTCAGTGCCGAGGCGATGCTCTTGCCCAGCGACGTCTTGCCTACACCAGGAGGGCCTACAAAGCAGAGGATAGGCGACTTCATGTCACCACGCACCTTCAGCACAGCCAGGTGCTCCAGGATGCGTTCCTTCACCGACTTCAGCCCATAGTGGTCACGGTCGAGCACTCGTTGGGCATTCTTCAGGTTCAGGTTGTCCTGTGTCGTCACACCCCATGGCAGATCGACCATCGTCTGCAGATAATTGTACTGCACATAGTAGTCGGGCGACTGCTCGTTCATCCTCTGCAGTTTGGTCACCTCCTTACGGAATTGTTTCTGCACTGTCGAACTCCATTTCTTCGAAAGACCTTGCTTGAGCAGGTTCTCCACATCCTCCTGACTCGATTCGCCCAACTCCTCCTGGATAGAGTGTATCTGAGTGCGCAGATACTGCTGGCGTTGCAGGCTGGTGAGTTCCACCTGCGTCAGTTGGTGCATCTGGTTCTTCACCTTGTTGTAGGCAAGGCACTTGCTGATGATTGTGGCCAGTTGGGTGCCGCGCTGCTCTAAGTTGCGTATCTCCAGCAGTTGCTGGTGCGATTTCACCGACATCGGGAAGGTTGAACTCAAATAGTTGATCAGGAAGTTCGGATCGGTGACGTTGTTCAAGGCAAACAGAATCTCACCCGTGATAGGATTATCGGCACATTCGTTGATGGCATTGATATCATCGCGAATGATACTGAGCAATGCCTTGGTGCGGCGGGCGCGCAGTGGCAACATCTCCTCCTCGAGGAGCGTCACCTCACCCATCAGATAGGGTTCAGTAGTAAGAAGTTCCTCAAGATGGAAGGCTCGACGGCCCTGAATGATCACCGAATGGGAACCATCGGGTAACTCCAGTTCCTTGACCACCTCGCAAACCACACCATAACTATACAGGTCATCACGTCCCGGTTCATCCACCGTATTTGTTTGGCAGATTACACCAATATAACGCTTGTTCTTTTCAGCTTCTTTCACCACTCGTATGCTCTTCGTACGTCCCACCGAGAGTGGCATCGTCAAACCTGGGAACATCACCATATTGCGAAGAGCCACCAATGGGAGGCGGTCGGTGGAGCATTTCTCCGGCTCGAAATTCAAATCGAGCATATTGTCTCCAAACATAGGCATGATTGTGGCATGCTCAATATGTCGGTCGTAGTATTCTTCTTCTGTTTCGATTTTTTTAATCATTATTGAATATTTGTGTTATCTGCTGCTCACGATGAGTAAGAATGATGCGAGCAGCGGGGAATTTTTGATGTATGTGTTGGGCCACGTGTTGGGCGCAATAGACCGAACGATGCTGTCCACCAGTACACCCACAATTGATTACCAGACTGGTAAAGCCACGTTTCAAATAGGTTTCTACGGCAGCATCAACGAGCCTATAAACGTTCTCGACAAAAGTCTGCATCGACGTCTTGTCCTCTGTCCGATTCGCCTGGTCAATCATCTCGCCGTTTTCGTCGCGTCTTCCTTCCAGGAAGTCAATCACCATCTTGTCAAGGCCCGTATATTGACGATAGAAAGCATATCGTCCCGGATTGAGCGGAGCGCGACAATCGAAAACGAAACCGCCACCATTGCCCGACAGATCCTCGGGAATACCTTTCTTGTAACTGAACGAGGTGATGCGTACCACCAACGGTCCTGTTGTCGGAGTTGGCTTGAAACGTTCCATATCTATCAGTTGCGCCAAAAGCTCACAGAGGTAAGGACAATCATCCTCCAGCTCGAAGCGGTCGATGCAGGGACTGTCAGCGGTGGTCAATCCTCGCAGCGAACAATCTTCGAATGCAGGTTCACTATTGGGATGCGTAAGGTTCACAAGCGAACACAATGCCCGATAGATGGGTGTCTGGAACATCGCCTTATGTTCGAACAGCCCGCGATAGCCGTAGGTGCCCAATGTCTGCAGCAGACGGAAGAACACGAAGACGCGCAAGCGATGACGGAATGTGCGCAGAGGCATCGTACAGAACTGCTGCATGCTTTCGAAATACTGGCACAACAACTCATCACGCACTTCGGGCGGATAGTTCGCACGCGTCTGCCAAAGGAACGAGGCCACATCATAATAAACAGGGCCTACATATCCACCCTGGAAGTCGATATACCAAGGCTTGTCGTCGCAAATCATTACATTGCGTGACTGGAAGTCTCGGTAAAGGAAGCCCCAAGGTTCATCCTTCGAGGTGCAGTCAAGCAATGCTGAGGTCAGGCTGTCAAAGTCCTTTTCAAGCTTCAGCTCATCCATCGGAAAGCCCGATGGCTTGAGGAAGCAATACTTGAAGTAATTCAGGTCCCAACGGACAGTGGTTTCGCAAAAACGGGGCTCACGGAAAGCATCGTGCTCGAAGTCGAAACCCTTCGCGGTCATAAATTGCAACTTGGGCAAGTCGCGCATCACCTGATGCAGCAGTTCGACCACCTTTTGCTTCAAGTCTTCCGAACCCGTACGACGCGACTGTTCCACCATGTCATAGAGCGACACCTGGCCAAGATCAACTTGCAGGTATCGCATCTCGTCATCACTCGAAGCCAGGATCGTGGGCACAGGAAGGCCCAGGGCACGCATGTGTCGTCCCAAGGCAAGGAAAGCGTGATTCTCTTTCGCATTCTCACCAATTACACCAATCACCGCACCGCTATCCGCAGCGCGACTATGATACAATCGGTAATAGTGTCGATTGCTGGCAGCACCTCCGAGCAATTGCACACGTGCTGGCTCCTGATGAAAATAACCCTTATATAATTGCGACAGTACGTCCATTTACGGAATCTGATGGGACTGAATCCTTCTTTTTTTGCTGCAAAGATAAACGTTTTCCGTTACAAAACCAAAATTATTGCCGAAAAATTTGCCTTTCCGACAAAAAATGCGTATCTTTGCAGCCGATTTTCCAGGAGAATATACTAAATATGCCGAATACAGATGTACTAAATGTAATGAACGCCCTGCACATTACAGGCAAAAGTCCTTTATTGATGCGGGCGCTTAATGCAGCTATTCAAGCAGCACCCTACGACGTCACCGTGCTCGTCACAGGCGAGAATGGTACGGGCAAGGATTACTTCTATAAGATACTTCATAATGGCTCGCGTCGTCGCTTCAAGAAGTGCATAGCCGTCAACTGTGGAGGTCTTCCCGAAGGCACCATCGATTCCGAACTGTTCGGTCATGTCAAGGGTGCCTACACCGGTGCCGTGGGCGAACGCAAGGGATACTTCGAGGAAGCCGATGGCGGCACAATCTTCCTCGACGAGGTGGGCGACCTTCCCATGTCGATTCAGGCCAAGCTCCTGCGCGTGCTCGAGACCGGCGAAATCATCCGCATGGGTTCGAGCGAAGTGAAGAAGGTCGATGTGCGCATCGTTGCAGCCACCAACATCAACCTCGAGAAAGCCATCCGCGAAGGTCGTTTCCGCCAGGACCTGTATTTCCGTCTTTCCACCGTCAACATCCACGTGCCCGCGCTCCGCGAACGTCAGGAGGACATCTATCTGCTCTTCCGCAAGTTTGCCAGCGATATGGCCTTCAAATACAGGATGACCGAAGCCATCTCGCTCACCGAAGATGCCCGTCAGCTGCTCCTCGCCTACCAGTGGCCCGGCAATATCCGTCAGTTGCTCCACATCGTCGAGGAAATCTCCATCATCGAGACCGAACGCGTCATCGACGCCGTCACCCTGCAGCGCTATCTGCCGCAGTTTGTCAGCGGCGTGAGTGTGGGCGGCGGGGCTTCCGCCAACTCCACCACCTTCGAGCCAGGCGAGAAACAGCGACTCTACATGATGCTCAGCGAATTGCATCGTCAGCTGGAGGAAGTTCGCAAAAAACTCGGTCTTCAGACATCCGCTACCACGCGCCACCAACCTTCATTGCCCGTCGGTTCCACCTTCGTCACTCCAGCCGGTGATGACAAGGTAAGTGCCACCGATGTTAAATTGGAGGATGTGGAAGAAGCCCTCGAAGTGGAAGGTAACGTGGTATTTCAAGCGCCCGAAGTCTCAGATCCACCACGCAC
>JAFYZW010000106.1 GCA_017548545.1 Bacteroidales bacterium | reverse complement strand
GCACGTCGATTGATGACTCAGGCCTATTTCGACATGGAGCACATGACCGAAACGGAGCAGAAAGTCTATTTCAAGCAGCTCGAAAAGGATCTTTTGGCGCAATACAAGGCCAGACTGAAACGACTCAATTATCGTCAGGGAAAACTATTGGTTCGCCTGGTGGACCGCGAATGTGACAAACAGACGTATTATATCATTCGCGAATTCTTGGGCAGGCGTCGTGCATTCTTTTGGAATATGTTCGGCAAGCTGTTCGGTGTGAGCCTGAAGGCCCAATGGGATCCTGAGGGCAAGGACCGAGAGCTCGAGGATGTCTGCATCCAGGTGGAGCAAGGACTCATCTGAGGCCGCCTTTGGCGGGGTTCAAGGGGTTTGAGGAGTTTGAGAGGTTCAAGGGGTTTGAGAGGTTCAAGGGGTTTGAGAGGTTTGAGGGGCCATGTTGCCTTTCAAACCTTTTGATCTTTTTGAACCCTTCTTAACCCTTCGAACCCTTCTTAACCCTTCGAACCCTTCGAACCCTTCTTAACCCTCGAACGAGTCAATGTACCGCTCGTGCTTGTCCTGGAAGATGTCGTCGATGGTGATGAGGATGCCCGACTCTTCGACGTTGCCGAACTCGTCGTTGATGGCTGTGCCGAAAGTCTTCATCGTGGGACTGAGCAACATGTATGCGTTGACCAGCGGCGGAATATTGATGCCGAGTTTGCGAACCTCGCAGTTGAGGATCTTGTAGTCTTCGTGGAAGGTGTTCTTGCAGAAGAGCTTAGCCATGGCCTCAACGTCGGTGTTGGTTTCGAGAGGATGATAGGGATATACGAGGTGATCGGGATCGGGGAAGTGTTTCTTTTGGAAATAGAGGATCATGTTGCGACCATGCTGCGGGAATGTCGGATACATGGTGAACTTGCCATAGTAGTACTTGCAGCCCTTCAGGGTGACAGCGAGTGCGCCGAGACCGTCCCAAAGGTTGTCGAGCGTAAAGAGGCTGCGTGCCCCGCTGCGGCTCGACTGGCGATCGACAATCACAAACGAACGACCAAGCTCCATCATATAGGGCAGATACTCGCGGATGAATTTCTCGGAGTAATAGTACATGTGGCTCGTGGCGAGGATGGGCTGTCCCTTTTCGTCAAATCGGATGTCGGGACCATAGATGTAGCGGTAACCGCCGAGGATGGCCTCCTCGCGAGGTTCCCAGACGATTAGCTGCATGTATGGTTTCTCCATATAGTCGTAATTATCGACATCGCAATCGAGGCCGGTGCCGCCTCCTGCTTCACGAAAGACGATTTCGCGCAGTCGCCCTACTTCGCGCATCAGGTTGGGACACTCGTTGCCATTGAAGACGTAAAGGTCGGTACCGCCTTTGCGTGAATGACGCAGCAGGGTCGCCTTGTTCGCCAGTTCCTCCTTGAGGATGGATTTATCGATAGGAGCTATGATAGGTTGTTCCATGAGGGTTGGAGTTATTCGGAGTAATCGGAGTCTTTATTTCTTAGCAAGCTGATAGCTTTGTTCGCGGAGCCATTGGGCCCATTCGGTGGGAGTCTTCGACTTGTCGGTGAAGGTCTGCCAGGAGATGGGTTTGCCCACCGTGATGGTGAAGGTCTTGTTCTTGGCGGTCTTCATCATTTGCCAGGGCAGGAGGATGAGGCCGATGTTGAACTTCATGCCAAGCTTGCGGCGAAACCATTCAATGAAGTAGAAGGTGATGGAGTTGCGGCCCTCGAAGTGCATCGGGATGATGTCACGTTGGCTTTCAATGGCCTGGGTAATGACCGATTTCTTCCACTCTACGTCCTGAATCTTCCCATCGATGTAACGGCTGCAGAAGCCTGCGGGGAAGTTCAGCAGCTGGATCTCGGGGTCGTTGTAGGCCTTGTCGATGGCTTCCATGTCTTCGCGTTTCTGTCGGCCCAGCGTATTGACCGGTAGGAAGACTGGGTGCAAACCCACGATATACATCAGCAGATCGTTGACGATGATCTTGAACTTTGGAAACTTGTGTCCCAGGACGTTGATGTATGAGATGCCGTCGAAGGCGCCCAGCGGGTGATTGCTGACGAAAACGAAACGTCCCTCTTCGGGGATATTCTCCATGCCATAGAGGTTGTACTTCACGTTGAGGCGCTTGCACATGCCTTCTGCAAAATCAACTCCTTCCTTATCCTTCAGGGCCGTGATGGTGTCGTTCATCTCCTTTTGGCAGATGAGCCATGCGGTGAACCGGAAGAGCCACCGAGGTATTTTGGGATATTGCTTGGGGGCTTTCTGCTTGATGGCCTCCTCGACATTGATTAGCCTTGCTTCGTATGCCATTATAATTCTTTTAATATACTTGTAGTCCGTTCACCCAGGTGCCGCAGATTCGGTGGCTGAATGTTGTGTCTTCGAAAGGACTCCATCCGCATTTGCTCAGGATGTTCTCTTTGCGAACGGTTGTTGTCTTGTTTGAATCGACGAGGACGAGGTCGGCAAAATTGCCTACCCGTATCTCGCCACGTCCCGCGAGTCCGAAACGCTGTGCGGGATGCTGGCACATCAGTTCGACGACCTTGCTCAAAGGGAGCACGCCTTGCCGACTCAGTTCGAGCATGGCGAGCAGGCTGAACTGGATGCTTGGCATGCCGCTGGCAGCACGCAGGGCACCACCCTGCTTGTCGCCCAAGAGGTGAGGGGCATGGTCGGTGGCGATGCTGAAGATGCGTCCGTCGGTCAGTCCTCGACGCAGTGCTTCGCGGTCTTCGATGCGCTTGATGGCGGGATTGCACTTGATGCGTGTGCCCAGACGTCGATAATCCTCGTCACTGAACCACAGATGAGCCACGCACACTTCACCAGTGACATTCGGTGGACCCATCAGATCGAGCTCGTCGGCCGTCGAGAGGTGGCATACGTGAAGCTGGGCTCCCGTTTCGCAAGCCAGCTCGATAGCCATGCGTGTAGTTGCCATGCAGGCTGCTGTGTCGCGTATCTTCGAATGATATTCCACGGGCACTTCCTGCTCACCGAACATCGCACGGTACTTTTCGGCATTTCGGCGAATGATGTCCTCGCTCTCTGAATGGATGCCGATGACACGCTGGGTGCCGATGAAGAGCTGGCGAAGTTTCTGCTGGTCGTTCATCAACATGCCGCCCGTCGAGGAACCCAAAAAGACCTTGAATCCGCATATCTCGTCCCTCTTTGGCGAGTCAGGCTGGCCGAATAGGGCAAGTGCCTCGTCGATGTTGCTGGTAGTAATGCCATACCATAGCCCGTAATTCACCAGGCATTTCTGCTGATAGAGACGATGCTTTTCGGCCAATGCCACGGGCGTCGTGGTGGTAGGCTTGACGTTGGGCATGTCGAACACGTAGGTCACGCCACCTGCTGCCGCTGCACGGCTTTCGCTTTCGATGTCGGCCTTCTGTGTCAGTCCCGGTTCGCGAAAGTGGACATGCGTATCAATGACACCTGGCAGGAGCCAGCGAGTCGATGCCTTCGTGTAGGGTGTCTCCTGTATCTCTGCTATGCGGCCATCAGCGCCTATCGTCAGATTGCCATGGATCAGCCGCCCGTTGGTGAAGATGCTGACGTCACTTATAACTTGGGATAGATTCTCGTCCATGAGCTGACCTTGAGTTTGATGACGCCGATGACTGCCTCCGAGAATATTCCTCCCGACATCTTCGAGGTGCCCAGCACACGGTTGGTGAAGATGATGGGCACTTCGATGATCTTGGCACCCATCTTCATGGCCGTAAACTTCATCTCGATCTGGAAAGCGTAGCCACGGAAGCGAATCTTGTCGAGTTCCATCTTCTCAAGCAGGCGGCGCTTGTAGCAGACGAAGCCCGCCGTCGTGTCGTGAATGTTCATGCCGGTGATGACACGCACATATTTCGAGGCGAAATATGACATCAGTACTCGGTCCATGGGCCAGTTCACTACGTTCACGCCACTCACATAGCGCGACCCGATCGACATGTCGGCACCTTCTTCCCGGCAGGCAGCCAACAAGCGCAACAGATCGTCGGGATTGTGGCTGAAGTCGGCATCCATTTCGAAAGTGTAATCGTAATTGTGCTCCAGGCTCCAGCGGAACCCGGTGATATAGGCGGTGCCGAGGCCCAGCTTTCCTTCACGTTCGATAAGGAAAAGCCGCTCGGGGAATTCAGTTTGCAGCGATTTGACAATGGCAGCCGTGCCGTCGGGCGAACCATCGTCGATGACCAGTATATGGAAAGGTTCGCTAAGTTTGAAAACGTAGCGAATAATATTCTCGATATTTTCCTTTTCGTTGTATGTGGGTATGATTACAAGACAACGATCAGATTCGTTTTGTGACATTATCTGAGGATTTGTAGTCTGGATTGGTCAAAATTAAAACGAAATTTGGTGCAAAGATACTCAGTTTTTCGCACAAATTGCTCTTTTTTTACAAAAAAAATAGGAAAATAGCGAAATTCTTTGCGAAAAAGTAGCTATTTTGCGAAAAAGTCCTTATTTTTGCAGTCTAAAATGCAGACATCGATGAAAAAAAATATACATTTTATATTTTTCTTTATATTTTTGGCGACCTTCCTTCAGGCGCAGGCTGCCCCGCGGGTCGATAATAAGGCCGAGGGCAAGCGTTTGTGTCAGTTGGGCAAATACAGCGAAGCAAAGCCGTTTCTCGAGAAGGCCGTCAAGCAGAATCCCCGTTCGGGAGCACTTTGGTATCTGGCCATTGTCAACCAGCACCTCTATGACTTCGACGGTGCCGTCGAGGCGCTCGAAAACTATATGCCCGCCTTGTCTTCCGACGAATGGCTCACTCGTGCCGACAGCTTGATGACCATTCTGCAGATTGGTCAGCGCGCCTACGACCATTGTCAGGATGTGGTGATCATCGACAGCCTGCTGGCCTCGAAGGAAGATTTCTTCACCTGCTATCGCCTGGGCGCCGAGTCTGGACGCATACAGCGTGACAACGAGGGTAATCCTTACTTCGAAAACCTTGCCGCCGATTATCAGATCTTCAGCACAGGCTCCAGCCTTGAGGATCGCCACTGTTTTCAGGGACAGTGGGACGAACGTCATCCGATCGATGGCGTCGGTTCCGAACGATTCTCGATTATCCATCCGTTCCTGCGTTCCGATGGCGTGACACTCTACTTCGCCTCCGACAGCATTCCCGGCATGGGCGGGTACGACATCTATCGCACCACATTCAGTCCCGACGTGAATGCCTATTACGACCCCGAGCGTCTGGGCATGCCGTTCAATTCGCCCTACGATGACTATATGATGGCCATCGACGAGACACATGGCGTGGGGTGGTGGGCTACCAATCGCAATGCCCCGGCCGACAGCGTGACCATCTATCTCTTCCTTGTCGATGACGACCCCGTCTATCTCGACGAACCTACTCCAAGCCGTGCTCGCATCGACAATATTGCCGAGACGTGGCGTGAGGAGGGAGGCTATGCTTTGCTCATTGCCGAGATCAACGAGGCTCCACAGGAGATTGTCGAAGATCATCGTCTGCACATCATCATCAACGACGATAAGGTCTATACCAGCGAAGACCAGTTCCGCAACTCCGATGCCCTGAAGGCCTACCATCAGAGCATTGCTTGGGAGAAAGATATCCAGGAACAGGAGGCCGCCCTTGCCTCCATGCGTTCCGAATATGCCAAGGCATCCGCAGCACGTCAGAAGGCGTTGGGCCAGCGGATCCTGCGTGCCGAAGACTCCCTCTTCACCCTCTACAAGCAGCAACGCGAAGCCGTGCTTCGCTATCGTCGCCTCGAACAATGACTCCGAAAAACATAATGTTATCCATTTAAATATACATTTTAAAAGCTTAAAACCATGATTGAAACCAGTGAACTAATAATCAATGCGGATGGCAGCTGTTTCCATTTGCATGTGCGTCCCGACCAGTTGGCCGACAAAGTCATTATGTGTGGCGACCCCGCTCGCGTTGACATGATCGCCTCTTATTTCGATAGCAGGGAGTGCGAAATCTCTTCCCGCGAATTCCATACCATCACAGGTACCTATAAGGGCAAGCGTATCACAGCCATGAGCCATGGCATCGGCCCCGACAATATTGACATTGTGATGAACGAGCTCGATGCCCTCAAGAACATCGACTTCGAGACCCGCGAGATCCGTCCCGAGCATCATACGCTCGAATTGGTGCGTATCGGCACTTGCGGAGGCCTACAGCCCTATCTTCCCTGCGGCACCAACATCGTTTCGAACATCAGCATCGGTTTCGACGGTGTCCTCAACTGGTATGCCGATCGCGACAAAGTGGCCGACCTCGACTTCGAACGTGAGCTCACCTCGTTCATCGGCTATCCCAAGAAAGCCGCCGATCCATACGTGGTGCATGCCGATGAAGAACTGGCAGCCCGCATTGCCGGCGATGATATGGTAACAGGTGTCACCATTTCGGCCGTCGGATTCTATGGCCCTCAGGGACGCATATTGCGTCTTCCTATCGCCTCACCACTCATCAACAAGCGCATCGGGGAGTTCGACTACAAGGGCCGTCGCATCACCAACTACGAGATGGAGTCGGCCGCCCTCGCTGGCTTTGCACGTATGCTTGGCCACAAGGCCGTCACCGTTTGCCATGTCGTCGCCAATCGTGTGGCCCACGCAGCCAACGTCGATTACAAGGTGACCATGCCCAACCTCGTCGTCAAGGTGCTCGACCGCATCTAACCTCTCTTAACCCCTCTTAACCTCTCTTAACCCCTCTTAACCCCTCAAACTTCTCAAACCCCTCAAACCCCTCAAACCCCTTGAACGTTTCCCTCTTTGGCAATAACACGCGTCCGGAAGTCCTGGAACAGGTTCGGCAGCTGATTGGTCAGTTGTCGGGGGTTGAGATTGTCCAGCCCGAGGAGTCCGACATGGCGCTCAGCGTGGGTGGCGATGGCACGTTCCTGCGCACCGCTGCCCGCGTTGGTGAACTGGGTATCCCCATTCTTGGTATTAATGCCGGACATCTCGGATTCCTGGCCGACGTGCCGCTCGACGAGCTACAGGAGGCCTTGCGTGTGATTCTTGTCGAGGGGAATTATTCGGTGCAGCATCGTCGCCTGCTTCAGCTCGATATTCACGATTGTATCCAGAAGTACCAGCGATATGCGCTCAACGAGATTTCCATCCTCAAGCGCGACCAGTCATCGATGGTTTCGGTGTCGGTGTGGATCGATGGTACTTTCCTCAATCAGTACGATGCCGATGGCTTGGTCATTGCCACTCCCACAGGTTCGACGGCCTATGCAATGAGTGCGGGTGGCCCCATCCTTGAGCCGTTGTCGCAATGCTGGGTCATCGTGCCCATTGCTCCTCATTCGCTCACCACCCGTCCGCTTGTCATTCGCGACAGTTGCAAGATTGATATCGAGGTAAGTTCGCGTAACAATATCTATCTCGTGGCCGTTGATGGGCAGACGGTGCATCTCACCACCCAGTCGCGTCTGACGCTCGTCAAGGCCGATCACACGTTGGGCGTAGTGCGCCGCCCCAATCGCACATTCTTCGATACACTTCGCAACAAACTCATGTGGGGACGCGATGGACGATACCTATAAGACCATAACCGCGACCAGCGAGGGGCTCTACAAGGAGAAGATGAGCAAGTTCCTCAGCTTCGCCGTGCCCTGCCGTTCGGCCCAGGAGGCCTTGGACATCGTCAAGCTCTACCGCAACGAGTACTGCGATGCACGTCATTGCTGCTGGGCCTACATGATCGGACCCGAGCGCAAGGAGTTCCGTTCGAACGACGATGGCGAACCTTCGGGAACAGCCGGCAAGCCCATATTGGGGCAAATCAATTCGTTCGAACTCACCAACCTGGTGGTCATCGTCGTGCGATATTTCGGAGGCATCAAGCTGGGCACCTCTGGCCTTATCGAAGCCTATCGAACAGCAGCACAGGAAGCACTTTCCGCAGCCCAGATCGAGGAGCGCCTCATCGAAGAGGAGTTGCAGGTTGCCTTCGAATACCCGCTCATGGGCGACGTGATGCGAATCGTCAAAGAGGAGGGGGCAACGGTGCTGGCTCAGGACTTCCAGCTTTCCTGCTGTCTGCACCTCAGCCTGCGTCGCGGCCAGATGCCCCACATGCGCCAACGTTTCGAAAACCTTTATGGAGCCACGATTGTTAATGGTTAACGGTTAATGGTTAATGGTTAGTGGTTATAGGTTATTGGTTAAGAACCTAATAGTTATTTGTTATTTGATGAGAAATATATTTCTGACTCTGTCCATCCTATCAGCCTCCATCACCTTTGCATGGGGCCAGTCTCCCGCAGCTTCTTCCTACGTAGTAACGCAGGAAGAGATGCTTCCCGTCTTCCAGGCCAGTCTTACACCCTTCAAATATGGCTTGGTCATCGCACCCACCGACAACAAGCACAAGGTAGATTGCCCGACGGTCTATCGTGAGGGCGACCATTGGTATATGACCTATTTGGTCTATGATGGACAGGGCGGCAAGGACGGACGCGGCTACGAGACGTGGTTGGCCGAGAGTGACGACCTGCTGCATTGGAACACCTTGGGCCGTGTGCTCAGCTTCATCGGCGAAGACCTCAACCACGAGGCCACCGATGTCAATCCCGACCCCTGGATCGACTCCTTGCGTTGGGATGCCAATCAGCGAGGCGGTTTCCCGTCGCTGCTCGATTGGAACTGGGCGGGCTCCTATCGCCTGCAGGAATATAATCGTCGCCATTGGATGACCTATCTCGGAGGAGCAGGTACAGGCTACGAGGGCATCCGTGGCCCGCTTCACATCGGCTTGGCATGGACCGAAGGCGACATCACTACGGCGCACGAATGGAAAAGCCTCAATCGTCCGATCCTCTCCGAGCGCGATGCCGACAGCCAGTGGTTCGAACAGCTTATCCAGTACAAGTCGATGGTCTATCTTGACGAAGAGAGGAACTTGGGTGCCAATTTCGTCATGTTCTACAATGCGGCAGGCATCAACCCCGAGACCAACTACAAGGGCGAGCGCATCGGCATAGCCACCAGTCACGATATGCAGAACTGGAAGCGCTATCCCGGCAACCCCGTCTTCACCCACGAGAGCCAGGGCATCATCACGGGCGATGCACAGATTCAGAAGATGTATATCAAGGATGGAGTGGTGCTCGACAACCCCTCAATCACCGAGCGAATAGGTGCGCAGAAGCTCTACACCATGTACTACTTCAGCGCCTTCAATCCCACACGCCAATACAAGGCCTACAACACCTTCGCCTGCTCGAAAGATCTTGTACACTGGTACGATTGGGAGGGCGACGACCTCATCAAGCCTACTGAGGAGTTCGACAGCTTCTTCGCCCACAAGAGTTTTGTCGTGAAGTACAATGGCGTGGTCTATCATTTCTACTGTGCCGTCAATCAGCCCCAGCAGCGTGGCATCGCCGTAGCTACCAGCGAGGACATGGGTCAGTCGGATGTTCACTTCCCAGAACCTCCCGTCAAGAAAAGGTAATAGTCTTTTCCAAAAAATATGCGGAAACGCGTCTGACTTTGCGACGTGTTTCCGCATTTTGTTTTGAGCTTGCCTCAAGTAATTTCACTTCAAGATGTCAAAGATTCACTCTTCTTCTTCGTCGCAATGATCGCCACCAAAGTCCTCTTCTATCTTCTCACTCTGTGAGTACACGGGCTTCATTCCGTCCCATTTGAATGTGTGGATGTAGTGGCCTCGAATGCCAAATTCGGTAATACTGAACTCCTTGCCTTCTTCTGGCAGATCATAGTAGTATTTTGTGTCCTCCGTTGTTCGGAAACCATCGATGATCTGCGGCTCGGGAGTAAGAGTGTGCTTCTTTGTGTCGTAGTTGTAAAAGCATACGAAATGTATGTTGGGATCGTTGTCGGTCCCTCCAAAGTATATTCCGAACAAGCGGTTTCCATTGGAACGCGTCCAGTAACATGCTCTCATGAACTCGTGACGTTCAGCATTGCCCCACCAATCAACCTGAACAAATCCGTTCTTTGGCTTGTTGTACACAACAATCTGATTATCGTTGTAAGCGTCTCTGCCATCCACGCCTTTCTTCATGGTCTGGATAGCTGCATTGAGCATCCAGGTGGGCCATTTCTGATTGAAGCAGTCGAGCATGGAGACGAGTGAACCGTTGGCTACGCCAGTCAAGGTAACATTTTCCCATTCGTTGGCTATTACTTCGAGGTCGGTTGAGCCGCTGAACATGTTTTGTCCTGCTCCTCTCGTGCATGTCATCAGTGCGATTAATGCCAGTAAAATAATCTTTTTCATGATAGTAATGTTTTAATCAAAAAAGGTGCTGCAAAGATAATGTAAATATGTGGAAACTGCAAGAAAACAAATTATTTTTGTAACAAGAAACAGGTGTAAACTCGTCGTTAGCACCTGTTTTGTCATTTTTTCGGGCCGAAATGTGCATAATCTCAGAAAAAATTAGTATATTTGCCCCGAAATATAGGCTTTTTTGAATTGTCCCTTCACTCTATGTGAAGGGGCCTAGCGAAGCTGTGCAAGGACACCCTTTGTGGAAGAGGAAGAAAAATGATTCAAACTTCAGACACCAACTTTAGCAAAAAGCGCATCGTGCACAACACGGGTTTGCTCTATGGGCGCATGTTGCTTACGGTGTGGTTTAACCTCTGGGCCACGCGACTTACGCTGCAGAACTTGGGTGTCGATGATTTGGGAGTATTCGGTGTTATTGGTTCCGTGGTGTCGATGTTCGCCGTCTTTTCGAATGGCATCACCACAGCTGTGCAGCGTTTCATCACCTACGAACTGGGGAGAGGCATAGAGGGCGAAGTCAATCGTGTGTTCTGCACGTCTCTCAATGTGTTACTGCTCCTTGCCCTTGCCATCGTAATCATCATCGAACCATGCGGACTTTGGATTATCAATCACAAGCTGAATATTCCCGAAGGTAGTCTATCGGCAGCGCATTGGGTGTTCCAGTTCACGGTGCTGGCCTTCCTGTTCGAGATCATTGCCATCCCGTATAACGCCCTGGTCATTGCTCACGAAAAGATGGATGCCTTTGCTGCCATCTCGATTCTGAAGGTTCTGCTCACCTGTGCTGCGGCGTGGTCACTGAGTCTGTTCGATAGCGGCAGGCTGGTTGTCTATGGTGCGTTGATGGCGGCAATAGCCATCCTTATCCGACTCATCTATCAGGTCTATTGTCATCGTCATTTCGACGAGGCACGCTATCATTTCAGCATCGACAAGGAGAAGATTAGCGAAATATCGCGGTTCGCAGGAGTCTCGACGCTCGGTGGCATACTCTATACCATCAGTGGCGAAGGCATCATGCTGGTGATCAACTGGACGTTTGGCGTGGCCATCAATGCAGTCTATACCATCGCCCTACAGTTGAAGAACATGATTCTCTCGTTCGCCCTCAACCTTTTCAAGGCCATTCAGCCCCAGATCACCAAGACTTATGCCGAGGGTGCGTTCGACGTGCATCGCAAGCTGGTCTATAGTGGCTCGAAGCTTGAGGTCTATCTCATCTATTTCCTGATGCTACCGTTATTGTGCCGCACGGAGCAGATCATGGCGCTTTGGCTTGGCAATGTGCCGGGCTATGCGGTGGCTTACGCGCAGGGCATCGTTTTCATCAGTCTCACCTATGCAGCTTTCGAGCCTATCCGCACAGCCGTCCTGGCTACGGGGCGCATCGTGCGGTTCATTCTTATCCCCGACAGCTTCACCCTCCTCGTGCTGCCTCTCAGTTATTTTGTGGCACGGGCCACGGGTAGTCCCTCGTGGATGCTTGTCTCGATAGTGGGGATGGAGGTGCT
>JAFYZW010000105.1 GCA_017548545.1 Bacteroidales bacterium | reverse complement strand
TACGATGCCTATTTCAGCCGCACCGTCTACGAAGCTGCAGGCCGCAGGTCGAAGAAACGCGAGAAGGACCTGCTCTACTCCCTACGCTCAGTGGCCGACGAACTGGCTGACGAGGCCCAGGGCGTGATCTTCTGGGATCGTCCCCTCACCGACGAACAAAGAGGATAACCCCTCTTCCCCCATTTTGCTGCACTATTTACCTTCAAGAGGCGACAAAACGCGAGGCCCTTGCCCGCGTTTGTCGCCCCTTTGTCGTCGTGTCGCTACACCTGAAGAAATTTTTCGGAAAAAAACTTGCACACCCCACTCATTTCCCCTATCTTTGCAGTGCGAAAACAGAAAACGCAAGAATAAAAAATACAAAAATATATAAAAATACAACATTATGAAAAAGATGATACTGATGACTGTAGCCGCCATAATGGTTACAATGAGTGCACAGGCACAGAAGATGGTTCCTGGCATGCGTATGGAAATCGGCGAATCTGAGCGCGACCACGCAGAGTTTTCACTCTTCACCTATATGGACGAAGACGAGACGTTCGGCTACTACATGAGTCTCAGCCGCGTGACGCACGTGCTGGGCATCATCCGCGATGACATCACTGACGCCGCTTTCGACAACATCAAGGAGACGTGCCTCTGCCTGGGCTCCACCTACGACGAGGCTTATGCCAAGCTGGGCGAGTTGCTCGACCTCTATGACCAGGACGAGATGACGACAGTGGAGCTCGAATGCCGTGCATCGACAGGCAGTGACCGTCTGGGCGAACCGACAACCGCCACCTGCATTGTGAAGAAGAAGGCCTTGGGTGGCAAGCAACTGATGATGTGCTTCAAGAGCGGCAATAAAGAGGCGCACACCTATCTGCCCAAGCAGGTGGTGAAGGAAATCCGCTTGGACCTCAAGATCGACAAGAAGCTACATCCTAAGCATCATCGTTAAGTTCAGTCTCCCAGGTGGAAGCGCATGCCATCCCAGCGAAGCATCTTCGTTTCGGTACCAGCTTCGCGCTGCACGAGCAGGGTGATGTCCTTGCCTCCTTGGGGCAGCAGATAGACTTGCACCGTATGTTCGCCATACATTTCGTCGGGCAACTCGGCACCGACATCTTGATGACCCACGCTATACATGTCGTGGGTCTTTTTGTCGTATAGCTGGAACATGATGCCCTCGTACTGTATCGATTGGTACTTTCCGTTGGTCAGCGATTCGCAGTTGCAGGCGAACAGGATATGACGCCCGTCTGCACAGTTCCAGATGCACATCTCGATGAAGACGCGTTCGTCCTGCTCGATGTCCTCACCCCACATCTCCCTGGCGTTCAAGTCGTAGCGCATATACCCGTTCCTTTCGTCATAGACCAGGTACGAACCCTTCTCCTGCGGCTCATTATGCAGGTAATGTGTCCACGCATCTTGTGCCAAGCCCCATATCTCGGGCATGGCATCGCTCTCGAAGAAGTGTGTCACGAAGTCGCTCATCTTGGGCTTCGGGCCACTGAACGTCATGTGCTCGATATAGGCATCCTCGAACATCGAGGGCGGATAGGGCTCCTGTGCCCAGCTGGCAGTGAGCCCTGTGCAGGCCATCAGCCCCGCCAACAATTGTCGCATTGTTCTCATTGTCTGTTTTATTGAAAGGGTGAATCGGTTAGCTTTGTGGGTGCAAATATAATCGATTGGCCGAATATTTCCAAATTTTTTCCGAAAATAATGACCCAATGACTTAAAATCGGGATGTACCCGTCACGGCATGTTGGCCATGAACTGCGCCTGCAGGTTTCGGGCGAGGGTGTTGTCGGGATTGAGCTGGAGGGCCTTCTCGAAATGGTCGAGGGCATCGCGGTAACAGGTGGGTGCAAGCGAGGGCGTTTGCACGATGACAGCAGTGTAGTAGAACCCTTGCAGGGTATGGAGGTTGGACGCATCGACGGCGGGCATGGATTCGAGGCTGCGGATGCGCTGCTCGGCCAGCTTCAGCATCGACGAAGCCTGCGGGTCGGCGGGGTTCTGCACCACGAAGACGAGACTCTGCAACGCCAGCTGGTACTTGGGCAGCACACTGTCGGGGTACATGGCCTCGACGCGCTGCAGCTGGGCCACGCAGTTGACGTAGCTCTCGGTCGTGGGGTTCTGCAACTGGCTGAGTGACTGGCCGACAAGGGACTCCATGCTGGAGGTCTGTGCCATGAACGATTGAACACTCAGAAGGGCACTGAACAACAGTGCGATGACGCGGTTAGAAATTTGCGATGTCATAAGCTTTGTTACTTTTAATTGAAATGAATACACCTATATAAAAGAAATGATCGGATGACGGGAGAATGGGAGTGCCGACGGATCCATTGTTCGAATTCTGGTAGCCGAAGACGTTGCGACGACCCAGCAGGTTGCTCATCGACGTATAGACGATGATCTTGGGATGAATGAGGAAGGTGAGGTTCATGCTCACCTCGTTGAAGGCGCGGGCATGGGCGTTCATGTAGCCCGGCTTGTTGGGATTGTGATAGGGACGCCCGCTGGCATAGCTCTCGGCAAGCCCCAGGTACGTACGCCACGGGGCGATGAAATAGCGGGCAGTGAGGTTGAGGTTGTGACGTGTGGAATAACGTGGCACCGAAGGCTCGGGAAAGTCGAGATAGCTGCGTTCGGCATCGCAGAAGCTGTAGGCTGCCGTGGTGACCAACCTGCCTCCCAAATAACTCCCCTCGTTGTATAGATCCAATCCACGGCTATAACCATGCCCTATGGCTTTCCATTCGCCATCCGAGAAGCGTGGCAGGCGGCGATAGCGCTTGTAATAAGGTTCTACGCGGAAGTGCTGCTGACCATGTCGATAGGTGATGCCCACGATGGCATGGTCGGCCAACGACTGGCGCATCGACTCGCGACCCAAGGCAAGGTAATCGTCGTCGGCAGTTTGGCTATATCGTCCCCAGGAGGCCGATAGACGAAGACTGGCGTTGGGCAGGTAGTTCAAGGTGGCACGCGGCATCCAGGTCCATCGTCCATCGGTGCTGAGATGTTCGGCTCGCAGCGAGGTGCTCAGGAAGAGGTGACGCCAAACGCGCCACTGTGCATCGAGGTGTGCGCCCGTCAGATGATAGTCGAGCCGATAGGCGCTGTCCTGCATGGCCATCCGATAGTCCTTGCTGCTCCATCGTCCATAGTCCTCCACGCCCGCATTCACCTTCACTTTTTCAGAAACCACACGGCTCAGCTCGGCCTTCAGATGCAGTTCCTCACGACGGTTCCGATAGTTGTCGCCCAACTGAAGGGCATGGTCGATGGCATTGTCGATCTGCGAATAGGCCACGCCCGTCATGAGCCGATAGCCCGAGCCCAACGAGGTCAGCAGTACGGAATTGACATAGATACTGTTTTCGCGCAACGAGAGCGGACGACCATCGGTGCGCAGCTTGAAGCGGGTGTGGTCGTAGCTCATGTAGGTCTTCCAATGGGTGGTTGTGCCAAACTCCTTCTTCAGCTGTGCTTCCGCCGCATAGTTTCGATAGGGGAGAAGCCAGTACTGGCGGCTGGGCATCAGCTTCTCATACAGGGCGAGGTCGGTAAGGGATGCATTGAACGAAATGGCCGCCGTGCCCAAAGCCTTTGTCCCGCCTGCATTCCAATCGACGAGCGAGGCGCTCACCCCCAGCTTGTCACTACCCGACATGTCGGTGGTCTCCATCGGCAGCACCGACGACAGCGCCTGTCCATACTGCCCGTCGTAGCCGCCCAGCGAGAAGTTGATGCCTTTGAAGAGGAAGGGAGAGAAACGCCCCCGCACGGCCGTATTCTCGGCATTCGTCGTGTAGGGAGCAAGCACATGCATGCCGTTCACGAAGGTCTGGCATTCGCTCTGGTCACCGCCCCTGACGTACAGTCTGCCGTCCTCGGCGACGCGCTGTGTGCCGGGCAGGGCCTGGAGGGCAGCCACCACATCGCCGCAACTGTTGCCCGTCATCACCACGTCGAGCGCATCCAGTTGCTTCATGCAGCCCGTCTTGCCGAACGAGAACGTGCTGGCCGTGACGATCACCTCGTCGATGGGCGTGGCAGCCGTGCGAAGCCTGATGTGAAGGTCGTTGTGACAGGTAGCCGTGAGCAACAACTGCTGTTCCTCATACCCTATATACGAGACGCGCAGCACAAGCGTGTCACGCGCCTGTGTTTCGAACACGAAATGTCCCAGGCTGTCGGTCAGGCAGCCGTCGATGGTGCCTTCGATGAAGACGTTCGCCTGTGGGAGCGGTCCGTTTGCATCGGTGACAGTGCCCGTCACGCGTATCTGTGCCGCGAGGAGCGTGGGCAGCAAAGCCGGAAGAAGGGATAGGATAGTCTGTTTCATCTTTTCTTTGTCAGATTGTCTGGTGCAAAGATAAAGACGAAAAAAAGGCCCGCCAAGGAATGGGGACCGATAACAAGGATTAGGGAGAAAAAACTATC
>JAFYZW010000104.1 GCA_017548545.1 Bacteroidales bacterium | reverse complement strand
GAGAGTTTGATGCAGTCATGCCATTCGCGCACTTCGGTGATGCGGCATTTGGTCAACTTGATTACGATGTTCGAAGGCTTGGCGTTGTCAATGTCACAGGTAATATGTGTGCCTACGCCATAGCTGTCCAGCACGCGACCATTGCAGAACTTATGGATGGCGATGCACTTATCGACATCGAGACCATTGCTATAGACCACCTGCTTGGTCGCGGGGTTGATACCCAGACTCTTGTACTTGGCAATGATTTTCTCGGTCTGTTCTTTTTCGTCACCGCTATCCACGCGCAGGCCGCTGTACATCATAGCCATGCGTTTCGAAAGGTTGTTGAAGAAGACGTTATCTCCAAAGCAATCGTATAGGTAAATGCCGTTGTTGCCATCATATACGTCGCTGAACTTGCGCATGACGTTGTAGTTGCACTCGAAGACACCGCTCACATTTTCTTCGAACGAGATGAGCTGATGTGACATGGTGCCGAGAGGAGTAAGGCCCAGTTCCATGGCAAACCATACGTTGCTTGTGCCGGTGAATCGACCAGGCCACGGTTTGCTGTCATAGACATGTTTCATCGCTTTGAGCACCAGTTTCTGGTGGTCGTAGGTGAAGCGGCGACGTGTACCCATGTCTCCGAACACCAGACCTGCACCAAAGATCTTCTCACTCTTGGCGACCGACTTGGCGTATTCTTTTTCGAGATTATAGTTGGCAACATCGCCGTTCAAGGTGTGTAACAGCTCGGAAATACACGAGAGGATAGGCATCTCCCACATAATGGTACTGAACCACTTGCCACGGATAAGGATACTGAGGTGACCTTCTTCGTCTTGGTTGATGTCAACCTCATTCGGGTTGAAACGATAACCGCGCAGGAAGGTGAAGTACCAAAGGGGTAACCATACAAGCTTCTCGGTCATGAACTCGACTTCCTGATCAGTGATGGTAACGCCTGCCAAGTAGTCAATCTGTTCTTGAAGCAGTTTATCGAAGCCCTTAGGATAGCAAGTCTTGTTGCGGTCGATGAAGGTGTATTCTACCTCTGCCCTCGGGTATTTCTGCATGATATAGTATTGGCAACTGAAGGTGTAGAGGTCATTGTCGGTGAAATGTGTGATGATTTGGCGCATAAGGATTGTGGGGGTAAAAGGGGTTAAGAGGGGTTAAGAGGGGTTAAGAGGGGTTAAGAGGGGTTCGAAAGGTTAAGAAGGGTTCGAAAGGGAAATATAAATTTGTTCGAATATTTGTCGAAGAAGAGCTTCGTTACGTATGATTTCGCGCAGTTCGGCCAAACGTTTGCCGTTAGGCGACTCGGGAATCCACAATTTCAAATACCCGCCCTCGGCATATTTTTCGTGCAGATGTTCAAGTGTTCGTTCGTAATGGCCTTCTTTGTCCAGCTCGGGATAGTGGGCGAAGCCGTATTGCATCGTTCGACGGATGATATTGATGGGATTGATGTCGCGGTCGGCTTCGGCCACGATACGGCCATAGATGGAGCGTGGTGCTGACTTCGCTGAGGCACGGTGATCCTCGGCGGCATCCGCCATAATCTCAATCTGTTTTTTAGTGAACCATTGTAATAATTTCGTGTCGGCTCGGATGATACGGGCCGATGCGATGTGATGCGTGTCGCGTCCTTCAACGAGGCCCGTGTCATGGTAGGCGGCAATGGCGTAGGCCATATCGATGTTGATGATGGTCTTTGTACCATCGGCATTCATGTATTTGGCCGATTCGTTGATGATTTGTGCAAGGTTCAGACTTTGAGCGATGACGGTGCGCACATGGTTCTCCTGATGGGCAGCATCGAACATAGTATAGCGGGGCAGGATTTCCTGCTCCACGTATGTCACAAGAGTTGCATTGGGACGGACATTCATTCTTATCCCTTGATGAAGTCGAGAATCTGCTCGGCGTGAATCTTGGTTTTGATTTCCTTGGGTGTGAAGATCTTCTCGATGATGCCCTCTTCGTTGACGAGGTATGTGGTGCGGAGTGTGCCGATGGTTCGACGGCCGCAAGATACCTTTTCGCCCCATGCACCCAGTTGCTGTAGCAGTTCATTGCTGGTGTCGGCGATGAGTGGGAATTCGAGGTTGTAGTTGTTGGCGAACTTCTGCTGAGCCTCCTGCTTGTCCTTACTTACGCCAATGATGGCGTACCCGGCAGCTTCGAGCTCCGCCTTGTGTTGTTGCAGGGAGCAGGCCTCGGCTGTGCAGCCTGGAGTGTTGGCACGAGGGTAACTGTAGAGCACAATCTTGCGTCCACGATAATCACTCGCCTTGATCTCATTGCCGTTCTGGTCAATTCCAAGGACTTCGGGAATCTTATCTCCTACGTTCATAGTTAGATGGGTATTATTGGTTATTAAATCGATATAGTCGCTATAGTTATCGTCGAGGGGCAACGGGTGGCATGGCCTTAATAGGCTTGGGGATTGCTCCCATGCCTGGATGGCCGCCATTGCCCTTGGCCTTCCAAAGGGCATCTCTGATGAGTGGCCCGAAGTCGATGCCCAGTTTTGCACCACCCACATTGACGAATGGCTGTACGATGGGCACAATCTGGTGGCCCGTGAAGGAGTCGTAGGTTTGGCGTGCACCAACATCAATGCCGAAAGGTACGTTGGTGTCGGTTTGGAATGTGGCAAATCCTCCCCATTGGAAGGCTTGTCCTATCTTGATATCGGAGTTCGACAGGAACGTGCCGGGCATATAGTACCCGAAGGCTGTCAGCGCAAAAAAATGCGACGGCTGCCACGTAAGGGAGCCATTGAATGAAGCTGTGTTGTAATAGACAGAATACTTTTGGAGCGAAATACCGGCATTGGCTGTCCAATAGTCTCCAAAATGTTGTTCCACTCCTGCATTTGCCGATGCTATATATCCAAACATCAGATTGCCTGTGTATTGATGCGATCCATACATATATCCCGTGCTCCATGCAGGTAGTCGTGAACCACGCGGGAAAAGGGGAGCTCCGTACCAATGTACTTCTTGTGGCTTGTTGTTCTCTGGATTGGTTACCACTCCTGTTTCGATGAGGTCCTTCTTCCAGTTGGCATTGAGGTTCGTGCCCAAGAATCCTGTATTCTCCACGCGAATGGGTGCTGTCAGCTCGCGAATGTCATCCTCCGTCAAAGACGACGGGAACCCGACCGAAAGGGAGTCCTTCGGCTCTTGTGCCATCAGTGAAGCGGGCAGCAGCATCAGCAATAGTGAAAATAGGGCTTTCATTGGGTAAGCCGTATATGTTATCCCTCCTTGATGGGAAAGAGTTCACCCGTATGGGTTTCGATGATATAGCCCTTGACCACCACATCCTTGGGCATGAGCGGATGGTTACGCACCAGATCGACAGTCTCGAGCACGGCGGCTTCAGTATCATCGAAGCCGTGGAGCCAGGCGTCGAGATCGATGCCGCAGTGACGCATCAGCGAGATGTGTTCCTCGTCGATGCCACGCTCCTTCATCAGATGGAGCATCTCTTCAGCATTCATGCCTTGCACGCCGCAGCCCGTATGTCCGATGATCATCACTTCGTTCACTCCAAGCTCGTAGATGGCGATGAGCAGCGAACGCATGGCCGAATCGAAAGGATTGGTGATCGTTCCGCTCGCCACCTTGATCATCTTTACGTCACCGTTCTTGATTCCTAAGGCAGCGGGGAGGAGTTCAACCAATCGCGTGTCCATGCATGTCACGATGGCCAGCTTCTTGTCGGGATATTTCGAGGTGGCGTACTTCTCATAAGCTTTCGATTCGACGAATGCCTTGTTGTATTTGAGCATTTCTTCAATCATGGCACCTTTCAAAGTTATAGAGCTTCTTTGACCGAGTTGTCAAGAGCGATTTCAAACAATTCCTCCAATGTTTCGCAATCTACAGGAGTCTTCTCACTGAATTCATCCCACGTTTTTGCCCAACTGTATCCACGTTCGTCAGAGTATGTTCGCCAGTAGGGCTCGATGCGGAGTATTTCCTTTTGTCTCAACCATGTGATGACATTCTTGGCGGGGTCGTCCTGTGTGCCCTTGTAGCCCAAGGACTGTAGTTTTTGGAATGTTGCGTAATTCATATATCTTGATATTATTGTTTCATTGTCGCGTAAAGATCAAAGGCTTTAACTCTGCAAAAATAAACACTTTTGCAGTTACTTCCAAATGTAGAGCCGAAAAAACCATCGAAAACCTTGCCTTTTAACTCTTTTAACGGCTTTTGCTATCTTTCAGTGCACATTATAATACAACGAAAAAAGCCTGTCGGCCTCAATATAGGCGGGCAGGCTCATAAGCATTGGAATTGATCACCCATTATTGGATTTCAATCTGACGAGAAGTATCGACAGGTTTCTGTGGTTCGGTCTTCGGGATATCGATGGTCAATACACCATGTTCCATCTTGGCCGTAATCTTCTGCTTGT
>JAFYZW010000103.1 GCA_017548545.1 Bacteroidales bacterium | reverse complement strand
GGACATTCTACAATCTGCGCATATCCTTCAGCGTACGTTAGGGGACATTCTACAATCTGCGCATATCCTTCAGCGTACGTTAGGGGACATTCTACAATCTGCGCATATCCCCCAGCGTACGTTAGCGGACATTCTACAATCTGCGCATATCCTTCAGCGTACGTTAGGGGACATTCTACAATCTGCGCATATCCTTCAGCGTACGTTAGGGGACATTCTACAATCTGCGCATATCCTTCAGCGTACATTAGGAGACATCCCACAATCACTGCATATCCCCCAGCGTACGTTAGCGGACATGAAACAATCGTGGCATATCCTCCAGCAACCATTGGGGGGACATGCCACGATTTTAAATAGGCTTTCGACTTTTCTTATCACGAATTATCGATCTGGGACAAATGTTCCTTAACGACGTTGAGTGCATTCTTCCGTGAATGGTAGTCCTTGTTGACTGCATAATTGCCATTGCGGAGCAACTTGCCTGTGCGGTACGCATACGGAGTGGTGCCCCAACGTCGACCTTCACAGAGGGAGGCTTGCTTTTGCCAAATAATCGATTGAAAATATTTACCTTCTTTTTCTTTGCTATATAAATATAATTCATTATCTTTGCCCACGAAACTTCAATACATATATAAATCATGAACAAAACCAGTCTTATCCTACTGCTGACTACATTCTGTTTGACTTGCTTCGGAATGAATGAAGAAACGAGGGATTCTGCACCCGCCCGGGATGATGAGGCAGGGTATGCCACCAACTATGCCCGTGCGCCACGCTTCAAGGCACTCGTCCATTACGAGCCGCATGCCGAGGAGGCGCATGTGCAGTTTGACAAGCAGGCCATCGAGTTCTTCCACAAACTCACCTACGGCGAAGGTTGGCTGATGGATGTCACTACCTCGCTTGCCGATTATCCGTACGAGAAACTGAAGGAATACAGCATCGTCGTCAGCCTGAATGCTGCGCCTGGTGATTCTGCCCAACGTGTAGCCTTCGAGCAATATATGGAGAACGGCGGTGGATGGATGGGGTTCCATGCTTCGGCCTACAACGACCGCAACACCGGATGGCCATGGCTGAACAAGTTCCTGGGATGCGGAAAGTTCTACTGCAACAACTGGCCACCCCAACCTGCCCTGGTGGAATGCGAGACCGTGGAACATCCTGTCACCCGCACGCTGCCTCCGTCGTTCGTGGCTCCAGCCAGCGAGTTCTACCAGTGGCAGCCAAGTCCCCGAAAGAACCCCGACGTGGAGATTCTGATCTCGATCTCGCCCAAGATGTATCCCTTCGGACTGAAGGACGTGGTGAAGTTCGGCGACTTCCCCATCGTCTGGACCAACAAGAAGTACCGCATGGTCTATCTGAACATGGGACATGGTGACGAGGGATTCATCGATGCCACCCAGAACCTGCTTTTCGTCAATGCCTTCCGCTGGGTGGTGAGTCGTGATCCGGAGGGCGACCCGTTCATAAAGTGACAAAAAAATCCTACGCAAAATTTACTCTGCGTAGGATTTTTGTGGAGCTGGAGGGGTTCGAACCCTCGTCCAAACAGGGGGTATCGGCGCTTTCTACATGCTTATTCCAGCCTGGATTGTCGGGTGTCGCCAAGACCTGGACCACCAAGCGGCACCTTATCCTCTAAAATTTTCACCAGAGCCGCGAGGCAGACCCTGACTAGTCCCGATTTACCTGCACCACCGGTTCCTCAGTCTCGGAACAAGGACCTTGGGGTGATGTCTTGTCAGCCACCCTTGGCAGCCGATTAAGCTTCAATCTACTATACTTCGATTAAGCAGCAAGAGCGTAGTTATTCTCGCCAATTATGTTTCGCCATCATGGATTATAGTGATAGGTGACATCTCACTGCATGCTTACACAGAGGCCCATCCCGCTGTCAAAGCCAGTCAGCCCCGTTTGAGGGCGCAAAGATAAGATTTCTTTTTGAAAAATGCAAATTATAGATGTAATTTTTTATAAAAAAGAGATGTTTTTTTTGCTTTCAGTGAATTTATAGCCGATTTTCGATAAATAATTAGGATAATACGAAAAAAAACGTTATCTTTGCGCCGCAAAAAATTAGAAAAATAAAGCATCTTATTATATAAATGAATAATAGAGTAGTTATTACAGGCATGGGAATCTGGTCCTGCCTTGGCTATGACTTGGATACAGTACGAGATGCGTTATACAACGGCAAATCAGGTATCGTTTTCGACCAGACCCGCAAGGACATGGGATTCCGCTCGGCTTTGACTGCCTTTGTCGAGAAGCCCGATCTGAAGAAACTCATCCCCCGCAATCAGCGACAGTTCATGCCAGAGGAGGCTCAGTATGCTTATTGTTCCACACGCCAGGCACTTGAGCAGGCCGGTATCACGCAGGAGTTCCTCGACGAGCACGAAGTGGGCATCCTCTTCGGCAACGACTCGGTGGCTCAAGCTACGTATAAGGCTGTAAACAAGATCTACGAATACAAGGACACCGCTGCCTGCGGTTCGGGTTCGATCTTCCAGTCGATGAACTCGACGGTGACGATGAATCTGGCTACGCTTTTCCATCTGCGCGGCATCAACCTGACCACGTCGGGTGCCTGTGCTTCGGGCAGCCACGCACTGGGTCTGGCCTACCTGCTCATCAAGGATGGCTTGCAGGACTGCATCATCGCCGGTGGTGCCCAGGAAGTCAACCCCGAGGCAGTTGGTTCGTTCGACGGCATCCAGGCTTTCTCGACCCGCGAGGATGAGCCTACCAAGGCCAGTCGTCCCTTCGACAAGAACCGTGATGGCCTCGTGCCGGGTGGTGGTGCGGCTACGCTGATCGTCGAGAGCCTTGACCATGCGCTGGCTCGTGGTGCCAAGCCCATTGCCGAGATCATCGGCTGGGGCTTCAGCGGCAATGGCGACCACATTAGCACGCCTAACGTGGCTGGCCCACAGCGTTCGCTGGAGCTTGCCCTGAAGAGCGCAGGTGTAGATATCCATGAGATCGGTTATGTGAATGCCCACGCCACTTCGACGCATGCTGGCGACGGACGCGAAGCCATGGCCATTGCCAACGTCTTCGGCGACTACAAGGTGCCCGTGACCTCGACCAAGGGCCAGACAGGTCATGAGATGTGGATGGCTGGTGCATCGGAGGCCATCTACTCGATCCTCATGATGAAAAACAACTTCATCGCCGGTTCGCTCAACTTCGAAGAGCCTGACGAGGAGACGGCTTGCATCAACGTCGTTGCGAAGACGCAGGAGGCACACTTCGACATGTTCCTCAGCAACAGCTTCGGCTTTGGCGGCACGAACTCGACACTCATTATCAAGAATTATTAATTATAAAACAATAGAAAACTATGACACGTGAAGAAATTATCGATCAAGTGAAGGAAGTCCTCGCTGAGGAGTTTGAGGTAGAACAGGACGTCATGACTGACGATGCCATCATCAAGGATACCCTTGAGCTCGACAGCCTCTCGCTCGTTGACCTCGTTGCAGTGATTGAGCACACCTTCAAGGTGAAGATTCCTGCTGCTGACCTTCCCACCGTCAAGACTTTCGCACAGCTCTACGACTACATCGAGAGCCACCTGCAGTAAGACGGATAGTTAGAAATCAAGCGCCCTGCGAACCTTCAATGGTGCGCGGGGCGCAATCTTTTAATTGTCATGCTATATCAAGGAGAATATATCAAGAAGCTGATTCCCCAGCGCGACCCCATCATGATGGTCGATGCGCTGGTGAGCGTGGATGGCGACGTGTGTGAGACCGAACTCGCCGTCATGGACAATAATTTCTTCATCGAGGACGACCAACTGCTGTCGGAGCCTGGACTCATCGAGCACATTGCACAGTCGGCCAGCGCCTTTGCCGGATATCGATGTGTGGTGAAGGGCGAGCCTGCTCCCGTGGGATATATCGGCGAGGTGAAGAAGTTCCATTGCTATCGCCGTCCAGCCATTGGCGACGTACTCAAGACCACTGTCACCATGGGCGCCGAGGTGAACGGCATCACCATCATCACTGGCGTGACCAACGTGAATGGCGAAGTGGTGGCCGATACGCAGATGAAGATATTTACGGCCGACGAGTGATTGTTGAACTTTTGTCCTTCGAATGAAAACTATGCTACTAAAGGATAAATATTTCAAGGTGCAGCAGGAGAACATCCTGACACCCCTTCATGGCGTCTATCTGATTGCGCTGCTTCCTGATGCCGATGTTTATCGTGGACACTTCCCTCATAAGCCAGTGTGCCCTGGTGTATGCAACATCGAGACCATCCGCGAGTGTGCCGAAATGCTCACAGGCAAGAACCTCATGATAAAGACCATCAAGCAATGCCGATTGACGGCTGTGGCCACGCCCGAAGTTTGTCCGTTGGTTGATGTCACTGTTATGCTGACCCCCAACCAGGATAGTTCGGCCTACATCATCCAGGCCAGCATTGCCGATGCTGAGACAACCTATATGGAACTCAAGGGAGAGTTCGCAATTAACAAGTAGGTTATATTTAACGCGAATTACCATGAATTTTCATGAATTATTTTGAAAGATAGGTCATAAACAGACATACTGAAAAATTTACGTTAATTCGCGATAATTCGTGTTAACAAAAAAAACTAATGACAAACTTTTTCATCAAGATATATCGTTACTTCGACAAGCACAGGGCGGTGTGGATCATCCTCATGGCCTTGCTGTTGGGGTTCTTCGGATACTTCTCGACCAAAATCTACCTTGAGGAGGATATCGCCCGCCTCCTGCCCTCGTCGAGGAATGAGGACGGAAGCATCAAGCTGGCTTTCTCAAGCCTCAGGATCAAGGACAAGACCTTCATTGCTTTCCACGACCGCGAGGGCATTGGTGTGGATTCGCTCTGCCAGGTGGTGGATGCGTTCTGCGACTCGATTCAGGCGAAGGACAACAGCCGTCCGGAGAGTGAGCACACCATCGGCAACCTCTTCAGCCAAGTGCATACCGAGGACATCATGTTCGAGGCCATCGACTACATGGAGCAGCACATGCCCAACTACATCGATACCTCGGCATACGCGGGCTTCGACACCCTGCAGACCGAGGCGCACATCATGCGTCAGCTGCAGGAGAACAAGGCGCAGGCCAACACCCTGATTGGCGAGGCTTTCCCCGAACTGCTGCAGATGGACCCCATCGGCATGCGATATGTGCTGATGGACCAGATGAAGGGGCTGATGAATGCGGGTGGCAGCTACTCGATTGTCAACAATCATCTGATGGTGCCCGATTCGACGGTGGCCATCGTCGTCATTACGCCACGCTTTGCGAGCACAGACTCGGGGCACGGTGCCATCCTCTTCGAATGGATGAACGACTACATCCAGCAGTTTGAGGCCAAGGCCCCTGGTGTGAAGATCGGATATTACGGCTCGCCTGCCAACGGTGCCTATAACTCGTGGACCTTGAAGAAGGACATTAAGAGCAATATCATCTGGTCGCTGGTCATCGTGCTACTCATCATCTTCCTCTGCTTCCGCAACTGGAACACCATCCCCTTGTTGTTGCTGCCTGTGTTCTTCGGCACCGTGTTCGGCCTGGCGATGATGTATTTCATCAAAGGACAGTTCTCGCTCCTTGCCCTGGGCATCGGAGCTGTGGTGCTCGGCGTGGCTTTGAGCTATGTGCTGCATGTGATCACGCACTACAAGTATGTAGGTGATCCCGTACAGGTGCTGAAGGATCAGGTGAAGCCCGTGCTGATGGGCTGCATCACTACCATCGGTTCGTTCCTCGGACTTATCTTCATCCAGACCGACCTGCTGCAGGACTTCGGACTGTTTGCCACGTTTGCCATTGTGGGCACGACGTTGTTCTCGCTGATCTTCCTGCCTCCGTTCTTCGACGAGAGGAAGAACAAGATGAACCGCCATGCCTTCAAGGTCATCGACCGCATCAACGCCTACCCCATCGACCGCAACAAGCCCCTGCTGGTGATCATTGCCCTGCTGACAGTGATCTGCGTGGGTTACTACATCTATGGTGGTACGAACTTCGATGCCGATATGCGCAACCTGGGCTATTGGCCGAAGCACCTTGCCGAGACCGATGCGCTGGTGCGCCACAAGACCGATTCGGGCGACCGTCATCAGTATTTTGCTGCCAGCGGTGCCACGATGGAGGAGGCTATCGAGAACTTCTCGCTCATGGCCGAGAAGCTCGACTCGCTGCAGGAAGAGGGCCTTGTCACCAAATATACGCGCACATCGGAGCTGTTCATCCCGAAGCGGGTGCAGCAGGAGCGTATCGACGCCTGGCACAACTACTGGACCGAGGAACGCCTTGCCAACGTGCGCAGGCTGATCAATAAATGTGCACCCAAGGCGGGTGTGAATGCTGCGGCTTTCGACCCCTTCTTCGAAGCAGCTACGCGCGATTACGAGCCGGATGCCCTCTATGAGCAGGACTTCATCCCCGAAGGATATCGCACCACGCTGATGGAGCAATCGTACGACAGCTCGTACCTCTGCTTCACCACCGTCTATTGCGAGCTCGACTCGGTGCGGAGCGACTCGACCGACTATCACCGCATCTGCGACGCAGTAGCCAACGAGCCCAACCTGATGGTGCTCGACACCTATTACTATGCACAGGACACCCTACGCCAGCTTGGTCAGGACTTTAACGTGCTGCAGTGGGTTTCGATGGCTTTCGTGCTGCTTGTGCTGTTGATTTCGTTCAGGTTCAACCTAAAGAACTCGTTGCTCTGCTTCCTGCCCATCGTCATCTCGTGGATCATTGTGCTGGGTGCGATGAACATCTTCGGCATACGATTCAACCTGATCAACATCATTATCTCGACGTTCATCTTCGGTATCGGTGTCGATTACTCGATTTTCGTGATGAACGGTCTGATTGGGAAGGGTGGTGCAGATACGCGCAAGAACAAGCTTCTCGGCTTCCATAAGACGGCCATCCTCTTCTCGGCCCTTGCCTTGATAGTGACTGTGGGTTCGATGAACTTTGCTGTGCATCCTGCCATCAAGTCGGTCGGCTTTGCCACATTGGTCGGCATGATAGCAGCTGTGCTGTTCGCTTACGTTGTCGAACCGTTCCTCTTTCGTCTGCTTTCGAAGAAAGAGACGAAAGAGGGATAAGAAAGGTTCGAGGGGTTCGAAAGGTTAAGGGTTTGAAAGGATAAGAATATGAAATACGACGTCATAATAGTTGGCTCCGGTCTGGGGGGACTCCAGTGCGGATTGATCCTGGCCAGGCGGGGCATGAAGGTGGTGATACTGGAGCGTCAGCTTCAGCCGGGTGGCTGCATGCAGAGCTTCCGTCGCCATGGCGAACTGCTCGATACCGGCATGCATTATGTGGGCGGTATCGGCGAAGGCGGCTGCCTGTATGCACCGTTCAAGTACCTGGGACTGATGGATCTGCCATGGCAGCATCTCGACCCTACGGGCTTCGACCGTGTGACCATCGGTGACCGCACGTTCAAATATGCCGAGGGTGCCGAAGCTTTCATCGAAACCCTGTCGCAAGACTTCCCGCAGGAGCGCAAGGGCCTGGAGAAGTACTGCAACATCATGAACGAGGTGTGCGACCACCTCTACGATGCCATCCTGCCGCGCGACGAGGTGGACTTCTTCACCCAGTCGCTCTTTGCCTCAAGCACTTATGATTTCCTGCACGAGACGTTCAACGACGAGCTTCTGATCAATGTGCTGAGCGGTTCGTCGCTCAAGATGGAGCTGGCCAAGGATACCCTACCCCTCTATAATTTCGCACAGGGCAACAATTCGTTCATCCAGGGCTCGTATCGTCTGCGTGGCGACGGCAACCTTATCGTCAACCGATTGATGGACCAGATCAAGGCAATGGGAGGCGAGATCGTGTGCAACTCCGAAGTCGAGGAACTCGTCGAGAAGGACGGTCGCCTGGTGGCAGCCCGTTGCAAGAACGGCGAGGTGTATGAGGGCACGTGGTTCATCAGCAATGCGCATCCTGCCGTCACGGTGGGGCTGGTGAAGGAATCGACGAAGATGAAGAAGGTCTATCGCAACCGCATCCTGCGGCTCGAGAACACCTACGGCATGTTCACGACTTCGTTAATATTGAAGCCAGGGTCGCTGAAGTATTTCAATTGGAACCAGTACATCTACATGAAGCCCAATGTGTGGACCTACTTCAACGAGGAGGGGCCCGTGCAAGGCTGCCTGGTTTCGTGTCGTTGTCCCATCGAAGGCGACGATGCACGCATCCTCGATATCCTCACCCCGTTGCCGTGGGAGAAGATTTCGCAGTGGGAGAATACCACCGTCGGACGTCGTGGCGAAGATTACAAGGCAATGAAGGAACGCCTCTATAACGAATGTATCGCTTTGGCTGAGCGGTTCATCCCAGGGCTGCACAATATGGTGGAGGCACATTACAGTTCCACACCTTTGACCTATCGCGACTATACGCTTACGCCCAATGGCTCGTGCTATGGAGTGCGCAAGGATTATCACAACCCGATGATGACCTTGCTTTCGGCCAAAACACCCATCCCCAACCTCCTCCTCACCGGCCAGAGCTTGACCCTGCACGGTTTGCTCGGCGTAACGATGACGTCGTTGTTCACCGTGGCCGAGATCATCGGCAAGCAAGCGGCTTGGGAGATTACGCAGACGAAGTAGGGGTTCGAGAGGTTCGAGGGGTTCGAGTGGGCAGCCATGCATGGCTGCCGACGAGGACGAAGGGAGGATGCTGGTTAAACCTATGGGGCTTTCTATGGTCAAAGAAATGGTGTACGCAGACAATTGATATTTGAAAATTATTTATTGTAAATTATGAAATATGCTTTAGTAACTGGAGGTAGTCGCGGTATCGGCCGTGCGGTGAGTGTCAAACTGGCACAACTGGGCTACCATATCATCATCAATTATGTGAGCCGCACCGATGCAGCTGAGGAGACGCTGCGACTGGTTCGCGAGGCAGGCAGCGACGGCGAGATGCTGCAGTTCAATGTAGGCAACGCCGAGCAGGTGAAGACTGCGCTCGAGAATTGGCAGAAGGCCCACGAGGATGAATACATCGAGGTGGTGGTCAACAATGCCGGCATCCGTCGCGACAACCTGATGGCTCTCATGCCCGCCGAAGATTGGTTCAGCGTCATCAACGTCACGCTCGGCGGCTTCTATAACGTCACGGCTCCACTCATCCCGCAGATGCAGTTCCACAAGTTCGGTCGCATCATCAACATGGCCAGCGTGAGCGGCATCATGGGCATGCAGGGACAGACCAACTACAGCGCTGCCAAGGGCGGATTGGTGGCTGCCACCAAGGCACTTGCCAAGGAAGTGGCCCGCAAGAACATCACCGTCAATGCCGTGGCTCCAGGCTTCATCAAGACCGATATGGTGGAGGGTCTCGACGAGGCTACTTTGAAGAAGACCATCCCCGCCAACCGTTTCGGACAGCCCGAGGAAGTGGCTGAGCTCGTTGCTTTCCTGGCTTCGCCACAAGCCGGCTACATCACCGGCAACGTGATCAGCATCAATGGTGGACTTTATACTTGATTAAAAACTCCCAAAATATGAAAAAAATCGTCAGAATAATGGCAGTGGCCCTCGTGGCCTCGATTGCAGCCTTCACTACTTCGGTATCGACCATCCAGGCACAGGACCAGGATGTGATGAAGCAGGCCATGGAAGGTTATCAGAAAATCAGTTCGATGACCGCTTCGGTCAAGAAGACCACCCACAACACGATGGTTACCAAAGACCAGGTTTCGACGGGCACGTTCTACTTCAAGAAACCTGCGAAGATGTGTGTTTCGACCAATGGCGGCAAGGACAAGCTTGTGACCGACGGCGAGAAGTTCACCATCGTGCAGGACGGCAAGGCCTCGACGGCTACGGGCGGCAGCTCATCGTCGTTGGGCCCCCTCACCACTGCCATCAAGAACATCACCAGCGGCAATGCCGATACCGACCTCAGCGATGTGGCCGATGTGGATATGGAGCGCGATGCCACCAGCATGACGATGACCATCACCCCCATCACCGCCAATGCAGCCGAGCGTCGGAAGCTCGTCTATCAGTCGTTTGTCATCGTGATCGACACAAAGGCTGGCGAGCTGCGTAGCGTGCGCCTGAATGGCAAGTCGGGCAACTATGAGCTGTATGAGTTCTCGAACTACAAGATGGATGTGCCCGTCAATGATTCGGTGTTCGAAGTGAAATAACCCATGGACATGAAACTGGAAGACGTTATAAGGATTCCCGTCAAGTTCAGTGAGATTGATGCCATGGGACGTGCCTGGCACGGCTCCTACATCAAGTACATGGAGGATGGCCGCGAGTCGTTCGGACGTCACTTCCCGGGCATTGGCTATGCCGACATGCTGGCTGCAGGCATACTGGCACCCATCGTCGATGTGCACGTTAAGTATTATGGCCCCCTGGAGCTCAACGACGTGGCCGTGATACGTACGACCTACGTGCCCAAGCTTGGTGCAAGGCTAGACTTTCGCTACGAGATACGTCGTGAGCGCGACGATGCGCTCTGTTGCCGTGCCACCACCATCCAGCTCTTCATTGACCAAAAGCAGGAGCTGATGCTTGAGGAGCCAAAGTACTACATCGACTGGAAGCAGCGCTACGGCATCGTGGACGATTGAGCAGGAATCAAAAACTTCAGCGGGTTACCGAAATCCAATCGGTAGCCCGCTGATTGTATCTGTTTGTCGGTCGATTAGAAAGCCAGATACAGGCCGACAGTAGCGTAAATGGGATAGAGTGTCTGCTCAACAGTCTTGAAGTCGCTGTCGAAGACTCCGGTAAGACCCCAATTGACATCGGTCATGATGCCCAGATGCCGGGTGACACGCCAGTCGAAGCCCATAGCTACACCATATTGGCGATCTTCCATCTCGTCGCTGAAGTCGTAGGTGGCCCATTCGCCCTCCTTATCACCCATGTTGATGCGGGGACCGGTAGGATCGCCCTGTCGGAGGTAGCCGTCGGAGGCGATACCGCTGAAATCCTTGTCGGTCAGTATAGAAATGTACGGACCGACTTTCCAGGTAACTCTATTGCCCAGACGGCAAGTAAGCATGACGGGGATGGTGAGCATCCATTGCGTCACCTCCTGCTTGACGTGACCAGTGAAAAGACCTTCCATCCGACTGTCGCCTTTCACCAGCTCCATACGATAACCCTTGGTGGTCACCTCGGTATCCATGGCCTTGTTCTCGTAGTGCACACCAGCGAGTATTCCCCATCTGCCAGGTGTCAGCTGAAAGTCGATGCCTCCCATCACCGAGGGGGTAAGCTTGAAGGAATCGATGCTGCGAATGGTGGCGGGAACGCCGAGAGGTGCTGTACCACCAACGTTGTAACCTGCTCGAACGATCACATGAAAAAACTTATTCTTCTCTTGGCCGAAGGTATTGCCTGCCAATAACAACGACATGAAGAATGCCAGACTGATGATGATAATCCTTTTCATGATGCGTCAGTTGTTTCGAGTTCTTCAAATGATACCTCTACCTCGTCCACGTAAAGAACGCTGCCGACAGCTCCTTCGAACGAGGCACCTTCCTTGCTCGACGAGAACACAAGTGTCATGTTGTAACCTTGTGAGGTCAAGATCTGGGTGTCGGCCTCGTCGCCTTCGAAGAACATCTCGAAGCGCGTCCATTCGTCGGTGGGCGGCAGCGATGCCACCTGCGCCTTCTTTACGATGTAAGGGCTCGAGAGCACATCGTTGCCATACAAGTACACATCCTTGCCTTCGCTGTCCTTGTTGCGATAGAACACGGCATAGATGCTCGCCTCGTCGGTACGAGAGGGAATCTCGTGCATGTCCTTGTCGGTGAACACGGCGCCCGGATGGTATTTGTAATAACCGGTTACACGTACGGGAACACGATCGATGGGACGACCGAACTCGGTAGCTTTCAGTGCATCGACGAGCACGTTTTCAAGGATGAACTTGCCCATGAAGAGATTGCCAGCAGCGATAGGTTTGCCGAACAGATGACCCAGCGAGCCTGCATCCTGCGTATTCAGGCAAACACCGCGCCCGGCATATCCGTTCGGGGTGGAATAGGTGGGTTGATCCTCTGGTTTCGAGTCAGTCTTGACCAGGACGGCACCCGAATTGCCTGAAGCCCAGATGTTGTGGTGTGTGCCCGACTGATCGACTTCGTAGAACTCGTGATAGTAGTTGCCATAGAGTTCTACGGTCTCGTAGTTTTCGAAGCTGAACTTGTAGGTGGGGAGGTTGAGTTCCTTGAAGGCCACTGCATATTGGCGTTTCCATTCACCGTCCTCGGATGTCACCGTATATGTCACGGGACCTTTCGTGAAGTCCTGCTCCGAACCGTTGGCCGGTTCGATGGTGGCACCTGGAGTAATCTCGAAGTGGACAGGCAGTTTTTTCGGCATGGAGATGAGTGATCGCACGGTAAAGACGACCTCCTTCTCGGATGCCGAGATGTTCTCCAAGCGCATCTGTGACTTATTGTAGAAGATGTCGGCATACTGATCGCCTTCCACCCATGCGCTTAAAATGTCGCATTCTGCATTGGGCAGCTCGTCCTTGATGCACGACGTGAGCAACAGGACGAACAGCAGCGCAAAAGAATAACGGATCTTCATATTCTATAGATTAAGTGATTATGTCAATTCACGCAGCAAAGATAAAGACAATTATTTGTTTAACCAAATATTTTGGCTTAAATTTGCGAAAAAAGGTTGGGCAAGCTTAGAAACCGCTCCAGAACAGGCGCCAGTACTGACGATAGAGTTCATCCCAA
This sequence comes from Bacteroidales bacterium, assembly GCA_017548545.1. GTDB lineage: Bacteria > Bacteroidota > Bacteroidia > Bacteroidales > UBA3663 > Liminaster. The sequence goes on along the minus strand of JAFYZW010000103.1, from coordinate 25,404 downwards.
CGGAGGACGGTGGCACCGATGAAATCGGAGGTGTAGCCGTTGAGGAAGCTGGTGGCAACCTTGTCGGGATCGTCGGATGTGGTGGAGCTGCGAAGGATGCCCATGTATTGCTGTTCGACGAAGGGAAGTTCGCGCTCAGCCTTGTCGAGGAAGTAATCGCGTGACGATTCGAGGTCCTTGCGACAGTCGCCCCAACGAACGGTGGCAAGCTTGTTGGCCTGACGATAGTGCCAGACGAGTGCATCGTCGCGATAGCGGTGCTGACCGCATACCTGCAGCATCTTGGGCAGCGTGCTGGTGCCGCAGAAGATGGGGAAGCGTGGCGACTGACCGGGATTGTCGAGCGACATCCAGCAGACGCCGCCCACGGCATCGGGAAGCCAGCCACGCAGCTGGATAACGGTCGAGTAGGCACATTGGGGCACAGCCACGGTGCGTACCCAATGCCAATCGTTGTCGCCCGTCAAGGCATAGAGCGTATTGATGAGGCGGCTGTTCATCCACGGGTTGGCGATGGACGAGATGATGCTGTCCTCGCTTGCCCAAGGCTTCTTGCCAGCCAGGTCGCGGCTTGCCTTGGGGATGCGCATCTTTTGGGTGAGATCGAGGATGGAATCGCCTTCATACCAGGTGCCAATCAGGTTGATGACCTGGCGATAGGAGACGAGCGAGTCGGGACGGAAGCTGACAGGCAGTTCGTCCATCGTGTCGTTGAATCCCAACGAGGGGGCCAACTGCTGCATGATGTAGAGCTCGCGCGTGGAATAGTTCTTGGGCTCGTCGAAGTAGTTGACACCGCTGTAGGCACGCCAGAAGGAGAACTCGCTGGTGCCGTCCCAAAAGCCAAGCTTGCGTGCTACGTCGAAGACGTTCTGCGAAGCCATCTGCGTATCGGAAACGAGAGGAGCATAGGCAGGCTTCTTGCCCTTCTTTGCCTTGGCAGGCTTGGCGGGAGGAGTGAGCGTGCTGAGCGAACCGATGCGGCTGATGTTGGCCGAGACGCAAACCTCGTCATCGGGGATGCGCTGGGCTGCCCATACGCCACCCACCTGGTCGGGACCTTCGCCCAAAGCTTCGAAGATCCATGCCTCGTCGGTATCGGCAATCGTCAGACATTCGCCCGAATCGCCATAGCCATACTCGTGGATGAGCTGGCCCATGAGCAGAATAGCCTCACGCGCCTTGGTGCAGCGTTGCAGGGCCACACGGCAAAGCTCTTCGATCATGAACATGCCCTCCTTGTTCTCGAGCGTGTCACGTCCCGTGAAGGTGGTCTCTCCGATGCCGAGCTGGTGTTCGTTGAGACAAGGATAGGCCGTATCGAGATAGCGATAAGTGTGTCCGGCAGGTTGCGGAATCTGTCCCTTGACCTTGACGCCATCCTTCGAATCGGGATATTCGGTGTGCATTCGTCCCTCGTAGATATCCATCACGGTGTCACGTTCGAAGTCAGCAGCGGGCACCCAACGCATCCAGGTGCGGTACCATGAATCGCAGTTGTGGCTGGTGATGACCGAGCCATCGGTGGAGGCCTTGCTGCCCACGAGGATGCTGGTGCAGTTGTCGCCCAGCTGTGATTCCTGTCCAGCCGATGGTTGGGCAGAAACACTAACGGCACAGAACAATGTCCATGCCGTCAGAGTGATTATCTTAATGAGATTTTTCATCATGATAGATTATTCAGTTTTCTTCGGCTCGACGTTGCCGCCCCATAAGGTGATGTCACAAAGCTCGATGCGGAAGAAGAGATTGGAATAAGGATTGATGGACGAACCACTACCGCTTTGCCCGTAAGCCAGGAACCAGGGAATCATGCAGACGACATGATCGCCGATATACATCTGCTGCAGGATGTCGCCCCAGCCAGTGATGACAGCGTTTGGCGTGAAGCCCGAGTAGTACATTACCTGATAGGACTCGATGGTATCAGCCTTCAGCGGGCTGTCTTCGGCAGCAGCAAAGAACAATGAGTCGAGGATGCCACCGGGATTGCGCAGATACTCCTTCGACCAGCCACCCTGACGCTTCACCGTAGCAAAGAGCGAATCGGTTTGGAAGAGCGTATAATGGACGCTGAGCGTGCTCGTTGAGTAGGGACGGTAATCCTTGCGCGGATTGAGGTTGCGCAGGCTGTCGATGTTGGCGTGCTTCACGTAATGAACGAAGCTGGGATAGTACTGCGGCTCCTTGAGTGACTGCACCGCATGGTTGAAGTAGGTGAGGGCCGAGTCACTGCTTTGCGCCGAAGCGAACAACTCGGTAACTGCGTTGTTCTCGTCGCGCCAACCGTAATACTCGGTGTAATCTACATCGTCATCGTCGTTGCAGGCCAACATCAATGGCATTGCCACCACAGCGAGCAGGAAATAAAGTATCTTTTTCATCTTAAAGTTTTATCACGAATTAGAGAATTAAAGAATTGAACTGTATTTCTTAAATTCGATAATTCGGGATGAATCGTCATCAATCGTTTTCAATCTTACGAAGCAATGAGGAGATGTTCACCGAGTCGCCGATGATCTTGTGGAGGTCGGCAATGGCTACGCGCTCCTGCTCCATGGTGTCGCGGAAACGGAGGGTAACAGTGTTGTCCTCGAGGGTCTGTCCGTCAACGGTAACGCAATAGGGTGTGCCGATGGCGTCCTGGCGACGATAGCGCTTGCCGATGGAATCCTTCACCTCGATCTGGCAGGTGTAGTCGTAACGAAGCTCGCGGAGTATCTCCTCAGCCTTCTCCGGCAGACCGTCCTTGTTGACGAGAGGCAGGATAGCCACTTTGACGGGAGCCAATGCGGGTGGCAATGCGAGAACTACGCGACGCTCGCCATTGACCTCCTCCTCACGATAGGCACCAGCCATGATGCTGAGGAACATACGATCGACACCGATAGAGGTCTCGATGACGTAAGGAACGTAAGACTCGCGGGTCTCGGGATCGAAGTACTCGATCTTCTTGCCGCTGTACTTGGCATGCTGCGAGAGGTCGAAGTTGGTGCGGGAATGGATGCCCTCCACCTCCTTGAAGCCGAATGGCATGTTGAACTCGATATCGGTGGCAGCATTGGCATAGTGGGCCAGCTTCTCGTGATCGTGGTAGCGATACATGGCATCGCCGAAGCCGAGGGCCTTGTGCCAAGCAAGACGGGTCTTCTTCCACTTGGCAAACCAATCTAGCTCGGTGCCGGGCTTGATGAAGAACTGCATCTCCATCTGCTCGAACTCGCGCATACGGAAGATGAACTGGCGTGCTACGATCTCGTTACGGAAAGCCTTACCGATCTGGGCAATACCGAAAGGCAGCTTCATGCGGCCCGACTTCTGTACGTTGAGGTAGTTGACGAAGATACCCTGAGCGGTCTCTGGACGAAGATAGATCTTCATGGCGCCGTCGGCTGTGGAACCCATCTCGGTGGAGAACATGAGGTTGAACTGACGTACGTCGGTCCAGTTGCGGGTGCCGCTGATGGGGCAGACAATCTCCTCGTCGAGGATAATCTGCTTCAGTTCCTCGAGGTCCATCTTGTTCATGGCATCGCTGTAGCGCTGATGCAGGGCATCCCACTTGGCCTGGTTTTCCAGTACACGGCCATTGGTGGCACGGAACTGAGCCTCGTCGAAAGCCTCGCCGAAACGCTTGCGAGCCTTCTCAACCTCCTTGTTGATCTTGTCCTCGATCTTAGCAAGCTGCTCCTCGATGAGCACATCGGCACGATAGCGCTTCTTGGAGTCGCGGTTGTCGATGAGCGGGTCATTGAATGCATCGACGTGTCCCGAAGCCTTCCAGACTGTCGGGTGCATGAAGATGGCGGCATCGATGCCCACGATGTTCTCGTGGAGCTTGGTCATAGCCTCCCACCAGTAGCGCTTGATATTGTTCTTGAGTTCGACGCCGTTCTGTCCGTAGTCATAGACTGCGCCCAGTCCGTCATAGATTTCACTCGAAGGGAAAACGAAGCCATACTCCTTGCAGTGGGACACCAGCTTCTTGAAAACATCTTCCTGATTTGCCATATTTTATTGAATTAATAATTAACAATTAACATTGAACAATTGGTTGTTACACAATTATCACCAAAAACGGCGCAAAGTTACAAAAAAACTGTGAAAGTTGAAAATATTTTGTCGATTTTTTAGTCTTTTTGTCTTTTTTTGTCCCGAAAATTAGGATATTTCAAAATGTATTTGTATATTTGCAGCAAATTAACACACTCTTATTCACACATTATGAATCGTATTTTATCACTACTGACGCTCTTGGCCGTGGGCCTGGTAGCCTGTCAAAATCAAAGCGAACCATCGTCACTTGCACCTTATGTGAAACCCCAGTATGCTGCGGCTCCTTTCGACATGCCCAATGTGGCAACCGTCAATATTCCAAGCTACAGCGTGCTCCTCACCGACTTCGGAGCCAAGGGCGACGGAGGCAGTCTTTGCACCGAAGCCTTTGCTGCAGCCATGAAGGCTCTTGATGAGAAGGGCGGTGGACACCTCATCGTTCCCAGTGGCATTTGGCTTACAGGACCTATCCAGTTTGTCTCGAATGTTGATCTGCACGTCGAGCAGGGTGCTCTTGTACTCTTTACCACCGACTTTGATGCCTATCCCGAAATAACCACCATCTACGAGGGCAATACCGCGACCAAGAAGATGGCGCCACTCTATGCCTACGAGGTCAACAACATTGCCATCACGGGACCAGGTTCGTTCGACGGGCAAGGTCAGGCATGGCGGCCCAGCAAGAAGGGCAAGTTCACCTCCAGCCAATGGAATGAGCTCACTTCGGGCAGCGGTATTGAGTTGAACAGCATCTGGTACCCCAATGCCAAGGAGGATGCCCAGAAGGGCGAGGCCGACAAGCCCGATATGCGCCGCGTCACCCAGCGTCCCGTTCTGCTCGAATTCATTCGTTGCAATCGTGTCCTTCTCAAGGATGCTACTTTCTCGAATTCTCCCGCTTGGAACATCCATCCGTTGATGTGCGAAGACCTCATCATCGACCATGTGACCATCCGCAATCCCTGGTTCGCACAGAATGGTGACGGCCTTGACCTCGAGTCGTGCAACCGCGTATTGATCCTCAACTCGATCTTCGACGTGGGCGACGATGCCATCTGCATCAAGTCGGGCAAGGACGCGGAGGGACGCAGTTGGAAACGTCCCTGCCAGAACGTCATCATCGACGGTTGCACCGTGCTGCATGGACATGGCGGTTTCGTCATCGGTTCGGAGATGAGTTCGGGCGCCAACAACATCTACGTACACAACTGCCTCTTCAACGGCACCGATACCGGTTTGCGCATGAAATCGACACGTGGGCGCGGTGGTGTGATCGAGAATATCTACATCGACCAGATCAATATGGTAGCCATCTCGGGCGATGCCTTCACCTTTGACCTCTATTATTCCAACAAACCCGTGGGTGGAAAGGCCGACAAGGACAGTTCTGCCGAGGATGCTGTGCCACCGGTAACCGAGGAGACTCCCTGCTTCCGCAATCTCTATATCTCGAATGTCATTTGCCAGGGTGCCAAACGTGCAATCTGGTTCAACGGTCTGCCCGAAATGCCTCTCGAGAACCTCCAGATGCGTAACTCCCTCTTCGTCGCCGACAAGGGTTGCGAAATGCACTACGCCAAAGACATCACCTTCGAGAACGTCAAAATCCAGAACTCGAAAGGCGAGCGTATCATCACCGCCGACGTAACGGGATTTGTGGAGAAATAAGATTGCTTGCTAATTATTCAAAAAACAACCAAGCCAGCTGTGAAGGATAAGTCCTCTTCAGCTGGCTTGGTTATTCGCAGTCAATTTACACCTATACCTAAGTTGTCGTAGTGCCTTGTCTATACATATTCGCTCGTAACCTATCTGATATTTCTTCAATTTGCGAGCGACATATTTCGTTGACTTGTAAATAGTTTTAATTAATCGCAGAATTTTTTGCTCGCAAAAAACGCTCGTATTCTCTCGTATTTCTTATGTTTTTGCGAGCGACCATTGGGATTTGTTCCCTATTGTTTTATTAACAATCTTACCAGACTCTCTGAGCTTGCGAAGAATATTATACACCTTTGTGTTCTTCTGCTTTTCATCAAGTTGATCTGATAGCACGTCCCACAACAGTCTCACTATCTCTTTTTTGGTTAAGATGCCGTGATCTTTCAAAGAATCAAGCAGTAAAGCCTCGCACTGTTTATCGGCTAATCCTTTATGTTTTGAGTATTCCACCTTTTGGTTTGTCGCCTGAGCAACGTTCTTTGAAACAAATATATGCGGAAGACGACCCTCAATGAGTTTACGCTTGCGAAGCATTGCAACCGCTTCAGGAGAAATTGAATGTCCTTTCTGAACTTGGTCCAACAAGACTGCATCAGTGAGTGTTAAGTCCTGATTGGCCAGAAGCATTAGACTGTAGTTTTCATCAATAATAGTTCCTGGTAGGTTAAGTATAACCTCATTAGAGGTTGATAGATCATAGTCTGGCATAGGTAGATAACGATCTTTCTGACTTTGAAACATCTTGTGAATACCATATCCTTGCGTGTCTATCATCTTAATATTCACCATAGCTTTTACTAACGCTGGATTTCGGTAGCTTTTGGGAGTTTTTTCCCCTGTGATGTATTGTTTATAATCACCTTCGTAGAAACTGCCATCATTCTGAAATTTCAGCGAGTCTTGATTCTCTGTTACAATTATTCTAGCTTTCGCCTCATAATCCTGATGAGCTATTGAATTGTGCATACCTTCGAGTATACTTTCTGTGTCATACTTCCACACCTCTGCCGGTATCAGAGAGTTCTTTGGATATATTTTGAAACGATAGTTACGAATCCTACCTAACAACTCACTTGTGGTCCGTATGAATGGGATTGTGTAGATGTCGCCAAATACCTGTCCATCTTGGAAACATTTCCATACAATTTGAGCAATATGGTTCAGTCTGTGAGCCGATGTTTCTTTTCCAACCAGCAATAGGGTTGCACGAGTTACCTTTCCATCAATTGTAAGACATGCTTTGTCCAAGAACACTTTATCATCCCAACTATCGCATTCCTTTGCCAAATCTGGATAACGTTGCTTATATCCTTCACGAGCCTTTGTAATGGCATCTTTATCAAGATCTTCAATTGTGGCATCGGTAATGATTTCTGCAGTCCAATCTTTCTGAGAATTGTAAATAATGCGCATCCATTCCGTATATGGACGGAGGTCAGTTAAGGAGCTATCTACCCTAACATACGGAATATTCATAAAACAGGTTGGCTCTCCTTTGGCTGATGGGATAGTGAAAACCACAAACCGGTTCCCGCTTTCATCATAGAATTCCTCTATTTTGAAATCGATTTTTGGTGTGATATACTGGCGCAGAAAAAATTCCAGATTCTGATTACTCCTTGCCTTGGTTCGCGAGGCGTCAAACGTTGTACCTAACAGTATCAGGGTCTCGTCTTCTACGCCGAAGTACAGATAGCCAAATTCCTTGTTATCAAGACAAGCTCCATTTGATAGGGCTGAGATATATTTCCCCAACCTGTCGGCTTCTTGATAGTTACTTTTGAACTCAAGATATCTTACTTCTTTACCAATCTCAGCAATCTGCTTTTTGAGCAGAGTAGTATATTCATTATCTTTACTCATAACTCATATTCTTATAACGTTTTACCCTAATTTGTAAATAGGCTTGACTCTATTTTCTGCTTGTTCAGCAGATCTTCAATGTTTATAGGTAGCGCCATATACAATTAAAAAAAACGAATATGCTTTTGTCACTCAAAGAGGGACTACTTTCAAGCTGTATTTTCGGCTATTTTTGTCAAGTACAACGTCGTACTCTTTAATTCCTCTGGTTTTTGCAATCGATCTCAGGTGGACCTTATACCGTGGCTCCATGTGTATGCCATAGTAGATTGACTTCAAAAAACCCATATCAGGAATAGTAATGAAAACTTGGTTGATAGAATCCATGTCAATTTTTAGCATTCTCCATTCTCTTTCATGGGAATATTCCGCCTTATCTTTATACAAATACATTTTAATAAAGTACATAAAATCTATAGGATATTGTTGTTGTAGTTGTTTTTTATAAAAGTCAAATATATCTTTGTAAGTTTCTTCTGGCTGAATAGTATTGACATAATTGGTTATACAAATTCTGTCTATCATATCTGTTGCATCCAGCATTTGAACAGAATAAATTACAGGGTATAGATTCACTTGCAGTTCATACCATTTTCTAAAATCATATTCTAATGCAAAGCCTTTATACCCATCAGCATAATGGTCCCACATGTATTTTGAATCAATCTTTTCAGTAAAACATCCTATTTTGGTATATTTGCTATTTCTAGGCCATATCTCCTGTTTCTGAATTTCAGACATCATCTGTTTTAAGAGATCGTCAAAACCTGTTCTTAGCGAAGTAATAATTTCGCTATCAGTATATTTGGAACTTGTTAGTTCCAATATTTTACTCTTTATTGGACTATCAGGAAAAACCGTAGGATTATTTTTTGCTATTTGTATAATGTTTGACATTATGGATGAAAAAGCGTTCGAAAATCTATCTGGCAGTGTTTTATAATTATAGAAAACATTTGAATCATAATCATCAGAAAACTTATCTGCGACACACATTGGAATAGTTCCTTGCTCAAAAGAAATAACTTCGTCTATCCCACATTTCCTAAATCGAAATAGTTTTTCAGGAATATATGGCTGAACAAAATCATGCAATTTTCGGAGAACTATCATGCCTTCATCCTGTGAAAGATTGTTTGGCCATGATATCGTTTCCATTAGTTTTGCAAATTCTTTCTTGAATTGCATTCTTGTATAAGTTACTTTTTCTTTGTTCATATCATTGATGTCCACTAAAAGTGGCAGATTTGTTATTTGAAATTATTGAATCTCAGTAAATTAATGACGATAATTGTATAAACGGATTTTCAACTCTTTTTTTTGTGGCCAAATATAAAAGGTCTCTATACATATCACTGTCCAGTGCGACTTGCACATTGACAAATAAATCTTTGATGTTCATCAAATCTTGGATAGGAATTTGACTTATATGCCCCTTTTCCTTGACCTATTCAATAAATGTTAGATTTAAAAATCATTATTGTCCAAATGAACCAAATTAATTCATTTTTTATCATTTCCAATTATTTAGTGGAATGGCAAAATGGGGGTTGCCAAATGCTTACATATTTTCAGTACAATACTTATTTCATACTTCGGTGAAACCTTAATGTGTATTGTTCAACAATGTCTTTGCTAAGATTATCAAGTGAAGGCATAATGAAAGAGCGAGTAAATCCCATCTTATTCAGCATATTCATTATTTGATTTTTGCTTGATGCTGGAATAATATATTTATGGGTGACACTTTGATAATTCTCTTCCCAAGGTCTTGAATAGTAGAAAAACAAACCATTTTGATTCTTGTATCTAACGTTTGTCATATTGGGAGCAAGAAGCGCAATTCCTGGATATGAAAAAATATCATCAGTATCCAAATCAAACTCTTTAATAATATACGGGAAACACCTAAATACGACTCCGTTCTTGTCTGGATTAGAACAACAGGCAAAATACAATGCAACTATAGGGTTGTATGTCCAATCTAATAACCTTGTCGGAAGGCCATAATGCTGTGCTAGAAAGAGAAACTCTAAATCATTTCGTGGATGAGTTTCTGTAAACATTGGTGATTTGTGTTTAAAGTCATCAAAGATTTTTCTTTCGAATCGAAGTAACTCCTGCTCTTCCCCTTCTTTAAACAACCGTCCTATAGATGGGATGAGCTGATAATCAACAGACGAATGCCCTCTAAAATAGTCTGTCTCAGAATAGAACTTCTGCTCTGACAGAAACTCTTCCACACTATTGACTTTAATAGTTTTTATTATCTCAGGATTTTCTTTCATATCTCTTGTCTCTTTATTCCGTTTTGCAAAATTCAAATATTTATGACTAGATTAACCAAAGATCAATCGGTTGCCCTCTTCTCTTATTGGATGGTCGCTCCACTTTGTATAGTATTGAGGTTCATCGTTGTACACACAAATGGTAGTTGTACCATCTGATTTCCTTTCTATAGAGCGAATTATACAATGGCTTCTCATTATATTTCTATAAGGAATTCCAAACTCTTTTCCATTCAGAATTAACGGTTTCAAGATTGGTGTCGATTCAGAAAACACAAAAACCTTTTCTTTGTCTTCCAATTCCTTGTAATCACACTCCAAATTTGTCGTAGAAAAAGTCCATTCACTTCCGTCTGGCGTATTTTCCATCAATGGCTCTTTTTTTAAATAACTCAAAACGTACCTTGATATATTATATCTTTCTGCTGTAAAACATTCATATTTTACAAACCTTTCACCTAACAAACACTCAATCTGCTTTACATTGTTATAATAATCTTTCATGATTTGGTAAATAGGTTCCCTCGTTGATGTCTTGAAAGAAGAATTCGAAAATAGTTCTTTTATGAATACTTGCTTCCCACTAAATAGCGCAAGAGGTAAATCAATCCACTTTATTGCTTCACTATTATTAGTATACTCTTTTTTAAACTCGAAGGTTACATTTACATTAAATCCGACAATCTTCTTGTCATTGTCTATAGCTTTATTATCTATATAAATGTCGTAGATGTTGGTCTCTATGATGCATCTTAAACGGCATTCCTCTTTTTTGAATAATGTACTGGTTACTTGTTCAAAAAAGCCAATTGTTGGTATATTTATGGATAGCAGCTTTTTTTGGATAGCAGGGGTAATCAATAGTGCGGCTATCTCGTCTTTGTATCCAACAGTGAGTCCATTATATTCTAAACACATTTCATCTAGATTATCGGCAGACAGTTTATACGCAGGTATTTTTGTGTTGGGGACAAAATCGGTATACATACCAACGCATCTGTTCATTATTGCATCGTACACATTTTTGTCTTTTGTGGAGAAATGTATCTTTATTTCTTTCCCTTTAGGAGCATCAAAGCGTTCAACCTTATTACTATTCTCTCCCTCAGAGATAACTGGCACTAAATTATGAATTCTACAATATTGAGCGAACGTTGCAGAAGATATCCACTTTTTCTGAAAATCCCTCTTAATGTTCTTATTTAAAGACCTTTCTAATTCAGAAAACAAATCCGATGCTACCGCATCGAAATATGAGACATTTGTTTCTGCAAGCCTCTCAATTTTGTGTCTTTTTAGTCCAGGAGCTATTAAATAGAAATTACAAGTATGGCCACCTGTCTCTGTTTTTATCGTCTTCATAATCTCAAAGATATTACTATCTTCTAAACTATATCCGATAAATAGTATGTCATTCGTAAGAACTTCTGCCTGTATCAAGTTCCATAGAAGAGGATTGCGTCGACGAACGAAATAGTCCGTGTAATCATCTTTTGTTATTATAACATTATCCTTTTCAGAAAAATCACCATGTAATTTGAAAATGAGCGTCTTATCCGATGGAAGATTGACGCAATCTTTAGTGTTTCGAACCACATAGGACTTCTCTTTTCCGTAAGTGTCTTCTATAAGGGTGTCATAGTTAGTTGTGATGATTCGATGAAAATGTGGTATTTGTGTCAGGAAAACATGATCTGACATATCTTCCCTTTCAAAATCCATTTGTGCTTTAATAATCTCTAGAAGAGAGTCCCGCCCGTACACCTGTTCATATTCTTCGGCAACATAATCAAGTTGTTTTCCTGCAAGAGAATCCCTTTCTTCACTACTCATCTTAGAAAGAAGCGAATCTACTAGTGCGGAAGACTTTGGACCTCCTGCCTTAAATGAGAAACCAGAACCGAGGAAAAGCGTTACCTGTTCTTTTCTTATATTTTCTATGAGATTCTTAAAGTCCATCATGAATTCGTCTTATATCAATTTCTCATCAATCATATTCATAATGCATTTCTTTGTAATTAATTCATTATGCTAATATTTTCTTCCTTCCTATCATAGCATGAGAAATGCTGGTCTGTCGTCAGCTTAATCTTTTACATGTCACAACAGGATCCATCTCAAATAAATGTGCTTTACCATTTTATTTCTTTTACACATTGCAAATCTCTTTCTATAGCCGTTTTCATTTCCATTTTAAATTTTTCAAATGATAAACAACTTTCATAAACAACATTTTTTATTTGTTGTGATGCAGCTAAAGCACTTTTTCTGGAGTTTTCATTGGAATAAATAGTTACCATAATCATTATTATTATCGTTCGAAATAGTGAGGATTAAGTTCTCTATTAAAATAGTGTTTTCGTTTAATCCAGATAAAACCATCGCCTTTTGTTATTACAGCCACATCAACTGGCCCCCCTACACTTTCCTCATCAGTTGTTATATGTCTTTTTAAACAAGTCATACGCACGAGACTCTCTGCCATATCTGCAAGATCTTCTTTTGATAAAAAAGCAACCGTGTTCAATAACTTGTTAATGTAATTATTCTGGATATACTCATTTATAAAGCCGATGAATGGAGTCACTTGGTTTGAAATATCCATATTTCGTAATGCATTAAGTAAAGTTTCGGGAGCATTAGCTTTAAATAATATATCCACGATATTGTTTCTGAAATCTTCAAATGCAATCTGCAAATTGTTGTTAATGGTATCTCTTAATTTTTGATCAATACCTCTCACTACAGTATTGGCTACATCTGTTTGAGCAAACGGTGCAACACATGCGTTTTTTTGATTAGAAACTTCATAGTTGCTTAATTCTACATATTTTATTTTATTGTCAAAAGCTAATGATACCTCATAATGATAATATGAAGGGAACAATTCCTCCTCTCCATATCCCCAGAAAATAAGTCCTGTTTGTGATAAATATACTATCGTATCAGCAGTAATTATTAAAAAAAGGGTGGAAAGAAATGTTTCTCGGAAAACTTCGGGGCAAGCTGAATCTTGTGTTAAATCCAATAATATGGAATCGATGATTTCACTTGCATAATCAAGAAATTGACTTATTTTATAAGAATTGAATTCTGATGTTCTTCTATGCAATTTGTAATCTTCTGATAACTTAGTAAGAAATGACATTATCTCACTAAACAATGATATTGAATCATAGTCGATATTCTTCGACTCTAGGTTTTTCTTGGCTGTTGAAATGGCCTCTTCCTTAAGCCGGTGAGCAAAATATGCAATTTGTCCTTTTTGGTCTTCAATTCTAACTTTTGTCAAAATGACATTGTGCAAATACTCCCAAAAATCTTCAGCGTACTCTTTCAACTTTGGGAACGACCTCTCTTTTAAATGAATATCTCGATATGTTTTAAATATTATTTCCCATGGAATTCCGTGAAAATCTAAGTTGTTGTAAATTGCAATACCAATGGGATGCTTCTTAGACAACTCAAATATCTTGTTAGCATTATTTATTATTTTGTTCGTGGCAGATGTGGAATATGTTGCAGCACTATCTGCTGCAATTGCTATTCCCCTTCTGTTAAGTGTTCCTACTATAGCTGTCATTGTTTTTTATTTAGTATTTCTGTTTGCTCGGAATAACCCCACGCACCCCGCCTTTAGGATTGGGCACGTCACCCTTGTACCGTGGTATGACATGCATGTGACAGTGGAAGACTGACTGGCCTGCGGCTTCGTTGATGTTGATGCCGACGTTGTAGCCGTCAGGGTGAAAACGTTCGTCTATCTTCTTCATAACGTACTCCTGCACTACATTCATTGCTTCTTTTTCATGATTTGTCAAATCACGATATGAGGCAACGTGCCGCTTGGGGATAATTAAGGCATGTCCAGGTGATACGGGATAGCCATCGTAGAAAGCTACGCAGGTGGCGGTTTCGCAGATGATTTCGACACGACGGGACAATTTGCAGAATGGACAGGTCTCGCCCTCTTTGCGTGGCAACTTATTGAAATGGTTATATTGATACAACTCGAAACTGCTGTTGGCGATGAGACTCTTGTAGGGTAATATGACGTTGCATTGATATGTGTACTGCTTGTGAATGGCGTGGAGCCTGAAACCCTCTTCTTTCAGATCACGTCGAACAGCGAAATAGGCTGTTCCTTTAGGAGAAAGTAAGTTGGTGACATTCATCAGTACCTCAGCTTGGGCGTATGGCTCAAGGACGTTCAAAACGTAGTTGCAGATGATGGTATCGAACTTGCCTTCGGGAAAGTCGGGGCGATAGTAATAATCGTAGCCTGTAATGTCATAGCCTTGTTTCTTTAGCTCGTCCGTGTCGAAGCCATAGCCGCAACCGAAATCAAGAATCTTACCCTTCAGCAAGTTGTGCTGCATAAGGTAACGTGTCGGTACAGAGAAATCTGTGCGCTTAATAGCTGTAAGGTATGGGTGGTTTATTATTGGTTCCATTCTATCCGTCTTCCTAATTTCATAAATATTTAGTATTTCCATTTCTCAAAGCCCATGTTGAGAGCAATTTGATTGATTGGGGTAAATGTTCTTTCGTAAAGCTCAAGAAAATTTTCTGTACTCATTGCAGCCAAATCTCTTGCAGAATAGCCAAGAGAAACAAAGTCATCCAAAACTTTCGGTTCTTGGTTCGCATTGAGCATCACCTGCAATGAACGATGTTGCACTGAAGCGAATTTTGGCAAATAAAAATCTAAATCTGGCAACTTGTCATTCTTCGAGGAATTGATGCTGCTATTAGATGGTATCAAGTTCCAAAGCAAATCATGACAAACAAAACTCCAAGGGATGAAGTGATCAAGGTCATACTCCTTCGGATGCAAAGGCTCGTTTGTATAGATACAGCGAATAGGACCTCCTATCGTCATTACCATGTCCCAATAGTTATGTTGTTTGGTGAGAGAGTTTCTCACTTCGGGACGAATCAACTTATTGGGTATAGCTGGCACATTGGGATTTCTAGATTGTAAGAACAGCGTTAAGTTCCAATAAGTAAAATCTACTAATATGTTATAATGTGCATGTAAGTAAGCTTCCCACGCTTTATTTAGTATAATATAGAAATCACTTTCATTTTTGAAGAGAGCATAAAGACAACCATTTTCTAATTGCTGGGAACGATTAATGACATCCTTATCCCATGTATATTGAATCCATGGTGAGAGAAATCTGTAAGGAACATTTAGAGTAAGGGTATTCAATAATCCCTTAATCTTTTTGTCTTCTATTCGGTCTTTTAGTCCGTTGGTGATTGTCTGTAAATTGGCATCGATAGGAATCTGTGTAATGCGTTGCAATTCCATCACGATTTCAAACAACGAATCGCTCTTGCCGAAAGATAGTCTAAAATAGTGAATAGGATACCAAGCATTAGCAACCATACGGATGACAATTTCCCAAACGCTTATCCGTGGATTGTCAGTCTTGGCATGTGTCTGCAAAATAGATACAAACCAAAAGTATTTATACGTGGCAACTGTGTTTGAGAATATTTTCCCAAGTCGATTAGTTGTCAATATGCTGGACTGAGGGATTTGCATTGATTTGATTAAGTAATATTTCACTTAAGCAATCGTCCTCCATCAATGACGAGTGAGGTGCCAGTAACCCAAGCGGCAGCATCGGAAAGGAGGTAGATGATGGCGTGGGCTATTTCTTCGGGTTTGCCGTAGCGACGGAGTGCATACAGTTCCTTGTCTTTGGCAATCATTTCTTCAGGTAATGCACCGATACCCAAGGTGGTTTCGATTGTTCCGGGGAGGACTGCATTGGCACGTATTCCACGACCGCCGAGTTCTACGGCACAGGTGCGCATGAAGGAGTCGATGGCGGCTTTGGATGATGCGTAGATGCCGTTGGCTGGTGTGCTTAGTGAGGCGGAGATGGATGATGTGAAAACGATGGAACCTCCTTTCAGAATCTTTCTCTTTTTCAGCAGTCCCTTGGTCAATAGGATAGGAGCGAAGACATTGGTTTGATAGATGGTATCGAGATCAGTCTGCTCGATGTAATTCACGGTTACAAGACTGTTTTGACCTGCATTATTGACGAGACCATTGAGCGCAGGCGTTTTAGCTATCAATTTATCAATATCCTCCTGCTTGCTGAGGTCTGCCACAATCTGTATGTGATCTTCACCTTCGAGCTGACTGAATGTCTCTGCAAGGCGTTCTTCGTTGCGCCCCGTGATGACTACATGAGCACCCAGCTTGGAGCATTCGATAGCCGTAGCTCTTCCGATGCCAGAAGATGCTCCAGTCACAAGAATTGTTTTATTTTCGAGGGAGAATGGATTGTAGTTTGAGATCAAGGTCTTTTGTCGTTATACAGATAATCGATTCTATTTTACACAGCTTCGCTGTTGCCCATCCCATGAAGGGATATACAATCTATGAAAAGTGCCTACTTCATGGCAAAGATATGCAAAATTCTTCATTTATCGTAGATTATGATCGTTATTTTTTGTTTTTTCCGAAAATTTCTGTTTTTTTCTTTTATTTTGACTCATGTTTTTGTCAAATATACATTGCATTCTGAAACAATATACGGAGATCACTCGTCATGACCTCCGTATGCTTCAAACTTTACTAAAAAACTCGCTGATGTTGGATTACTTCTTGTTGATATAGTCAACAATCCACTGGCCGACTTCCTTGGTGCCGTATTTGGCGCCACCTTCGACTTGGATTTCGGGAGTGCGGACGTTCTGAGCGAGTGACTCATCGACAGCTTCGCGGATGAGCGCGCCTTCTTCCTTGAGACCGAAGTACTCGAAGAGCATGGCGGCGGAGAGGATCTGTGCCAATGGGTTGGCGATGTTGAGACCCTTGCCCTGTGGCCATGAACCATGGATAGGCTCAAATACTGGAGTGTGTTCGCCTGTAGAAGCAGAGGGAAGCAGACCCATTGAGCCGGTGATGCAGCTGCCTTCGTCGGTAAGGATGTCACCGAAAGTGTTTTCAGTAACCATGACGTCGAAGAAACGTGGTTCCTGAATCATGCGCATCGAGGCATTGTCAACATACATGAAGTCGGTGGTAACATCGGGATACTGAAGCATCACCTCCTGGGCAATCTTACGCCAGAGACGGGATGAAGCAAGTACGTTGGCCTTATCGACTACGGTGACGTGGTTGCGACGCTGACGGGCATACTGATAAGCTACATGCAGGATGCGCTCAACTTCGGGACGTGAGTAGTAGTTGGTGTCGAAAGCATCTTCTACGCCGTTCTCGTTGGTTGAGGGTTCCTTCTTCTGGCCGAAATACATACCGCCGGTGAGTTCGCGGATGCAAATGAAATCGGCGCCCTTTACGACCTCGTCCTTCAAGGGTGACTTGTGTACGAGGCAGTCGAAGGTGGTCACGGGACGAATGTTGGCAAACAGACCGAGTTTCTTGCGCATGGCGAGCAGACCCTGTTCGGGACGAACCTTAGAATTCGGGTTGTTGTCATACTTGGGATCGCCCACACTGGCGAAGAGCACGGCATCAGCCTCCATACAAGTCTGGAAAGTCTCTTCGGGGAAGGGATCGCCCACCTTGTCGATGGCATCTGCTCCACAGATGGCATATTTGTAACTCAGTTCATGACCGAACTTCTTGCAGATGGCCTCGGTGACGGCGAGGCCTTGTTCCATGATCTCGGGTCCGATACCATCGCCCGGGAGTACAGCTAATTTGAGTTTCATTGTTTATAAGGGCTATTAAGTGGAGTAAAAGGGCTTTTAAGGGGAGTGAAAGGGACAGATCCTCTCCTACTCGCCTTCGAGGAGATTGAGCATCTTGATGGTTGCCTTGATGGCCGCTTCTGTCTGGTCGGCATCAAGACCACGGGTGCGATAGTGCTTCCCCTCGTATTCCCAAGAGATGGCAGTTTGAACAAGCGCATCGGTGCGTCCTCCAGGAGGAATCGTAACCACGTAATTGGTGAGCCAAGGGAAGGTGCGATTCAGTTTGTTGCGGTAGATGTGGCGCACGGCACGCACAAAGGCATCGTACTGACCATCGCCCGTGGCTGACTCTTCGTATTGTTGTCCGTCGATGTCGAGCTTCACGCAAGCCTGAGGATGCAGGCCGTAAGCTGTCGAAACCATGTAGGAGACAAGCTTGATTCGTTCCGAAGGAGCATCGTGGTGCAGAACGTCAGAGATGATGTAAGGAAGATCGTCGATGGTGACGTGTTCCTTTTTGTCGCCCATTTCGTTGATACGCTCAGTGACGCGACGCATGTCGTAATCACTCAGATGGATGCCCAAAAGCTTGAGGTTTTGCTCGATGTTGGCTTTGCCCGACATCTTGCCGAGTGCATATTCGCGGCTTCGTCCGAAACGCTCAGGAAGCAACGGGTTGACGTAGAGTTTTGCTTTCTTGTCACCATCGGCATGTATGCCTGCCGTCTGTGTGAAGACGTTCTCGCCCACGATGGGAGCATTTGGGGCCGTGGCCAGACCGCTGTAGCTTTCGACCATGCGACTCAGACTGTTGATGCTTTGTTCGATGACGTTCAACTCTGCATCGGGAATCATGTCGTTGAGGACGGCCACGACACTGGAAAGAGAGGCATTGCCTGCCCTTTCGCCCAATCCGTTCACCGTGGTATGAACACCACGTGCTCCGGCCTCAGCGGCAGCCAAGACATTAGCAACAGCCAAGTCGTAATCGTTGTGTGCATGGAAATCGAAATGCAGTTGCGGATATTTGGTCACCATCTGCTCGAAGAACATCTTCGTCTTTCGTGGCGAAAGGATACCCAAGGTGTCGGGCAGCATGAATCGCTGGATGGGTGCATCGTGAAGAGCCTCCATCATATTCATCACATATTGCGGGGACTGTATCATACCGTTCGACCAATCCTCGAGGTAGATGTTGACTTTCAGTCCGGCTGCAATCGCCATATCTATGTTGCGGCGCACGTCGGCAAAGTGTTCCTCGGGCTGTTTCTTGAGTTGGGCGATGCAGTGTTTCTCCGAACCCTTGGCCAACAAATTAATGACCTTGCCGCCTGCATTCCGGATCCACTCGATGGATGCACCATTGTCGCAGAAGCCAAGCACCTCGATTTTGTCGAGGAAGCCAGCCTCCTCGGCCCATGTGCACACCTTGCAGACGCAGGCAAACTCGCCGTTGCTGACGCGTGCCGATGCTATCTCGACGCGGTCAACACCAACTTCTTCAAGCAGTTTGCGGGCAATGGAGAGCTTCTCGGGGGCGCTGAATGCTACCCCCGAGGTCTGTTCTCCATCACGTAGAGTCGTATCGAGTATCTCGAATTTCATTACTTCTTGTTTTCGAAAGCTTCGATTTTGTCGGTCTGCGAAAGGAGGTAGTCGATATCGTCATAGCCGTTCATCAAGCAGTACTTCTTGTAGCTGTTGATGTCGAACTTCTCACTGTGACCTGTTGCCTCGTTGGTGACGGTTTGGTTCGGGAGATCCACGGTGACCACGGTGTCGGCATCCTTGGCTATCGAAGCAAAAAGTTCCTGCTGGAAAGCCTCGCTGACGATGACGGGCAGGACGAAGCAGTTGAGCAGGTTGTTGCGATGGATATCGGCAAAGCTGCTTGAGATGACCACGCGAACGCCATAACCAGAGATGGCCCAGGCTGCATGCTCGCGGCTGGAGCCGGAACCCCAGTTCTGACCACCCACGATAATCTCGTGGCAACCTTCATGAGGAGCCTCACTAAAGGCAGGCTGGTTCATTACGAAGTCAGCCACAGGCTCGCCCTTTGCATTATAACGCAGGTCATGCATGAACGCATCGCCGAAGAACTTGGGATCGCGTGACGTTGATGCCAGATAACGTGCGGGGATGATGAGGTCGGTATTGCAGTTGTCGATCTGGATGGGAATGCAGGTCGATTTGATTATGCTGAATTTCTGATGTGCCATAGTCTGCGAATGATTAACAATTAGAGCTTGCGGGGATCGGTGACTACACCGGTGATGGCTGAAGCAGCTACAACGAGTGGCGAAGCAAGAATGGTGCGAGCACCCGGGCCCTGACGACCGACGAAATTGCGGTTCGAGGTAGAGATGGCGAGCTTGCCAGCGGGCACCTTGTCGGGATTCATGGCGAGACATGCGGAGCAGGATGGGAGACGCAGCTCAAAACCAGCCTCTTCGAGCACCTTGTCGATGCCCTCGTCGATGATTTGCTGACGTACAAGCCATGAACCTGGCACGAGCCATGCCACGACATTAGGATTCTTCTTCTTACCTTTCACAATGGAAGCGAAGGCACGGAAGTCCTCGATGCGTCCATTGGTACATGCGCCCAAGAAACAGTAATCGACGGGATGGCCCTCAAGCTTTTCGCCTGGCTGGAACTGCATATATTCGAGCTGTGAGAGGAACTGCTTCTTCTCCGACTCGCTCATGCCGTCGAGCGTAGGAATACACTCATCGATAGCGATGCCTGCACCCGGGTTGGTACCGTAGGTGATGCGAGGCTTGATATCCTCGGCACGGAAGGTGACTTCCTTGTCAAACACGGCGTCATCGTCACTCTTGAGTTGACGCCACTCGGCTACAGCCTTGTCCCATTCCTCCCCCTTGGGAGCATATTCACGTCCCTTGAGGTAGGCGAACGTCGTCTCGTCGGGAGCAATCAGACCAGCGCGTGAACCCATCTCGATAGAAAGGTTCGAGAGCGTCAGACGACCTTCCATCGACATGTTGCGGATTGTCGAACCAGCATATTCCACGGCATAACCGGTGGCACCAGCAGTAGTCATCTGAGCCATGATATAGAGGGCAACGTCCTTGGCCACCACTCCTGGCTGAAGGGTTCCTTCGACGTTGATGCGCATGGTCTTAGGCTTGGACTGGAGGATGCACTGTGAAGCAAGCACCTGAGCTACCTCCGAAGTGCCGATACCCATAGCGACAGCGCCTACAGCACCGTGCGTCGAGGTGTGCGAGTCACCACAGACGATGGTCATGCCTGGGAGGGAGAGAGCTTTCTCGGGACCAACGACATGAATGATGCCATTGTCCTTGCTGCCCATTTCGAAGTGCTTAATACCAAATTCGGCACAGTTTCTGGCAAGGGTTTCGACCTGATTGCGGCCAATGGGGTCGTTGATCACTTCCTGCTGGTCGCTTGGCGTGTTATGGTCGGGCATGGCGATGATGTGATCGGGACGGAACGCCTTGATGCCCTTGTCACGCAGTGTGTCGAAGGCCTGGGGTGAGGTTACCTCGTGCGCATAGAGACGATCTATGTAGAGCTGGGTGGGGCCGTCTTCGACCTTCTGCACAACATGTGCATCCCAGATTTTGTCAAATAATGTCTTTCCCATTATGATAAGTTATTAATGTTTGAACTTGTTGATGCAGTCGATATATGCTTCGACAGATGCTGTGACGATGTCGGTGTCGGAGCCGAAGCCATAATATACGCGGTTGTCGTGTTCTACCTGGACGTGAACCTTGCAGAGGTCGTCCGAGCCCTTCGAGATGGCTTGGATAGTCATCTCCTTGAGCGTCATCTCGCGACGGATGATCTGCTTGAGAGCCTTGATGGAAGCATCGACAGGGCCATTGCCGATACCAGCAGCCTCGAAGATCTCGTTGGCCACCTTGAGGCGAATAGCAGCGATAGGCGTTACGCCCTTGCCGGTGGTAACCTGCAACGATTCGAGCTGTACCTGGTTGGTCTCAGCCTTATCAGCACCGACGAGCATCAGCAGGTCATCGTCGTTGAGCTCCTTCTTCTTGTCGGCCAGACGCAGGAAGGCATCATATACCTTATCGAGCTTCTCCTGCTCGAGTTCGACACCCAGAATACTCAGACGATGCTTCAGAGCTGCACGACCGGAACGTGCGGTAAGTACGATGGAGTTCTCGTCGATACCCACATCCTTCGGATCCATAATCTCGTAGGTCTGTACGTTCTTCAGGACACCATCCTGATGAATGCCGCTTGAATGAGCAAAGGCGTTCTTGCCTACCACAGCCTTGTTGGGCTGAACAGGCATGTTCATGAGCGAGCTTACCAAACGGGAAGAAGGCCAGATCTTGGTGGTATTGATGTTGGTGCTGACGGGCATGGTTGCCTGATGGCACTTAATGATCATTGCGATCTCTTCGAGAGAAGTATTGCCTGCACGCTCACCAATGCCGTTGATGGTAACCTCCACCTGACGTGCACCATTGACGACACCCGAGATGGTATTGGCGGTAGCCATACCCAGGTCGTTGTGACAATGGGTGGAAAGGATGGCGCGACCATCCTGAAGGCCTTCGACGTGCTCCATCAGGTATTTGATTTTCTCGCCATACTCCCAAGGCATGCAGTAGCCCGTGGTGTCGGGGATATTGATGATGGTGGCACCTGCCTTGATGGCTGCATCGACGACACGAGCCAGATATTCATTCTCGGTACGTCCTGCATCTTCGGCGTAGAACTCAATCTCATCCACCTTGTTGCGGGCATACTTGATGGCAGCTACCGCACGCTCGATGATTTCTTCGCGTGTGGAGTTGAACTTATACTTGATGTGCAAATCTGAAGTGCCGATACCGGTGTGTATTCTCTTGTGCTTGGCATACTGAAGGGCTTCGACAGCACAGTCGATATCCTTCTGCACGGCACGTGTGAGTGCACAAATGGTAGGCCACGTCACAGCCTTGGAGATTTCGACAACGGAATTGAAGTCACCTGGGCTTGAAATAGGGAAGCCCGCTTCGATGACATCGACACCCAGTTGTTCGAGAGCCTTGGCCACCTGGATCTTCTCCACGGTGTTCAACTGGCAACCAGGCACTTGTTCTCCGTCACGCAATGTCGTGTCAAAGATGTAAAGACGATCACTCATAACAAATACCTTGAAATAGAAATAAAACCTTTGATAAATTCAGGTAGTGCATTCCTTTTCGGGACACACATATAATAATATATAAGAGAAGCAAAACGGGTGGGCATTAAAGCGAGCCGCCCTGCGTATAGATGTACTGGAGGAACTGCTTGCTGCTGTCGCGTTTCACCTTGATAGCAGTAGGCAGAATGTAGTTGCTTACAGAAAGGACTGCACCAGACGATGAACTGGTCGAAACATCGACAGGGATGACTGCCATGTGGACCGTATAGTTGTCGAGGGCACTCTGCACAATGGTACGGATGCCGTCGGTGTTGTTCTTGTAGTCTTCGTCGGAATAACTATCCAATGTCGATTGGGAGAGTTCAGGCAGGAACGTTGTCGGTTCAACTGCCTTGATCTGCTTGGCCCACTGGAGCGAAGTGGCCACCTGCTCCTTATCCCAACTGCCATGATTGGTTTGGCCTGCCAAGCCTATGACAAGTTCGTTGAGATTGCCGAAATTGTAATAATAGATGAAGTTTTTCACCGAGTCGGCCACAAAGGTGCCGATGGCAGCAGCTGCCTCGTCGGGTACACGGCTTTCCTCGAAGAACCTGTTCATCTTGCTTTCCTCGATGAGCATCACCCTTGAAGCTGGTGTGTTACTCAAAAGGGCACCTTGTGGCTTCTCGCACATCAGCGAGAAGTTGGCACCGTTGAGGAAGTATGCATAGTCGCGACGCATAGGATGATCCATCATCGTACGAATGGCCTTACCTATCGGCAAATCGACGGTGGCATAATATCCCTGGGGCGAAGTGATGTAAGCGTGCTCGGTGTCCGACAAGCGGTAGTCCTTCTTGATGTCGTTCAGCTCAAGACTCGACATCTGCACAACGTCGGGCGTGACAGCCATATACTGCACATGGGAAGTGACGTAAGCCGAGTCGCCGGTATCGGTGGAGTTACGCAAGAGGGTTCCGTCCTTCGAATACTTGTGATAGCTATGATAGTAGAAGTAGATGGCAGTATTATAGACTTTGATAATCGAACCATCGCCGAAAGTAGGTTGGATAGCCACACCCGAAAGGAAGTTCTCACGCATCGTCTCGATATTGGCGAAGATATCGGTGTAGTTATAGTTAGCCTTGCCAGCTGCATCACGTGCAATGGCCGATGCTACGATCTTCTGGAAGAACTCGTTCTTCAAGTCATCATTCAAACGCACCTCAATGTATGGAAGATAGGAGTCGAGACTACGGACTGAGTCGCTCAAGACGCGGTTGGCTGCCGTATAGGCCTTTCTGCCCAGGAAGGCCTTGGTGTCGTAATACTTGGTAAAGTCGTTATTGCTATAAAATGCACTTTCGGGCTCCTTTTCCAGCTTTGCATCGCTATTCAATGCATAGACGCTGAACTGCATAGGAGTCAACGAGTCGCCATAATAAGTATTGTAATAGACACGCAGTGTCAGGGAGTCGAGCGTGTTGGCTACCAAAGAGTCGAAATGGGAAGTATAGATGCCCTTGGGATCAAGACCAAGATCGTGTGGAACAGATGTACGCAGAATGTCGAAGGTGATTGAGTCATTGCTTGACTCGTTCAATGTGATGTTGGTGCTGGCATAGAACTGAGCCAGATAACCTGCCTTCACACTACCATATTCCGGATCGGTAATGTTGCCAAGGAGGGGATAACCTGTACGCACATAAATGGAATCACGATAACCAGTGGCGACCGCGCATCGCAGCGTGTCGGCTTCGATTTTGATTTCATCGCTCTCCGGCATCGTTGAGGCACCAACGTCCGAGAGAGTGTCTTCGCAAGATGTTACTGAAACAAGTATGCACAAAGCCGAAACGAGGGAGAATAGTCGTTTGGCTACGTTGATAAGCAGTTTCACGTTTGAAGTGGACTATAATTGTTAACTATTATTTGTTAACTGTTAATTGTTAATTGTTATTTTTTCAATCTTCCTCTTCAGAACCATTGGGGTTGAAAAGTTCGAAGAAATCGTCATATTTCTGGATGTCAAGTTCTTCATCAGTTGCATCGAGAACACTTATTCCGCGGCTTTCGGCATAGGCCTTCACTTCCTCGGCAGCTGGTGTGCTGTCGGTAATGATCAATCCGTCGCAGAATTTGACAGCGAGTTTGCAAAGTGCCACATAATCGACGGGCTTATCCTTCACCTCGATAAGGTCGGCCTTGAGTACACCTTCGCGTTTCACTGTGCGATAGAAGTTACTTGCCAGATGACCCTCGAATCCGTTATCGAACATGGCAAACACGATCTTTACGCCTCGGAAGCAGGGGTCTTCGGCAAATGTCTTCCTTATATAAATGGGCGAAATGGCCGAGAACCATCCCTGGCAATAGACCACGTCGGGTTTCCAACGCAGTTTGCGGATGGTTTCGATGACACCACGGGCAAAGAAGACGCAACGCTCGGCATTGTCGCTGTACTCACCGTGTGAGTTGCCGTACTTGTTGCGATGGGTAAAGTATTCGTCGTTATCGATGAAATAAACCTGCATGCGAGCCTGCTGGATTGACGCCACCTTGATGATCAACGGGTGATCGGTGTCGTTAATGATCAGGTTCATGCCCGAGAGCCTGATCACCTCATGAAGTTGGTTGCGTCGTTCGTTGATC
>JAFYZW010000102.1 GCA_017548545.1 Bacteroidales bacterium | reverse complement strand
GAGGCCAATGCACTCGTCAAGGAATTGCTCGACGTCCCCGAGGGATATGAGGTTCTCTTCCTCGGTGGTGGTGCAAGCCTTCAGTTCTATATGATGCCTCTCAACCTGCTCAAGACCCGTGCAGCTTACCTTGAGACTGGTACATGGGCTTCGAATGCAATCAAACAGGCCAAGTTCGTCGGTGAGGTGGAAGTCGTTGCAAGCTCCAAGGACAAGAACTTCACGTATATTCCCAAGGGTTACACCGTGCCCGCTGATGTCGATTATTTCCACTATTGCTCCAACAACACGATTTATGGAACCGAGATGCTCGAGACTCCCAACGTGTCAGTGCCTCTTTGTGCCGACATGTCGTCCGACTTCCTTTCCCACCCAGTAGATGTGAGCAAGTACGATTGCATCTATGCCGGTGCTCAGAAGAACGCAGGTCCTGCCGGTGTGACTATCGTAATTATCAAGAAGGACAAGGTGATCAAGGAGGGACTCCCCACCATGCTCGACTATCAGACCCATATCAAGAAAGGTTCGATGTTCAATACGCCTCCCTGTCTTCCCATCTTCACGGTTCTTCAGACCCTCAAGTGGTACAAGGAACTCGGTGGACTGAAGGCTTTGGAGCAGCGTGCCATCGAGAAATCGACGATGCTCTACGACGAGATTGACCGAAACAAGCTCTTCAAGGGTACCGTAGTGACCGAAGATCGCAGCCGCATGAATGTTTGCTTTGTGATGAACGAGGAATACCAGGAGCTTAACGACGCATTCTTCAAGTTCGCTTCTGAGCGCGGTATGGTCGGCATCAAGGGACATCGTTCCGTAGGTGGTTTCCGTGCTTCGCTTTACAACGCTATGCCGAAGGAAGGTGTTGAGGCTCTCGTAGCTTGCATGAAGGAGTTCGAAGCAACCATCTGATAGATTTATGGGTATCGTACAGAAAATTGTAATTCCCAGTTTAATCGGGACACCTGGACGCGACCCGAAGTCGATTCCAGTGTTTGAGTATAATTATCCTAAAACGATGAAGATTCTTATTGCAACAGAGAAACCATTCGCCGCTCCAGCAGTTAAGGCAATGGAAGAGATTATCACCGGTGCAGGCATCGAGGTGGTAAAACTTGAGAAATATACAGAGAAACAGCAGCTTTTGGATGCCGTGGCTGATGTGGATGGCCTCATCATCCGTTCTGACAAGGTCGATGCCGAAGTGCTTGACGCCGCCAAGAACCTGCGTGTCGTGGTTCGTGCCGGTGCCGGCTATGACAACATCGATCTCGAAGCCGCCACAGCCCACAAGGTTGTCGCCATGAATACCCCTGGTCAGAATGCCAATGCTGTGGCCGAACTTGTTTTTGCGATGCTGCTATATCAGTGCCGTAATCAGTTCAGTGGCGCTGCAGGAACAGAACTCATGGGCAAGACGCTCGGTTTGCATGCCTTTGGTAATGTAGCCCGCAACGTGGCTCGTGTAGCCAAGGGTATCGGCATGGATATTTATGCCTACGATCCGTTCCTTACCAGGGAGCAGATTGAGGCCGAGGGTGTCAAAGCTGTCTCGTCGATTGCCGAGCTTTACA
This sequence comes from Bacteroidales bacterium, assembly GCA_017548545.1. Lineage (GTDB taxonomy): Bacteria > Bacteroidota > Bacteroidia > Bacteroidales > UBA3663 > Liminaster. Next base: position 23,029 of record JAFYZW010000102.1, on the reverse strand, counting down.
GCACCTGTCAGTATGTGAGCCTGCATTGCCCTGCTACCAAGGAAACCATTGGCAGCATCAACTACGATTTGCTCAAGACCATGCCCAAGAATGCTTGTCTCATCAATACAGCCCGCAAGGAAGTTGTCGATGAGGCTGGCTTGATGAAGCTTATGGAGGAGCGTCCTGACTTCCGCTATATTGCTGACGTAAAGCCAGGAACTGCCGACGAGTTTGTGGCTAAGTTCGGCACACGTGTTTTCTTCACACCCAAGAAGAGCGGCGCTCAGACCGCTGAGGCCAATAGCAATGCCGGCATCGCTGCAGCCAAGCAGGCATGTGGTTATCTGAAGGAGGGCATTGATCGATTCCGCGTAAATTAATGGCAAAGCAATTCAACGAGTTTGAGCCATTCCTGAATGATTGTCAAACATACGTATGGGAATGGTATATCCCGGAGCACAAGGTTCGCTTCGGGATACCTTCGTTGAATAGCTTGTGGATTGATGACAAGGAGAAGAATATCAAGTTGGACTCTATGCTGGAGCGTGTCCATCCCGACGATATTCAGAAGGTGCTTATACGTCACACATCTCCTCTCTACAGGAGTGATAAGATGTTTGAGGTCGATCTTCGGCTCAATGTCTCAGCCCAATTGAAACCTGATGGACAGAGTTCGGGTGAATACGAATGGTATGGCTTCCGCGGTAGAACCGTCGAGCGCGACAGGCATGGACGTCCCACTTATGTACGCGGCATTGCCATAAATCTCGACCAACGTTATCGCGCGCAATTGAAGTTGATCAACCAGAAGGAACACCAGTTGCAGCATGCTCGTCAACAACTTGAGTACTCTTCCGGCATCATTCAGGAAGTGGGTGTCTTCATTCGCAACCTTGCTGAAAATGCTAATGTGTTCATCTCGTCCGATGGCATTTCGAAATCAGAAGACATGCTGATGCATCTGGCAGACCTCAAGGACAAGGTGAGTCATCTGTTGGAGATGACAGATAAGTTCAAATTCTCCGTGGGCGAAAATGAGTTGTCAGATAGTTCAGAAGTGAGCTCTCTTGCTTTGTGGGAACACTTCGCTGAACTTCAGCAGGTATATTCATTGAGGGCAGGCAACCGGGTGAAGTTCTACTTTTCGAACCTCTACGATAATGTGCAGATCTATGTGGATGTCAAGCTTCTTGATCTTCTGCTTGATAACCTCATCAACCCGCAGTTCCGCTCGCAAATGACAGGAACGACAACGATGAGTTATGTTGTCGATCTTCCCAAAGATGTGTTATATATCACTATCACCTGCTCTGGAACCAGTACCACTGAAGCAAAGACTCATACTTCATATACGGAATCTGGCCTTGGATTGAGTGTATGCCGATTGATGGCAAAACGTATGTTTGGCAGTGTTCAATTGGAACAGCAGGAGCTTGGCAAACTGAAATATACCATCACTCTACCTCTTGATGCCCGAAAAGTTGCGAATCAGTTCTCGGTACAGTTGAGTAATACTGCCGAAAATGTCAAGACAGTTGATGTGCTCGATGAATTGAAACTCGAACATGAAGCTGAGGCCGAAGAGATACTTCAAAACCGAGCGTTGTTGCCTCATGTCCTCATTGGCATGCGCGATAAATCCAGCCTGTATAGCAATCAGCACCTTTTTGATGTAACAGTAACATTGACTACCGACGAGTTCAAGAATGTATTCGACACGATAGATCCCGATATCGTTTTTCTCGATTCCAGCCTTCCCGGCAGGATGCAGGTTTTTGATCTTATCACATATATGCATGAGAAGACACCAGAGACACCCATTATCATTACTGATGATTATGGACAGCGTCCTCTGCATAAGCGAATACAGCAACTTGGAGCACGATATCTGCTGAATAATCCATTATCGCTGCGAAAGGTTAATTTGATGATAAAAAAGTATTTGAAATAAGTATTATTATCCGATATGGCAAAAATTCGCCCATTCAAAGGTCTTCGTCCTTCCCCTGAGCTGGCCCCTATTGTTTCTTCTCGGCCTTACGATGTCTTGTCTTCCCAAGAAGCATTTGACGAGTGCAAGGGCAATGAGAAGTCTCTTTATCATATTATCAAGCCTGAGATTAATTTCGATCCTATCGCCGATGAGCATGATCCTAAGGTCTATCGTGCCGCTGTCGAACAGTTTGAGAAGTTCAAAAGGAATGGCTGGCTCGTGCAGGATACAAAGCCATGTTATTACCTCTATAGCCAGACAATGGAAGGACGTACTCAGTATGGCCTCGTTGTTGCTGCCAACGTAGATGATTACCTCAACGGTGTCATCAAGAAGCATGAGCTTACTCGTGCCGACAAGGAGGAAGATCGCATGAAACATGTGCGCTGTCTGTCAGCAAACATGGAACCTGTATTCTTTGCTTTCCCCGACAACGAGGTGTTGGACAAGGTGATCCGTGAGACAGCAGCAAAGCCTAGTGTCGAGCGCTTTACTTCTGCCGAGGGCTTCATTCATGAGTTCTGGGTAATCGACAACCCCGCTACCATTCAAACCATTACCGAAGCTTTCGCTGCCATCCCTTATCTCTACGTGGCCGATGGACATCATCGCACGGCAGCCGCTGCTCGTGTAGGGCAGGAGCGTGCCCAGCAGAATCCCAATCATACGGGAAACGAGGAATATAACTTCTTCCTCGCCGTCTGCTTCCCGGCAGGACAGCTCAAGATTATGGACTACAACCGTGTAGTCAAGGACTTGAATGGGTTGTCCAGTGAGGAATTCATGGCCAAGGTAGCCGAGAACTTTGTGGTCGAGAAGATGGGCAAGGACATCTATCGCCCCTGCAAACTCCACAACTTCAGCCTCTACCTCGATGGTGAATGGTATAGTCTGACGGCCAAACCGGGCACCTATGACGACAACGACCCCATTGGTGTGCTTGATGTCAGCGTTTCTTCCAACCTCATCCTCGACAAGATTCTCGGCATCAAGGATCTGCGTCGAGACAAGCGTATTGACTTCGTAGGCGGTTTGCGAGGATTGGGGGAATTGAAACGTCGTGTTGACAGTGGCGAGATGCGTGTGGCCTTGGCGCTTTATCCTGTCTCGATGGATCAGCTGATGAACATTGCTGATTCGGGAAATATCATGCCACCGAAGACCACATGGTTCGAACCCAAGCTCCGCTCTGGCCTCGTTGTGCATTCTTTGAACGAATAATCCCTAATTAACGTTACCGACATTGACTCAGTTCAAATATATAGTCAAGTTTCTAATCGCTTTGATTACTCAGTCTGAACAGGCATGGAACTATCTTTCCAATGCAGAGATTAAGGAATCAAAGCCCGATTACATGCTGTGGAATTACTATTATCCGCTGCTTGGCTTTATGTCGTTGGTCGTCTTCCTTTGTGCAGGATGGCGCGGACCGAATCCGGAGGTGAGTTTCGACTTCCAACACGGCATGACGCAGATGGTGCCTATCCTCGTGGCCTATTTCGTTGGTCCTTATTTGGCGCTGATACTTATCAAGCAGGCATTGGTAGTCTTGTTTGATTTACCTAATCCTGATAAGAATCGTCTGATGAACTTTGTGTTCTACAGTACTAGTTTTTTGATGGCGCTTGAAATGTTGATGGCTGCTTTCCCAGCTTTCCGGTTCTTCCAATTCATTGCGTTGTATCTTGTCTATATCACTTGGAATGGTTCACATACTTATATTCGGGTAGAGGAGAAAAGGCGCTGGTTATTTGGATTCGTGTCATTCCTTGTAATTTTCTTCTCACCTAGTATCATCCAGCACCTTTTGCAGTTCTTACAGGGTTAATGTCTTGAACTGTTTTATTCGATTTGATGATTTATGGCAAATAACAATAAGAAGAAAGGGGCAAGTAATAGTGCCGTCAACATTCGAAACAAGCGTGCGACATTCGATTACGATATTCTCGATACGTATACAGCCGGTTTAGTACTGACTGGTACCGAGATAAAGTCGTTGCGTGCAGGTAAAGCAGGATTAACTGATTCATATTGTATCTTTGACCATGGCGAACTATGGGCAAAGAATGTTTATATTGCAGAGTACTTTTACGGCACTTACAACAATCATAATGCACATCGGGACCGCAAGTTGCTTCTCACACGTCGTGAGTTGCGCAATCTGCAGAACAATTCTAAGGAGCCGGGATTGACCATAATACCTCTGCGACTCTTTATCAATGAAAAGGGTTTGGCCAAACTTGATATTGCGCTCTGCAAAGGCAAGAAGCAATATGACAAACGTGACACAATGAAGGATAAGGAAGACCAGCGCGCGATGGATCGTGCGCGTAAAGATTACGGAAAATATTAATGGAACAGTATCCCTCACAATTGCTTACTCGCGCCATTGATGAGTTTTCCAAGTTGCCTGGCATCGGTCGAAAGACTGCTCTTCGCCTGGTGCTCCATCTGCTGCGTCAGGAACCCGAGAGGGCACTTCAACTGGGAGACTCTTTAATCAAATTGCGTAAGGAAATCCGTTACTGCAAGTGTTGTCACAACATTAGCGATTCAGATCTTTGTCAGATTTGCTCCAATCCTAAACGTGATGCTTCGACCATCTGTGTGGTAGAAAATGTCAAGGAAGTTATGGCCATAGAAGGAACAAAGCAGTTCCAGGGTCTTTATCACGTTCTGGGTGGACTCATTTCTCCGATGGACGGCATTGGACCACAGCAGTTGCAGATTGGTAGTCTGGTGGAGCGTGTTCGCCAAAGTCAGATCAATGACAATGTGCCGATCACCGAGGTTATTTTAGCCCTGTCCACCACTATGGAGGGCGATTTGACAAACTCCTATGTTTATCGACAGTTGGCATCGTTCCCCAATCTCAAGGTGACCACATTAGCCCTTGGGGTCAGTGTGGGTGATGAAATAGAATATGCTGACGAAGTGACGTTGGGACGGAGCATTTTGAATCGTACTCTTTTCTCTGACTCTTTTCAAAATAAATAATATCAAATGAGAAATTACACTGCTGCGGTTTTGGCCGCGTTCATTACGACAGGTGCTTTAGCACAAACCGTGCAGCAAGTCACCATTGGCGACAATTTTGACTATGGTCTCACTTATAGCTTGCCCATTACCAAGATTGAAATCAAGGTTTCTGCTCACTGCACAAAGGTTGTGGCTGGTGAGTTCGCTTTATACGCTGAGAAGTATCTTGGCTTGAAAGATGTGGCATTGGAAGACCAAACACGCTGGGAGATAAAGCAGATACAACTCAAAGGTGTAGCCCAGGCTGATAGCGCACGCACGTATCATATCTATTTCAGTGATAAAGCAGCGCTTCCTACTTTTTATTTTACTGAGGAACGTTGCCTTTGGGCAATCAATCAGAAGCCTGAGGTGCCTCAGGTGGAAAAGCCGGTAGCTGCTCCAGTAGTTAATAAGCTTAAGTTTAAGCCGTCTGACGTGATGACGAGCGATTTGCTTAAGGCGGGCAGCAAGGCTAAACAGGCCGAACTCTGTGCTGATGAGATCTTCTCCATTCGTGAGAGCCGTTCCGACCTCATCCGTGGAGAAGCCGACAACGTGCCAAACGATGGTGCGCAGCTCCAGCTCATGCTCGATAACCTCACAGCGCAAGAGGAGGCCTTACTCTCGCTGTTTGTTGGCACCACTACTGAGACCGACGAGGTGCGGACGTTCTCCTTCACCCCCTCCGATGAGGTGGGGCGCGAACTCGTTTTCCGCCTCTCCCGTGAACTAGGTTTTGTCGAGAAGGATGATCTCTCGGGAGCTCCCTATTATGTAGGGGTATCTATCATCGAGGACAACCGCATGTCGGCAATGGATCTCAATGCCCGCAAGAAGTTGGAGAAAGGCATCGCCTATTGTATCCCAGGAAAGGCTCGCGTTCAGCTTTTCAACGCCCAGGGTTCTCTTGCTGAAGGAGATATTCCCATGGCTCAGTTTGGCCATGTCGAAATGCTTCCGCAAGGGCAATTCACCAATAAGAAGCGTCCATGTTCCGCGCTTTTTATTCCCTCCACAGGAGCAATCAAGTTGTTCGAACAAACAGAAACACAGTAACCCCATTTAATCCCCGTTAGATGAAGAAATATTGGATACCTTTGCTTGCCAGTTTAGCAGTGGCCCTTATCCTTTATGTGGGCATTAAGCTAGGTGAGGCACGTATGGCCAACGAGATACATGTCTATCAATCTGACCGTGCTGACTTTGACAAGAGGAGTCGTGGCGGTCTTACGAGCAGTGAGGCTTCGGCCAAACTGGTATATATCTTCGACTTGCTGCGCGATCGCTATGTTGATACACTCGATCTCGAGAATCTCGTTGAGGATGCCATCCCCACTATCGTCGAGGAACTAGACCCTCATTCCTCCTATATTTCCCAAGAAGATATGACTGCCGTTACCGAGCAACTCGAAGGCTCGTTCAGTGGTGTAGGTATCCAGTTCAATATTCAACAGGACACGGTCATGGTGATTCAGGTGATATCGGGAGGCCCTTCTGAGAAAGTGGGCATTCAGCCAGGTGACCGTATCGTAACCGTCGATGACACCCTCTTTGTCGGAAAGAAGATTAACAATGATGTTGTGCTGAAGACCTTGCGTGGAGAGACGGGTACTATTGTCAAACTTGGTATTCGTCGAAATACTGCTCAAGACCTGCTTGAGTTTGAGGTCGAGCGTGGAGAGATACCCGTCAATAGTGTAGTTGCGCAATACATGGAGGGAAATATCGGGTATATTAAGATTGATAATTTCGGACGTAATACATACAATGAGTTCTTCACGGCGCTAGTTAACCTGCGTGCCCATGGTGCTAAAGGTTACCTGCTCGATTTTCGTGGTAATGGAGGCGGATATCTTGAAATCTGCATTGCTATGGTCAACGAGTTCTTGAGCGAGAACCAGCTGATAGTCTATACCGAAGGTCGATCACAACCTCGTCATGACCACAAGGCCGACGGACGCGGCAATTTCCAACAGGACCCCGTCGTTGTACTTATTGACGAATGGTCGGCTTCTGCCTCCGAGATTTTCGCTGGAGCCATGCAGGACAACGACCGCGCTCAGATCGTAGGTCGCCGCTCGTTTGGCAAGGGTCTTGTCCAACAGCAGTTCGATCTTTACGACGGCTCTGCATTGCGCCTCACTATTGCACGATATCACACGCCCTCTGGCCGCTGCATCCAAAAGCCATATTCGATGGGAGAGGGCGAGGATTATCAGATGGATCTGATCAATCGTTATGAACGTGGCGAGTTTTACAATCAGGATTCCATACACTTTGCCGACACCCTTGTATATGCGACTTTGAGCGGTCGCACCGTCTATGGGGGAGGTGGTATCATGCCAGACTTCTTTGTGCCAAGCGATACCACTTACGTTTCGACATACTACAACAAATCCATCAATTTGATGTATTCGTTTGCCTTCCAGTATAGCGACAAGCATCGCGAGACCGTTGCTTCCTTCAAGGATTTTAAGTCCTTGCAGCATTATCTCGAAGGGCAGGGGTTGCTCAATTCATTCATCAACTTCGCCACGCCGAAGATCGGCCGACCCACCCCCAAGGAGCTACAGCGCAGTGGCGCCGAGATGGAGCGTCTCATCATCGCCTACATCATGCGCCAATGTAAGGATGAGAATTACTTCTATCAGGAATTCAACAGCAGCGATAAGGCCTATCTCAGGGGCCTTGAACAACTAACAAATCCCATCACTCCCATTCAAAACAAATGACCAAGCAAGAACTCCTCGATCACCGTTATCTCCGTATGGCCGCCATTTGGGCCGAAAACTCCTACTGCAAGCGCCGTCAAGTGGGTTGTCTTATTGTCAAGGAAAAAATGATTATCAGTGATGGCTATAATGGAACTCCCACTGGTTTTGAGAACGATTGTGAGACCGAAGACAATCGTTCCAAGCCATATGTCCTTCATGCCGAAGCCAATGCCATCACCAAGGTTGCCAAGAGCAACAATTCGAGTGACGGCGCTACGCTCTACGTCACCGATAGCCCATGCATCGAATGCTCCAAGCTCATCATCCAGTGTGGCATCAAGCGCGTCGTTTATGCCCGTGAGTACCGCCTCACCGACGGTGTGGATCTTCTCCGCCGTGCCGGTATCGAAGTAATATTTAAGCCCATTCCAGAGATTCCACAGGACGCGCCACAGAAATGATCATCATTTTCCCAATTATTCTGAAAATCCATTGACATCTAGAATCATCAGATCTCGGATGACTTCATCGCCTAAGGCTAAGCCGGCTTCGGTCAGGCTTAGCCTATTTTCTTTGATTTGAAGGAGACCTCGGTCTATTAGTGTGCAAAGGCTGGTGTTGAGAGCTTTTTGAGAAACCGTATCAACTTTTACATCGTCAAAAATACGCATGTTAATGCCACGGACAGTGCGTAATCCAAGCATCACACGTTCGTTGTAGAGGTCGAGATCTGAGAGAGTTTCGGATTCCTCATTACGGATTCCTTTTAAGTATGACTGAACGTCAGCCACATTCCAGCAGCGAAGCTTGCATCCATCGTAACTATGTGCCCCTGGACCTAATCCAAGATAAGGAGTCTGCTCCCAATAGGAAGAATTGTGGCGCGAATGATAGCCTGGGAGGGCGTAGTTGGAGATTTCGTACTGCTCGTAGCCTGCGGTTTTGAGTTTCTTGCGAAGTAGGGCGGCCATGGCGAGGCATGTCTCGTCGTCGCAGGGGTTGAGTTCGCCTTTTTGTACGTGGGTGTAAAGCGGAGTGCCTTCCTCGATGCTAAGATTGTAGGCTGAGATGTGATGGGGCTGTAGTTTCAGCAGTTCGTCGATGCTGTATTTCCACGATGCGAGGGTCTGATTGGGCAATCCGTACATCAGGTCTAGGCTGATATTGTTGATATTTGCTTCACGAAGGCGCCTTACAGCAGTTAGAACATGGGCAGAGTCATGACGACGTCGCAATAATTTCAATTCACTATCAACCATCGACTGGACTCCCATCGAGATACGATTGATTGTGTGAGATAGGGGGTTGCCGGGTAGCAATCGGCCTTCGAAGAATGGCCAAGATCCATCGACAAAGTCTTCGGGGTTGGCCTCCATCGTAATCTCTTCGCATTTGCTTAGGTCAAAACTCTTCTCAAGAGCTTCAAGAATAGCACGAATGCATTCTGGCCCTAACTGAGAGGGCGTACCGCCTCCAAGATAAATTGTGCGGATAGGTTCATGTAGAAAGTCTTTCCGCTCTTCCATTTCATGCACAAGGGCCTCCACGAACTGGGGACCCTTGTTACGTAATGTGGTGGAGTAGAAGTCACAATAGATGCACCGTGAGGCACAGAAGGGGATATGGATGTAGATGCCTGACACGCGTTTTTTGTGTAGTTATTGGGAGTAAGTGTTAACCCTTCATGATTATTTAATAACCATCTTCCGGCCATTCACAATATAGATGCCCTTAGGCAATTGGCCGGAGGGAGGAACCGCGATGGGCTTTCCGAGGACATTGAAAATATGTGCACCTTGAAGGTTATCTTCTGGCTCATCGACAACGACTTCTTCAATGCCTGATGACGGGTCGTCTTGTCCGTAGATATTCATCTTGGTGTAGATGTCAGGATCGAGAATCTGCCAATCGGAGCCGTTGAAGTAATAGGGACGTGCGTAGTAGGAGACGTTCTTGTTCAGATCGAGGTCGAGTTGGAAGTCGAGGGTGACGGTGTGTTTTTGTTTATCGCCTTTCACCGAGGTGGGACATTCGTATTTTGCGACAGGAGTGAGTGAAGTGGGATTGGAGTTCTTGGTGTAGAGCCAAATGGCGAACGTGCCCTCATAATCAGAGCCCATGTTGGTAACCTTGAGAGTAGCGGTAATGGAACTGTTGCGATAGATCTTTCCGTCGTCGCTGCCAGAAGTGAGGGAGAGGGCATCGTTGACGATGAATGTAGCACCAGCCTGTAAGTCTGCTTCAACATCGAAAGTGCGTTTTGAACCTTCAACAGATGAGGCTGTCGCGCTAACGTTCCAAGGACGGAAGTAGAGAGTGGAAGTCCACTGCCCTTCTTGGGTGAACCGATAGACGAAGGAGACCTGAGTTGATTGTCCTGGAGCTAGGGTTATACAGTCAGTAGCGTCGTCTACCTTGTCGTTTATCGTCTTGTCGGGCGACGTGAGCTGAAGATGGAAATGGCCGGAGATGGTTTCGTCGCCCTTGTTGGTGACCTTGGCCGTGATGATCTCGGTGCGAGTGGATACGGTCGCCGACGGGTCGTCGAAGCTCCAATCGGTAGCAGAAATCACGCGATTGACCTTCGGACGGGAGATGGCTACGCTGTTGCCGCCGACTTCGAACTGGAGGTAAGTTTCATTGGCAGTACGTGGGAAGCGGATGAAGTCCCAAACGTCAGAGCCATCGGGTTGGTAGTAGAGATAAACCTGGTAGGTCCCGTTGGCAAGGTCGTTAGGAATGGTATAGGGGGTTGTCAAGCTAATGCCGCTGGTATATCCCTCTTCACTGACGCCGTCGATTTCGACAGAAGTGAGCTTCTTGCGATTGATGACATTGCCTTGCTGCATGATGACAATGCCTAGGTTGCCATTGGCTTTAATGCCGGAGTAGTTGAAGATGGAGCGTATCGTCAGCGAGATCGATGCCCCCTTGGTGGTCGATGACTTGTTGGATGAGAATTTGCAGTCACCGCCTCCAATGAGGGCTGTGCGGTAGGTGCCCTCACCTTCGTTGGGAGTGATGTTGACGACCGCAGATTGCGATTCACAGAAGCCGTCGTCCATCCTCATGGCGCCCACGCCTACACCATCGGGGTTGAGCACGGCAATGTCGTAATAGGCATTGAAATTGCCATTCCAGCCCCAGTTGACATAGTATAGTCCATCGTTATCGAAACCTTCGAGGATGAAGGCGTGACCAGAGTTTTCCTGAATGTACGAGTTGCCAGTGTAGAGCACGGGACGGCCAGCCCGCAATTCGTTCTGCATGATGTCGATCCACTCATCGTATGTGTAGTTTTCACGAAGGATAGAGGTGGTGAAACTGTTGTAACTGAAATTCTCGATGAATGCACGGTCGAGGTAAGGGCTGCTGGTGCCACTGCCGTCGATATCATAGGACATGTTGACGGCCACACCGCAGTGATAGAGTAGCTTGGAGACCTCATTCTGTTCAGCTGCCGTACCTTGGTAGTTGCGGTTGAAGGTGAGTGGCATGAGCGAATAGTCGTAGGTCTGTTCTTCAAAGTTGACCGAAAGGGTCTTCGAGCGCGTGGCGCCGTTCTCCTTGTACTGCCAGGTGTAGCTGTGGGAGCCGCTTCCTTGTGACGGTTGTTTATAGTAACGGATAATCTGTCCCATTGCGGTGGCTGCGCATCCTGTAGGGCAATGTTGGCCACTGATGGTTGGGGTCAGGCGAGAGTAGGCTCCCGTCTGGTCCCATGCGATGCCGCCGAGAATGGGGGCGACAGCTTGTGTCGTGGCCTTGACCTGTGCTTCAGTCTCGGCAGCTTCAGGATGCTGTTCGAGGTAGGCTGTACGCTTGCCAATAGCATTGAGCCACCACTGCAGGCCGTCGGGCAAATCGTCGTTCACTTCGGCGGGCATCTGTCCTGTACCGTAGGCAAGGACAGATCGTGTGAGGGTTGTAGCTGATACGATGACGAAGGCATCGTTCTGAATATCGTTGAAGGCGTAGTAAGGCTGTATGGTGGCTTCGGCCGAGGAGCCGTTACGTGCCACTCGACGCATTGTGCTTATCTCGACGGGTTGACCGGAATGTTGGCTGAGGAACTGCTGGGCAATGGCCTGTGCCTCGTCAAATGAACGGTTTTCGGCGTAGAGGATTCCGGCTGAGATAGCTAATAAGGTGAATATGGAATACTTTTTCATTGGAAGGGTATTTATCTTTTTCGTGGGGACAAATTTAATGTTTTTATTTGACAAATACGTACATTGTTAATAAAAATATTCAATTTATAGCCACTTTTTGGGTAACTTTTTTGAATTTGTCACGGAAATTGTCTATTTTTGCGCCACTTATTATGGCCCAAAGTTATCTTCAAATCGACAATCTCACCAAATCGTTCGGTGACCTGGTGCTCTTCGAGAACCTTTCGTTCGGTATCAGCGAGGGTGACCGTATCGGTCTAATTGCCCGCAACGGCAGCGGAAAGTCAACCCTGCTCAACATCATCATGGGCATCGAGGGTAAGGACGAGGGGTCGATTGTGTGGCGCAATGACCTGCGGGTGGATTACCTTAGCCAGGATCCGCAATTTCCTTCCGATATCACGGTGGGAGAGGTATGTCGTTGTGTGCGCCAGGGCAACGAATGGGTGGTCGATGAAAGCAAGGATGTACAGGAGGTGCTTACCAACAGCTCGGAGCTGACACGCATCTTGACGCGTCTCGGTGTAACTGACCTCGGCCAGAAGGTCTCTCAGTTGAGCGGTGGACAGCAGAAACGTTTGGCTTTGGCTCATGTACTGATTGACAATCCGCAGTTCCTGATTCTCGACGAGCCCACTAATCACCTCGATCTTGAGATGGTGGAGTGGCTCGAGGATTACCTCAACCGCAGTCGTTCGATGACTCTCCTGATGGTGACACACGACCGTTACTTCCTCGACCACGTTTGCAACCGGATTGTAGAACTTGCTGATAAGCAACTCTACAATTATAGGGGCAACTACAATTATTACCTTGAAAAACGAGCTGAAAGGATCTCGGCGCAAAATGCCCAGGTGGATCATGCGCAGAACCTGCTGCGGAAGGAACTCGACTGGATGCGCCGCCAGCCTCAGGCTCGCGGACACAAGAGCCGATCGCGCATCGAGGCGTTCTACGAACTTGAGCAGCGAGCCAAGGCGCGCTACGAGGAGCAACGTATGCGATTGCAGATGCGAAGCACCTACATCGGCTCAAAAATATTTGTGGCCAAGCTTGTCGATAAATCGTTCAACGACCATGAACCGGCTAAGGTCATCCTCAAGGACTACAACTACACCTTTGCACGCTATGAGAAGATGGGTATCATCGGTGCCAATGGTACGGGCAAATCGACCTACCTGAAGCTTCTGCTCGGTGAATTGAAACCCGACCATGGGAGTTTCGAGATTGGCGAGACGGTGCGTTTCGGCTATTACAGCCAGGATGGCATCCAGTACGACGAACAGAAGAAGGTGATCGACGTTGTGCGAGATATTGCGGAATATGTCCTCATGAGCGACGGCTCGAAAATGTCCGCCACAGAGTTCCTCAAGCAATTCCTGTTCTCTCCCGACAAGCAGTATTCCTACGTGTATAAGCTCAGTGGTGGAGAGAAGCGTCGCCTGTATCTCTGCACCATCCTGATGCGTTCGCCCAACTTCCTGATTCTTGATGAGTCCACCAATGATCTGGATATTGCAACCCTACAGGTGCTCGAAGAGTATCTTCAGAACTTCGGTGGTTGTGTGATTGTTGTCAGCCACGACCGATATTTCATGGACAAGGTAGTCGATCACCTGCTTGTGATGAAGGGCGACGGAGTGTTGCAGGATTATCCTGGCAATTACTCCGACTACCGCGAATGGAAGACACTGAAGGAGCAGGAGGCTGTCGATCAGGCACAAGCTGCCAACGGATTGAAGGCGAGTGTAGCACCTTTGTCAGCCAAGCCCAAGACGCCGAAAGCTCCGAAACTCAGTTTTCATGAGAAACAGGAGTTCGAGAGGCTCGAAAAGGAACTGCCCCAACTCGAAGCCGAGAAACGTGAGATCGAAGAGCTGATGAGCAGCGGCACGTTGGGCAGCGACGAGTTGATGGCCAAGGGAACCCGAATGCAGGAATTAATAGACCTCATTGATGAAAAGGAGCTCCGCTGGCTGGAATTGGCGGAGAAGAAGTAACTATAGAGACGATAATAACAACAAGACAATAATATAAAACTCAAAAATAATGAAGAAGTATTTCTTTGTCCTCTTTATGCTGGCACTTGGTTTGTCGGTAATTTCATGCAAGACCTCTTCGAAGGTGGTGGAAACGGCTGTGGAACAGCGCGACGCGAAGCACGAGTTTCGTGGCGCTTGGGTGCAAACAGCTTGGCAGGACCGCTACCAGAACAAGAATCCCGAGCAATGCCGCAGGTATCTTCAGCAGCTTGTCGAGACTCTCTATCAGACGGGCTTTAATGCCATCATTTTCCAGGTTCGACCCGAGGGAGATGCGTTCTATCAGAGCAAGTATGAGCCTTGGAGCCGCTTCCTGACGGGTGTGCAGGGCAAGGCTCCTTCACCCGTTTGGGACCCTATGGAGTACCTGATCCAGCTTTGCCATGAGCGTGGTATGGAGTTCCACGCCTGGATCAATCCCTATCGCATGTACATGTCGAAGAACTTCAATCTTGCAAGCAATCACCTCTATCATCAGCATCCCGAGTACTTCGTGGTCTTTGACGATCGCCTTTACCTCAATCCTGGTCTTCCCGAGTGCCGTGCATGGATTCGCTCGGTGGTAAATGATATCGTCAGCCGCTACGATGTTGATGCCATCCACATGGACGACTATTTCTATCCCTATCCCGTAGCAGGTAAAGAGTTCAATGACATTGCTACATTCCAGGCGTACGCACCTCAAATGGGTTTCAATCCCACCAGCCGTGCTGATCTCGCCAATTTCCGTCGCCGCAGCGTCAATATCCTCATCAAGTCGGTTCATGAGGATATACGTGCTATTAAACCTTGGGTTCGTTTTGGCATCAGTCCGTTCGGCATCTATCGTAATCAGAAGAGTTGGGAGGGCGGTTCGAATACCAATGGTACTCAATGTTATGATGACCTCTATGCCGATGTACTCCTTTGGGCCCAGTCGGGATGGATCGACTATGTCATTCCCCAGTTGTATTGGGAGATCGGACACAAGGCTGCCGATTATAACACGCTTTGCACATGGTGGGCCAAGAATATCCCTGCGCCTTGCCAGTTGTACATCGGCCAGAGCATCGAACGTAGTCTCGATGGAGCCGCCAACAATGCTTCGACGCCATCTCTCCTCAATGGCAGCAAGAATTTCCTGTCGAAGATCAATCAGGCGCGCGGCGACAAGAATGTGAAGGGCAATTGTTTCTGGTATGCTTACCAGGTGGAGGACAATCAGTTCAGCGTTCGTGACTTCATGAAGCAGTCTGTCTTCCCCAACCATGTGATGCCTCCAGCTTACTCCAACCTTGACGATGATGCACCAGACAAGGTGAAAGACTTGGACGGTACGTTGGTGCGTTCTGGCGACAAGGTAGGCTTGTTCCTTAAGTGGTCTGCTCCCAAGGTTGACAAGAAGGATGAGAATGATCCCATATTATATTATAATGTATATCGTTTTGTCAAAGGCGAAATGGTTAATACACGAAACATGGAGCATCTCTATTTGCAGGTTTCCAAGCCCGAATTCATAGACTACGACATCAGTAACGCTTCCAAATATACCTATGTGGTGACCGCCGTTGACCATTACAACAACGAAGGAAAGACCGCAAAGAAGACGTTCAAGATCAAACTGAAGTAACACGGCATGAAGATACTTTTCGCCGATAGCGGCAGCACCAAGACTCATTGGGCGCTTGTGGAACAGCTTCCAGGTTTGCCCAAGATGATTCGTTCTGCACAGACACAGGGTTTGAACCCACTCTATGTTACGCAGGAACAGATTACTGCGACCATTCGGCAGGTGCTTGTCGACATGGGAGGGGCCGAGGCTCGTCCTGACGAGTTGCGTTTTTATGGCTCAGGGTGCAGCGGTGATCGTGTTGCTGTGGTCGAGCAAGCTTTGCGCGCCGCTTTGACACCGATGACGAGGGTCGTGGTCGAATCGGACCTTATGGGAGCGGCTCTTGCCTTAAAGACAAAGGGACAGCAGGCATCGGCCGATCCATTCATCGCGTGCATCATGGGTACAGGGTCCATTGCCGCACTTTTCAATCCTTTGACACGAACCTTGCAACCCATGCCTGCCTTGGGATATATCCTTGGAGATGAGGGCAGTGGCGCGTGGTTCGGTCGGCAAATATTGGGCGATTATCTCAAGGGGCAGATGCCCGAGCGTGTTCGTCAGGCATTTGAGGACGATTACGGTGTAATTACCTCCGAGAGTGCAATCAAACATGTTTATCAGATGCCTTGTTCCAATCGCTATCTGGCTACTTTTGCCGCATTCCTTGGGCGGCATCTCTCGTTGGGTTATGTCGAGGAGCTTGCATATCGAGGCACGGATGAGTTCTGGCGTCGCAATGTCATGCGCATCGCCGATGTGAACGGTGGGGAAGATGTGGTCGATGTGCGCTTGGTCGGCAGCCTCGCTTGGGCGCTCCGATCCGTCGTTTTGAAGGTGGCCGAGTCACACGGTTATGTTGTTACTCAAGTAATTAAGGATCCGATAGAAGGCCTTATATAGTGCAAATTTTGCATCGTATAGGTAGCAATTGGACTTGATATATAAGATTTTTTAGCAAAAACAAATGCGAAATGTTTTTTATTTAAAAAATATTTCATATCTTTGCAGCCGATTTTCGAGAATTCTCTTTATAATTTTTGAGTATAAAGAGCGATACGAAAAGGAAATTTTATCACCAACTTAAACAATTCAAATTATTAACTATCCATTTAGTTAATGGCATTTACACCTCACAACGGCGGTCCTAACAGACCCAAACCATCAGGCGCACGCCCTAAGGGTCAGCGCCCAACCATGCAGAACAACAATAATAACAAGGACGAGCATCGCATCAACGATCGCATTCGTGGCGTGAAAGAAGTTCGTCTTGTCGGCGACAACGTGACGATGGGCATCTATCCCATTCAAGAGGCTATGCGTATCGCTGAAGAATTGGAACTCGATCTCGTGGAGATCAGTGCCACAGCCGATCCACCTGTATGCAAGGTGATGGATTATCAGAAGTTCTGCTACCAGCAGAAGAAGAAAGCCAAAGAGGCCAAGGCAAATGCTGCCAAGGTCGTTGTAAAGGAAATCCGTTTCGGTCCGCAGACCGATGATCATGACTACGAATTCAAACTGCGTCATGCCAAGGAGTTCCTCCAGGAAGGTTCGAAGGTGAAGGCTTACGTCTTCTTCAAGGGCCGTTCGATTTTGTTCAAGGAACAAGGTGAAGTTCTGCTTGCTCGCTTTACGCAGGACCTTCAGGATTTCGGAAAGCCGGACAATTATCCTCCGACACTTGAAGGAAAGCGTATGATTCTAATCTTCTCACCCAAGAGCGGTAGCCAGAAGAAGGATCAGAAGAAAGACCAGGCAAACAAAGCCGAAAAGAAGCAACAAACTGTCGAGATCAAGGGCGTCAAGCCCGAGACTCCTCGAGATTTAACAGAAACAAATCCCCTTGCAGCTGCGCTCAAAGAGGCAGGGCTCAAGGGAGAGGAGTAAATTGCAAGACCGTCCTTTAGGACACGTCATTATATTCAATTTTATTTAATAATCAAACAAAATGCCAAAAGTTAAGACTAATTCCGGTGCCAAGAAGCGTTTCCCGCTCACCGGATCAGGAAAGATCAAGAGAAAGCACGCTTACAAGAGCCACATCTTGACCAAGAAGACTAAGAAGCAGAAGCGTAACCTTACTGGTTTCTCCATTTTGGACAATGCCAATAAGACCAATGTTCGTGAGCTCCTTTGCCTCAAGTAATCAAGGGTTCTTCCAGTCTTTTCTCACATCTATTAACAAAACAGCTGTATTAAGTGGGTCTCGTGCCCCGCGGCGTTTAAAAAAACTTTTACACTATGCCACGTTCGGTAAATCACGTAGCGTCACGTGCAAGACGCAAGAAGATTCTCCACCTCACTAGAGGTTACATTGGTGCCCGCAAGAATGTGTGGACCGTTGCAAAGAATACCTGGGAGAAAGGTTTGACTTATGCATTCCGCGATCGTCGCGCCAAGAAGCGCAACTTCCGTGCTCTTTGGATTCAGCGTATTAACGCAGCTGCCCGTCTTGAGGGTCTCAGCTATTCCAAGCTCATGGGTCTGCTCCATGCCAACGGCATCGACATCAACCGTAAGGTCCTCGCTGACCTCGGCATGAATCATCCGGAAGCCTTCAAAGCAATTGTTGACAAAGTCAAGAATTGATTCGAAATCCCCGCTCATTCTCGTTTGAGAATGGGCGGTTTTCATGTTTATATACTTTAGTATATACCCTTCACTATGTTAATTGCAGCCTAAATCCTTAAAATTAACAATTGTATTCACAAAAGTGTTAAAATTTTGGCTGCAAGCCCTGAAAGCAGCAAGAATGTCATAGAAATTGATTATCTTTGCGCCGTAATAGAACAGAACGAGGGAGTTGTCTTCATTCGCCCCTATGTTGAGTTTTTAAGGTAAGAAAATGTTATCAGCACATCTATAACTATTATTAATACAAACAACTTTAAACAACAACAAAATGAAGAAATCATTACTGACCTTAGTAATGGCGCTCGTTTCGAGCGTGATGCTTATGGCACAGGTCACCACTTCGGCGTTGTCGGGTATCATCACCGATGACCTTGGTCCGGTGATTGGTGTGACTGTGCAGGCAATCCATGTTCCTTCAGGTACCCGTTATGGTACGATTACCAACGAAAAGGGTGCATATGCTATTCGCGGTATGCGTGTAGGCGGCCCTTATGAGGTAATTATCTCGTATGTGGGTGCGAAGACTCAGAAGTTCGAGAACATTTCTCTCGAACTCGGTGAGACCTTCAACCTTAACACCAAGCTCTCGGAGGATACCGATCTCCTCGACGAGGTTGTAGTTGTAGGCTCTGGCACAAAGTTCAATAGTGTCAAGACCGGTGCAACTACCAACATCAACTTGAGCCAGATCGAAAACATGCCAACTGTGAACCGTGGCTTGACCGACTTCACACGTCTGTCACCTTACGGAGGCAACGGCATGAGCTTCGCCGGCACCGATGGTCGTACGGCCAACTTCACCGTCGATGGCGCCAGCTTCAACAACGACTTCGGTCTTAGCTCTAACCTCCCTGGTGGTGGCAACCCAATCTCTATCGATGCCATCCAGGAGCTCCAGGTTGTCGTTTCTCCTTACGACGTACGTCAGACCGACTTCGTGGGTGGTGGTGTGAATGCCATTACCAAGTCGGGTACGAACACGTTCAAGGCCAGCGCCTACGTCTATCACAAGAACGAGAACATGCAGGGCGACGCTGTGCGTGGCGTGCAGTTCTCTGGTGCTCGTGACAAGAGCCGTCAGACTACTTATGGCTTTACGTTGGGCGGTCCCATCATTAAGAACAAGCTCTTCTTCTTCGCTAACTACGAGCAGATCAAGACTCCAACCGTTGTCAATCGTTGGCGTGCTTCGACAGATGGCGTGATGGATGCTACCAATTACATCTCACGTACCACTCAGTCCGATATGAAGACTGTTTCGGACTTCGTGAAGAGCAAGTACGGTTACGACACTGGTTCTTATACCGACTATCCTGCTGATGAAGAGAACACCAAGTTCCTGGTTCGTCTCGACTGGAATATCACCACTAATCATCACGTGGCTGTACGCTACAACTATACGAAGAACAACGTCTGGAACAATACCAACGCTTCTTCAATGGATGGTGGCACCCGTATGTCAGGTTCCCGTATCGGCCAGTATTCGATGGCTTTTGCCAACACGCTCTATTCTATGGAGAACATCGTGCATTCGTGGTCGTTCGACTTGAACAGCCGCTTCACCGACAACCTCTCCAACCAGTTCATCGCCACCTATTCTCAGAAGAACGATGTCCGTGGCTCCAACTCTGACGAGTTCCCCCACATCGACATCAAGAAACCTTATCAGGGCAATGATCAGATCTACATGGCCCTTGGTTACGAGCTCTTCACCTGGAACAACGGCGTACACGACAAGGTATTCAACGTGAAGGATGACGTCACCTACTTCTGGGGCGCTCACAAGTTCACTGCTGGTCTTAAGTATGAGTACAAGATGGCCGACAACGCTTATATGCGTAATGGTACGGGTTACTATCGCTACAACAGCGTAGAGGACTTCATCAATGGAGCTACACCCGAAGTTGTCTGCCTTACCTATGGCTACGATGGCGAAGACAATCCTGCTGCCCGTGTACAGCAGCACACAGTAGGCCTCTATCTGCAGGACGAGTGGAACGTGAACGAGAAACTTAACGTTACTGCTGGTATCCGTTTTGACGGCCTCTTCTTCGACGAGGGTGACCTTATGACTAACCAAGCCATCTATGATCTTACCTATTATAAGGCTGATGGCACCGAGCGTCATGTCGATACTGGTCGTTGGCCCGACATGCACGTGACCATTTCTCCACGTGTCGGCTTCACCTACGACTTGTTTGGCGACCAGCGCCTCAAGCTCCGTGGCGGTACAGGTCTCTTCCAGGGTAACCTGCCTCTCGTATTCTTCACCAATATGCCTACCAACTCGGGTATGGTGCAGTATCAGGCAGCTATCACAGCCAGCGAGGCTGCTAAGCGCGGCTTCTCGATGGATACCTTTGCCGGAGGTCTCGTGACCGATTCGAATGGCAAGCCCACCATCGCTGCTCTTCGTGACAAGCTCATTAGCCTCGGCTATCCTGCAACCATTACGCCAGATAAGGGCACGAAGCCTTCTTCGATCTGCGGTGTTGACACCAACTTCAAGCTTCCACAGGTATGGAAGACCTCGTTGGCTGTTGACTATCAGATCCCTGTTGGATTCCCAATGTCGGTTACTGTCGAGGGTATCTACCACAAGGCTATCAATCTGGTATCGATCTCCGACTGGGCTATCCCCGGTGTAGGTGGCTTCGCACGTTTCAACGGCGTTGACAACCGTCCTATCTATCCTGCTGGTTTCCGTACCAACACCAAGGCATTCATCCTCGAGAACACCAGCCGTGGCTACGGATGGTCATTCAGCACCACTCTCAATGCCAAGCCTGCTGAGTGGATCGACCTGATGGCTGCTTACACTCATACCGCCAACAAGGAGGTGACTGGTATGCCAGGTTCTGCTGCTGAGTCTGCATTTACCTATGTGCCCACCTATGAGGGCCCGAACAACATCCCGGTTCACAACTCACAGTATGTTACTCCCGACCGCGTTGTAGCTTCTGCCACCATCAACGACAAGAGCGGTAACCACTATAGCTTCATCTACGAGGCTTCGCGTGGTGGTTACAACTATTCGTACATGATGATCAACGATATGAATGGTGACGGTTATAACTACGATGCCATCTATATCCCAACCGATGAGGAGGTTAAGAACGGCCAGATGCGTTTCGTCAGCGACGACGACCGCGACCGCTTCATGGCTTACGTTCATGAAGATAGTTACCTCTCCAGTCATCAGGGCAAGTATTCGGAGGCTTACAGCATCTATACTCCATGGCTCCATCGTTTGGACTTCAGCTACAAGCATGACTTCAAGTTCAAGGTAGCTGGTCAGAAGAACATGATCACCCTCAGCGCCGACATCAAGAACGTGATGAACCTCTTCAACAACAAGTGGGGCGTTGCCAAGTGGCTCAATCCTGAGATTGGTACCGAGGCACGTATCCTCAAGTACGAGGGTGTGGATGCCGACGGCTACGCTACCTTCTCGACACCGGATGTGATCAATGGTGAAACGGAGACCTTTACTCCAAACTACAGCCTTGGCCAGTGCTGGTATATGTCAATCGGTATCAAATATACATTTAATTAAGGTTATAATCTATGAAACTCCACAAATATCTCCTGATTGCATTTGCAGCAATCACTACCGTTGGCGCTTGCGTAAGTTGTGATGATGACGACAAGGTTACGCTGCTCGACGAGATACAGGTTTCATCGTCATACGTGACGTTTGATGCTGCTGGCAGCTCTACCACCATCACGGTGAATGCCACCGATAGCTGGGCGTTCCAGAACGATAAATCCTTCGCTATTCCTGAATGGGTCACCATCAGCCCTATGTCGGGTGGTGCAGGTCAGACCACAGTAACCTTCACTGCTGGTCCTGCCAAAGATACACAGAGTAGTACTGTAGCTATTGTTTGCAATGGTAAGACACAGCGCATCAACCTTCTTCAGCAGACCGAGAAGCGTGAACTGCCCATTTCGTCTTGTGCTGAGGTAATCGCTGGTGCCGATGGCGTCACATTCCGTATCCGTGGCATCTGTACGGGCATTGCCAATACCAATTACGGCAACTTCTACATCAACGATGGTACCGGTTCTGTTTATATCTATGGTACTGTTGATGCCAAGGGTGCCTACAACTGGGCAAGCTTCAACATCGAAGTCGGTGACGAAGTTACTGTTGAGGGTCCAAAGACCACTTACAATGGTACTGTTGAGCTCGTTGATGCCACCTTCATTAGTGTCAACAAGTCGCTCATCAAGTGTGATTCGACCTATGTGGCTGGCGTTAAGTCGAACGAACTGCCTCTCGAAGGCGGTGAAATCAAGGCTTATCTCACCAACAAGGCCAATGGTGTGACTGTCAATATTCCTGAGGCAGCTAAGTCGTGGCTCTCGGTTACGGGTATCGAGATTAAGGGTAATACAAATATCGTTACTCTCCTCGCTGCACCTAATGCTGGTGGCGACCGTGGCACCACTGTTTCCTTCGTTACCTCCGATGGCAAGAAGAACTACACCGCCGAGCAGGCTATCGTCCAGAAGGGTGCTATCATGGAAGTTCCTGTATCGGAATTCCTTGCTGCCGCTGAAGATGATTCCCAGTATCGTATCACGGGTATCATCACCGAACTCTACGCCAGTGACAAGCAGGGCAAGAGCTTCTATCTGCGTGACTACTCGGGCGAAGTGCTGATCTATCGTGCTGAAGGCTTCATCGAGGCAGGTGCCAAGGTAGGTGATATCGTTACCGTTGTAGGTAAGCGTACTTCTTACAAGGAAACTCCACAGATGGGCTCGGCTACTTTCGAGGAGCTGAAGTATGCAGTAACCGCGGTTTCTATTGCCGACTTCATCGCTAAGGAAGACAGCAAGGAAGTCTATTACATGATTTCCGGTACTGT
>JAFYZW010000101.1 GCA_017548545.1 Bacteroidales bacterium | reverse complement strand
CATACTTGGCCATGGGCAAATCATGCATCAGGTAATTCCCGCAGGTGGCAGGTGTAGTGCCGGGCACCTCGTCATTATAGTCACGTACATATTCGAAAGCCCCAATCATCAGTTGACGCACTTCCTCGCAGGAGTAATCTCCTTTCATGATCAGGTAGTTGCCAGTAAGGCACCCCATGGGGCCCCAATAGATGATGTTATCTTTCCAACCGTCAAGGTTGCGCAGATAGGTTGCCACCAAATGCTCTATGGTGTGAATGGCCGCAGGATTGAGGCACGGCTCATGATTTGGCGCAGTCATGCGGATATCGTAGGTCGTAATTACCACGCCTCCCACCTCGTCTTTTCGGCTCACATAGATACCGGGTTGCAAGTTGGTATGATCAACAGCGAAACTTGGAATCAGGTCCATTAATCAATTAACAATTAACAGTTAACAATTAACAATTAATGTGCGGCTGCGAACTCATTCAGGAATCGTTTGTCGTTTTCGGAGAACAGTCGGAGGTCCTTGACGCGATACTTCAGGTTGGCGATACGCTCCACGCCCATGCCGAATGCGTAACCGGTGTATTCCTTCGAATCAATGCCGCAAGCCTCAAGGACGTTGGGATCCACCATGCCGCATCCCATGATCTCAAGCCAGCCGGCACCCTTGCACATTGAACAACCCTTACCGCCACAAAGCGTACAGCTCACATCCATTTCGGCAGAAGGCTCGGTGAACGGGAAGTAGCTGGGGCGAAGGCGAATCTGGGTGTTAGGTCCGAACATCTCGACGGCGAACTGATGAAGCACCTGCTTGAGATCGGCAAACGACACATCCTTATCAATATATAAACCCTCCACCTGGTGGAAAAAGCAGTGGGCACGTGCTGAAATGGCCTCATTACGATAGACGCGACCTGGACAAACCACGCGGATAGGTGGTTTCTGTTCGTTCATCACACGAACCTGCACCGATGAAGTGTGGCTGCGTAGCAAAACGATGGGATCCTGCTGGATGAAAAACGTATCCTGCATATCTCGTGCCGGATGATCGTCGGCGAAATTGAGTGCACCATATACATGCCAGTCGTCCTCCACCTCAGGTCCCTCAGCGATAGAGAAGCCCAAACGGGCAAAGATATCCACAATCTCCTGACGAACCAGACTCAACGGATGACGTGTTCCCACTTCATCGGGGTAAGCAGGACGAGTAAGGTCGATATCCGCGTCGATGTGATCTTCTGACTGATATTCTGCCTTGAGGGCTTCGATCCTTTCGGTGGCAGCAGCCTTGAGGGCATTCAACCGCTGACCAATTTCGCGCTTCTGATCAGCTGCCACATTGCGGAACTCTGCCATCAAACCCGTTATCTCACCTTTCTTGCTGAGATACTTGATACGCAGCGCCTCAATCTCGTCAGCATTATTTGCCTTGAGTGCCTCAATCTCGGCCATCATGGCGTTAATCTTTTCAATCATATAAGTCGATTTTTTGATATTTTCGTGCAAAATGCGCGGCAAAGATAGTTAAATTTTTCCAAATAGTGAAATTTTCACGAGTTTTTTTGTATTTTTGCAGCGAAAAACTAACGAATTGACATGTCATGAGCCTAATCAGCCAACATATTCTCCAACGGGTCACAGATTTTATCGCAAAAAATCAGCTTCTTCCCCTTCCCTCTGAGCAGGGTGACCAAGGAGGTCGCCTCTACGTTGCCCTAAGCGGAGGCCCTGACTCTGTAGCTCTCCTCCATATCCTTTGCACGCTAGGCTATACCTGCGAGGCATTGCATTGCAACTTCCACCTCCGTGGCGACGAATCCGACCGCGACCAACGGTTCTGTGAACAGCTCTGCACCATGTTGCATGTGCCCCTCCTCGTCCAAGGCTTCGATACTTATGCATATATGAAAGAGCACCATCTCTCCGTCGAGATGGCAGCTCGCGAACTTCGCTACAACTGGTGGCACAGCCTTTCAAACCCCTCAAACTGTCCTCCCCCTAAGCAGGGGGACCGAGGGGGTCTCCTCATTGCCCTCGGTCACCACCAAGATGATAGCATCGAAACAATGCTGATGAACATGATGCGCGGCACAGGCATCAACGGAATGACTGGAATTGTTGCCAAGAATGAATTGACACATGTCATTCGTCCCCTCCTCTGTCTCAGTCGTCAAGACATTATCGATTATCTGCGCGACAATGACCTCAGTTACGTCATCGACAGCACCAATGACATGAGCGACACACTCCGCAATCAGATACGTAATCAGCTCATGCCTCTCATGGAAGAGATGGTTCCCCAAGTGCGTCAAGGCATTACGCAGACGATTGAACATCTTCAGGGCACAGCATATTTTGCCCAGCGTTATCTGGGATTGTTCGATGCACTCACCACGCACCACAGCCAATGGGGGCTCCAATGGGACGAACTGAACATCTCGGAGGCTGCACGCCAGTTCCCCGAGCATCTCGAAGACTTCCTGCACGAGTGGCTGGCACGATACATCATCCCATCCAAGACCCAAGTCATCCGCACGTCGAAACTCCTATACACGGCACCAGTCCGAGAGGAGGAATTGGATAAATATCGGCCCATTCTATCGTTTGAAGAAATGGCCCTTGATGGTCCCGAGAAGGGTATTCCACAGCCTTCGTCGCCCAACGAGAATACTTTCGATGCTGACACCCTTACTCTACCCCTGCAGGTGCGACGCTGGAGAGAAGGCGATCGCATCGCCCCATTGGGCATGAAAGGCCACACACGTCTCGTTTCCGACCTCTTCACCGATGCCCACTATAGCCCCATGCAGAAGGCAACCACATGGCTGCTCTGCGATGCCACAGGCGCCATCCTATGGGTCATCGGACTGCGCATGAGCGACGCGCATAAAGTTTCTCCCACAACAAGGAAGTTGTTACGGGTGTCCTGCAAGTAATAATATCTTGCCTATTCAAATCTTTTTGATAATTATCTTGCCGCCGCAGATGGAAGACACTTGCTTGCGGAACGCTACCCACTGCTCGAAGAGCTCTGCAGCGTAGATGCCACTCTTGATCTTCAGGACGCACACCACGTGCACCTCATTCCCTTCTACATTGCATTCCAGAGAATAACTGCCGAATTCCGACTCCACGGTCTGCGACTTGGGTGAGGACTCTATGGCATAGCCCTCAGGCAATACGATGACAATGCTGTCGGTCGAGACGTATCCCGCCTTCTCCAGATCGATTACATGGGCAGGCTCCTTCGGGTTGCGAAGAGCCGAATATGGATGCAAAGAGAATGGGACGAAAATGCGCGAACCACTCACACGACCGAAACCTTCACTTATAGCTTCCAGTTTTAAGGTCAGTTTTTTCCCTTCAGTCTTGACATCAAGCTCAGAGATGGAAGATTTGGGCATATTGAGCGACTCCAGAAGAGCTTTTCTCTGCTCAGCAGACGACATCAAGGCCAAAGGCATGTCATGCTCGAAGCAACGGTTATACTCAGTAGAGAACAGGCTCACCTTTGCATTTCCATTCTCTTCTAT